>DATIZK010000082.1:0-111579 GCA_035517095.1 Burkholderiales bacterium
CGCGGCGAAGGGCGGAATCACGATCCGGTCGTCCTTCGCCTCGGCGCCGACCACGTCCGCCGCGGTGGTGATGTGCACCGGACCGGGGCGCTCGGCCAGCGCGGTGCGCAGCGCCTTGCGCAGCACGCCGCCCGCGGTGTGGGGCTGGAGCGCGGTGGCCCACTTGCACACCGGCGCGAACATGCGACCATGGTCGAGCACCTGGTGGGTGAAGGTCGGCTCGCGCTGGGTCTCGATCTGGCCCGAGATCGCGAGCATCGGCACGCGGTCGAGCCAGGCGTTGGCGACCGCGTTGACCAGGTTGGACGAGCCGGGGCCGAGCGTGGACAGGCACACCCCGGGCAGCCCGGTCAGCATCCCGGTCGCTTCGGCCATCAGGCCCGCAGTCCCCTCGCGCCGCGCGAGCACGAACTCCAGGCCGCCGCGGCGCGCGGCTTCGAGCACCTCGACCGAAGGGTCGCCCGGATAGCCGAACATGTGCCGCACCCCGACCGCGCCCAGAGTGCGCACGATCAGCTCGGAGACGTTCATGCCGCGAGCGCCTGCAGCAGCTGCGGGAAGACCTTGGGCGTCGCCGCGGCGATGTCGCCCGAGCGCATGTAGCCCTGGTCGCCCGCGAGATCGCCGACCAGCCCGCCCGCTTCCTGGATCAGCAGCGCGCCGGCCGCCATGTCCCACGGCGACAGGCCCATCTCCCAGAACGCGTCGAGCCGCCCGGCCGCGACGTAGGCCAGGTCGAGCGCCGCGGAGCCGGCGCGGCGCACCCCGGCGCACGAGCTCATGATCGTTCGCAGCTGGCGCAGGTAGGGGTCGACGCGCGAAAGCTCCTTGAACGGAAACCCGGTGCCGACCAGCGCGTCGTCCAGCTTCTGGCAGCGCGTGACGCGCAGGCGCCGGTCGTTCAGGAACGCACCGCGCCCCTTCGAGGCGGTGAAAAGCTCGTTCCTGCCCGGGTCGTAGACCACCGCGTGCGCCAACGTGCCGCGGTGCTCGACTCCGATCGAGACGCAGAACTGCGGAAAGCCGTGGATGAAATTCGTGGTGCCGTCGAGCGGATCGATGATCCAGCGGTAGTCGGTCTTGGCGCCGCCCAGGTTCTCGCCCGACTCCTCGGCCAGGATCGAGTGCTCCGGGTAGGCGCCTCGGATCACGCGCATCGCGGCCTCCTCGGCGTCCTTGTCGACCTGGGTCACGAAGTCGTGCGCGCGCTTGGATCTGACCTCGAGGATCGCGCCGTCGAGCGTGGCGCGGTTGATGACCGAGCCGGCGCGGCGCGCCGCCTTGATCGCGATCGAGAGAATGGGATGCATGGGCGCGCGCATTTTACCTTGCGTACACTGCGCGCATGGCGAATCCGCTCGAACGCGTGCGCATCGTGCTCTGCCGCCCGAGCCATCCCGGCAACATCGGCTCGGCGGCGCGCGCGCTGAAGACCATGGGGCTGGCGGACCTGCGCCTGGTCGCGCCGCAGCGCTATCCGGCGCCCGAGGCGGAGTGGCTCGCGACCGGCGCAGTCGACGTGCTGCAGGCGGCGCGCCTGCACGCGACGCTCGCCGAGGCGATCGGCGACTGCGTCGCCACGTACGCGCTCAGCGCGCGGCCGCGCGAATGGTCGCCGCAGTCGCTCGCGCTGCGCGAAGCTGCGCCGGCGGCGCTTGCGCGCGCCGCGGACGGGCCGGTCGCGTTCGTGTTCGGCAACGAGACCGCGGGCCTGAGCAACGACGAGGTGCTCGCCTGCCGGGCGCTGGTGCACATACCGGCCGACCCCGCCTACAGCTCGCTCAACCTGGCGCAGGCGGTGCAGGTCGTGTGCTACGAGCTGCGCATGGCGCTCGGGGCGGAGGTGCCATCGCTGCGCGGCGAAAAGCCGGCCACGAGCGCGGACCTCGAAGCGCTGTACGCCCACCTCGAGCAGGCGGCGACCGAATCCGGCTTCATGGCGCCGGGATCGAAGCTGCGCGAGCGATGGCGGCGCCTGTTCTCGCGGGTTCCGGGGCTGGAGCGCGAGGAGGTCAACATCCTGCGCGGCTTGCTCAAGGCCCTGCTGGGGAAGTAGTTGATGAGATTACTCGGATAATCTAGAGTCACTGCATGCTCAGACACCTGCGTGAAGATATCGCGAGCATCTTCGCCCGCGACCCGGCCGCCCGCACGACGTTCGAGGTGCTCACCTGCTACCCGGGGCTGCACGCCGTTTACATCCACAAGCTCGCGCACTGGTTCTGGGGCCGCGGGCTGCGCTGGCTCGGGCGGCTCACCTCGCATTTCGGGCGCTGGGCGACCGGGATCGAGATCCATCCCGGCGCCACCATCGGGCGGCGCGTGTTCATCGATCACGGCATGGGCGTGGTGATCGGGGAGACCGCGGACGTGGGAGACGACTGCACGATCTACCAGGGCGTGACGCTCGGCGGCACTTCGCTCTATCGGGGCGAGAAGCGCCACCCCACCCTCGAGGCCGGCGTGGTCGTGGGCGCCGGCGCAAAGGTGCTGGGAGGGTTCCGCGTCGGTGCGGGGGCGAAGATCGGCTCAAATGCGGTGGTGGTCAAAGAGGTGCCCGCGGGCGCCACCGTGGTCGGGATTCCCGGCCGCGTGGTGGACGCCGCACCGACCAAGGAAGGCGCGCGCTTTGCCGCCTACGCGGTGGTGCAGAACCAGGACGACCCCTACGCCAAGGCGATCCAGTCGCTGGTGGACCATTCGAACGAGCTCGAGCGCTCGCTCGCCGAGCTTGGCGCCAAGCTCGCCGAGGTCGAGCGCGAGCTCGCGCGGCATGCGGCCGACGCGGCCCAAACGGAGACCCTGCGCGTGGTTAAGTAGTTGTTCCTGCAAGCCATAAATAGTTGATTAAATTCGTCGGGATTTGCTATACTTGAGCTTTCCGATCAGGTATTCGGCGAGGCAGACATGAGACTCACGACCAAAGGCAGGTTCGCGGTGACCGCGATGGTGGACTTGGCGATGCGCCAGGGGCGCGGGCCGGTGACGCTGGCCGCGATCAGCGACCGGCAGCACATTTCACTCTCCTACCTTGAGCAGCTGTTCGGCAAGCTGCGCCGCCACCGTCTGGTGAGCAGCGTGCGCGGACCCGGCGGCGGCTACAACCTGGCGCGGCCGATGGCGGGCGTCTCGGTGGCCGAAATCATCTGCGCGGTCGACGAACCGCTCGATGCGACGCAGTGCGGAGGCAAGGAGAACTGCCTGGACGACAAGCGCTGCATGACGCACGACCTGTGGGCGACGCTGAACGCAAAGATGTACGATTACCTCAACTCCGTGACGCTCGCGGACCTGGTCGCGCACCAGAGCGGCAAGCACGTCGCGGTGCTGCACGACTGGCGCGCGGCGGAGGCGAACAAGCCCGAAGTGGCGGTGGCGGCATGAAGCTTCCGATCTACCTCGATTACTCCGCCACCACGCCGGTGGACCCGCGCGTGGCGGAGAAGATGATCCCCTACCTGACCGAGCATTTCGGCAACCCGGCCAGCCGCTCGCACGCCTTCGGCTGGAAGGCCGAGGAGGCGGTCGAGCAGGCACGCGCCAACGTCGCCGCGCTGGTCAACTGCGATCCGAAGGAAATCGTCTGGACCTCCGGCGCGACCGAGTCGATCAACCTCGCGCTCAAGGGCGCGGCCGAGTTCTACAAGACCAAGGGCAAGCACCTGATCACGGTCAAGACCGAGCACAAGGCGACCCTGGACACGGTGCGCGAGCTCGAGCGGCGCGGCTTCGAGGCGACCTACCTCGACGTGCAGCCCGACGGCCTGCTCGACATGAATCAGCTCGAAGCGGCGTTCCGCCCGGACACGATCCTGGTGTCGGTGATGTTCGTCAACAACGAGATCGGCGTGATCCAGGACATCCCCGCGATCGGCGAGCTGTGCCGCGCCAAGGGCGTGCTGTTCCACGTCGACTCGGCGCAGGCGACCGGCAAGTGCCCGATCGACCTGGCGGCGCTCAAAGTCGACCTGATGTCCTTCTCGGCGCACAAGACCTACGGCCCGAAGGGCGTCGGTGCGCTGTACGTCCGGCGCAAGCCGCGCGTGCGGCTGGAGGCCCAGATCCACGGCGGCGGCCACGAGCGCGGCTTCCGCTCGGGCACGCTGGCGACGCACCAGATCGTCGGCATGGGCGAGGCGTTCCGCCTCGCGCGCCAGGAGATGGCGCTGGAGGGCAGCCGCATCCGCGCCCTGCGCGACCGGCTGCTCAAGGGCATGCAGGAGATCGAGGAGGTGTTCGTCAACGGCGACCTCGAGCGGCGCGTGCCCCATAATCTGAACATTTCGTTCAACTTCGTCGAGGGCGAGTCGCTCATCATGGCGGTCAAGGACATTGCGGTCTCGTCGGGCTCGGCCTGCACCTCGGCTTCGCTCGAGCCCTCGTACGTGCTGCGCGCGCTGGGGCGCTCGGACGAGCTGGCGCACTCGTCGATCCGCTTCACCCTGGGGCGCTTCAACACCGAGGAGGAAGTGGACTACACGGTCGATCACCTCAAGGCCAAGGTGGCCAAGCTGCGCGAGATGTCGCCGCTGTGGGAAATGTACAAGGACGGGGTGGACCTGAGCTCGGTCCAGTGGGCCGCCCATTGAGCAATTAGCAGCAGGAGGCAGTCATGGCATACAGCGATAAGGTCATCGATCACTACGAGAATCCGCGCAACGTCGGCGCGTTCGGCAAGGACGAAGAGGGCGTCGGCACCGGCATGGTCGGGGCGCCGGCCTGCGGCGACGTGATGAAGCTGCAGATCCGCGTCGGCAAGGACGGCGTCATCGAGGACGCGCGCTTCAAGACCTACGGCTGCGGCTCGGCGATCGCTTCGTCGTCGCTGGTCACCGAGTGGGTCAAGGGCAAGACGGTGGACGAGGCGGCGACGATCAAGAACACGCAGATCGCCGAGGAGCTGTCGCTGCCGCCGGTCAAGATCCATTGCTCGATCCTGGCCGAGGACGCGATCAAGGCGGCCGTGGCGGACTACAAGAAGCGCTACGGCGACGCGCAGCAAGCCAAGGCCAAGGCGGTAAACGAATAGCGCCATGCCGATCACGCTTACCGAAAAGGCGGCCAGCCACGTGCAGGCCTTTCTCGCCAAGCGCGGCAAGGGCGTCGCGCTGCGCCTCGGGGTGCGCACCTCGGGCTGCTCGGGGCTCGCCTACAAGCTCGAGTTCGCCGACGAGGTGCGGCCCGAGGACGCGCAGTTCGAGAGCCACGGCGTCAAGGTCGTGGTCGACCCGAAGAGCCTGCCCTACCTGGAGGGTACCGAGCTCGACTTCGCGCGCGAGGGCCTGAACGAGGGATTCAAGTTCAACAACCCCAACGTCAAGGATGCCTGCGGCTGCGGGGAATCGTTCAACGTCTGAAAAACCATTTCGAGCTCTTCGGCCTGCAACCCGGCTTCGCGCTGGAGCGCGAGCGGCTGGAGCGCGCCTACCGCGAGATCCAGGCCCGCGTGCATCCGGACCGCTTCGCCAGCGCGGGTGACGCCGAGCGGCGCGCCTCGATGCAGTGGACCACGCGCGTGAACGAGGCCTACCGCACGCTGAGCAGCCCGGTGCAGCGCGCCAGGTACCTGCTCGAGCTGGTCGGGGTGGACGTGGCGTTCGAGACCAACACCTCGATGCCGCCCGAGTTCCTGCTGCGCCAGATGGAGCTGCGCGAGGCGCTCGAGCAGGCGGGCGAGGCGAGGGACGCGCAGGCGCTCGATGCGCTGCGCCAGGCGCTGCGCGCCGACAAGCGCGAGCTCGAGCGCGCGCTGGCGGAGGCGCTGGATGCGCGCCGCGACCATGCCGGCGCCGCCGAGCTGACCCGCAAGCTGATGTTTCTCGACAAGCTGGACGCCGAGATCGACCTCGCCTACGAGGCGCTGGAAGCCTGATGGCGCTGCTGCAGATATCCGAGCCGGGCATGTCGCCGGCGCCGCACGAGCGGCGGCTCGCGGTCGGCATCGACCTGGGCACGACCAACTCGCTGGTCGCGACCGTTCGCAACGGCGTGCCGGGCGCGCTGCCCGACCAGCAGGGCCGCGCGCTGCTGCCCTCGATCGTGCGCTATCTGCCCGAGGGCAGGGTCGAGGTCGGCTACGCGGCCCAGGCCCGCCAGTCCGAGGACGCGAAGAACACCATCGTCTCGGTAAAGCGCTATATGGGGCGCGGCGTGAAGGACGTGGCGCACGTCGAGAACGCGCCCTACGACTTCGTCGACTCGCCCGGCATGCTGCAGATCCGGACCTGCGCCGGGGTGAAGAGCCCGGTCGAGGTCTCGGCCGAGATCCTCAAGGTCCTGCGCGCGCGCGCCGAAGCCTCGCTCGGCGGCGACCTGGCGGGCGCGGTGATCACGGTGCCGGCCTACTTCGACGACGCGCAGCGCCAGGCCACCAAGGACGCCGGCAGGCTCGCGGGCCTGAACGTGCTGCGGCTGCTGAACGAGCCGACCGCCGCCGCGATCGCCTACGGGCTGGAGAACGCCTCCGAGGGCATCTACGCGGTGTACGACCTGGGCGGCGGCACCTTCGACATTTCGATCCTCAGGCTGTCAAAGGGCGTGTTCGAGGTGGTCGCCACCGCGGGCGACGCCGCGCTCGGCGGCGACGATTTCGACCAGCGCGTGTTCTGCTGGATCGTCGAGGAGGCGAAGCTGCCGCCGCTCGGGCCGCGCGACATGCGCAAGCTGCTGGTGAAGTCGCGCGAGGCGAAGGAATACCTTACCACCCACGGCGAGGCGCAGCTGAGCGACCGGCTGTCCTCGGGCGAATGGGTCGACCTGTGCCTGACGACCGAGAAGTTCTGCCAGATCACGCAGAACCTGGTGCACAAGACGCTCGGCCCCACGCGCAAGGCGTTGCGCGACGCCGGCCTGACGGTCGACGACATCAAGGGCGTGGTGATGGTGGGCGGGGCGACCCGCATGCCGCAGATCCAGCGCGCGGTAGGCGAGTTCTTCCGCCGCGCGCCGCTGAACAACCTCGACCCGGACAAGGTGGTCGCGCTGGGCGCCGCGATGCAGGCCGACGTGCTGGCGGGCAACAAGCCGGGCGGAGAGGACTGGCTGCTGCTGGACGTGATCCCGCTTTCGCTCGGGGTCGAGACCATGGGCGGGCTGGTGGAGAGGATCGTGCCGCGCAACTCGACCATCCCGGTGGCGCGGGCGCAGGAGTTCACCACCTTCAAGGACGGCCAGGGCGCGATGAGCTTCCACGTGGTGCAGGGCGAGCGCGAGCTGGTGTCGGACTGCCGCTCGCTTGCGCGCTTCGAGCTGAAGGGCATTCCGCCGATGGTCGCCGGCGCCGCGCGCATCCTGGTGACCTACCAGGTCGACGCCGACGGGCTGCTGTCGGTCTCGGCGCGCGAGAAGACGACCGGCGCCGAGGCCTCGGTGACGGTCAAGCCGTCCTACGGCCTGAGCGACGGCGCCATCGAGCGCATGCTGCGCGACTCCTACGAGCACGCGCGCGAGGACATGCAGGCGCGCGCGCTGGCCGAGCACCGGGTCGAGGGCGCGCGCCTGCTCGAGGCCACGCGCGCCGCGCTCGAGGCCGACGGCGCGCTGCTCGAGCCGGCCGAGCGCGCCGCGATCGACCAGGAGATGGCGGCGCTGCGCGCCGCGCTCGCCGGCACGGGCCATCGCGCGGTCAGGCAGGCGACCGAGGCGCTAAGCCGCGCCACCGACGCCTTCGCGGCGCGGCGCATGGACGCGAGCGTGCGGCGCGCGCTCGCAGGCCGCAGGATCGCGAGCTTCGAACCCTAGCGGAACCCTGCGTGCCGAAGCTGAAAGTGCTGCCCCACCCCCAACTGTGCCCGCAAGGCGCCGAGCTCGAAGCGAAGCAGGGCGTCTCGATTCTCGACACGCTGCTCGACAACGGCATCGAGATCGAGCACGCCTGCGAGAAGTCCTGCGCCTGCACCACCTGCCACGTGGTGGTGCGCGAAGGCATCGGCTCGCTCGACGAGGCCGAGGAGAAGGAAGAGGACATGCTCGACAAGGCCTGGGGGCTGGAAGCGAACTCGCGCCTGTCGTGCCAGGCCAGGGTGCGCGGGGCGGACCTGGTGATCGAGATTCCCAGGTACACCATCAACTACGCGCGCGAGGAGCACTGATGAAGTGGACCGACAGCCGCGCGATCGCGATCGCGCTCGCCGAGCGATTTCCCGACACCGACCCGAAGACGGTCCGGTTCACCGACCTGCGCCGCTGGGTGCTCGATCTGCCCGGCTTCGACGACGACCCCAAGCACAGCGGCGAGAAGATCCTCGAGGCGATCCAGATGGCCTGGATCGAAGAGGCGGACTAGGCGCCGTCACGGACGGCCCGCCTCGCTGCCCCAGAGCTGCTTGACGCGCGCGTCGCGGCCGCAGCCCTCGCGGTAGAAGTGGTAGCGCAGGGGGTTCTTCTTGTAGAAATCCTGGTGGTATTCCTCGGCCGGCCAGAATTTGCCCGCCTTGACGATCTCGGTCACGATCGGCGCCTTGAACGGCTTGGTCTTCTCGATCCGGGCGAGCGACTCGTCGGCCTCGCGCTTTTGCTCCGCGTCGAGGTAGAAGATCGCGGTCCGGTACTGCGTGCCGACGTCGCAGAACTGGCGGTCCTTCACCGTCGGGTCGATGCTGTGCCAGTACACCTGCAGCAGCGTGCGGTAGCTGACGAGCTTCGGGTCGAACACGATCTCGACCGATTCGGCGTGTCCGGTGCTGCCGGAAGAGACTTCCTCGTAGGTGGGGTCCTGCGTGCGACCGCCGGTGTAGCCGGAAGTGGTCGAGACCACGCCTGGCACCTTGTCGAAGTCGGATTCGACGCACCAGAAGCAGCCGCCGGCGAAAATGGCCGTTTCCAGGCCCTTGGGCTGGCCCGACGCGGCGCTGCAGGCGAGGGCGAGGGCCAGGGCGGCGATTGGCCGGTAGGTCATGTCAGGATCTCCACGGGTTGTTCATCTTGGTCTGTACGCGCGCGCGGTCCTTACGGACGCAGGCCCAGCTCGGCCAGCACCGCCTCGATCACCGGCTCGTCGCGCAGGCAAAGGCGGATCAGCCCGAGCGGGCCCGCCGGCTGCGCCTCGTACCAGGCGCGCACCGCGCTGTCGTAGGCGCGCGCGCAGACCGGCAGCGGGACCGCGAATATCCCGCTCGAGACCGCGGGAAACGACAGCGCGCCCCAGCCCGCCTCGTGCGCGCAGCGAAATGCCGCGCCGAGCGCGCGCACCAGCTTTTGCTCCTCGTCGCCCTCGCCCTGGCGTGGACCGACGGCGTGGATCACGCCCTTGAACGGCAGCTTGCCCGCCCCGCTCACCACCGCGCTGCCGGTCGGCAGCGGGCCGCGCTCGCGCACGATGCGCTCGCACTCGGCCTGCAGCGCGGGTCCGGCGGCGCGCGAGATGATTCCGGCCACCCCGCCGCCGTGGGCCAGGTGGCCGTTGGCCGGGTTGACGATCGCGTCGACCGGCTCCTTGAGCAGGTCGCCGCGCACCACCTGGAACATGCGGCCGGCGGGAAACGCCAGCTCGGCGAGAATCATGCCGTCGCGGCCGCCCGGCGGCTTACTCGATCTTCGCCTTGGCGCGCAGGCCTTCCACCAGCTCGTGCAGCTGGTTCTGCCTGAGCTGCTGCTCGATGCGCGGCTTGACCTCTTCCAGCGACGGAAACTTTAGCGGGCGCACGTCTTCGACCTGGATCACGTGGTAGCCGTAGCGCGTGTGGACCGGCTTCTCGCTGTACTTGCCCTTGTCGAGCTTCACCATCGCGTCGCCGAATGCCTTGTCCAGGCTGCCCCCGGGCGCCATCCAGCCCAGCTCGCCGCCGCGATCCCGGGTGCCGGCGTCCTTCGACTTCTTCGCCAGCTCCTCGAAACTGGCGCCCTTGTCGAGCGCCGAGATCGCGCTCTTGGCCTCGTCCTCGGTGTCGAGCAGGATGTGGCGCACCTTGTACTCGTTGCCGCCCGCCTTCGCCTTGGCCTGGTCGTACTCCTTCTGTATCGCGGCGTCGCTGATCGGATGCTCGCGCAGCCAGTCGCTGACGTAGTGCTGCACGATTACCGTCTGGCGCACCAGGGCGAGCTCGGCCTGCAGGCCGGGTTTCTTGGTGTAGCCGCTGCGTGCGGCCTGCTGCGCGATGAGCTCGCGGTTGATCAGGTCCTCGCGCACCGCATCGCGCATGGCCGCATTGTCGGGCGCTCCCTGGGACTCGCGCTCGTGCAGCAGCACGTCGGCCCACGCCGCCGGTATCGCGACGCCGTTCACGGTGGCGACGGGCCCGGCCTTGGCGGCCTTCTTCGGCGCATCCTTCGCGGCGGCCTGCGCCAGGACGCTCGCGGGGAGGGCAAGGGCGGCCGCCGCGAGCGCGGCGGCGGCGATTCGGCGTAGCTTCATCTGTTTCCTTTGTGCCAAGAGTGGGCGAGCCCGCATTATGCGCCGCCTTCGTCCGGCGCGCGGGCGGTGATGGCGAGCGCGTGGATCGGGTGCTCCATCAGCTCGCCCAGCGCACGGTAAACCATCCGGTGGCGCGCCAGCGTGGGCTTGCCGCGGAACGCCTCGGCCACGATCGTGAGCCGCCAGTGGGTATTGCCGCCCGGCTGCCAGCCGGCGTGGCCCTGGTGCCTGGCGCTCTCGTCCAGCAGCTCGAGGCGGACCGGCTCGAGCGCCGCGAGCCGTTGCCGGATGCGGGCCTCGACGCTCATTGCTTGTCGCCGTCCTGCTCGATATGCCGGGCGAGGAACAGCGCCTGGGCCAGGATGAACAGCAGCATCAGCCCGGTTACCCCGAACAGCTTGAAATCGACCCACTGGTCGGTCGGAAAGTGAAACGCCACGTACAGGTTGAGCGCGCCCATGGCGGCGAAGAAGCCGGCCCAGCTCCAGTTAAGCTTCGCCCACGCCGGCGCCGGCAGCTGCAGCTGGGCCCGCATCATGGCGCGGATCAGGTTGCGGCCGAAGAAGCGCTCCGAGATCACCAGCACGAGCGCGAACAGCCAGTAGAGCACGGTCGGCTTCCACTTGATGAAGACCTCGTCGCGCAGCAGCAGGGTCGCGCCGCCGAACACGACGATGATCGCGAGGCTCGCCCACAGCATGCCGTCGATGCGCTTGCCGCGCAGCAGCAGCCAGCCTATCTGGACGAAGGTGGCCGCGATCGCCGCCGCGGTGGCGACATAGATGCCCTGCAGCTTGAACGCGACGAAGAACAGGATGACCGGGAAAAGGTCGAAGAGAAACTTCATGCCTTGTCGAACTTGAGCGAGGCCGAATTCATGCAGTAGCGCAGGCCGGTCGGCTGCGGGCCGTCGTCGAACACGTGTCCGAGGTGCGCATTGCAGCGGGCGCAGTGCACCTCGGTGCGCTTCATGAGGAAGGAATAGTCCTCCTCGGTGGCGACGTTCTCGGCCTTCAGCGGCTGCCAATAGCTCGGCCAGCCGGTGCCGGACTCGAACTTGTGCTCCGAGGAGAACAGCTCGGCGCCGCAGCATACGCAGCGGTAGACGCCCTTTTCGTGGTGGTTCCAGTACTCGCCGCTGAAGGCGGGCTCGGTACCCTTGCGCCGCGCCACCTTGAACTGCAGCGGGGTGAGCTCCTTGCTCCACTCCGCATCCGTCTTTTGCACCTTGCCCTCCATGTTTCCCGATCCTCTAGCGCCAGTTGCCGAGCGCACGGCGCGCGGCGTCGTTCTGCGGCCGCACCGTCAGTCCGCTGGTCGAGACCGCGACCGCGTACTGCGCGCCGTCGGCCATCGGCACGTACGCGGCGCTGCCGTACAGCGCGTCGGCGAGCGGCAGGTAGTCATGATACCGCCTGACAAGCGCCCATAGGTCGAGCGCGCCGGTCTGCCGCAGCGGGTAGACGGTGCGCAGCCCGGTCCGCTCCTGCGCCGCGTCCGAGTAGCGCCCCGAGAGCCGCTCGAGCCGGTACACGGTGTCGAAGCCGATCAGCGTGCCGAGCGCGCGCCACTTCAGCACCCGGGCGTCGACCTGCCATTCGTCGCCGCGCAGCTCGTACTCGAGCGGCTCGGCGCCCGGAATGCTCAGCGTGAGCACGAAGTCCTGCGGCCCGAGCGCGCGCAGCGCGACCTGCGCGGCCTGCTGCTCGTGCGTCAGGCGGGTGTAGGAGTGCAGGCTGGCCGCGATCACCGCCGCGAGCACGCCGAGCAGCACCACCGCCGCGCCGAGCAGCAGCAGCAGCGTGCCGCGCGCGACCTGGGCGCGCCGCAGCCGGCGCAGCGCCGCCAGCTCGAGCGGCAGGGCGAGGACCACGCCCAGCAGCGCGAATCCGATCAGCAGTGCCTGGGGCGAGAAGCCCGAAAGCCAGTTCAGCATCGGAGGTACTATATTCGCGCGTAGACAGCGAGGGAAGCGGGAGGAAAGCGTGGCACTGGTGAAGCTCATCGAGTACGCGGAGGCGCCGCCCGAAGTCAGGGCGGTCTACGACGACATCATGCAAACGCGCGGCGTCGACTGGATCAACAACTTCTGGAAGGCGCTGGCCAACGACCCGGCCCAGCTGCGCCGCATGTGGCAAAACGTGAAGCAGGTCATGGCGCCGGGCGCGCTCGATCCGCTGCTGAAGGAGATGATCTACGTCGCCGTCAGCGCGACCAACGGTTGCGAATACTGCACTCGTTCGCATACCGCGGCCGCGCGCAAGAAGGGCATGAGCGACGCCATGCTGATGGAGCTGTTGGCCGTGGTCGGGCTGGCGAACGAGACCAACCGCTTGAGCAACGGGCTGCGGATCGAGGTCGACCCGCAATTCAGCTAGCGGCGCGCGCTTCCTTCGAGCGGTCCCAGAGGTTGGGCGTCACGCTGTTGTGGTAGCCGGAGACGAACTCGCGCGGCGCGCCGCTCGCGGGATCGAAGCTGTGGCGCCTGAGCGCGCCGATATTGGCGCCGTAGACGTGGATGCTGATCGCGGTCCGGTCGCTCGTGGCGTTGGAGACCACGTGCACGTCGCCGATGCGCGGCGAGACGCGGTCGACGTCGCCGGGGCGCACGCGATGCGTCCCGGTCATGCGCATGGGCTTGCCGGCGGAATACTCCTCGCACAGCTCCTCGCCGCGCATCACGCCCACCAGGCCCCACACGGTGTGGTCGTGCAGCGGCGTCTTCTGGCCCGGCTGCCAGACGAAGCTCACCACCGAGAAGCGCTCGAGCGGGTCGCAGTACAGCAGGTACTGGCGGTAGGAGTCCTGCGCCGGCCGGGCGAATTCCTCGGGCAGCCAGTCGTCGTGGCGCACGAGCTCGCGCAGCAGCTTCTCGCCCTCGTCGAGCAGGGCGGGCTCGTCGCCGGCGCGGCGCTCGACCAGGGTGGTCATGTCCTGCACGAATTTGCGCAAGCGCTGGATGTTGTGCATGGGCGGATTGTGAAACGGGGTCCGTACGCCATTATCCTACCGTTAAGATTCATGACATGACAGGCTCGGAAACCGCTTCTGCCCGGGTGAGCGCGCAGGCGCTGCGCGCGATGCTGGGCGACGGGCGCGAGCTCGCGCTGCTCGACGTGCGCGAGGAGGGCGTTTTCGCCCGCGGCCACCTGCTCACGGCGGCCTGCCTGCCGCTGTCGCGCCTCGAGCTCGATCTCGAGCAGCGCGTGCCGCGGCGCAACACGCGCGTCGTGCTGTGCGACGACGACGAAAGCCTGGCCGCGCGCGCCGCGGCGGCCATGCGCCGCTTCGGCTGGCGCGAGGTGTCGCTGCTCGCCGGCGGGGTGGCGGCGTGGAAGGCCGCCGGGCACGAGCTGTTCAGCGGGGTATACGTGCCGAGCAAGGCATTCGGCGAAGCGGTCGAGCACGGCTGCAACACGCCGCGCATCAGCGCGGCCGAGCTCAAGGCCAGGCTCGACGCGGGCGAGGACGTCGTCGTGCTCGACTCGCGCCCGATGAGCGAGTACCGCGTGATGAACATCCCCGGCGCGCTCGACTGCCCGGGCGCCGAGCTGGTGTACCGCGTGCACGAAGTGGTCAAGCGACCGCAGACGCTGGTGGTGGTGAACTGCGCCGGGCGCACGCGATCGATCATCGGCGCGCAGTCGCTGATCAACGCAGGGCTGCCGAACCGGGTCGTGGCGCTGCAGAACGGAACCATGGGCTGGCACCTCGCCGGCCTCGAGCTCGAGCACGGGCAGCAGCGGCAGGCGCCGGCGCCGTCGGCCGAGGCGCTGGCGAAGGCGCGCGCCGCGGCGGCGCGCGTCGCCGCTCGCTGCGGCGTGCGCGCACTCGCGCTCGCGGACCTCGGGCCCCTGCGGGGCGAGAGCGCGCGCACCACATTCTGCTTCGACGTCAGGACCCCGGAGGAGTACCGCGCCGGCCACCTGCCGGGCTTCGCGAGCGCCCCGGGCGGGCAGCTGGTGCAGGCGACCGACCTGTACGCCGCAGTGCGCAACGCGCGCATCGTGCTCGCCGACACCGACGGCGTGCGCGCGCGCATGACCGGCTCCTGGCTGGCGCAGATGGGCTGGCCCGAGGTCTACGTCCTCGAGGGCGCGGACGCGGGCGGCATGAGCGAGCGCGGTGTGCCGCCCGCGCGCGTGCTCGGGGTCGGCTCGGCGCGCGCCGAGCCGGTCGGCGCACGGGCGCTCGAGGCGCTGCTCGCGGCGGGCGGGGCGACGCTGCTCGACCTGGCGACCAGCCTGCAGTACCGCGACGGCCACATTCCCGGCGCCTGGTTCGCGGTGCGCGCGCGCCTGACCGAGGCACTCGCCGCGGTCGGGCCGGTGAAGAAGCTCGCCTTCACCTCGCCCGACGGCGTGCTGGCCGGGCTCGCCGCGGCGCAGGCGGGCGCACTCGCGCTCGAAGGCGGGACCGCGGCGTGGCGCGCCGCGGGCCTGCCCCTCGAGCAGGGCACCACCCGGATGGCGTCGGCGGCCGACGACGTTTACTACCGGCCGTACGACCAGCGTTCGCAGATCGAGCAGGCGATGAAGGACTATCTCGACTGGGAGCTGGCGCTGGTCGAGCAGCTCAAGCGCGAGGACTATCTGCGCTTCGATCTCAAGCCTGCCTGAGGTGAGCGCGCTCTCGCAGCGGCTCGGCATCGCGCTGCTGATGCTGCTGGCGAGCATGTTCGCCAGCAACCACATCGCCGCGCGCCTTGCGTTCGATCACGGCACCAGCGTCTCGGCCGCGGTCGGGGTGCGCTCGGGCGTGACCGCGCTGGCGATGGTCGCCCTGCTGAGGCTGAACGGCTTTGCGCTCGCGCTGCCGCGCGCGACGCTCGCGCGCGGGCTCGGCATCGGCCTGCTGGTGGCGCTGCAGAGCTTCTGTCTGTACTCCGCGGTGGCGCGCATCCCGGTCGCGCTCGCGCTGCTCGCCTTCAACACCTTTCCCATGCTGCTGGTGCTCCTGACCTGGGCCGCGACCGGGGAGCGGCCGCCGCGCCGCGCGCTGCTCGCGATTCCGGCGGCATTGTGCGGCCTGGCGCTGGCGCTCGACGTGGTCGGCAGCGCGCGCGCGATCGCCGGCCGCTGGGCCGAGATCGGCGGCGGGGTGGGATTCGCGCTCGGTGCGGCGTGCTCATTCGCGCTCGTGCTGTTCCTCACCACGCACTGGCTGAAGCAGGTCGACGGCCGCCTGCGCACGCTGCTCATGATGGGCACCACGGCGGTGGTGGTAAGCGGGATCGGCGCCGCGACGCATGCGCTCGCGCTGCCGGCGGACGGGGAGGGCTGGGTCGGGCTCGCGCTGCTGACGCTGCTCTACGGCACCGCGATCACGGTCGTTTTCACGGTCGTGCCGCGCCTCGAGGCGGCGAGCACCACCGTGGCGCTGAACTTCGAGCCGGTGATGGCGCTCTTTCTCGGCTGGGCGATCCTGGGGCAGGCGGTCGCGCCGCGCCAGATCCTGGGCGCCTTCCTGGTGGTCGGCGCGATCGTCTACCTCAGCACCGGCAGGCGCTAGCCGGTACGCAGCACCTGCCGGATCGCGTCCACCAGAACGCTCTTGCTGTAGGGCTTGGTGACGTAGGCGTCGGCTCCCAGCGCGAGGCCGCGTTCGATGTCCTCGCGCTCGGTCTTGGCGGTGAGCATCACCACCGGCAGCAGGGCGAGCTTGCGATGGCTGCGTATCTTGCCCAGGATGTCGAAGCCGTCGCCGTCGGGCAGCATCACGTCCAGCAGCATGATATCGGGTGCCTGCTGCGTGCGCAGCTCGGTCAGCAGCTCGGCGGCGGTGCGCGCGACGCGGACCTTGTAGCCGGCCATGCTCACCCGCAGATCGGCGAGCGCGAGCTGGTCCGGGTCGTCCTCGACGATCAGCACGGTGGTCTGCGCCGGCGCGCGCTTGGTCGGCGGCCTGTTCGCGATCCTGCCGCGGGCGAGGAACAGGCCGCTGCGCTCGAGCGCTGTTCCGGCTTCCGCCGCGGCGCGCTTCAGGCGCTCGGCGTCCTGCGGCAGCACCCGGGGGCCGCTCGGGCGGCTGGAGGTGAAGTGGTCGGTGAAGTCCAGGTCCGCGCCGGATTCCGCCGGCAGCGTCTCGACGAAACCGAGCTCCTCCAGCTCCGCAAGCCACTCCTCGAGCAGCGGGTCGGGGTACTCGCGCAGCCGCCCGCGGATCACGTTGAAGTGCGTCTTGGCTTCGATCAGCGCCAGCAGGCGGCGGTAGTCCGTGGGAATGGCGGTGTCGTCGCTCGCTCGAGCGTGCTTGCCGGTGGCGGTGATGCGGTAGCTGCGATCTGCCATGTGCGTTCCTCAGAGCTTTATGACGTCCGGCGAATCGCCGTACAGCTTTTCCACCAGCGCGGCGCGTCGCTCCAGCACCGCGCGCTGATTCATGTAGCCCTTGTCGGTGATCTCGTTGGCGTCGATCGAGGGCGGTTCGCTCATCGCCAGCAGGCGCACCGGATGGGTCGAGCTGCCCGCGTCCCGCGCCAGGCTGCGCAGCGCCTGCGCGAACTGCGCGCGCAGCGCCTCGGGCGCCAGGTCCGCGGCGGCGGCCTGATTGAGGAATACCAGCGCTCCGACTTCGTTCCGGTCGTGCCCGGTGATCACCGCGTCCTGGATCAGCGGGTTCGCCGCGGCGATAAGCTTCACCCGCACCGCCCCGACATGGACCCAGGTTCCCGTGGCGAGCTTGAAGTCCTCCGCGATGCGGCCGTCGAACTCGATTCCCTTGGCCGGATCGCCGGGGTCGGCGAGCTTGACCGCGTCGCCGATGCGGTAGTAGCCCTCCTCGTCGAACGCGGCGCGCGTCAGGTCCTCGCGCCGGTAATAACCCGGGGTGACGTTGGCGCCCCGCACGCGCACCTCGAGCTTGCCCGCCGAGGGCACGAGCTTGAGCTCGCAGCCGGCGACCGGCAGCCCGATGACGCCGGCGCGGTCCATGTGAAAGTGCACCGAGGTGGCAAGAGGCGAGGTCTCGGTCGAGCCCCAGGCCGAGAGCATCGCCAGCCGGCCGTTCTTTTGCTCCAGCGCGAGCGCCTCGATGCGCTGCCACAGGTTCTGCGGCAGCGCGGCCGCGGCGTAGAACAGGAGATCGAGGTCGCGGAAGAAATTGGCGCGCAGCTCGGCGTCGCGCTCCAGATGAGGCAGCAGCAGGTCGTAGCCGCGCGGCACGTTGAAGTACATCGTGCCGGCCACTTCCTTGAGGTTCCTCACCGTCGTCTCGACCAGGCCGGGCACGGGCTTGCCGCCGTCGATGTAGAGCGAGCCGCCGTTCCTCAGCACCATGTTGAAATTGTGGTTGCCGCCGAAAGTGTGGTTCCACGGCAGCCAGTCGATCACCACCGGCGGGCGGTCCTCGACGAACGGCCAGGCCTGCGCCAGCATCTGCTGGTTCGCGCACAGCATGCGCTGGGTGTTGACGACGCCCTTCGGCACGCCGGTCGAGCCGGAAGTGAACAGGATCTTGGCCACGCTGTCGGGTCCGAGCGCGGCGAACGCATCGTCCACGCGCCGCGTCGGCTCGCGCTCGAGCAGCTCCGCCACGGGCGTCGCTTTCGCCCCGAGCGCGCTTAGCGCGGCGCCGTACCTGGCGGGATCGGCGGCGTAGACCAGCCCGGGGCGCAGCAGCTCGAAAATGTGCCTCAGCTTGGCAAAGTCCTTCGACATCAGCGAGTAGGCGGGCGAGATCGGCGCCACCGGCACGCCCACGTGCATCGCGCCGAGCGCGAGCAGCGCGTGGTCGATGCCGTTGTCGGACAGGATCGCGACCGGACTCTCGGCGCTCAGGCCCCGCTCGAGCAGCGCCTGGCCGATGCGCCGCGCCGCGCCGAGCGCCTCGCGGTAGCTCAGCTTGCGCCAGGCTTCGCCCGAGCGCTCGGCGAGGAAGGTCCGCTCGGGTGCCGCGCCCGCCCAGTGCACCAGCCACTCGCCCACCGCGCGCGCGTACGGCGCGAGCCGCTGCGGCGAGCGCAGCAGCAGCGTGCCGTCGGAACGGCGCTCGGACAGGACCTGCGCCGGCGCGAAGCGCAGGTCGGAATGCAGCCGCACCCCCATTGCGTGCTCTCCCCTAGATCGCGCCCCTATTCTAGCCGCACCGCGGGAACTTGATCTGGCGCAACATCCGGCCGGGCGCCCCGGCGTAGGCTGATGGCACCATGAGCGAGCCCGAATCGCCGGCCTCCAGCGAAGCGCTCGGCGCCGCGTTCGAAGCTTCCGCCGAGCGCCTGAAGGCGCTGCACCGGCACGCCGACGCGGTCGTCGACCCGCTCGGCATGGTGGCGCCGCTGGCGCATGCGCAGAGCGCGTGGATGCTTCACCCGCAGGAACTCGGGGCGCTGTGGATGCGCTTCTCGGGCGACCTCCTGGCGCTGCAGCTTCATACCGCGGCGAAGCTGATGGGCCGGCGCGGCGGCGACCTGGTGCGGCCGCATGGCGACGACACGCGCTTTTCCGACCCGGTGTGGTCGGACGAGGTGCAGTGGGACCTGCTCAAGCAATGGTACCTGTTCTTCACCCGCCACATCCAGGACGCGCTGTTCGAGACCCCCGGCCTATCGCCCAAGGAGCGGCGCCGCGCCGCGTTCTGGTGGCGCAAGTGGCTGAACGCCATGGCGCCGACCAATTTCTTCTTCAGCAACCCGGTCGCGGTGCGCAAGGCGCTCGAGAGCCACGGCGAGAGCCTGCAGCGCGGCTTCGAGCTGTTCATGGAAGACATGCAGGCCGGCACGGTGCGCATGACCAGCCCCGAGCACTTCCAGGTGGGCAAGAACCTGGCGACAACGCCCGGCGCGGTGGTGTTCCGCAATCGCCTGATCGAGCTGATCCACTATGCCCCGCTCGCGCCGCGGGTAAGGCGCACGCCGGTGGTGATCACCACGCCCTGGATCAACAAGTTCTACGTGCTCGACCTGACGCCCAAGAAGAGCCTCGTGCACTACCTGCTCGAGCAGGGCTTCGACGTCTACATCATCAGCTGGAAGAACCCCGGCGCGGAGATGGCGGAGCTGCGCTTCGACGACTACCTCGCGCAGGGCGTGCACGAGGCGGTGCGCGTGGCGCGCGCGCTCTCGGGCGCGGACAAGGCGCACCTGGTCGGCTACTGCATCGGCGGCACCCTGGTGGCGACCTACATGGCGTGGCTCAACCGCAGGCACCCGCGCGAGGAGGTGCCGGTATCGAGCTGGACCCTGCTCGCGACGCTCACCGACTTCCAGTCGCCGGGCGACATCGAGGTGTTCCTGGACGAGGGCAGCGTGCGCTGGATCACCGACCTGATGCGCGCGCGCGGCTTCCTCGACGGCGCGGAGATGGCGGCGAGCTTCCGCCTGCTGCGCTCGAACAGCCTGATCTGGCACTACGTGGTGCACGGCTGGCTCTACGGCGAGCGCCCGGCGCCGTTCGACGTGCTGTACTGGAACATGGACACCACGCGCATGCCTTACCGCATGCACGAGTACTACCTGCGCGAGATGTACCTCAAGAACCACCTGATCCAGGCCGATGCGTTGACGATTGCCGGCGAGCCGATCGACCTCACGCGCATTCACCAGCCGATGTACGGCGTCTCGGCCGAGGACGACCACATCGCGCCCTGGCGCCAGACTTTCCGCATCAACGCCTACGTCACCTCGCCCAAGCGCTTCGTGCTCTCGAGCTCGGGCCACATCCTGGGCATCGTCAACCCGCCGGTCGAGCCGCCCAAGCGCAGCTTCCGCGTCGCCGCGGCGCACCGCGGCCAGACCGCCGACGCCTGGCACGCCAAGGCCGAGGCGCACGAGGGCAGCTGGTGGCCGGACTGGAGCGCCTGGCTGGCCGAGAAATGCGGCCCGCTCGGCGCGCCGCCGCCGCTTGCGAACGACGCCTTTCCCAAGCTCGCCGACGCCCCGGGCGGCTATGTTCTGGAGCGCTAGCGAAAGCTTGCGCCAAGCCATCGCAAGTGCGCAGGTGGTGTCAGCCTGCGGCAAGGCATGGTTCAGCCTGAATAGGTAGAGTCCCCCCGGTCGAAGCAATGACGTGCGCGGACGCTCTTGTTTGTTCGCTGCCGCGCAGCTTCCGTAGAAAAAGAGCCGGGTCTGCAGGCGCAACATCGGCACCGTCCACGCGAAACCGTACCGAGGAGACAGTAATGACAGTCAAGGATTCTTCCAGCAAGAAGGTCAGCCGCCGCACCGTGCTCAAGGCTGCGGCGACCGTCGGTGCACTGCAGCTCGTGCCGCCGTTCATCATCAAGGCGCGCGGGGAAGAGCCGATCAAGTTCGGCCTGAACGACCCGTTCACCGGTACTTACGCGGAGCTCGGCACGAACGAGAAGATCGGCTGCGAGTACGCCATTGCGGAGATCAATCGCAAAGGCGGGATCCTGGGCCGCAAGGTGGAGTTGATCTCGGAAGACTCGACCAGCGCGGACACGGGGCAGGCGGTGCAGAAGGCGCGCAAGCTGATCCAGCGCGACAAAGTCGATTTCCTGCTCGGCAACGTGAATTCGGCCATGGCGCTGGCGATCGGCCAGGTGTCGAACGAATTCAAGGTCCTGCACATCGTGACCGGCGGCCACACCGACGCGGTGACCGGAACCGACTGCCACTGGAACGTGTTCCGCGTCTGCAACACGACGCGCATGGAGACCAACTCGGTCTCCGCAACGCTGTTCAAGAAATACGGCAAGAGGTTCTACTTCATCACGCCGGACTATGCGTTCGGCCACACGCTGCAGCAGGGCTTCGAGGCCGCGCTCAAGGCGAACGACGGCACGGAGGTAGGCGCGTCGCTCACGCCGCTCGGGGCGACCGACTACTCCCCCTACCTGATCAAGGCCCAGGCCGCGAACCCGGACGTGATCATCTTCCTCACCGCCGGCCAGGACGCGGTGAACTCGCTCAAGCAGGCGGTGCAGTTCGGCCTCAACAAGAAGTTCCACATCGCCGGCGCGCAGCAGGAGCTCGAGGTGCTCGAGGGCCTGCCGCCGGAGGCGCGCATCGGCACCTGGGTGTTCGAGTGGTACTGGAACCAGCCCAAGGTGCGGCACGTGAAGGAGTTCGTCGCCGGCATGCGCAAGGTGAATCACGGCAAGGTGCCGACCGCGCGCCACTGGTTCGGCTACGTCGCGGTGCATACCTGTGCCATGGTGGCCAACGAGCACAAGACGCTCGACGCGGTCAGGCTGGCGAAGGCGCTGGAAGGCTTCACCCTGCCGCCCGAGATCGCGCTGATGCCGAACAAGGTGTTCTACCGTGCCGGCGACCACCAGCTCATGCCCGACCTGTACGTCGGCCACGCGGTGGAGAAGGGGCCCGTGGCCGAGGACCTGTTCCGCGTGGACGAGATCGTCAAGGGGGTCGATGCCGCGCTGCCAGTCGAGGAGACCGGCTGCAAAGTGACGTGGCCGGCCTGAGCACCCGCTTCGCGCACCAGGACCGCTAACCGCCCCGAGGGGGACTACAACTTCGCTTGCGGAAGATCGCCGGCTCGCTAACATGGGGGCCGGCTTTCCGCGTGGAGGCGCTCGCTCGCGGCGGGCGCAATCTCCGAATGACGCAACTGATCCTGTTCAACGTCTTCAACGGGCTGATCATCGGCGCGTTCTACGCCCTGATGGCGCTGGGCCTGTCGCTGATCCTCAATCTGAGCGGCGTGATCAACTTCGCCCATGGCGGGTTCCTCGCGATCGGCGCCTACCTCGCCTTTGCGCTGATCCCGCACATCGGATTCTGGGGCGCGCTGCTGGTGGCGCCGTTCCTGACCGCCGCGATCGGGCTGGTGGTCGAGCGCTTCCTGATCCGGCGCCTGTACGGGCGCGATCCGCTGTACAGCCTGCTGCTCACGTTCGGGCTTGCGTTCATCTTCGAGGACGGCACGCGCTACATCTGGGGCCCGCAGACCCTGCCGTTCACCGTTCCAGACTGGCTCAACCGTCCCCTGAGCGACCAGTATTTCTTTCTCACCGGCTATCGCCTGTTCATGGTGCTGCTGGTGGTGGCGGTGGTAGTCGGACTGTTCCTGATCCTCAACCGCACCCGGCTCGGGATGCGCATCCGCGCGGGCACCGGCGACCTGGAGACCGTCTCGACGCTGGGCGTCAACGTGCGCATCCTGCGCACCCTCAACTTCGGGCTCGGCATCTTTCTTGCCGGGCTGGCAGGCGTGCTCGCCGCGGGCATGCTCGGGCTGCAGCCCACCATCGGCAGCACGCTCATCATGCCGAGCTTCGTCGCGATCATCGTCGGTGGCCTGGGCAGCCTGCCCGGCACCCTGCTCGGCGGGCTGCTGATCGGCGTCGCTTCGGGCGTGACGGGAGTGTTCTTTCCCTCGGCCTCGGAAGCGGTGATCTACGTGATGATGGCGCTGGTCCTGATGGTGCGCCCGCAGGGGCTGTTCGGCGAGGAAGGGAGGATCCAGTGAGCGGCCTCGACAAGCGTGCCGCGAACGCGCTGATCTGGCTGCTGCTGCTCACCATGCCCTACTGGATCGGCTGGATCGGCGGCTATACCTCGCTCGGCAGCCGCGTGCTGGTGCTTGCGCTGGCGGCGATGTCGCTCAACTTCCTGCTCGGCTTCACCGGGGTGCTGTCGTTCGGCCACGCGGCGTATTTCGGCCTCGGCGCGTACGGCGCCGGGATGACCATCAAGTACCTGCTGCCGAGTACGCCGCTCGGCATCCTGGTCGGCGTGCTGGTCGGCACCGTCGCCGCGGGCGTGGTCGGCGCGCTGATCGTCAGGCTGCGCGGCGTGTACTTCGCGATGGTGACGATCGCTTTCGGCCAGGTGTTCTACTTCATCGCCTATCGCTGGAACTCGGTGACCGGCGGCGACGACGGGCTCTCGGGCTGGAAGCGCATGCCGCTCGACCTCGGGTCCGCGCACGTGGACATCCTGAACGACGACAAGGCGTTCTATTTCCTGGTGCTCATCTGCTTCGCGGTGGCGGTGGGGATCATGGCCGCGCTGCTGCGCTCGCCGTTCGGCCGCACGCTGCTCGCGATCCGCGAGAACGAGCGCCGCGCCCGCTTCCTCGGCATCCCGATCGAGCGCCATATCTGGCTGTCGTGGGTTATTTCATGCCTGTTCGTCAGCCTGTCCGGGGCCCTGTATGCGCTGCTCAACAATTTCTCCGATCCGCACAACCTGCACTGGTCTCAGTCCGGCGACTTCGTGATCATGGCGGTGCTGGGCGGCATGCGCTCGTTCTGGGGCCCGTTGATCGGCGCCGCGATCTTCGTCGTGCTGCAGGACTACCTCTCAAGCCTGACCGACAACTGGCAGTCCTTCATCGGCCTGTTCTTCGTGCTGGTGGTGCTGTTCTTCCCGCGTGGCGTGCTCGGGATGATCCGCAGACGGGCCGGACCGTGAGCCTGCTCCAGGTCGACAACGTCACGCGCCAGTTCGGCAGCCTGGTGGCGGTCAACGGCGTGTCGCTCAACGTCGAGCCGGGCGAGCTGCGCGCGGTGATCGGGCCCAACGGCGCCGGCAAGACCACCTTCTTCAACCTGATCAGCGGCTTTTTCCCGCCGACCGCGGGGCGAATCGTGTTCAACGGCGAGGACATCACCCCGCTGCGTCCCGCCCGGCGCGTGTGGCGCGGCATCGCGCGCACCTTCCAGATCACGGAGATCTTCCCCGAGCTCACCGTGCGCGAGAATCTGCGCATTCCGGTGGAGGGCGCCGCCGGCTACCGGCTGCGGCCCTGGCTGTCGCGCGACGCGAACCAGGAGATGCACGCGCGCGTGTCGGAGCTGATGGACATGGGCGGGCTGAGCGAGAAGGCCGACCGGCTGGTGGGCGAGCTTTCGCACGGCGACCAGCGCGCCACCGAGATCATGATGTCGCTCGCGCTCAAGCCCCGCCTGCTGCTGCTCGACGAGCCGACCGCCGGGATGGGCGACCAGGAGACCTACGACATCACCAGGCTGATCCGCCGCCTGCACAAGAGCCAGCAGCTCACGATCGTCCTCATCGAGCACGACATGCGCGTCGTCTTCCACCTCGCAGACCGCATCATGGTCCTGGCCGAAGGCTCGGTGCTGGCCGAAGGCACGCCCGACGAGATCGGCAAGGACGAGCGCGTCCAGGCGGCCTACCTGGGGAAAGCGGCATGAACGCGCTCGAAGCCGAAGCGCTTCACACCTTCTACGGCAAGAGCCACATCCTGCATGGCGTGAGCCTCGAGGTGCGCGAGGGCGAGATCGTGGCCCTGCTCGGGCGCAATGGCGCCGGCAAATCGACCACGCTGCGCAGCCTGATGGGGCTTACGCACGCGCGCGAAGGCGTGGTGCGCGCGTTCGGCCACGCCACTACCGACTGGCCAGCGTATCGCATCGCGGGCCTGGGCGTCGGGTTTGTGCCCGAAGGCCGGCGCATCTTCGCCAACCTGACCGTGGACGAGAATCTTAAGGTTCCGCTGGAGCGCGCCGGGCCGTGGACGGTCGAGCGCGTCTACAAGCTGTTTCCGCGCCTCGAGGAGCGCAGGAAAAACAGGGGACGCCAGCTTTCCGGCGGCGAGCAGGAAATGCTGGCGATCTCGCGCGCGCTGCTGCTCAATCCCAGGCTGCTGTTGCTCGACGAGCCCTCGCAGGGCCTGGCGCCGATCATCGTGCAGGACGTGTTCAAGGTCGTGGTCGCCGCGCGCAAGGAGGGCATCTCGGTGCTGCTGGTGGAGCAGAACGTGCGCGCGGCGGTCGAGGTCGCCGACCGCGCCTACGTGCTGGACGACGGCCGCGTGGTCTACGAAGGGCCCGCGGCCGAGTTCGCCAAGGACGAGGAGCGGGTCAGGGCGCTCGCCGGTGCGAGCGCGGAGAGCTGGGAAGAGATCGATTAGCCCGGGGCCGCGTCCCGCCGCGGCCGGCTCAGTTCAGGCTGGCGACGATCCTGCGGATCTCTTGCGGCGTGTGCTCGCCGGCCAGCGGCGTTCCGGGGATCAGGTACTTGCCCATCGCGAGCGGTCCGACCAGGACCGGTTCGAAGCCGATCTCGCGCACCAGCCGCGAGGCGACGGCGATGGCGTTCGCATCGTCGCCCGCCATCGGCATTCCGATCCGCTCGCCCTGGCGATGCGCCGCCTGGGGCAGCTTCGCGTAACCGATCGCATTGAAGGCGCGCACCAGCCGCGCCCCCGGCAGCAGCTCTGCCGAAGCGAGCCCGGCGCCTTTCTCCCGCGCCCAGGCCGCAATCTCGCCGTCGCGGGCAGGGATCGGGTTGCACGCGTCGAGAACGAGCACCTTCGCCGCGAGCGCGGCGGCGTGGTCCTTGCCGAGCTGGGGCAGCGCGCGGTAAGGCACCGCGAGCAGCACCGCGTCGCCGAAGGCGATCGCCTCCTCGACCGTGCCGGCGTGCGCCAGCGGACCGAGGCCGGCGACCAGGTCTTTCAACTCCTCCGGATGGCGCGAGGAGAACATCACCGGGTGGCCCGCCTGCGCCCACAGGCTGCCAAGCGTGCTGCCGATGTGACCGGAGCCGATGGTGGCAATCTTCAGCGGCGCCACGGCGGCCTGGGTCGGGAGGGGCCGGGCCGCAAGCAGCGCGGCGGCGCTTCCCAAGGCGAAGAGAAATTCACGGCGTGAGCCCTTGACGGTATCCGGCTTCGACATGTCCGACTCCTCAAAGAGTCTGCAGGTATTCAATCATCCGCTTGCGCTGCGCCGCGTCGGGCAGGCGGCCGCGCATCGCGCCCAGGTTGTCGTTCATGTGCGCCGCGTCTGCCGTGCCCGGGATGACTGCGGTCACCGCCGAGTTGCCGAGCAGGAACTTGAGGAAGAACTGCGCCCAGCTTGCGGCGTCGAACTCCTGCGCCCATTGCGGCAGCGCCTTGCCGCGCACCGCGCGGAACAGCCGGCCGCGTCCGAACGGCAACGCGGTCAGCACTGCGACTTTCGTCTCGGCGGCGAGCGGCAGGAGGCGCTTTTCTGCCTCGCGATCGTCGAGCGAATAGTCGATCTCGAGGAAATCCGGCTTCTCGCGCGCGAGCACGGCCTCCACCGCGCCGTAGTCGCGATGAAAGGTCGACGTGATGCCGCTGTAGCGGCACAGGCCTGCGGCCTTCCAGTCGCGGAACTGCGCCAGTGACTGCTGCGGATCGCGCACGTTATGCAGAAACAGCAAATCGACCCGGGCGGTGCGCAGCCGCTCGAGCGAACCGCGCAGCTCCTCTGCGTCCGGCGCCTCGAGCTTGGTGGCGATGAATACCTGCTTGCGCAGCCCGGCCTGCGCCACCAGGTCGCCGACCACGCCCTCGGAAGAGCCGTAGGAAGAGGCGGTGTCGATCAGGGCGCCGCCGCCCGCGACCAGGTTGCGCACGACTTGGGCCAGCGCCGCACGCTTGGCCGCATCGTCGCCGACGTCGAACACGCGCGCGGTGCCGAGCCCGACCGCCGGCAGGCGCTCGCCGCTGCTTGGAATCGCCCGCGAGACGACGGGCACGGCAGCCCCTTGAGCGAGCGCCGGCGACGGCAGCAGGGTCGCGGCGCCCAGCGCGGCGGCGCGCTTGGCGAATTCCCTTCGAGACGTACCGTTCATGTCAACCTCCTTGCGCAGCGCGCCGCTCCTGCGTGCGGCCCAGCGCCACGGAAAGCACCAGCCAGCCGAGCGCAGCCGGAATCGCGCAGGCAGCGATTGCGGCGAGCTTGAGGCCGAGCCCTTGCAGGCTGTCGAACAGCCAGCCGTAGAGCGCATCCGAGCCGCGGAACAAGACCACGTCGATCAGGTTCTTCGCCTTGTATTTTGCCTCGCGCGACACCACGGTGTAGAAGACCTGGCGCGCCGGGTTGGAGATGGCGAAATTCATCGTCCGCTGGACGGCCTGGAAAAATACCACTGCGGCGAGCCCCGGTGCCAGCGCCAGCGTGGCGAACGCCAGGACGTAGACCGCGGGCAGCGCGGCGGCCGCGGGCGCGACGCCGAAGCGCCTCAGGAAGCGCCCCGTGACGAAGGACTGGCTCGCGAGCGTCAGCAGGCCGACCGCCAGGTCAATGCCCGCGAACAGGCGCGTCTGCTGCGCCGGATCGTGGATGGTCGACGAGACGATGTGCGCCTGCTGGTAGTACAGAAAGGTGCCGCCGAAGGAAAGCAGGCTGACCCAGGCGGCGATCCCCAGCAGGTAGGGCGAGCCGAACAATTCGGCCACGGCGGCGAAGGCGCTGCCGCCGATGCGCGCCTCGGGGGCGGCGGGCGCGGCGTGAGCCGGCGCGCTTGCCGCTGCCCGCTCCAGGCGGCGCACGCACAGCACGGCCAATTCGAGGAACGCGACGGCGACCAGAAGCAGGTTCACCGGTCCAAGCGGCAGCGAGAGCCAGATGGTGACGACGGGGCCGAGCAGCGCGCCCGCGGTGCCGCCCGCGCCGATGAAGCCGAACAGGCGCTTGCCCTGCTCGCTGCTGAAGATGTCGGCCATGAAGGACCAGAACACCACCACCGCGAACAGGTTGAACACGCTTACCCAGACGAAGAACACGCGCGCGACCCAGACCGTGCCGACCTGCAGCGCGAGCAGCAGCCAGAACAGCGCGAGGTTGGCGACGAAGAAGTGGTAGACGAAGGGAATGAAACGCGCACGCGGCAGGCGCGCCACCAGCGCGCCGTACAGCGGCTGCGCGACGAGCAGCACGACGAAGGTCGCGGTGAACATCCAGGGCAGGTTGCGCACGCCGCCGGCGATGCCCATCTGGTCCCGCAGCGGGCGCAGCACGTAGTAGCCGGCGAGCAGCAGGAAGAAATAGGCGAATGACCACAGCAGCGCGCTCAATTCCGCAGGCGCGACCGGGACCGCGCGCGCTACCAGGCGGTGCAGCGCCGAGCTGCTCGACCGGGTCGGTTGCGGGGCGGGTGGCATGGGCGCGCGGCATTATGCGCTCGGCCGCGCGGAACTTCCTTACAGCTCCGTCGTCTTCAGCAGCGCGTTGCAGGCCGCCAGGCTGCCGCGGTGGGTGTCGCGGATGCGGGTGAGCGCCTTGACGCCCGCCTCGTCCGGCACGCGCGGCAGCGCGCCCTCGATCTCGCGCACCGACCAGCCCAGGCCGCGGCACAGGAACTCGAGCCGCGCGCGCCGGCCGCGCACGGCGAGCGCCTCGTCGAGGAACTCGCCGGTGGCGTGGCTGTAGGGCTCGCCGGCGCGCTTGAGGACCTCGCCCAGCACGACGCAGTTGTGCGCCTCGTCGCCCTGGACCTTGCGCAGCACCTTCCAGGCCTCGCCGTCGCGCGGATACTCGCCCAGGAACTCGAGCAGCGCCCGGGCTCCCGCGCGCTCGGCCTCGAGCATGCGGTTGAGGAACGCGCACCACTCGGCGCGCGCGAAGGCCGGCGCGGAGCCGCTCATGACAGGTGCACGTACTCGTAGTCGAGCGGCAGGCTGTTGATGCCGCGCTCGGGCGGCGCGATCCAGGCCGCCATCTTGCCGGGCTCGACCACCTTCTGCATGAGGGACTTCACGAAGGACTTGTCCTCGGGCGACGGGACCCACTCGTACAGGCGCCGCTCGTAGTCGTCCTTGGGCAGCAGCTTGCCGCCCGGGTCGACCGGCAGGCCGACCCAGGAGCCGATCGAGCGCCGGAAGCGCGACGAGGGCAGGGTGAGGCGGAACTCGTAGCCGGCGCGCTCGATGGCGCGGTTCCAGCGCTTGAGGCCGATCTCGCAGTCCTTGAGGTAGGACTCGCGCATCACCTCGTTCAGCGCGTTTAGCATCGGCACGTCCTGCACGCCCTCCGGCGTGTCGAGCCTGAGGC
This sequence comes from Burkholderiales bacterium, assembly GCA_035517095.1. Taxonomy (GTDB): domain Bacteria; phylum Pseudomonadota; class Gammaproteobacteria; order Burkholderiales; family SG8-39; genus DAHVFK01. The sequence goes on from DATIZK010000082.1 coordinate 29,048, forward strand.
TCGCGTCGCGCAGCACGTGGTCCTGGTACTGCGACTCGTCCGGCCGGCCCTTCAAGCCGTTGGCGAAGCTGGCCGCGGCGTTGGACGAGATCTCCGAGCCGAACAGGTCGAGCGACGAGGAGCACCAGAAGTTGATGTACTTCTGCAGCAGCGGCAGGTCGACCGCGCCGTGCGCGCGCACCTTGGCCGGGTCGTCGCTGCCGAGCTCCTTCATCACCTCGAGCGTGCGCTTGACCACCCGCCCGATGCCGGTCTCGCCGACGAACATGTGGTGCGCCTCCTCGGTCAGCATGAAGCGGCAGGTGCGCGACAGCGGGTCGAAGCCGCTTTCGGCGAAGCTCTTGAGCTGGTACTTGCCGTCGCGGTCGGTGAAGTAGGTGAAGCAGTAGAGCGACAGCCAGTCCGAGATCGGCTCGTTGAAGGTGGTCAGGATCCTGGGCTTGTCCGCGTCGCCCGAGTGGCGCGCGAGCAGCTCCTCGGCCTCCTCGCGCCCGTCGCGGCCGAAGTAGGCGTGAAGGAGGTACACCATGGCCCAGAGGTGGCGGCCTTCCTCGACGTTGATCTGGAACAGGTTGCGCAGGTCGTACAGCGACGGGCACAGGTGCCCGAGCAGGCGCTGCTGCTCGACCGAGGCCGGCTCGGTGTCGCCCTGGGTGACGATCAGGCGCCTGAGCGTCGAGCGGTGCTCGCCGGGCACCTGCTGCCACACCGGCTGGCCCATCTGGTCGCCGAAGCCGATCGTGCGGCCCGGCTGCTGCTCGGCGAGGAAAATGCCCCAGCGGTACTCGGGCATCTTGACCGCGCCGTAGCTGGCCCAGCCCTTGGCGTCGACCGAGGTCGCGGTGCGCAGGTAGACGTCCGCCTGCTCGAAGTCGCTCGGCCCCATCTCGTGCCACCACTGCAGGAAGTGCGGCTGCCAGTGCTCGAGCGCGCGCTGCAGCGTGCGGTCGTGGGCGAGGTCGACGTTGTTGGGAATCTTCTCGGCGTAGTTGATCGACATGTCTGGATTCCTAGCTGAATCTTACGTATTCGAAATTGACCGGCTGCTTGTTGATCCCGTTCAGCGGGGGCGCGATCCAGTTGGCGAACTTGCCAGGCTCCGTCACGCGGCCCATAAGCGAATGCACGAACGCGCGGTCCTCTTCGGTCGGCAGCCAGTCCTTGTGCTTGTGGGTCCACTCGGCCTCGGAGATCACCTTGCCCTCGGGGTCGACGTGCAGCCCCGTGAACAGGCCGATCCTCCGGTTGAAGCCCTTGTGCGGCAGCTTGAAGCGAAACGGTACGCCCGCCTTGTCCGGGATGCGGTTCCAGCGCTCGATCGCCTTCTGCACGTCGGCGATCCAGTCGTCGCGCAGCCGCTCGTTGAGCGCGGTGAGCGCCGGCACGTGGCGCACGACGATGCGGTCCTCGGCCACGTCTGGCACCTCGTACTCGGCGGCCTCGAGCCGGTGGTCGTCGCCGATGCCGGTTTCGTCGAAGCGCCCTTTGAGGCCCTGGGTGTAGAAGGACGCGGCGTTGGAGCTGATCTCCGAGCCGTACAGGTCGCTCGTCACGCTGAAGTGGAAGTTGAGGTATCGCTGCAGCGTTGGCAGGTCGATCACCCCGAGGCCGCGCAGCCTGGCCGGGTCGTCGGTCCGGTGCTGGTTCATAACGTCGCAGCTGCGCTGGATGATGCGCGCGATGCCCGTTTCGCCGACGAACAGGTGGTGCGCCTCCTCGGTCAGCATGAAGCGGCAGGTGCGCGACAGCGGATCGAAGCCCGACTCGGCGAGCGCTGCGAGCTGGAACTTGCCGTCGCGGTCGGTGATGAAGGTGAACATGAAGAACGACAGCCAGTCCGGCGTCTTCTCGTTGAACGCGGTTAGGATCCTCGGGTTGTCGGCGTCGCCCGAGCGGCGCTCGAGCAGCGCCTCGGCTTCCTCGCGCCCGTCGCGGCCGAAGTAGGCGTGCAGCAGGTAGACCATGGCCCAGAGATGACGCCCTTCCTCGACGTTGACCTGGAACAGGTTGCGCAGGTCGTAGAGGGAAGGGCAGGTCAGCCCCAGGTGGCGCTGCTGCTCGACCGAGGCCGGCTCGGTGTCGCCCTGCGTGACGATGATGCGACGCAGCGTCGAGCGGTACTCGCCCGGCACGTCCTGCCAGGCGGGCTCGCCCTTGTGCGCGCCGAAATTGACCTTGCGGCCCGCCTCGGCGGGAGTGAGGAAGATGCCCCAGCGGTAGTCCGGCATTCTCACGTAGTCGTAGTGCGCCCAGCCCTTGGGCTCGACGCTGACCGCGGTGCGCAGGTACACGTCCATGGCCTGCGACTTCTCGGGGCCCATCTCGCCCCACCACTTGAGGTACTCCGGCTGCCAGTGCTCGAGCGCGCGCTGCAGCGACCGATTGTTCGAGAGCGCGACGTTGTTCGGGATGCGCTCGTTGTAGTCGATACCGGTCATGGTCAGACGCGTTCCCAGTTGAACTGCGCCTTGGCGCCGCTGCCGTAAACCTTGAGCGCGCCCTGCTCGCCGACCGCGTTGGGGCGGATGAAGATCCAGTTCTGCCACGCGCTGAGACGGCCGAAGATGCGCGTCGCCATGTTCTCCCGTCCCGAAAAGCGCAGGCTCGCTTCCATCCCGGTCAGGGCGTCGGGCGAAAGGCTCGCGCGCTCCTCGATCGCGAGCCGGATCTCGTCCTCCCAGTCCAGGTCGTCGGGTGCCATGGTTACCAGTCCCAGCTCGAGCGCGTCGTGCGCGTCGAGCTTCTCCCCGATCGCCTGGCGCGCCGCCTCGACCGGCTCCATCTGCTCGCAGAAGCGCGCCTCGATACGCGAGGCGCCGCTCGCCATCGGCCACAGGCCGAAATTCGCGCCCGAGAGCGCGATGTGCGGCGCGCCCGTTTCTTCTTCCGGCAGGTGCAGCATGTAGCTGCGGTCGGCGGCGAACATCAGCTCGGCCAGCGTGCCGGCAAAGCACGATCCCTGGTCGGCGATGGCGAACATCGAGCGGCTCGAGACGTCCAGGCGCGCGAGCGTGCGGCGCAGATAACCGATCGTTTCGCGCACGAACCAGTGTTTCGCGTTGGCCGCGAGCGCGGCGTCCATCGCCAGCACCGCATCCGCGCTGCCGCGGGTCTTGAGCAGCCAGAGGCCGATCTCGAGCTCGTTGTGGCGCAGCATGAGGATGGCGTCGTCGAGCTCGCGCGCGACCTTCAGCGGCCACCAGTCGGCGCCCGCCGCGAGCATCTGCTCGGGCGTTTTCGGCTGCGCGCCCTCCGGTGCGGCGACGGTGATGGTCGCGCTGCGCGCAGCGCGGTTCAGGTGCACCTCGACGCAGGAATAGTGATAGCCGGACTCGTCCTCGCGGCGCGCCAGCGGCTTTAGCTCGACGCCCCGTCCGCCGGGTCGGTCGGACAGCCTGGCCAGCTCGAGCGCGCGCGCCTTCACCATCGCGGCGAATTGCTGCGGCTTGGCGATGTGGTCGACCAGCTTCCATTGCTTCGCGCGGTCGGCGCGCACCCCCTCGGCGGTGGTGCAGAACACGTCCGCCAGATCGCGCCGCACCTTCCTCTTGTCGACCAGGCGCGTGAGGCCCCCGGTGCCGGGCAGCACGCCCAACAGCGGCACTTCGGGCAGGCTGACGGTGCTCGAGCGGTCGTCGACCAGCGCGATCTCGTCGCAGGCGAGGGCCACCTCGTAGCCGCCGCCGGCGGTGGTGCCGTTCAGCGCCGCGAGGAACTTCAGGCCCGAATGCGCGCTCGAGTCCTCGATGCCGTTGCGCGTCTCGTTGGTGAACTTGCAGAAGTTCACCTTCCACGAATGCGCGCTCTGGCCGAGCATGTAGATGTTGGCGCCGGAGCAGAACATGCGCGACTTGCCGCTGGTCAGCACCACGCACTTGACCTCGGGATGCTCGAAGCGGATGCGGTTGAGCGCGTCGTGCAGCTCGATGTCGACGCCCAGGTCGTAGGAGTTGAGCTTGAGCTTGTAGCCGGGCGCGATGCCCTTGTCCTCGGCGACGTCGAGCGCAAGGGTCGCGACCGGGCCCTCGACGCCGAGCTTCCAGTGGTTGTAGCGCTCGGGACGGGTGTCGAAGCCGACGCGCACGCGCTCGGCGGGTATGGGTGCGTTCATTTCTCCTCCTTGGAGACTAGGTTGCGCAGCTGGGCGAGGCTCTGCCGGACCGGCTTGCCCGAAGTATCCAGCACGGCGTCGGCGCGCGCGTACAGGCGGTCGCGCTCGGCCAGCAGGCGCCTGATCTCGTCCAGCGCGGCCGAGCGCCCCTTGAAGGGGCGCATGTCGCCCTGCGAGATGACGCGCGACATGTGCTCCTCGGGCGAGGCCTTGAGCCAGACGCAGTAGCAGCGTTGGCGCAGCAGCTCGTAGTTGTCGTGGTCGGTGACCAGGCTGCCGCCGGTGGCGATCACCGCGCGGTCGTGCTGGCGCAGCACGCGCTCGAGCGCGCGGCGCTCGAAGCGCCGGTACGCGTCCTGGCCGTAGATCGAGAACACCTCGCCCAGGTTCGAGCCCGCCTCGCGCTCGACCTCGCGGTCGAGCTCGACGAACGGCACCCCCAGGGCTTCGGCCAGCCGCGCGCCGAGCGAGGACTTGCCCGCTCCGCGCAGCCCGAGCAGCGCGATGCGCCGCTTGCGCGCGCTGCCGAACTGCGCCTGCAGCAGTCGGTGCGCGGCCGCGACCTTCTCAGGGGGCAGCCCGGCGGCGAAGCGCGTCAGCAGCGCGAGCTCGGCGGGCAGCTCGCCGTTCTCGCGCGCCAGGTCCTCGACCGGAACCTGCATCGCCTGCGCCACCTTGCGCAGCAGCAGCACCGAGATGTTGCCGTGCCCGGCCTCGAGCTGGGCGAGATAGCGCTCGGATACGCCCGAGGCGAGCGCGAGCGCCTTGCGCGTCACCCCCTGCTCGAGGCGCCAGCCGCGCACCCGCTCGCCGAGGCGGGCGAGGTAGGCCTGCTCGGCGGGTTCGAGCTGCGACGCGGGGGTGAGGGGGGCGCCCATGACTTGATCCAGGTTAATGAACTATACTGCTTGACCTGAATTTTAGGGTGCAATATAGTGACTGTCAAATGGCGCTCAAGATAAACATCCTGGTGGGAACCATGACCGGCACCGCCCAGCTCGTGGCGCAGGAGCTCGAGCTGGCCTGGGACGACGGCGAGGTCCGGGTCGAGACGCTCTTGATGGACAAGCTCGACAGCACGGTATTCGCGCGCGGGGGCGTGTTCCTGATCTGCACCTCGACTTACGGCCAGGGCGACGTGCCGGACAACGCCAAGGCGCTGTACGAGGATCTCAAGGCTAGGCGCCCGGACCTGTCGCAGCTGCGCTACGGCGTGTTCGGCCTGGGCGACCGGACCTACGCCGAGACCTTCAACTTCGGCGGCCAGCGCTTCGACGAGCTGCTGGCCGAGCTCGGCGCGCAGCGCATCGGCGAGCGCGTCAAGCACGACGCCTCTTCCGGCGTGCTGCCGGAGGAGATGGCGAGCGAGTGGGGCGAGGAGTGGCTTAAACTTGCGCGCCAGGCGCTCGAGCAGACCGCCTGAGTCGCGGCGCAGGAAGGAGGGGATATGGAGCTGTCCAGGGCTGACCATTCGGTCTCGCCGCCGCGGGTCGATATTGCGCGCGAGTACAACGCTGCCGAGGACCTGATCGGGCGCAATCTCGCGGCGGGGCGCGCGGACAAGACCGCCTACATCGACGATGCCGGGAGCTACAGTTACCGCGAGCTGGCGCGGCGCGTGAACCGCTTCGCCTCGGCGCTCGCGACGCTCGGCGTCGAGATGGAGCAGCGCGTGCTGCTGGCGATGCTCGACTCGATCGACTGGCCGACCGCGTTCCTGGGCGCGATCAGGGCCGGAGTGGTGCCGGTGGCGGCCAACACGCTGCTTACCGCCAAGGACTACGCGTTCATGCTCGAGGATTCACGTGCGCGCGTGCTGTTCGTGTCCGAGGCATTGCTGCCGCAGTTCGAGCCGCTTCTGGGCAAGCTGCCGTATCTCGAGCACATCGTAGTCTCGGGCAAGGACGCCAGGGGCCACATGGCGTTGCGCGACCTGCTGGCCAAGGGCCGGGACGAGTTCCCTGTCGCGCGCACCACGCGCGACGACGCCTGCTTCTGGCTCTACTCGTCGGGCTCGACCGGTACGCCCAAGGGCACGGTGCACGTGCACTCGAGCATGATCCTCACCGCCGAGCTCTACGCGCGGCCGGTGCTCGGCATTCGCGAGGAGGACGTCGTGTTCTCCGCGGCCAAGCTGTTCTTCGCTTACGGTCTGGGCAACGCGCTGTCGTTCCCGCTCTCGGTCGGCGCGACCACCGTGCTGATGGCCGAGCGGCCGACGCCGGCGGCCGTGTTCAAGCGCATCGTCGAGCACAAGCCCACCATCTTCTACGGCGTGCCGACGCTGTACGCGGCGATGCTGGCCGACCCGGCGCTGCCGAAGAAGGGCGAGCATGCGCTTCGCGCCTGCACCTCGGCGGGGGAGGCGCTGCCGCCGCGCATCGCGCAGACCTTCAAGGAGAAGATGGGGGTCGAGATCCTGGACGGCATCGGCTCGACCGAGATGCTGCACATCTTCCTCTCCAACCGCCCGGACGACGTGCGCTACGGCACCACCGGCAAGCCGGTGCCGGGCTACGAGCTCAGGCTCGTTGACGAGGCGGGCAATCCGGTCAAGAAGGGCGAGCTGGGCGAGCTGCAGATCCGCGGTGAGACCAGCGCCTCGCTGTACTGGAACAGCCGCGCCAAGAGCCGCGCCACCTTCGTCGGCGAGTGGACCAGGAGCGGCGACAAGTACAGCCAGGACGCCGACGGCTACTACGTCTACGGCGGGCGCAGCGACGACATGCTGAAAGTCTCCGGCATCTGGGTCTCGCCGGCCGAGGTCGAAGCGGCGCTGGTGTCGCACGACGCGGTGCTCGAGGCGGCCGTGGTCGGCGAGGAGGACGAGCAGAAGCTGGTGAAGCCCAAGGCCTTCGTCGTTCTGAAGCCGGGCAGGCGGGTCGGCGCCGAGGAGTTGCAGAGCTACGTCAAGTCGAAGCTCGCGCCCTACAAGTACCCGCGCTGGATCGAGTTCATCGGCGAGCTGCCCAAGACCGCGACCGGCAAGATCCAGCGCTTCAAGCTTCGGGGGTAGACTTACGCTCCCCAGTTCGATCAAGCGGAGACCGTCAAAAATATGCGCAAACCTGACAAAAAACTTGCAGCATTCGCGGCGGTGCTGGTCGCCGGTGCGCTGACGGCGGGCCCGGCGCTCGCCCAGGGCCACGACGAAAAGGACCAGCACGGGAAGATGGAGCGCCACGAGCCGGCGCCGGCGCGCGAGCCGATGAAGGCTCACGAGCAGATGCAGCGCCGCGAACCGACGGCGCGGCAAGGGCAAGCGCGCCAAATGGAGCACTTCGCCGACCAGCACCGTGCGGCGATCCGCGACTATTACGCCCAGCACTACCGCCGTCACTGCCCGCCGGGCCTGGAGAAGACGGCGCGCGGGTGCGAGCCGCGCGTGGCCGAGAGGCGCTGGGAGCGCGGCAAGCCGCTGCCGCGCGACGTGGTGTTCTACGATTTGCCGCCCAAGCTCGCGGTCGAGATCGGGGCGCCGCCGGCGGGCTACCGCTACGTGCGCGTGGCGAGCGACATCCTGCTGATCGCCGCCGGGACCGGCCTGGTGGTGGACGCGATCAACGACCTCGGCCGCTAGGCGCCGTCACAGCGATTGCAGGTAGGCCGCGAGGGCTCTGATATCGTCGTCGGACAGTCCTTCGACCGTGCTGTGCATGATGCCGACGTTACGCAGATGAAGCTGGATCAGGGATATTTCGCGTACTAAGTAGTCCGCGCGCTGCCCGGCGAGGCGCGGGAACATGCCCTCGCCTTCGGCTCGCGCGCCGTGGCACGCGGAACAGTCGGCAACACTGCTCGACGCCAGCCCGTTTTCATACAGGCTCTTGCCACGGGCGACCAGCGCGGCGTCGCCGGGCACGCCGGGTTGCGGCGGCAGTGCGGCGTAATACGCCGCGAGGGCGTTGACGACGGCGTCTTCAAGGCCGCTCGCCGGCGTCCACATCTTGTCATGAGCCTGCGGGTCGTCCCGAAAGGCGAGGTGGTAGGCCCGCATCTGCCAGACGAGGTAGGCTTCGTGCTGGCCGTCGAGGACCGGTACCAGTGGCTCGCTGGCCTTGTTTGCCGGACGATGGCAGGCGCTGCACACGTCGGCGGCAAGCCGCGCGGCCTGCTTGGACGCGTCCTCGGGGCTCGCGCCAGACGCCACGGCCGCGCCGCACAGAAGTACCGCCCCCAAGATTGCCGTGCGCCAAGGCATCGGTCGTCGATTCTCTTCGCCTGGTCGCAGCTTAGCGCCCGGCGGGCGCGGGCGCTTGACCAAGGTCAAGCCACGCGCGTCAGCTCGCCGCTCTGGTAGTCGCGCACCGCCTGCTCCACTTCCTCGCGCGTGTTCATCACGAACGGCCCGTACTGCACCACCGGCTCGCCAAGCGGGCGGCCGGCGAGCAGGAGGAACCTCGCGCCCTCGCTTCCGGCGAGCACTTGCACCGAGTCGCCCGCGCTCAGCACGCCCGCGCCGTGCGCGCGCAGAGCGCGACCGCCGATCGAGACGCTGCCCTCGAACGGATAGACGAAGGCGTTGTGCGCGGCCGGCAGCGGGTGCGAGAAGACCGCGTCCGGAGGCAGCGCGACGTCGAAATAGGTCGGCTCGGTCGTCACGCCGCGCACCGGACCGGCCGTTTCCCCATAGCTGCCGGCGATGATCTTCACCTGCCCGCCCCCGGGCAGCGCGACCGCCGGGATCTCCTCGGGCTGGATGTCGCGGTAGCCGGCGGGCTTCATCTTCTCGCGCGCCGGCAGGTTGATCCAGAGCTGAAAGCCGCGCATGCGGCCTTGTTCCTGCTGCGGCATTTCGGAGTGCACGATGCCGCGCCCGGCGGTCATCCACTGCACGCCGCCGCTCTTCAGGTCGCCGCGGTTGCCGAGGTGGTCCTGGTGCAGCATGTGGCCGTCGATCAGGTAGGTCGCGGTCTCGAAGCCGCGGTGCGGATGCGCCGGGAAGCCGGCGATGTAGTCGTCGGCGTTGTCGGAGGAGAATTCGTCCAGCATCAGGAACGGGTCGACGCGCAGGTTCTGGCGCGCCCCGAGGCTGCGGCGCAGCTTCACCCCGGCGCCGTCGGAGGCGGGGACGGACTCGATGACGCGTTGCAGGGTTCTTGCAGTCATGGCGATCTCCGTCATGCCGCGAGCGCCAGGCCGCCGGCGATGCGCTCGATGTCGGATTGTGCCCGCGTGAGTGCTGCCTGGCGACCGGCGTCGCCGGTCGCCAGGCCTTCGGCGTAGACGAACTCGACCTCTTCGATGCCGAGAAAGCGCAGGAAGGCGCGCACGTAGCCGGTCTGGGTATCGGCCGGGGTGCCGGCGTAGATCCCGCCGCGCGCGGCGAAGACAAAGGCCTGCTTTCCGGTCAACAGCCCGAGCGGGCCTTTCTCGGTGTAGCGGAAGGTGACGCCGGCGCGCGCCACGTGATCGAAGTAAGCCTTCAGCATCGAGGGCAGGCCGAAGTTGTACATCGGCAGGCCGAGCACGATCACGTCGGCGCGCTTGAGCTCGGCGATCAGCAGGTCCGAATACGCGACCACCTCATTCTGTGCCGCGTCGCGCGCCTCTTGCTTAGCCAGGAACGCGCCGAAGCGCTCGGCGTCGAGGTGCGGCACCGGCTCGCGCGCGAGGTCGCGCAGCAGCACCGTGGCGCCCGGGTTTGCGATCCGCCAGAGGTCGACGAAACGGGCCGCCAGGCGGCTCGACTGGCCGTCGCCTGCGTACAGGCTCGAATTGATCTGCAGAAGGGTTTTCACGCTGTCCTCCGTTGAAGTGGATGGACTCCATTTAATATTGACTGAATGGATTAAAAAGTAGAAAGATACGGCCGATTTGATCGAAACAAGCGATAGATGATCACCCTCGAGCAATGGCGGGCCTTGGTTTCGGTGGTCGATTGCGGGGGTTATGCGCGGGCCGCAGAGAAGCTCAATAAGACTCAATCGTCAGTGACTTACGCGGTGAAGAAGCTCGAGTCGCTGCTTGGCGTAAAGGCGTTCGAGATCAGCGGCCGCAAGGCCCGCCTCACTCCGGTCGGTGAGCTGCTGCTGCGCCGCGCCCGCGGCCTACTCGACGAGGCGGCGGCGATCGAGCGCTCGGCGCGCCGCCTGTCGGCCGGCTGGGAGGCCGAAATCGGCCTCGCGGCGGAGATCGTCTTTCCGCGCTGGCTGCTGTTCAGGGCGCTCGAGCGTTTCGGCGCCGAGAGCCCGCACACCCGCATCGAGGTGCTCGAAACGGTGCTCGGCGGCACCCAGGAGGCGCTCGTCAGGCGCGAAGTCGACCTTGCGGTCTCGGGCCTGGTGCCCGCGGGATTCGTCGGCGACGCGCTGCTGCGCCTGCGCTTCGTGCTGGTCGCGCGCGCCGATCACGCGCTGCTGCGCCTCGGTCGCGAGCTCACGCTGCAGGACCTGCGCGCCCAGCGCCAGCTGGTGGTGCGCGAGTCGGGCACGCGGCGCGCGACGCCGACCTGGATCGAGGCCGCGCAGCGCTGGACCGTGAGCCACATGGCGACTTCGCTCGAAGCGGTGCGCGCAGGCTACGGCTACGCCTGGTTCCCGCAAGAGATGATCCGCGCGGAGCTCGCCTCCGGCACGCTCAAGGCGCTGCCGCTGCGCGAAGGCGGCGAGCGCTACGCCCAGCTCTACCTGGTGTATGCCGATCGCGACGGGGCGGGGCCGGGCGTGCTGCGGCTGGCCGACATCCTGCGCGAGACGGTGCGCGCGGAATGCGTGTCGCGCGGCGAGGCGAGCGGGTAAAATCGCGCAAAACCGAGCTAGGGAGACGCATGCCGCATGGCCAACGAACCTCGCACCACCGAACTGAACCTGGACCTCGCGGGCATGTTCCTCGAGGAGACTTTCACCGACCGGCGCGTGGGCACGCTGCGTCGGCTCACGCCGGTCAAGAGCGACGGCAGCCCGGACGCGGCGCGCAAGCTGATCTACGTCGGCGAGACGCAGGTGATGACGCCGATGGGCGCGCTGCCGATCGCGTTCGAGATCGACGCCAAATCGCTCGACGAGGCCGCGGGCAGGTTCGGCGGGCTGGCGAAGGCCGCGATCGAGCGCACGGTGCGCGAGCTGCAGGAAATGCGGCGCGAGGCCGCGTCGCAGATCGTCGTGCCGCAGGGCGGACTGCCACCGGGTGCGCTCGGCGGCGGCGGCAAGATCCAGATGCCCTGAGGCGGCGTGGCGCCCGCCGACCGTTACGGCCTGCCGCTCTCGAGCAGCGCAGCGGCGCGTGACGCGTACGTCGCGGGCGTGGACTGCGTGCTGTCGGCGAACACCGGCGCCGAGGAGCACCTCGGCCGCGCGCTCGCGGCCGATCCCGGATTCGCGCTGGCGCAGGTCGCGCTGGCGCGCGCATTGTTCGTCGCCGCCCGGGTGCCGCAGGCGCGCGAGCACGCCGCGCTCGCGCGCCATCTCGCTGCCGGCGCCACGGCGCGCGAGCAAGCTCACGTCAACGCGCTCGCATTGGCGATCGAGGGCAATCCGGTGGGCGCGCTCGAGGCGACGCGCGCGCACCTGGCCGAGCACCCGCGCGACGCGATGGTGCTCGCGCCGGCGACCGGCGTATTCGGCCTGATCGGCTTCAGCGGGCGCCCGGGGCGCGAGCCCGAGCTGTACGACCTGCTTTGCGCTCTCGCGCCCCACTACGGCGACGACTGGTGGTTCGACATGACGCTCGCCTTCGCCGCCTGCGAGACCGGCCGCCTGGACGAAGCGGGCGCCCAGATCGAGCGCAGCATGGCAGCCAACCCGCGCAATGCGCACGGCGCGCACATCAAGGTGCACGTGCTCTACGAGCTGGGCGATCACAAGGCTGCGCTGGGATACCTCGAGGACTGGATGCCGGCCTACCCCAAGCAGGGGCTGATGCATTGTCATCTTTCCTGGCACGTGGCGCTCGCGGCGCTCGCGCTCGGCGACCGCGAGCGTGCCTGGCGCGCCTACCGTGAGGGCGTGCACCCGGCGGGCGGCGCCTGGGGTCCGCCGCTGAACGTCGCAACCGACGCGCCCTCGTTCCTGTGGCGGGCCGAGCTCGCCGGCGAGCCGCGCCACGCGCGGCTCTGGAGCGAGGTGCGCGACTACGCGCTGGAGAGCTTTCCCAAGGCGGGAGTCTGGTTCGCCGACGTGCACGTCGCGCTCGCCTGCGCCGCCGCAGGCGACGGCGAGCGCCTGGCGCGCGTCACGCGCGAGCTGCGCGAGCGCGACGCCGCGGGCAAGCTGCCGCCCGGCGCAGTGGCGCCCGCGCTGGCGCAGGCCTTCGCCGCCTACGAAAAGCACGACTGGAACCGCGCCATCGAGCTGCTCGAGGCCGCGCTGCCGGAGACCGTCCGCATCGGCGGCAGCCGGGCCCAGCGCGACATCGTCGAATTCACCCTGCGCGGCGCCTGCGTGCAGGCCGGGCGCACGCCGCCGGCCGGACGCGCCGCGAGCGCCTAGCGGCCGCGCGCCGCCTTAACGAACTTGATCGAGGCCTCGAACAGAGGCAGATCCTTCTCGTACTCGGCCACTTCGGCGCGGTCGATCTGGATCCATTCCCTGGTACTGGCCACGCCGCCGGGCTGGAACGGGACCACGTTGTCGCGCGCGAACTGAAGCTCGGTCGCCGCGGCGACCGGCAGGCGCAGCCCGACCCCGCCGCCGCTGATGCAGGCGAACATCCGGTCGTTGACGAAGTAGGCGTCGAGGCCGTTGATTTTTTTCGTGACCACGCCGGGCAGCTGAAGCAGCAGGGCGTCGATCTGCGCCTTGCGCCTGGACGCGGGTGAATCGGAATTCATGGAACAATCGCTCTGGCTCGGTACAAGCGCGCTATCGTACAGTCAATTTACACAGGAGGAGACCCATGGCCAAGACCGTGCTCATCACCGGCGCCGGAAGCGGCTTCGGCCGCGAGGCCGCCGTGCAGCTCGCCAAGCGCGGGCACAAGGTGATCGCAACCGTCGAAACCGACAAGCAGGCCGCCGAGCTCTCGGCCGCCCACCCGGAGCTGACGGTCGCCAGGCTCGATATCACCGAGCCTAAGGACGTGGCCAAGCTCGACCAGTGGGACCTTGACGTGCTCGTCGCGAACGCCGGCATGGGTCAGACCGGACCCCTGAGCCTCATTCCCATGGAGCGGCTGCGCGCCGTGTTCGAGGTCAACGTCTTCGGCACCTTCGCCGTGGTGCAGCGCGTCGCGCAGAAAATGCGCAAGAAGCGCGCCGGCCGCATCCTGATCGTGTCCTCCATCGGCGGCGTGCGCGCCGGCGTGGGGTCCGGGCCCTACACCATGACCAAGCACGCGCTGCAGGCCCTGGGGAGCGCGCTGCGCGCCGAGCTCGTGTCGTTCGGGGTCGACGTCGCGCTCATCAACCCGGGCCCGTTCGCCACCGGCTTCAACGACCGCATGGCGAACAATCCGGGCCCCTGGTTCGACCGCAAGACCGCCGCACCAGAGGATGTGGCGGTCATGAACTCGCTCGTGCAGCGCATCACGGTCGGCCAGCTCGACCCGGCCGACGTCGTCAAGCGCTACGTCGAGCTGGTCGAGGCCGACAAGACCGAGCTCGTGAACTTCATTCCCCCGGACATCCTCGAGCGCATGAGCAGGCCCAGGGTCGCTTGAGTGCAAGAAATGGATAGAACGCGGCGCTTGCGTCAACTAGTTCCTGGTGCGCGCGGTGGATCCGGGAAATACTGGCCACGCAAGTAAACGCAGGGCCGGCGAAAAATCGCCGGATGGGGACGCGGCCGATCCTCCTCCCGGTCCGCACCCCGATCGATTCCCCTGGCGCACCCTGCCTGCGCCAGGGGCCTTTCCCCGCCGCCGTTATAGACTATCCGCATGGATATGACGGCCGAGCACTTCGACGTGCTTATCGCGGGCGCGGGCATCTCCGGCGTGGGCGGCGCCTACCACCTGGCGAAGCAATGCCCGGGCAGGCGCTTCGTTGTGCTCGAGGCGCAGGACGGCTTCGGCGGCACCTGGCGCACGCATCGCTTTCCGGGAATCCGCTCCGACAGCGATCTGTACACCTTCGGCTACCGCTTCAAGCCCTGGACCGGGGCGCCGATCGCGACTGCGCCCAAGATCCTGAAGTACATGGGCGAGGTGATCGACGAAAACGGCCTCGCGCGCCACATTCGCTACCGGCACCGGATCGCCCGCGCAAGCTGGTCGAGCGCGGACCGGCGCTGGACGATCGACGCGCTGCGCAGCGACACGTGCGAGCGCGCGCGCTTCACGGCGGGCTTTCTGTGGATGTGCCAGGGCTATTACCGGCACTCGGAGGGCTACACGCCGCAGTGGCCCGGCATGGACGCTTTCCGCGGGCGGATCGTCCATCCGCAGACCTGGCCGGAAGACCTCGACCTGACCGGCAAGCGGGTAGTGGTGATCGGCTCGGGCGCGACCGCGGCCACGCTGGTGCCGGCCATCGCGGGCAAGTGCGCCCAGCTGACGCTGCTGCAGCGCTCGCCGACGTTCTACATCACCGGGCGCAACGCGAACGAGCTGGCCGACATGCTGCGCGGCCTGGAGCTGCCGGAGGAATGGGTGCACGAGATCGTGCGGCGCAAGATCCTCAAGGACCAGGCCGTCTTCACCTGGCGCGCCCGGCATGAGCCCGAGGCGGTCAAGCAGGAGCTGCTGGCCGGGGTGCGCAAATACCTCGGGCCGGAGTTCGACGTCGACAAGCATTTCACCCCGCGCTACCGGCCGTGGCGCCAGCGCGTCGCGTTCATTCCCGACGGCGACCTGTTCTGCGCCATACGCGACGGCAAGGCGTCGCTCGTGACCGACGAGATCGACTTATTCACCGGCAGCGGGATCCGGCTCAAGTCGGGTGCCACGCTCGAGGCCGACGTGGTCGTCACCGCGACCGGATTCAACCTCAACGTGCTGGGCGACATCGCGTTCACGATCGACGGCGAGCCGCTGGACTTCGCGCGCAGCGTGACCTACCGCGGCGCGATGTTCACCGGCGTCCCCAATCTGGCCTGGGTGTTCGGCTACTTCCGCGCGAGCTGGACCCTGCGCGCCGACCTGATCGCCGACTTCGTCTGCCGGCTGCTCAAGCACATGGACACGCGCGGCGCCGCGATGGTCGTTCCGGCGCTGCGGCCCGATGAGCGCGGCATGCCGCTGGCGCCGTGGGTCGACGCGGATAACTTCAACCCCGGCTACGTCATGCGCGGCGTCCACCTGCTGCCCAGGCAGGGCGATCGCACGCCCTGGCGCCACACGCAGGATTACTGGAGCGACAAGGACGAGCTGCCGCGCGCCGACCTGGAAGACGGCACGCTCGTCTACCGATGAGCCGTCCAGCGCGGCAGTCTTGACGAGCCAACGAAGGAGGAAGCGATGGGTAAGACGATCAGCTACAAGCGGCCTGACGGGCAGAACGTGAACGGCTATCTTGCCGAGCCGGCGAAGGCGGCGAACGCGCCCGGCATGGTGGTGATCCAGGAGTGGTGGGGCCTGAACGACCAGATCAGGGGCGTGGCCGACAAGCTGGCCGCGGCCGGCTACCGGGCCCTGGTGCCGGACCTGTACCGCGGCAAGGTCGCGCTCGCGGCCAACGAGGCCGAGCACCTGATGACCAACCTGAACTTCGGCGATGCAGCCGGCCAGGACGTGCGCGGCGCGGTGCGGCACCTCAAGTCATCGGGCAGCAACAAGGTCGGCGTGACCGGTTTCTGCATGGGCGGCGCGCTCACGCTGCTCGCGGCGGTGAACGTCCCCGAGGCGGACGCCGGCGTGGTCTGGTACGGTTATCCGCCGCTCGAATACGTCGATGCGTCCAAGATCAAGATTCCGCTCATGGCGCACTGGGCAAAGGGCGACGTGCCGTTCCCGATCGCCAAGGTCGACGAACTGGAGAAGAAGCTGCGCGAGGCGAAGGTGAAATTCGAGTTCCACCGCTACGACACGAAACACGCCTTCGCCAACGAGACGGCGGACTCGAAGAACCTGCCGATCATCAAGTACGACGCCGCGGCGGCGAAGCTCGCTTGGCGCCGGACCATGGAGTTCCTCGGCAAGCACCTCAAATAGGATTTTGACGTTTCGGAAATATCGACTTACAGACTTTACAAGCCGCGTGTTGTTCGATCGGCTCCCTTGCGTCAAATTGGCCGCGGGCAGGAGACGCAGGGCAGAGTCGAGGTGGCGCCATGAACGATGTCGCGGTTCCCGTGTTTTCGACGCAAAACCGGATCGAGATTCCGATCTATCCGCTCGACGTGTACACCCGCACCGATTCGGGCAACGCGCAGATCGGCGGCCGGGCGACGCAGCTTCCGGCGCAAGCCAGCGCCGTGCTCGCCGCGCTGGACGGAAAGCGAACCGTCGCCGAACTGGAGCTGAAGCTGCCGCATATTGCGCCGGAGGTCGTACGCGGCGTACTGCGCGCCCTGCTGAGCGCGCGCCTGGCGCGCGCAGCGACCCTGGCCGAGACGGGAGACCTGGGAGTCGATTTCGCCGCGTTCTTCGGCGCCGAGGGCGAACACGAAGCCCGCGCCATGTGCGACGATAATGCGTGAGCAGGCCCTTTGACGTGATCGTGTTCGGCGCCACCGGCTTCACCGGGCGGCTGGTGGCGGAATACCTGAAAGCGTCATACGGCACGGGCGGCGAGCTGGCGTGGGCGATGGCGGGACGCAAGCTCGACAGGCTGGCCGCGGTGCGTCGCTCGATCGGCGCGGGGGAAGACGTGCCGCTCATCGCCGCCGACGCGACCGACGCCGCCGCCCTGGCGAGCCTTGCGCGGCAGACCCGCGCGATCATCACTACGGTGGGGCCTTACCAGCTGCACGGCGCGGCGCTCGTGACTGCCTGCGCGCACGAAGGCACCGACTACGTCGACCTGTGCGGCGAGCCGGCCTGGATGGCGCAGATGATCCCGCGGCTCGATGCGCCCGCGCGCGCCAGCGGCGCGCGCATCGTGTTCTCGTGCGGATTCGACTCGATTCCGTTCGATCTCGGGGTCGTCTTCCTTCAGGACGAAGCGCAGCGGCGCTTCGGCATGCCGCTCACCAGGGTGCACGGGCGGGTGCGCAAGATGAAGGGCAAGCCTTCGGGGGGTACGGTCGCCAGCATGCTGGCGAGCATTGAACAGGTGGTGCGCGATCCCGCCGCCAGGCGGGCGATGGTCGATCCCTTCGCGCTGACCCCGGGATTCGAGGGGCCGCGGCAGCCCGAGAGCGGGTCGGCTTTCTACGACCGGCTGGCCAAGTCGTGGACGGCGCCTTTCATCATGGCCCCGATCAACACCAAGAACGTGCATCGCAGCAACGCGCTGCTCGGGCACCCCTGGGGCCGCGACTTCGTCTACGACGAGCGCATGCTGGCCGGGGACGGGCCGAGCGGGGAGAGGCGGGCGAGGAGAATGACGAGCGCGATCCGGATGCAGAACGCGCTGCTCGCGTTCGCACCCACGCGCGCGCTGCTGAGGCGCTTCGCGCTGCCGAAGCCGGGCGAGGGCCCGGACGCCAAGGAGCGCGCAGCCGGCGGCTACGAGCTGCTGTTCATCGGCCAGGCGGCCGACGACCGCACGCTGCGGGCCTCGGTGCGCGGCGAGGGCGATCCGGGCTACGCGTCCACTTCGAGAATGATCTCGGAAAGCGCGCTTTGCCTGCTAAACGAAGTCGACCGCGTGCAGACCGGCGGCGGGGTGTGGACGCCCGGCGCGGCGCTGGGCCGCAAGCTCATCTCGCGCCTGCAGGCGCGGGCGGGGTTGACCTTCGCCATCGAAGATTAGTATAGGCTGGGGGATCGGGGGTTCCGACAGTGCAAATTGACAGCCTTCTCGTCTGGCTGATCGCCAGCTTCGTGCTCGTCATCGCCGAACTCGTGACGGGGACGTTCTATCTGCTCGTGCTCGCCGTGGCAGGTTTCGCCGGCGCGGGCGTGGCGTACGCGGGCGGCGTGTTCGCCTGGCAGGCGCTCGCCGCGGCGGTGGTCGCGGTGGCCGGAGTGGCCTGGGTGCAGCGCTACAGGAAGGCGGCCGGAACGAAGCGCATGCAGGGACTCGATTTCGGCCAGCCGGCCGCTTTCGATTCCTGGCTCAACCGGGACACCGGCCAGGCGCGCGTAAGATACCGCGATACGCTCTGGGACGCGCGCATCACGGGCGCGATCGCCGGCGAGCGCGGCGAGGTTCTCTACGTCGAATCGATCGATGGCAACACGCTCACGGTTTCCAAGACCCGGCCCGCCTGACCTGGCGCGGGCCGTCAACGATTTTTCGCGCTCCAAGGGAGGCAGCATGTTTGCGAAGCTCGTCGCCGTGGTGATCGCCACCATTGCCATCGCCGCGGTGCCGAACATGCGGCCGTTCGCGATCCCGTTCTTCGTCGTGGCGCTGGCCGCGGTGTTCGTGATCGAGGGCGTGCGCGTGGTGCCGCAGCAGAACGCGTGGGTCGTCGAGCGCCTGGGAAAGTTCCACCTGGTGCTCGAGCCGGGGCTCAACATCATCATCCCGTTCTTCGACCGCGTCGCCTACAAGCATTCGCTGAAAGAAGTCCCGATGGACGTTGCCGAGCAGGTCTGCATCACCAAGGACAATACCCAGCTCGCGGTGGACGGGCTCATCTACTACCAGGTCACCGACCCGCGCCTGGCTTCCTACGGCACTTCCGACTACGTGTCCGCCATCGTGCAGCTCGCGCAGACCACGCTGCGCAGCGAAGTGGGCAAGATGGAGCTCGACCAATCGTTGCAAAGCCGCGACGTGATCAACCGCCAGATCGTGAGCGTGCTCGACGAGGCGGGCCGTTCCTGGGGCGTCAAGGTGCTGCGCTACGAAGTCAAGAACCTGACCCCTCCGGAGACGATCCTGCGCGCGATGCAGGCCCAGATCACCGCCGAGCGCGAAAAGCGCGCCCTGATCGCCAAGTCCGAGGGCGAGAAGCAGCAGGAGATCAACCTGGCGGAAGGCGAAAAGCAGGCCGCGATACTCAAGTCCGAAGGCCAGAAGCAATCGGCGATCAACAAGGCGCAGGGCGAGGCGACCGCGCTGCGCGTGGTGGCGGAGGCTACCGCGGCGGCGGTCGAGGCGGTCGCCAACGCGATCGGCAAGGAAGGCGGGCTGCAGGCAGCGAACCTCAAGGTCGCGGAGCTCTATATCGGCGCGCTCGGCAACCTCGCCAAGACCAACAACACCATGATCGTGCCGAGCAACCTTTCGGACGTCGCGAGCGTCGTCGCCTCGGCGATGACCGTGCTCGACCGGACGCGCGCGGCGAGCTGACCGCCTGGGAGACTTGCCATGAACGGATTCGCGCATCAATTCTTTGCCGCAATTGTCATTGCGCTCGGCGCCTTGTTCGCGGCGCCGTCGGCGGTCGCGGCGGGTGCGGACGACCACGAGGCGCTCGCGGGAGTGAAGGAGGTCAGGGCGGCCTTCGATCTCACCGCCGGCGAAGGCAAGAAGCTGCTTGGCCAGCTCAACGTCATCGACGAGACGCGCCAGGCGCTGATCCGGCAGGGCGTGACGCCGCATTTCGTCCTGGCCTTTCGCGGCCCGGCCACGCGGCTGGTCCAGACCGATCAGTCGCTGATCAAGCCGGAGGACCGGGAATTCGCGGCCAAGATCGCGACCAAGCTCGACCAGATGCGCGGCGCGCCGGGCGTCGGGGATCTGGTGCAGTGCTCGGTTGCGATCCGGCAGCAGGGCACGAAGGCCGAGAACGTGATCCCGGCGGTCAAGGTGGTCGGCAACGGCTGGATTTCGCTCATGACGCTGCAGAACCGCGGCTACGCCTACATTTCGCCTTGAAGGAACGCCGGATGACCGGCTTCTTGCCACCAATCTACGATCGTGGCGCCTCGCTCGCCTAGCGTTTAGGTGCCTCGGCCTCGCGCTCCGACAGGTCGGCGAACACGAAGCCGTCGCGCTCGACGATTTCGCCCGGAGCGACGCTCACGGGGCGGGCGAACATCGGGCCGTCGAACGCGAAGGTGTGGAATTCGCCGTGCTCGGCGCACGGGTCGATGCCTTCGGGCATCTCGTCGACGAATTTCCGGTCGAAGAGACGTCCCGCCCACGCTCGCGGCGCCTGCTTCGGATCGACGCAGCTGAGGTAGGCTCGCAGGCCTTTATCCACCATCTCACGCGCGAGCGCGCGTGTCGGCCGGCCCCAGAGCGGAAACAGCGGCTCGACCCCCGTTCCCGCTAGCTTGTCAATGCGGTAGCGCCGGACATCCTCAAGGAACAGGTCGCCGAAGGCGAAATGTGTCGTGCCCAGCGTTCTGGCCTGCGCGACGAATTCCGCCATCGCGGCTTCGTAGACTGCGTTCGGGCAGGGATTGGGGATCGGGATGACGAATAGAGGCAGGCCGATGCTCGCGGCCTGGGCCTCAAGCAGCGAGCGCCGCACGCCGTGCATCGCGACGCGGTCGAACTCGAGGTTGACCGTGGTAAACAGTCCGGCAAGCTCGATCTCGCGATTGCTGCGCAGGCAATGCAGTGCCCAGGCGCTGTCCTTGCCACTACTCCAGGAAAGCATCACGCGGGTCGTCATTTCTTCGCGCTATATCCGATCGAGCGGGTAGACGGGACGCCGCACGCGGCGAAAGTCGAGCTGCGAGTAGTCCGAAGTGCAAACGCCGGTTCCGGCGCATTCGATCACGCTCTTGGCCAGCGGGCCGAGGCCGGCGCGCCAGTGGACGCGGCTCTTGAGCATGAGGTAGCGCTTGCGCGCCGGATCGATGCCGAGGGCGCGGAAGGCGCCGATGTCGTAGGGCTCGCTGTGGCGCGTGATGACCGCGATCTCGACCTTGCCGGTGTCGAGCACCGCGGATAAGCCCATGTCCATCTGCTCGCCGCGCGCCATCGGGCCCTCGTTGCGGTAGGCGCCGTCGATGATGCGCTTCACCGTCCCGCTCACCTGGCGCGGCCTGCCCTTCAGGCCGAGGCTGGGCATGTCGGACTTGCCGCCGAGATCGAGCGTAACCTTCGCGCCCCGGCCAGCCTGCTTCATCTGCGCGACCGCCTGCGGGTCGCAGATCGCGAACGCGGCCGCGTTCTCGAGCCCGGCGTCGAGGATGGCGCCGAGCACGGTCATGGTGTCCATCGTGCCGCCCGAGGCGCAGTTGTCGTAATGGTCCAGCAGCACCACCGGGCCGCCGGCGGCCTGGCGCGCGCGCTCGAGCGAAGCCTCGAGCGGCTCGATCCGGTAGACGAACTGCGCGCGCGCCTGCCACGCCATGTCGAGCAGCTCGTCGCACAGGGCGCGCGCCCCGGCCGCGTCGCCGTCGCTCACCACTACCGCCGAGGCGCCGGCCCAGGGAATATCGGCGTGCGGGAAGCCGACGAAGAAGCTGGCCGCGAGCGCGCCCTGCTTTTCCATCTCCTGCGCGCGGCGCTGGATCTGCAGGTTCGGCGCATCCAGGCTCGACTGGCGCATCACGTGCGGCAGCATCGGCCGGTGGCCCCAGGCCATGGCGGGCCGCGCCTTGCCGGCGAGCAGGTCGAGCACCGGCTTGCCCGCGCGCAGCCCGGTCTCGTACATGTCGACGTGCGGGTAGGTCTGGTAGCCGGCGAGCACGGTCGCGTTGTCGCACATGGCGGGAAAGAGGTTGGTGTGCATGTCGAGCGCGACGCCGATCGGAAGCTCCGGTGCGAGCTTTCGCAGGCGCGCGAGCAGCTCGCCTTCGCCGTCGTCGTGCCGCTCGGTCACCATCGCGCCGTGCAGGTCGAGCAGCAGCGCGTCGCAGCCGCGCCGCACCGCGTCGAGGATGCGGCCCGTCATCCACTCGTAGGCGCCGGTCTCGACCGGGCCGCTAGGCGCCGCGTTGCCCGCGACTGGCAGCACGACCTCGGCTCCGGCGCGCTCGGCGAGGTCGATGAATGCGCCGATCGCGGAGCCGGTGTTGCGATAGGCCTCGCGGACCTCGCTGCCCTCGAGCGGCGTCGACTTGCCGCGCGCGAAGCGCGCCAGCGGCGTCGGCACCGGCGAAAAGGTGTTCGTCTCGTGCTTCATCTGCGCGATAACGAGCTTCACGCGGCGCTCCCGTGCCGGATGCAGACCTTGCCGAAATGCGCGCCGCTGCTGAGGTGCGCCATGGCTTCCTTGAGCTGCTCGAAGGCGAACACGCGGTCGACCACCGGCTGCACCCCGTGCAGCGCCATCGCGCGCAGCATCGCCTCGAAGCCGTCCCGGTTGCCCACCCCGATGCCCACCATACGCACCTGCTTCATGACGATGCGCCCGAGCTGGGCGCTCATGGTGCCGCCCGAGAGCACGCCGATGATCGAGATCGTGCCGCCGGTGGCGACGCACAGCAGCGACTGCGGCAGCGTCTTCTCGCCGCCGAGCTCGAGCACGTGTTCGTAGCCGCGCCCGCCGGTGATGCCGAGCGTCGCCTTGGCCCACTCGGGTGTCGCCTTGTAGTTGATCGCCGCGTCGGCCCCGAGCGCCTTGGCGCGCGCGATCTTCTCGTCGCTGGAGGAAATCACAGTGACGTGCGCGCCGGCGAGCTTGGCGAACTGAAGCGCGAACAGCGCCACGCCCCCCGTGCCCTGCACCAGCACCTTCGCGCCGGGGGCGAGGTGGTCGGCGACCATCAGCGCGCTCCAGGCGGTAAGCGCGGCGCAGGGCAGGGTGGCGGCCTGCTCGTCGGAGAGGTATTGCGGCACCCGCACCACCGCGTCCTCGGGCAGGCACATCATCTCGGCCATGGTGCCGTCGAGCGGCCCGCCCAGGTTGTGCGCTGCCCGGTCGGGCGCCGGCGGGCCCGAGATCCAGCCTTGGGTGAAGCAGGGGCAGGCGCGCTCGCCCAGCTTGACCCGCGTCACGCCGGCGCCGAGCTCGATCACCTCGCCTACGCCGTCGGAGAGCGGGATCAGCGGCAGCGTGCCGGTGTGCGCGCCGTAGCCGCGCTCCGGCACCAGCAGGTCGCGGTAGTTGAGCGAGGCGGCTTTCATCCTGAGCAGCACCTGGCCCGGTCCGGGCTTCGGCTCGGGGCGCTCGGCGAGCTGCAGGTGCTCCATTCCCCAGTCGTCCTGGATCTGGAAAACTTTCATCTTGCGTTCCCGTGCGCGGAGATGTGACATTGCACAGTATATGAAACCCGCCAGACGCGCGCCGGCCGCGCGCTGCATCCTGCGCCCGCACCGCCCCGGAGACCTGGGCTGGGTGATCGAGCGCCACGGCGCGATTTACCACGCGGAATACGGCTGGAACGAGGAATTCGAGGCCCTGGTGGCCGAGATCGCCGCCGGCTTCCTGCGCCGCCACGATCCGGTGCGCGAGCGCTGCTGGATCGCGGAGCGGAACGGCAAGCGCCTGGGATCGGTCATGCTGGTCGCCCAGTCGCGCACGGTGGCCAAGCTGCGCCTGCTGCTGCTCGAGCCCGAGGCGCGCGGCCAGGGCCTCGGACGCCGCCTGGTCCAGACCTGCGTGCGCCACGCGCGGCGCTGCGGCTACCGCAAGATCGTGCTCTGGACCCAGGCCAACTTGAGCGCGGCGCGCGAGATCTACCGCCGCACCGGCTTTCTGCTCGTGCGCAAAGCGCCGCACCGCAGCTTCGGCCACGAGCTGATCGGCGAGTACTGGGAGCGCAAGCTCTGAGCGCAACGGCTTAAGCCGGGCTTAAGCGGCGACCGATAGAGTAGGCGCAAACGGGTCTCGCCGGAGCGAGAAGCGATTTGAACACGACGATGCAGGACGGTCTGAGCAAGGTGCCGGCGGTCACGCTTGGGTTCTGGATCATCAAGATCGCCGCAACCACGCTCGGGGAGACGGGCGGCGATTCGGTGTCGATGTCGATGCACCTCGGCTATCTCGTCGGCACGGGGATTTTTGCGGCCATTTTCCTGGTTGCCGTGGTTTGCCAGATCCGCGCCAAGAGATTCCGTCCGTTGCTCTACTGGACGACGATCATTGCCACCACGACCGTGGGCACGACCCTGGCCGACTTTGCCGATCGTTCGCTCGGAATCGGCTATGCCGGGGGGTCGTCGCTGGTGTTCGGACTTCTCGTCCTCGGCCTGTTCGTCTGGCACCGCTCCCTCGGCTCGGTTTCGATCAACACCGTTAGCTCCCCCAAGGCGGAAATGTTCTATTGGGTGACGATCATGTTTTCCCAGACGCTGGGCACCGCCCTGGGCGACTGGACCGCCAGCACGGCCGGTCTGGGCTATGTCGGGGGCGCAATCGTGTTCGGTGCATTGCTTGCGCTCGTCGCCGCGGCCTACTATTGGACCAAGCTGTCGCGCGTGCTGCTGTTCTGGGTCGCATTCGTCCTCACCCGGCCGCTCGGCGCCGTGGTCGGTGATTTCCTCGATAAACCTCTCAATGCAGGCGGACTCGCGCTTAGCCGCTACTCGGCTTCCGCCGTCATTCTGGCCTTCATCCTGGCCAGCGTTGCCCTCCTGCCGCAACGGGCGGCGCAAAGGGCGCATTGACCCGGTTCCTTCCCGGCGCGCCGTCTCAGCACGCGGCCGTCTGCCTGGGCCGGTAGATCGCGATGTGCTCTACCCGGGCGACCGGCCGCTCGACCTCGCTCAGCACCAGGACGTCGAGCTCGACGAACAGGTGCCCCTTGCGCTCGTAGTTCGCGCTCACGCGCGGGCGCGCCGTCAATGTCTCGCCGACGCGCGCGAGGCCGTGGTTCTGCACCGTGCTGCCGACATGGATCCACGGCCCGAGCAGGACGTTGCGTATCAGCGCGAGGTTGCAGGTGCGCAGGACCGTGCCGGGATGCACCAGGTTCTCGCGCGCGTACAGGTCGTCGGTTTCGCGCACCTCGCGCAGATAGCCGGCAACGAGCTCGGCGCTCGCCTGCAAGTGCAGCGAGCCGAGGCAGGCGCCGACCGGCAGCGTTGCCGGGATCGCCTCGGGACGGCACGCCGGATCCGGCAGTCCGGCAGGCGGAAAGCGCTCCAGCGCCGGCGCCGCGGCAGCGCGCGCGGGAAGGCGCGCCGATCCGGTCGCGCAGCGGATGCCGCGGCTGGTCGCCTCGAGCAGGAGCGCGTCGCCATCTTCGCGCCCCGCCACTTCTACCGTCTCGCCGTCGTAGACCGGACTGGCGAGCCGGCATTGCGCCCAGCCGCGCTCGAGAAAGGCGCGTCCCCAGCGCCGCACCGGCAGATGCATCATGTAGGCGTAGACGTCGACCCCCGGCACCAGCGCGCCGCTGAACCCCAGGCGCCGGGCCACCACGTCGTCGTGGATCTTGTTCTCCGAACTGTGCGCGGTGTTGTAGGCCTGAACGCGATAAGTGAGCATCGGAGCGCCCGGCAACAAGCTCAGGTCATCGAGCTTGAATTTCGCCGGCGACCGCCACCGGGCAGAACTGGCCCAAGCCGGATCTCATGCCCGAGAGACTAGCGGAGGCTTATGCGCGTTACAAGTCTGCTTTCTACACTGGCGCTTATCATGGCTCGTCCGGCAATCTAAAGAAGAAGGCGAATCGGAAGGAGGATCGCATCGTCTTCGAAAGGAATGCCTGATGGCAACCTCAGCGTCGCGCGCGTGACCTGCGCCAAGACCGGCTTCAAGCTCGTGCGCAAGGCGCGGTGCCGCGGCTTCGGGCGCCCTCTGGTGGCAGAATACCGCGAGCGCGATCCGAGCTGAATCATGGCAATGAGACACTGCACCTGCGGCGCCGAAGCCGATGTGCGTCGCGGCACCCGACGCACCGCGGACGGGCGCGACGAAATCGTCTACCGCGTGATCTGCCCCGTGTGCGGGCAGCTCGGGCCCGCGGTCCCGGCCGAGGGCAGGGACGAAGCCGCGGCCATCGCCGAAGCCGTCGCGGCGTGGAACGAGATGATCGCCCGTTTGCGCCCGCTGGAAGCCTGAGGCAGGAGCAATTCTTTGGCGAGTTCCCTGCAGGCACACGCAGTCTTGAACGACTGCTCCCGACCCGGAGTGGACATTCGCGCTACACTGTTCGCAACTCAGCGCCACGCAGCCCCGATACATGCAAATGAGGTGGAGGTCGGTACGAGCTTCGTACGCCCGCGCGTTGAACCCGGCATGCCATTGCGTTAGTATGGCCCGCGCCGCCTGCTCGCGTGAAACATACCATTAGGGAGGGAAGCCCCATGTATTTCCGCAGTCTGATGGTTGCCGCCTGCAGCCTGGTGCCACTCGCTAACGTCGCGCATGCGCAGATGCCGGCGCCGACACCGCTGATGTCGATGCACAGACTTGCGCCGGCGGGTTCGCCCAAGATCAGGGTCCGCGTCGACTCGATCAAGTACCGCCATATGATCCCGAGCGAATACGCGTTTTGCAAGGCGGACGGCCATGGCGGCGGCGCCGCCGCACCCAACAAGAGCCCGCGCATCTCGTGGTCGAAGGGTCCGAAGGGGACCCAATCCTACGCCGTCATCATTTACGACACAGATTCTCCTACCGAGCACCGCGAGTGGATGAACCAGAAGGGTCACACGCTGACTGCGGCAATCAAACGTAAGATTTTCTTCCATATGGCCGTAGTCGATATTCCGGCCAACGTCGCGGCATTGCCCAAAGGCGCCGAATCCGACGCGCGCGTGGTTCATGGCAAGCAAGCGCCGGCGAAGGTCGGCATTCACGGCGCCAACGACTATACCCAGGCCTTCGCCGCGAACGAGGCGCTGAAGGGCACCTATTACGGCTATGACGGCCCGTGCTCGCCGTGGAACGACGACAACACCCACCACTACCACTTCACCGTCTACGCGCTGAGCGTACCGTCGCTAAACCTTCACGGCGACTTTAGCGGCGAGGCGGCAGTTGCGGCGATGGAGGGCAAGGTGCTGGCGCAGGGCGAACTGCTGGGCGTCTATTCGACGAACCCGGCTGTCATTGCCAAATTGAAGAAGTAGCGCCGCGTGCTTTGATCAGCACCTGATTGGCCAACCCAGCCGCGCCGAAGGCGATCCGTCGCACCGAGCTTTTCTTTCCCGCGTCGCCCCAGGGCTCGAGCGCTGCGGCGCGTAGCATGAAGCTCATGGGGTCGAGGACCCAGTAGCCGCCCATGGCGGTGACGCCGCGCGCGAACAGCGGGTCGGGAAAGCGGCTCGCCGAGGGGCCGATGAGCGCGACCTCGTCGGCGTGGCGGCAGCAGGAGAGGATCTCCTCAAGCGCGTCGTTCGGCAGCACGGTGCTGGTGGACACGATCTTGTTGCAGTCCGCCAGACGCGTCGGGTCGAGCGTCACGATCAGGCCCGCTTTCTCCTTGACGAGCTCGGCGCGCAGCTCGACCACGGTGAGCGGCAGGCCGAGTTCGCGCACGCGCGGCGAAAAACGCGCCGCGTCGCGTGCCGGTTTTCCCACCAATTCGGCGGACGAGCGCTTCTGGAGGCGGGCGACACGGGGCGTCACTGTAGCAGGGCGGGCGCCGGGCACGGCTTGGTGAGAAAATGACGACTCAACCAGGAGGGAATGCGCAATATGCGAACGCTTGTCATCACCGCATCGACACTGTTGCTCGCCGCAGTGGCGGGGTGCGCCGGGAATCCGGACAGCTCTCTCGCGGCGCAGTGCGAGGACGGCCTGAGGGTGGCCTACAGGGAGCTCGACTTCGCCAAGGCCAGCGGCTTCGAGGGCACGGTGGAGTATTCGAAGGCCGCCGGCCTGCTGACGGCCGCGAAAGTCCAGCAGCAATTCGGCAAATATCCCAACTGCGTCGACAAGGTCGAGCGGGCACGGGCTTACATTGTCAAATCAAGGAAATGAAGCGACGGAGCGTGAACAAATTGACGGCGCGAGGCTGCGTGCGGGCGTAACCTGAGCGGACGTGATTCGTAGGGAGGCAGCCATGAGAATGCTAGTCGCAGTCTTCGCCGCCGCCGTGCTTGCCGGATGCGGCGCGGACGTCGCCAGCAGCGCGGCCACCGCCGCGTCGCTCAAGAAGGCGGAATTGGAGCAGGGTCAAAAGACCATGCAGCATGCGCAGCAGAAGATCGACGCCATGCAACAGCAGCTGCAGCAGAACGCCGACCGCTCGATGCAGGCCGCCGACGACCAGAAGTAGCTGGCGGCAACCCTTCAGGCGGCGGCCGGTTGAGCTACACTCGGACCCCACTGCCTGACAGGGAGAGAGAGGAATGATCCACGTCATCGCGGTCATCACCGCCAAGCCCGGCAAGCGGGATGACATCCTGAAGCATTTCCGCGCCAATGTGCCCGCGGTGCGGGCCGAGAAAGGGTGCATCGAGTACGGCGCCGCGATCGACGCGGATCCCGCCCCGCAGATGCAGACCAAGTACGGCCCCGACACCTTTATCGCGGTGGAGAAGTGGGAAAGCATGGATGCGCTCAAGGCGCACGCCGGCGCGCCGCACATGGCGGCCTACGCGGCAAGAGTCAAGGATATGATCGCGAGCCGGGTGATCCATATCCTCGCGCCGGCCTGAGCGGGAGCCGCGCCATGTCCGTGCATCCGCTTTCATCGCCGCGCGCCCTCGATCCCGTGCGGGAGGCGAAGGTCCATCTCGCCGCCGCCCACCGCCTGGCGGTGCGGGACGAGCTCGAGGAGGGCATCGACAATCATTTCACGGTAACGCTGCCGGGGCGCGACGACCGCTACCTGATCCTGCCGTTCGGCTTTCACTGGTCGGAAGCCCGCGCGAGCGAGATGATCGTGTTCGACGAATCGGGCAGGACCCTGGAAGGCGAGGGGGTGGTCGAGCTCTCGGCGCAGTGCATCCACGCGCCCGTCCATCGCCTGACCGGCGCGCGGGTGGTCATGCACACCCATCAGACCTGGGCGCTCGCGCTCAACATGCTGCAGGACAATCGCCTGCTGCCCGCGAGCCAGACGGCGGCGTTCTTTCACGGCCACGTCGCCTATGACGACACCTACACGGGCACCGCCGACTTCATCGAGGAAGGCGAGCGCCTGGCGGGCGTCATCGGCGACAAACACGTGCTGTTCATGAAGAACCACGGTGTGCTGGTGACCGGGGACAGCGTGGCGCAGGCCTACCGGCGCCTGTACAAGCTCGAGCGCGTCTGCCGCGCCCAGGTGCTGGCGCTGGGCACCGGCAAGCCGCTCGAGGTGCTCTCGGAGGCGGTGGTGGCGCAGGTGCAGGCGCCGCCCGAGAACGACCGCCATTCGCGCGCCGAGCGCGACCGCCTGTATTTCGAGGCCATGATGCGGGTGCTCGACCGGGAGAATCCCGGCTACGCCGACTGAATTGCGGCGCATTGCCCCCGCCGCGGCGCCTCAATCCGCGCGGTAGCGACGGATGACCTCTGCATCCGGGTCGGCGCCCAGGCCGGGCCCCTGCGGCAGCGGCAGTTCGCCGCTCTTGGGCTCGAGTAGCGCGCCATACAGGGACGCTTCGGCCCAAAGGTAGAAGTATTCGAAGCGCTCCGCTTCGGCGAGCGCCGCTAGGAGGTGCAGCGTGGCGAGCGCGCCGGGGCCGAAATACGGCGAGTGCGGCGCGAGGCGGACCTTGTGCCGCGCGGCGAGCGCCGCCACGCGCCGGAATTCCGTGATGCCGCCTACCTTGGTCACCGAGGGCTGCGCGATCTGCACCGCCCGCGCCTCGAACAGCGCGGCGAACTGGGTCGCGAAACAGCAGTTCTCGCCCGCCGCGATCGGGATGCCGCAGGCCTCGCCTACCGCGCGCAGCGCGGCGCCGTCCTCGGGCGGGAACACCGGTTCTTCGAACCACTCCAGGCCCAGCGGCGCGAGGCGCCTGCCGAGCGCGATCGCCGCCTCGACGCTCCACTCGCAATTGACGTCCAAGAGCAGCGCGGTGTCGCGCGGCACTGCGCGACGTGCCGCGGCGATCACCGGCTCGTTGACTTCATGCAGCTTGATGGCGCCGAAGCCTGCGCCCAGCGCCTGCTCGCAATAGCGCGTGACGAGCGCGCTGTCGGCGTAGCGCAGCAGGCTCGCGTAGCATGCAAGCCGCTCGCGGCGCGCGCCGCCCAGCAGCGCGTGCAGCGGCTTGCCGGCCGCCTTGCCGGCAATGTCCCACAGCGCGATGTCGAGGCCCGAAAGCGCGAAGGCCGCGATGCCGAAGCGGCCGAAGATGTGCAGCCGCTTCTGGATCGTCGCGTGCAGCGCGGCGATGTCGGCTGCGTCCTGCCCCACGGCCAGGGGCGCGATCATGTCCTTCACGGCCGCGGCCACGGGGCGCCGGCACGAGTAGGAGAAGGCCTCGCCCCAGCCGGTGAGCCCGGCGTCCGTGTCCACGCGCACCAGGCAGAAATCGAGCGCCTTCCAGCCGCCGGTGCCGAGCGTCCAGGAATCGGCGCCGTAACGGCTCGGGATCGAAAGCGGGATCGCTTCGACGCGGATGATCTTCATGTCGGGATGATAGCCTTTGCGCAGCTATGGACCGCGGGGTAAATTGTCGGCGCCTGTCAGAGGAGGAAGGCGCCCGATGATCCGCTCCACCATGCAGCGCGTGCCGCTGTCGCTGAATCATTTTCTGGAACGCGCCGGCAAGCTCTTTCCCGAGTCCGAAATCGTCAGCCGGCTGCCGGACAAGTCGCTGCGGCGCTACCGCTTCGCGGATTTCTACCGCCGCGCGCGCCGGCTCGCCTCCGCGCTGCTCGCCGCGGGGCTGAACAAGGGCGACCGGGTGGCGACGCTGTGCTGGAACCACTACGCGCACCTGGAGTGCTATTTCGGCATTCCGGCCGCCGGCGGCGTCATGCACACGCTCAACCTGCGCCTGGCGCCGGAGGACATCGGCTGGATCGCGAATCACGCCCAGGACCGCTTTCTGGTGGTGGACGACGTCCTGCTGCCGCTTTATGAGCAGATCAAGGGCAAGGCGCCGTTCGAGAAGGTGATCGTGGTGCCGTTCTCGGGCAAGCCGGTCGACAAGGGCCTGGTCGACTACGAGGCTTTCCTCGAGCGGGCGCCGCACAAGTTCGACTACGTCGCGCACGAGGAGGACGACCCGATCGCGATGTGCTACACCTCGGGCACGACCGGGCGGCCCAAGGGCGTGGTGTACTCGCACCGCTCGACCGTGATCCATTCGCTGGTCGCGAACATGCCGGATTTCTGGGGGCTGTCGGCCAAGGACAAGGTGCTGCCGGTGACGCCGATGTTCCACGCCAACAGCTGGGGCGTGCCCTACACCTGCATGATGATGGGCGTGAAGATGATCTTTCCCGGGCCGCACCTGCATCCGCAGGACCTGCTCGACCTGTTCGCCGCGGAGCAGCCGACCTATGCGCTCGGCGTGCCCTCGATCTGGATCGGCATGGCGCAGCTGCTGGAGTCGCAGCCCGAGCGCTACAAGCTTCCGCGCGGAATCCGCATGCTGGTGGGCGGCGCGGCGATGCCCGAAGCGATGATCCGCATCTACGCCAGGCACGGCGCGCAGGTGACGCACGGCTGGGGCATGACCGAGATGAGCCCGCTCGGCACCGCGTCCTACCTCAAGCCCGAGCTGCAGGCAGTGGGCGAGGACGAGTTCTTCGCCCGCTCGGCCATGGCCGGCGTGCCGGTGCCGATGGTCGACATGCGCATCGTCGGGGAGGACGGCGGCGAGCAGCCCTGGGACGGCAAGAGCGTGGGCGAGATCCAGGTGCGCGGGCCGTTCATCGCCGGCGGCTACCACGAGGTGGCGACCGACCCCGAGAAGTTCACCGCCGACGGCTGGCTGCGCACCGGCGACGTCGCCGCGCTCGACGCGCACGGCTACGTGCGCATCGCCGACCGCACCAAGGACCTGATCAAGTCGGGCGGCGAGTGGATCAGCTCGGTCGACATGGAGAACCTGCTGATGGCGCACGCCGCGGTGGCCGAGGCGGCGGTGATCGCGGTGGCGGACGCCAAGTGGGGCGAGCGGCCGCTCGCCTGCGTGGTGCTCAAGCCCGGCGGCAAGGCCGACCCGGAGGCGTTGCGCGCCCACCTCGCCGGGCGCTTCGCCAAGTGGCAGCTGCCGGATCGGTTCGAATTCCTCGACGCGATCCCCAAGACCTCCACCGGCAAGTTCTGGAAGGTCAAGCTGAGGGAGCAGTTCCGCTGAGCACGGCCATGCGCCCGCTGCGTGGCGCCGGCCTGGCGGCCGCGCTTGCGCTTAGCCTCGCCGCCGCCGGCGCACGCGCGGCGGTCGACGCGCGCGACCTCGAGCGCTGCGCGCGCATCGATGCGCCCGATGAGCGCCTGGCGTGCTACGACGCCGCCGTGCCGCGGCCGGCGCCCGGAGAGACGCCCCCCGCCGGCGCCGCCGAGCGCTCGCCGATCGACGAGCGCTGGGCGATCGGCGTCAGCGGCACGCTGTTCGACATCCTGCCGCACAAGCCGACCTACCTGCTGGTGGTTCATCACAGCAGCGACCTGAACGCCGAGCCTTCGAGTCCGACGCATGGGCCGCCTGCGCCGATGGATTT
Source organism: Burkholderiales bacterium (assembly GCA_035517095.1). Lineage (GTDB taxonomy): Bacteria > Pseudomonadota > Gammaproteobacteria > Burkholderiales > SG8-39 > DAHVFK01. Next base: position 61,439 of record DATIZK010000082.1, read on the forward strand.
GCGCGCGAGCGAGGCGATGTACCAGATCAGCGCCAAGTTCCGGGTGGTCGATATGCAACAGAGCATCGGCGCGTCGCTCTGGGCGGGCTATACGCAGCTAAGCGAATGGCAGGTCTACAACCCGAGCGTGTCGCGCCCGTTCCGCGAGACCGACTACGAGCCCGAGCTCATGCTCGCCTTCCATCCCGACCGGAACGTCCTCGGCATGCGCTGGCGGCTGCTCAACTTCGGCCTGGTGCACCAGTCCAACGGCCAGTCCGACCCGCTCTCGCGCAGCTGGAATCGTGCCTACGTGCAGTTCGGCCTGGAGCGCGACCGCTTCGAGCTCCTGCTGCGCCCGTGGTGGCGCATCCCCGAGAACCGGGCGAACGACGACAACCCCGACATCGTCGACTACATGGGTTACGGCGACGTGGTCGCGAGCTACCATGTCGGCCGCCAGACCCTGTCCATGCTCGGGCGCTACAATCCGCGCACCGGCAAGGGCGCGCTCGAAGGATCGTGGAGCTTTCCGGTCTGGCGCCGCATGCGCGGCTACGTGCGGCTGTTCAGCGGCTACGGCGAGAGCCTGCTCGACTACAACTGGCGCCAAACCACTTTCGGCTTCGGCATGGCGCTGACGGACTGGCAGTGATGCGTCCGCTGTTCGTGACCGGCCTTTGCGTCGCAAGCGCGCTCGGCGCGGGGCTGGAAAGCAGCTTCGGCGCGTTGCGCGGCGGGCGCTCCGGCCTGCGGCCGAACGATTTCGAACCCTTTCCACACCCGACCTGGATCGGCCGCGTCGACGGGCTGGAGTCGGCGCCGATCGCCGGCGCGCTGGCGCGCTTCGACTGCCGCAACAACCGCCTGGCGCGGCTCGCGCTCGCCCAGGACGGCTTCGAGGACGCCGTGGCGCGCGCGCGCGAGCGCCACGGCGCGGAGCGCATCGCGGTCCTGCTCGGCACCACCACCTCGGGCATCCTCGAGACCGAGCTCGCCTACCGGCGCGGCGCCGAGGTCGAGGCGCTGCTCGCCGCGCGGGACTATGCCGCGACGCACGGCATGTTTTCGCTCACCGAGTTCGTGCGCGCGCGGCTGGCGCTGGAAGGTCCGGCAGCCACCGTTTCCAACGCCTGCGCCTCGAGCGCCAAGGTGTTCGCGCAGGCAGCGCGCCTGATCGAAGCCGGGATCTGCGACGCGGCGGTGGTCGGCGGGGTCGACAGCCTGTGCCTGACCACGCTGTACGGCTTCCGCTCGCTCGAGCTGCTGTCGGCCACGCCATGCCGGCCGTGCGACGAGCGGCGCGACGGCATCTCGATCGGCGAGGCGGGCGGCTTCGCGCTGCTGGAGAAGGAGCCCGGCGCGCAGGGCGCGATCGCGCTGCTCGGCTACGGCGAGAGCAGCGACGGCTACCACATGTCCTCGCCGCAGCCCGAGGGCGCGGGCGCGCTGCTGGCGATGTCGGATGCGCTCGCGCGCGCCGGCGCGCAGCCGCGCGAAATCGATTACGTCAACCTGCACGGCACCGGCACCCCGGCCAACGACCGCGCCGAGGATGCCGCGCTGTTCGCGCTGTTCGGCGACGCGACGCCGGCCAGCTCGACCAAGGGCTGGACCGGCCACACGCTCGGCGCGGCGGGCATCGTCGAGGCCGCGATCTCGGTCCTGTGCCTCGAGCGCGGGTTCCTGCCCGGCACGCTCAACACCGGGCGGCCGGACCCGGCGCTGCGCACGCACGTCGTGCTCGAGAGCGAACAGCGCCCGCTGCGGCGGGTGCTGAGCAATTCATTCGGCTTCGGCGGCAACAACTGCAGCCTGCTGTTCGGGCGCCCCGGGTGATGCGCGTATACCTGCACGGTGTCGGCGTGATCGGCCCGGGGCTCGAGGGCTGGCTCGCGTGCCGCGAGGTGCTGGCCGGGCGCGCGCCCTGGACCGAGACGGCGCTGCGCGTGCCGGTGCCGGCGATGCTGCCAGTGACCGAGCGCAGGCGCTGCAACGCGGCCTCGCGCGTGGCGCTGGCCGCGGCCGAGGATGCGCTGGCCGCGGGCGACTGGGCCGCCGCCGGGCTGGCGACGGTGTTCGCCTCGGCCGACGGCGACGGCGCGGTGACGCACGCGCTGTGCCAATCGTTCGCGGCGCGCGAGCCGGATGTGTCGCCGACCCAGTTCCACAACTCGGTGCACAACGCGCCGGCCGGCTACTGGGGCATCGCCACGCGCTCGGGGCGGCCTTCGACCAGCCTCGCCGCGGATCGGGACTCGTTCGCCGCCGGACTGTTCGAGGCCGCGCTGCAGGCGACGCTCGACCCGGGCCCGGTGCTGCTGGTGGCTTTCGACCTGCCGCTGCCGCATCCGCTCGCGCTGATGCGCCCGCGCCGCCACGGCCTGGCGGTCGCGCTGCTGCTGGGGCGCGAGCCGCGCGGCGCGGCGCTCGCGGCGCTCGCGCTGCGGCTGGAGCGGGGCGCGGCGGCGAGCCCGCTGCCGCCGGCGCTCGAAGCGCTGGCGGACAATCCGGCGGCGCGCGCGCTGCCGCTGCTCGCGCTGCTCGCGCGCGGCGAGCAAGGCGATGTCCGGCTCGGCGCGGTGGGCGCGCGCCAGCTCGCGGCGCGCTGCGAGCGATGAGCCTCGGGCGCGCGCAAATCGAGGCACTCGTTCCCCAGCGCGGCGCGATGTGCCTGCTCGACCGGGTGCTGTCGTGGGACGGCGACGGCATCGTCTGCGCCAGCGCGAGCCATCGGCGCGCGGACAACCCGCTGCGCGCGCGCGGGCGGCTGCACGCGCTGGCGGGGATCGAATACGCGGCGCAGGCGGTCGCGCTGCACGGCGCGCTGTGCGCGCGCGCGGGGCGGGCGATCGGGCCCGGCCTGCTCGCGAGCCTGCGCGAGGTCGAGCTGAACGCCGAGCGGCTCGACCTGGTCGCGGGGGAGCTGCTGGCGATCGCCGATGCGCTCGTGGTCGAGCGGCGGCACATGCTGTACGCTTTCCGGGTCGAGGGCGACGGCCGCATCCTGCTGAAGGGGCGCGCCGCGATCGCACTGGTTGCCGGGACCGACGCATGAAGCGCGCCGTGGTGACAGGAGGAAGTGGTGCGCTGGGAGCGGCGATCTGCCGCTCGCTGGCGGCGGCCGGGCTGCACGTGATCGTGCACGGCCACGCGCACCCGGACCGGGCGCAGGGCGTGGCGGACGAAATCCGCGCTGCCGGCGGCAGCGCCGAGACGCTGCTGTTCGATGTCTGCGACGGCGCCGCCGCCGCGCGCGCGCTCGAGGGCTTGGTCGAGCGCGGCGGGCCGATCCAGGTCGCGGTCAGCAACGCCGGCGTGCACCGCGACGCGCCGCTCGCGGGCATGTCGGAAGCGCAGTGGGACGAGGTGGTCGACGTCTCGCTCAAGGGCTTCTTCAACCTGACCCGCCCGCTGCTGCTGCCGATGATCGCCACGCGCTGGGGCCGGATCGTGAGCGTCTCGTCGATCGTCGGCCTGACCGGCAACCGGGGCCAGGTCAACTACGCGGCGGCGAAAGCAGGGCTGCACGGCGCGACCAAGTCGCTCGCGATCGAGCTCGCCACGCGCGGCGTGACCGTGAACGCGGTGGCGCCGGGGATCATCCGCTCGGCCGGCACCGACGCCGCCGTGCCGGACAGCGTGGTCGAGGCGCTGGTGCCGATGAAGCGCCGCGGCACGCCCGAGGAAGTCGCGAGCCTGGTCGCCTACCTGGTGTCCGATCAGGCCGCCTACCTCTCCGGGCAGGTCATCTCGGTCAACGGCGCAATGGCTTAGTCGCGATGCAAGCAAAAGGGTACGCGGCCGTCATCCCGGCCTTCGACGAAGCGGCGACGATCCGCGACGTCGCCGAGCGCACGCTGCGCCAGGTCGATACGCTGATCGTGGTGGACGACGGCTCGACCGACGGCACCGCGGCCGCGCTCGAGGGCCTGCCGCTCGAGCTGCTGCGCAATCCGGCGAACCTCGGCAAGGGCGCGAGCCTGTGGCGCGGCATGCGGCGCGCGCTCGAGCTCGGGGCGCGCGCGGTGATCACGCTCGACGGCGATGGCCAGCACCGGCCCGAGGACATCCCGGCGCTGCTCGCGGCGCACCGCGACCGTCCCGAGGCGGTCGTGATCGGCTCGCGGCTGCACCTGCGCGGCCGTGCGCCGGCGCTGCGCTATTGGGCCAACCGCGTCGCCGACTTCTGGATCGCCCGCGCGGCGGGCCGCCGCTTCCCCGACACCCAGTCCGGCTTTCGCGTCTATCCGGCACGGCTGCTGCGCGAAGCTCGGGTCGACCACGGCGCATCGGCGCGCTTCGCGTTCGAAAGCGAGATCCTGATCGAAGCCGGCCGCCTCGGTGTCGAGGGCATCGCAGTGCCGGTGACGGTCGCGTACCGCGGCCTGGCGCGGGCGAGCCACTTTTCCAACGTCGCCGACGTCGCGCGGATCGCGCGCGTGATCGTGCGGGGCCTGCTTGCGCGCTACGGGGCGTCGCGCCCGAAGGCGGCCGAGAAAACGAGCGCGAGCGGCGTGCCGGCGAGCACGGTCAGCCCGATCGCGCGCAGCACCGGCGTGGCCGAAAGCGCGAGCGCGCCCGCCGAGCACAGCACCGCGAGGCAGCACACCGTGAGCGAGAGCAGCGTGCGCCGGCGCTCGCCCGCATCGCGCGGCACGCGATTGAAGAACAGCGAGTAGTTCAGCCCGGTACCGACCACGAACAGCAGCGCGACCAGGTGGAACAGCGTCAGCGGGGAGCCCAGCAGCGGCAGCATGCCGGCCGCGACCGCGGCCGCGAGCAGCACCGGCAGCAGCACGCGCGCCGCTTCGCGCGCGCCTCCCAGTCCCCAAGTCAGCAGGCCGAACATCGCGGCGATGCCGAGCCCGGTGAGCGCGAGCGTCTGGCTGCGGTAGCGCGCGATCATGCGCCCGGTCTCGCGCCGAAGGTCGAGCAGCATGGCGCCCGGCGCGTGCAGCGCCTGGAACCGGGCCGACAGCGCGCCGAGGTCGCCCGCCCCGCGCAGCGGGATCAGCGCGACCCACTCGCCGCGCAGCGGGAAGAGCAGCGCATCGAGCTTGAGCCCGAGGCCGCTGCCGCGCAGATCGGCCGGCTCGAGCAGCGGCCCGCTGCGCGCGCGCTCGACCTCGCGCAGGAAAGGTTCGAACAGCCTGGGACGGAACGGCAGGCCCTGCGCCGCCTGCGCGAGCGCGCGCCGCAGCGCTGGCGCGTCGGGCAGCGCGGCGCGCCGCGCGCGCTGCAGCGCCTCGCTCGGCAGGATATCGCTCGCCGTCTCGAAGCCCGCGATCAGCCGGTCGTGAACCAGCCGCTGCAGCGCGGGCTCGAGCGCCTCGCTGCGCTCCAGCGCCAGCTCGCGCCCCGGGGCCCGCACGACGATCACGGCGCCGACGTCCGGCGCCTTGAGCTCGGCGCGCAGCTCCTGGTCGGCGCGGCGCTCGGCGTCCGGGATCGGGTTGAGCTTGCCCAGGTCGTCGTCCCACAGCGCGCCCGGGCGCAGCGCGCCCGCCGCGATGGCGAGCGCGAGCGCGCTCCAGGCGAGCGCGCGCAACGGGCGCGGGTGGCGCGCGAGCGCGCTCCAGCCGAGCAGCGGCGCAAGGCGCGCCGGCGCCACCGGCCGCGCAGGCGCGATTTCGGGCAGCACGTAGCGCGTCACCAGGCCGGCGACCAGGATCGCGCTCATCAGCAGCAGCCCGAGCTGCGCCAGGCCGGCAAAGCTCGACAGCAGCATGCTCAGCCCGCCGAGCACGGTGGTCAGCACCGCCAGGCGCAGCGTGGGCCAGATCCGCGCCAGCGTCGCGCGCAGCGTTTCTCCCGGCTGGTTGTGCAGGAACAGGTAGCTGGGGTAGTCGACCGCTTCGCCGAACAGGATCGCCGCGAAACCGAGCGAGATGCCGTGGATCGAGCCGAACGCGAGCGCGACCAGCGCGATGCCGGCCGCGATCCCGCTCGCGATCGGCACGAAGCAGGCGAGCGTGAGCGCCACCGAGCGGTACACGAACAGCAGCAGCGCGAGCACCGCCGCGCCGGCGATGAGCGAGAGGCTCTGCGCGTCGGCGCGGATCAGCGCGCGCGACTCGACCGCGAATGCGCCCGGGCCGCTGAGCGTAAGCGAGGCGCCGTGCGCGCCGGCGGAGGCGGCGAACGCCGATCGCACTTCGCTCACCGCGCGCGCCTGGGCGTCCAGATCGGAGGCCGCGGCGCGCGTCTCGGCCACCAGCAGCGCGCGCCTGCCGTCGGGCGAGAACCACACCCCCTGGCGCGTGTCCGGGCCGGCGGCGGGAAGCGACTCGAGGTAGGCGCGCGCCTCGCCGGTGGGATCCGAGGCGATGCCGCCGGCGAGCATGCCGCCCAGCGGGGAGGCTAGCGCCTCGAGCGCGCGCTGGAGCGAGTCGCGCAGGCCCGCGGCGGAGAAGCGCCCCGGCGCGACCGCGGGGCTGAGCAGGTAGCGCCAGCGCTCGACCAGCGCGCGGTCGGCGGCCCCGAAGCGCGCTTCGCCATTGTTGACGTAGGCAAACTCTGCCGAGACCGACAGGCGCCGCGCGAGCGCGCGGCTCGCGCCGGCGAGCGCGTCCGGCGCGGCGCCCGAGATGCCGATCAGGATCATGCGCGCCGCGACGCCCTCGCGCAGCTGGTGCACCAGCAGCGCCTGGTCGGCGTCCAGCCGCGCCGGCAGGAAGGCGGTGAAATCGCTCGTGATGCGCGCGCGCGAGGCGACCAGGGCGCTCGCCGCGAGCAGCGCGAGCCAGACCAGCACGACGGCAAGCGCGCGGCGGGTCAAGGGCCGTCCGGGCGGAGCGTCATCACGGTCGTGTTGCCGCCCGCCTCGTTCACGCCGATCTGCGTGATCTGCGCGCCACTGCCGTGAAACTCGATGGAGCGCAGGTAGCGTGCCATCTCCTCGTCGCGCGGGGCGAGCTCGAGCGTCCAGTGCTCGACGCTGCCGCCGAACGTTATGCGGTAGTAGCGCTCGAGCAGCGCAAGGTCCCCGCCGAGCGTGGCGCGCAAGCCTTCGGCAAAGGCCCACGCGGCGGGGCTGGCGCGCAGCGAGTAGCTGCGCGATTCGCCGCGCGCGGGGCTCTCGACCAGCATCGTGTCGCCGTCGATCACGGTCCGCTCGAGGTAAGGCGCTTCGACGTCCTTCTCGATGCGGCCGCCGCGCAGGTACGACAGCCTGCCCGAGAGCACCAGCGGCTCGCTTAGCGCGGCCATGCGCTTGGTCTCGCTGAAGCGCACGCTCGAGGCTTGCACGGCGGACAGCAGGCGCATTACCTGCGCCAGCCCGGACTGCTGCGCGCTCGCCGCGCCGCAGGCGAGCGCCAGCAGGCAGGCGGCGAGCGCCCGGTACAATGACGTCACGGGGCCATGTTGCGGAGCTCTTTTTTCCTCGGGATGTGTTCGAGCGCGCATGTGGGCCGCGCCCGATTCGATCATGCCCTGCGCAAAAAGACAACGGCGGCCGCGCTCGCGCTGCTGCTGCTCGGCGGCTGCGCCGGGCCGTCGCTCGATCAGGTGCGCGCGCTGCCGCCGAACGCGATCCCGGCGCGCTTCCTGCTCACGTTCGATGACGGGCCGAGCACCTGGCAGCCGTACAACCCGACCCGGGCGATCCTCGACACGCTGGCGCGCAACGCGCTGCAGCCCGGGATCAAGGCGGTGTTCTTCCTGCAGACGCGCGATCCGCGTGCCGGCGCTTCGGAGGCGGGCAGGGCGCTGATGCGGCGCGAGCAGGCCGAGGGCCACGTGCTCGCGGTGCACAGCGGCTCGCCGCGCGGGCACATCGACCACATGCTGCTGCCCGATCCCGAGCTGGACCGCACGCTGCGCGACGCGCAGTCCGACATCGCGGCGATCACCGGGCGGACGCCCGACCTGGTGCGGCCGCCGTTCTGGAACTACGATGGGCGTACGCTCGCGGCGTACCGAAAGCGCGGCTTGCACATGCTGCTGACCGACATCAGCGCGAACGACGGCGTGATCTACTTCTGGAACGTCAGCCTGCGCCGGCGCAGCCACTTGCGCGACGCCCTGGGCGAGGTGCGCGAGCGAATCGCGGCCGGCGCGTTGCCGGTGGTCGGCGGCGTGATTCCGCTGGTGGTCACCTTTCACGACACCAACACCTACACCGCGCATCACATGGCGGAGTACCTGCGCATCCTGAGCGAGGAGGCGGCGAACGTCGGCCTGGTGCTCGCGCCGAAGCCGTTCTACGACGATGCCGCCGCGATCGAGCGCGCGGCGCGGGCGCGCGCCGCGGGCGGCGGCTGATGTCCAAAGCTCGGGCGCAGGAGGAATCGGGTGCGAAAGCGCACTTGGCGCAAGCGCTTCGCTGGCTGCCTGGAACCGAAGCCGAGCTGGCCGGAATTCTCGCCTCAGGCATCGGCATGGCGGCGCCCGTGCTGCTTGCTGCCGCGTTGGGCCATCTTGGCGCCGGTTTGGCCGCGGCATTCGGGGCCCTCGCGGCCGGGCGCTTAGCCATGGGCTCGAGCATCAAGGAGCAGGCGTGGAACATCGTCGCCGCGCTCGCGCCCGTCGCTGCCGCATCGGTCGCGGCCGCGCTGATCGCCGGCCGCGGCTGGCGCACGGACGCGTTGGTGGTCGTAATGGCGGGTGCCGCCGCCGTGCTCGGAGGCTACAGCCGCCCATTGGCCGGCGCCACCACGCGCTTCATTCCCGTCCTTGTCATTGCCGCTGCCGTGGTGGACGGCGTTTCCGACCGGGCCGGGTACCTGCTGCTGATGGCCGCGGGCGCTGCCTGGACCGCGTTGCTCTACCTCGTCTTAGGAGCGCTGTTTCGCGCCGGCGGTCGCCTCGGTCCGGGCGCGGACGCAGCCACGCCGTCAAACGCGACCCGGGCGCAAAGGTTCAGGCGCTGGAAAAGATCTCTTAGCGGCTTTGCCGGCTGGCAGTACGCCCTGCGGTTCGGCTCCTGCCTCGCCTTGGCGGGCGGTTTGCGCTGGCTCTGGCCGGATCATCATCTGCACTGGATCGCGCTGACCGTGGCATTGCTGTGTCAACGCCAGCCCGAAGCCTTCTCGATCAAGACCACGCAGCGGGCGCTAGGCACCGCCGTCGGCGTGCTCGTGGCGGGTACGCTCGTTGCGTTCAGGCCGCCGGCCTGGGGCGTGGTCGCGGGCATCGCGCTGCTGGCGGCGGCGCGGCCGCTGCTGCGGGCCCGCAACTACCTGCTTTACTCCGCGATCATGACGCCGCTCATCATCCTGATCATGGACGCCGGTCGGCCGCCGGACGTCGGCGTGCTGGTGGATCGCCTGGTCGCGACCCTGGTCGGCGCGGGGCTGGTCGTCGCGGCGGACGCCATCGCGGCCAGGCTCCTGCGTCCCGGCGAGGCTTGAGTTTACAGTTTGTTACAGCTTTTACATCTGAGCGAATGGACTTTACGCAAGCCGAACGTTGGCCCTGTGCGCCACTTGGTACGCTTGCGGCCATCACGTTCGTAGGAGGTGGAACATCATGAACCTGAAGAAGCTGGGCCTGCCTCTCGCCTTTGGCCTCGCCGCGATCGCGGCAAGCGGCAGCGCATTGGCGGACCACGGACACGTGCATTTCGGGCTTTATTTCGGCATGCCGGTGTGGGGCCCAGGGTACTACCCCGCCCCTTACTACTATCCGCCGGCGCCTTACTACTACCCTCCAGCCGTGGTGGTGCCGTCTGCGCCACAGACCTACGTCGAACAAGGCCCTGCGCAGGGCGCACCGGAGCAGCCGCAGGGCTACTGGTACTACTGCGCCGACGCCAAGGCGTACTACCCCTACGTCAAGCAATGCCCGGGCGGCTGGCAGCGCGTCGCGCCCCAGCCCGGCAACTGAGCACAGGCGAGCGATCATGATCCGCAGCAAAGCGATGTTGTCGGCGGCCGTGCTGGTCGCCTTGAGCGCCTGCACTACCTTGCCGACCGGGCCGAGCGTCATGGCCATGCCCGGCAGCGGCAAGAGCTTCGACCAATTCCGCGCCGACGACGCCGTCTGCAGGCAGTTCGCGCTTGAGCAATCTGGCGGAACGACGGCGAACCAGGCGAGCGTCAACAGCGGGGTCGAAAGCGCGGCGGTCGGAACCGCGGTCGGCGCCGCCGCGGGAGCGCTGGTGGGCGGGCACGAAGGAGCCGGCAGCGGCGCCGCGGCCGGTTTGCTTGTCGGCGCGCTCAGCGGTGCGGGCGCCGGGCAGGCCTCCGGCTATGCCTTGCAGCGGCGCTACGACAACGCCTACGTCCAGTGCATGTATGCCAAGGGCAATGCGGTTCCGGTCGCCGGCCAGCGAGTCCGGGCCCGGCCCTACCAGCAACAGCTGACGCCGCCGCCTCCGCCGCCTCCCGGCAGCATGGCGCCGCCGCCACCGCCTTCCGGCAGCGTCCCGCCGCCTCCTCCTCCGGACAGCCCGCCGCCGGCAATGCGGTGAGCGCGATGGCGCCGCGCTGGCGGCTGGCATTGGCGACCGCCGTCGCGCTCGGCGTGAGCGCGTGCCAGAGCGGTCCCCCCGCGCCGCCCGACCCCGAACCCGCGCTGCAGGCCCTCGCGCAATCGGGCTACGTGTCCGAACCGCGCTACGGCACGCAAGCGCTGCAGGAAACCTGGGACGACGGCGAGCAGCAGCTGGAGGTATCGTTCATCGCGCCTGCGGCGCCCGGCGCGGCCGAGGTTCCGCTCATCGTCTACCTGCCCGGGCTCGGAGAGTCCACCGGCTCCGGGGCGCTGTGGCGCCGGACCTGGGCGCAAGCGGGCTACGCGGTGCTCGCGGTCCAGCCCCGACGCCTGACGCAGCGCATCTGGGCCTCGCCCATGGCGCGCGAAGGCGACTTCGAGGCGCTGGCGCGGAACGAGTTTTCCTCCCGCGCCGCGGCGCGGCGGATCGCCACGCTGCGCTTTGCACTGGACGAGCTTGCGCGCCGCGCGCAGACCGGCAATCCGCTCTACCGCCTGGCCGACCGGTCGACGATCGTGCTGGCGGGCTTCGATCTCGGCGCCCAGACCGCGTCGCGCGCGGCGGGCGCGAGGGATGCTGCCGTGCGCGCGGCGATCATCATCAGCCCGTACGTATTGCGCCAGAATCCAGCCGAGGCGGCGCGATATGCCGCAATCACCTTGCCCGTGCTCTCGATAACGGGCACGGATGACGCGGACCCGTTCGGGATCGTGAGCGACCCGGCGCTGCGCCGGACGGCTTGGCGCGCGATGCCCGCGGGAGACAAGTATCTGCTGCTGCTCGCCGGGGGCACGCACGCGCTTCTCGCCGGCAACGGTCTGTTCGATCCCTACAGCGCGAGCGCGTTGGCACCCGGCAGCGCCGCGGACGGGGGGCAGAAACGGCGTCGCGGCAGGCAGGAGCGGCGCGGCGGCAGCGATGCGGCAGATGAGCTGAACTTTTCCGGCGCCGGCCCCAAGCCGCTGTCGATCGCCGATGCCTCGGGCTCAGGCGAAGCGCGCGGCAGGCGAGCGGGCGCCGGGGCGAGCGGGCCGCGCGCCTACAACCTGCGCCAGGTCGCCGCGGTCGAGGATGTCAGCACCGCGTTTCTCGACGCCTTCGTCAAGAAGAATGTCCGGGCGCGCGACTGGCTGGGGCGCGACGCCGCACGCTGGCTCGGCGCATCGGCGGCGCTCGAGGTCAAGTAGATTACAGACAAGCGCCTCGGAGGCGACGTGGACGCGACGGTGTTTACGCAGGTGCGGTTCTGGCTCCTGGTGCTGTTTTCGATCGTGCTTCCGTTTCTGATCTACCGCATCCTGTTCAAGAAGCGGTCGATCTCGCGCAATGTCGTTCTGCTGTTCGGGCTCACCCTGGTGGTGATCGCCGGCGTCGACGTGTACCTGTTGCAGAGCCTTGCATCGTCCGCGCGGCTGACGCCGTCGCTTGTCGACGACGTTCTGTTCGCCTCGGAGATCTCGACCGCGCTCTACCTGCTGCCGGCGATGATCGGCGGCGTCGGCATCAATGTCATTTCGCACGTTCTCTCGAGCCGCCTGCGCGAAGCGGAGCGGGCGTTCGAGGCGGAGCAGGCGCCCAGAAGTCGTAGAAGTTGAACCAGTTGCAGGGCGCCTCGCGGCAATAATGCTCGAGGCGCGCGGCGTAGCGCTCGATCCAGGGGCGGAGCGAACCCTCGCGGTCGCGCCGGTCGAGCTCGATGCGCTCGGCGAACGGCTCCAGGTGCACGTCGTAGCGGCGCCCGCCGCGGTACAGGCCGAAGGCGAGCATCACCGGCGCCTGGAGCAGCCCCGCGAGCAGCAGCGGCCCGAGCGGAAAGCGCGCCGGCGCGCCCAGGAACCGGCAGGCGCATTCGCGCTCCTCGCGCAGGCCGCGGTCGGCCAGGATGCCGACGATCTCGCCGCGCTCGAGGCACTCCTGCGCGCGCAGCAGCGACCCGGGGTGCCCGAGCGGGATCACGCGCGGCGCGGCCTCGGGCGCCAGCGCGTCGATCACGCCGTTGAGCTGCTGCGTGCCTTCGACGCGCATCAGCATGTTCACCGCCGGCGCGCGCTCGGCGAGGCCCGCAGCGCGCAGGATCTCGAAGCTGCCCAAATGCGAGCCGAGCAGGATGCAGCCACGCCCCGCGCGCAGTTGCGCCAGCAGGGAGGGCGGCACGTCGAGCCGCACGTCGAAGTAGGCATAGCGGCCGGCCCGCAGATAGACGCGGTCGTGGATGGTCGAGGCGAAGGCGTGGAAGTGGCGCATGACGTCGGCGGTGCGCGGCTGGCGGCCCAGAACGCGGCCCAGGTAATCGGTTGAGGCACGCCGCGCGCCGCGCGAGAGCAGCGCGAAGTAGGCGCAGATCGGGTAGAGCAAGGCGCGCCCGAAAGGCCGGCCGAGCGCGAGGGTGACCCAGACCAGCGCGCGCATCGCGGCCTGGCTGCCGCGCTCGCGCTGCGCGAGCCAGGCGCCGCTCAAGGGCCGATCTCCGCGCTGCCGCTGGCGAAGGCCTTGCCGTCGCGCAACAGGGTGAAGCGAACCAGGCTTGAATCGAGCGGTTCGATGACGATTCGAAACGGAACGCCGGGCGCGAGCGGGGCGAGGAACTTGGCCGAGGGCAGGCCGGTCAGGCGGGCCTGCGGGCCGAGAGCGTCCTCGATCGCCGCCGCGACGCGCTCGAGCAGCACCACCGCGGGGACGACCGGGTTGCCGGGAAAATGGCCCGCCAGTGCCGGATGCGAGGGGTCGATCACGGTCTCGAGCTCGAAGCTCATCGCGCGCTCATCCGGCGCAGCAGCGCTTCGAGCCCGTCGCGCGTGATCTTGCCGTTCGCGGCGCGCGGCAGGGCGTCCACCAGGTACAAAGGGCGCGGCAGGAATACCGGATCGAGGTCGCGCCGCAAGCCCTCGAGAATCGACGCCTTGCTCGCGTGCGGCGCGACGACGAATGCGACCGGACGCGCGGCGCCTTGCGCCATGTAGAACACGCCGTCTACGACCCCCGGCACCGCGCGCAGGCGCGCGTTCAGGTCCTCGAGCGAGCCGCGCTTGCCGGCGACCTTGATCATGTCGCCGATCCTTCCCAGCAGGCGGAAGCTGCGCTCGCCCTCGAGCTGGATGCGGTCCGTGAGCGTAAAGGGCGCGTCGAGGTGGCCGCCCTGCACGCGTGTCGCGCCGCTTTCGGTTTCGAACCTGAGCCCTTCGCAGAGCGTCCAGCTCGGGCCGCTCGCGCTGCGCCTGAGCGCCATCATGCCGGTCTCGCTCGAGCCGTAGATCTCCTCCACCGGGCAGTCCCACAGCGCCTCGGCGGACTGCGCGAGCGCCGGCTCGAGCGGCATGGTGGACGAGATCACGCCGCGCAGCGCGCCGCGCAGGTCGAGCGCATCGTCGACGCAGGCGCGCAGCTGCAGCGGCGTGGTCATCAGCCAGCGCGGCGCGGGCGCCGCGTCGAGCGCGGCCTTCACGTCCGAGGGCAGCAGCGGCCGCCCCGCGTCGACCGCGCCGCGCCACTGCAGCGGCAGCATCACGGTCGCCTCGAGGCCGAACATGTGCTGCGGCGGCACCGTGCCGACGATCTGCGGCGCGAGCTGCGGCGCGAGGTCAAGATGCCGCCCGAGCGCCAGCGCGCCGCGCACCAGCGAGCCCCAGGTCTTGACGTGCGGCGCCGGGCGCCCGGTGCTGCCCGAGGTGAAGACCACCGCCGCCGGCTGCGCGGCGGGGAAGGCCGGCGTCACGCGCGCCGCGGGCGCGCGCGGGTGCCCAAGCGGGCGCAGCAGCGCGACGCCCGCAGGCACCTCATCGTGGTCTGCGATGCAGCACGGCTGGCCGAAGTCGCGGCAGAGGTCGCGGATCGCGGCGTCGCCGCTGCCCGGCGGCAGCAGGCACAGGCGGCGCGTGATCAGGGCTGCGGCGAAGCCGACCAGGAAGTGATAGCGGTCGCGGCACAGGTTGAGCACCTGGCGCCCGGGCGGCAGCGCGGCGGCGAGCGCCGCGGCGTCGGCGAGCAGCGCGCAAGCGGGGATTGCCTCCCCGCGCCGGCGCGCGACGGCGTCGTCCATCGAGTGCAGACGAAGCAGCGGCAGCCCGTGAGCGGACGGCAGGCGCAGGTACTGCAGCATGTCGGCCAGGCGCTGGCGCGGATGGTGCCGGAAGCGCACGCGGCGCCAGGCGAACTCGCCCAGGAACAGCGCGGCGACCAGCGCCGGGCTGCCGACATAGACGAACCAGGCCCACGCATGCCCGGTTCCGAGCGCCGCCAGCCACGCCGCGGCGGCGGCCATGGCGGCGAAGAGCAGGGTCCACGCGAGCGTGACGCGGCGCGTGTAGGCGGGAAGGTCCGTGGGCAAAACGCCGCCGTGGGCGTGGCGCGCGAAGGAGGTGACGAGCGGCTCGGCGCCGCGCCGCAGGGTGCGCCCGAACAGCCAGCACAGCGCGAGGTCGATCAGCACCGGCGGAGAATAGACCGCCCACTTGAGCGTCGCCCCCTCGGGCAGCGCCTTCAGCGCGACGCGGCTGACGAGCGCATACACGACGACCGCGCAGACCGCGACGATGGCGCGTCTACTTGGTGCGATGCTTTTCAATGTGCGCCGTAAGCGCCCGCAGCGAAGCGAAGATGCGCTCGTTGTCGGCGTCGTCGGAGCGCAGCTTGAAGCCGTATTTCTTGGACACGGCGAGCGCGATTTCGAGCATGTCGATCGAGTCGAGCCCCAGGCCATCGCCGAACAGCGGCGCGTCGGGATCTATCTCGTCGGGGCGGATTTCAAGGTTGAGCGCCTGGACGATCAGCGCGGCCAGCTCGGACTCGATTGCGGTAGTCTGCGTCATGCATTGATTGCTTGTGGGTATATTAGCGGTAACGCCCCCGCAGTGTAAATCGGGGCGGGAGAGAGCATGAACGATAGATCGCACGTGGTCGAGCGTTTCGCGGCCTTCGCCGAGACATTCCGCACGCGGCCGCTCCCGCCCGAGGTCCTGCACCACGCCAAGCGCGCGGTGATCGATTGGCACGCCGCGCTGTTCCCGGGCGCGGCGATGGCGCCCGCGACGCTGCTCGAGCGCGCGCTGGCCGAGGAGCTCGACCGCGGCGGGGCGCGCCTCGCGCTGGGCCGGCATGCCACGGTGCGCGCGGCGGCGCTGATCAACGGCGCCGCGGCGCACAGCGCCGAGGTCGACGACATCTTCCGCGACGGCATCTACCACCCCGGCGCGCCGACGATCGCCGCGGCGCTCGCGCTGGCGCAGGGCGAGCGCGCCTCGGGCGCGGCCTTGCTGCGCGCGGTGGTGGTCGGCTACGAGATCTCGACCCGCATCGGCGCGGCGATGGGCCGTGCGCACTACCGCTACTGGCACAACACCGGCACCATCGGCTGCTTCGGCGCCTGCGCCGCCGCGGCCGAGCTGCTCGGCCTTGACCGCAAGCGCTTCGCTCACGCGCTGGCGAGCGTCGCGACTTTCTCGGCCGCCCTGCAGCAGGCGATGCGCGGCGACTCGATGTCCAAGCCGCTGCACGCCGGCAACGCGGCGCAGGCAGGCCTCACCGCCGCGCTCGCCGCGCGCGAGGGCGCGACCGGGTCGCTCGACGTGCTCGAGGGCGAGGCGGGCTACGGGCGCGCCATGGGCGACGGACCGGACTGGGACCAGGCGCTCGCGACCCTGGGGCGCGAGTTCCACGTCACGCGCATGACGTTCAAGAACCACACCTGCTGCGGCCATAGCTTCGCCGCGATCGACGGCGCGCTCGCGCTCAAGGCGAAGATGGGGGTCGAGGCGCGCGAGATCGAGCGCGTGCGGGTGAGCACCTACAAGGCGGCGCTCGACGTGGCGGGCATCGAGCAGCCGCGCACGCCGGCCGAGGCGCGCTTCTCGCTCAAGTACGTCGTCGCCACGGCGCTCACCGGCGGCAGCGTGCGCTTCGCCGCGTTCGAGCCCGAGCGGCTGGCCGACCCCGCGACGCGCGCGCTGATGCGGCGGATCGACGTCTCGCTCGACCCCGAGCTCGACGCCGCGTTCCCGCGCCAGCGCGCGGCGCGGGTGGCGATCGACGCCGCCGGCGGGCGCCGCGCCGAGTGGCTGCAGCCCACTCGCATCGGCGACCCGGACGCGCCGCTGTCGGACCGGCAGCTCGAGGACAAGTACCTCGAGCTCGCCGGGCCGGTGCTGGGCGAGGCGCGCGCGCGCGAGCTGCTGGCGCGGCTCCGGGCGCTCGAGACCGCGCCCGACCTCGGCCGATGACGAGCCTGGCGCAGGCCCTGTTCGCGCCGCGCGCGGTGGCGCTCATCGGCGCCTCGGGCGACGCGAATAAGAACACCGCGCGCCCGCAGCGCTTCCTCGCCAAGCACGGCTATGCCGGCGGCGTGCTGCCGATCAACCCGACCCGCGCCGAGGTGCTGGGAAAGAAGGCCTACCGTAGCGTGGCCGACGCGCCGCAGCCGGTCGACCACGCCTTCATCATGATTCCGGAGGTGGAGCAGGCGCTCGAGGACTGCGGCCGGCGCGGAGTCGCGGTGGCGAGCGTGTTCAGCGACGGCTTCGCCGACGCCGGGCCCGAGGGTGCGGCGCGCCAGGCGCGGCTCGCCGCGCGCGCGAGGGTGCTCGGCGTGAGGCTGCTGGGGCCGAACAGCATGGGGGTGATCGACATCCCGGGGCGGCTCGCGCTGACGGTCAACGCGGTGCTGGAGATGGACGCGCTGCCCGCAGGCGGCACCAGCATCGTGTCGCAGAGCGGCACCATGCTCGGCACCGTGCTCTCGCGCGGTGCGGCGCGCGGGCTGGGCTTTGCGAAGCTCGTGTCGGTCGGCAACGAGGCCGACCTGGGCGTGGGCGAGCTGGTCGGGCTGCTCGCGGACGACCCGGCCACGCACGTGATCCTGCTCTTTCTCGAGACCGTGCGCGACGGCGCGCGCCTCGCTGCCGCGGCGCGCCGCGCGCACGCCGCGGGCAAGCCGGTCGTGGCCTACAAGCTCGGCCGCTCGGCCCTGGGCGAGCGCCTGGCGCGCTCGCATACCGGCGCGCTCGCCGGCAGCGACGCGGCGCTCGACGCCTACTTCCGCGACTGCGGCATCCTGCGCGTGGACATGCTCGAGACCCTGATCGAGATCGCGCCGCTGGTCGCCGGGCGCGCGCCGCCGCGCCTCGAGCCGGCCGGGCGCGCGCCGCGCGTCGCGGTCGTGACCACGACCGGCGGCGGCGCGGCGAGCGTGGTCGACCGGCTCGGCCTCTCGGGCATCGAGACGGTCGCGCCGGGCGGCAGCGACGCGCCGATCATCGACCTCACCATGGCCGGCACCTCGGCCCAGTACGCCTCGACGCTCGCCTCGCTGCTCGCCTCGCCCGAGTGCGACGCGGTGCTGGCGGTGGTCGGCTCCTCGGCCATGTTCCACCCGCAGCATGCGGTCCAGCCGATCCTGGATGCAAGACCCGGCGCCAGTCCGCTCGCCGCCTTCCTCACCCCGCACGCCGAGCAGTCGCTCGCGCTGCTCGCGCGCGCCGAGGTGCCCGCGTTCCGCACCCCGGAAGCCTGCGCGGATGCGTTCAGGGCCTATTTCGAATGGAGAGAGCCGCGCAGGATCGACGGTGAAGCTTTCGCTTTGAAGATCGAGCAAAGGAAATTCGACGAAAAATCCTCCCTCGATCTGTTCGCGTCGCTCGGCATCGAAGTGGCGCAGTCTCAGGCGGCGCACGCGCCGGCCTTCGAGCACGGCGTTCCGTATCCGGTGGCGGCGAAGATCCTCTCTGCCGAGATCGCGCACAAGACCGAAGCCGGGGGCGTGATCCTGGCAATAGAGAACGAAGCGCAATACAAGCAGAAAATTCCCGCTTTGAAGTCGAACACCATTCTCGTTCAGGCCATGCACTCCGGCCTGGGCGAGGCGATCATCGGCTACCGCGACGATCCGCTGGTCGGGCCGCTCGCGCTCGTGGGCGCCGGAGGGGTGATGGCCGAGATCTACCGCGACGTCGTGCTCGCGCTCGCGCCGCTGAGCGTCGAGCAGGCCGAAGACATGATCGCGCGGGTGAAGGGCTTCGCCCTGCTGCGCGGCTACCGCGGGCTGCCGCGCGGCGACCTGCGCGCGCTCGCCCAGGCGCTCGCCGCGCTGTCGCGCCTGGCGCTGGTCCGAGGGCGGCCCGTGGCCGAGGCCGAGATCAATCCGATCATCGTCAAGCGCGAGGGCGCGGTCGCGGTCGACGGCCTGGTCGCCTTGAAGGAATGATCATGCCGCTCGATGCCCTGGGGCAGATACTGCGGGCCGCCGGCGCCGCCGGGTTGCAGGCGCAACAGCTCGACCTTCGAGGCTGCGATCCGGTATTCAAGACGCGCTACCGGGTCGGCACCGCGGGCGCCGCCGCGCTCGCGGCGCTGGGGCTCGCCGCGGCGCGGCTGTGGCAGGGGCGCGGCGGGCGGTCTCAGCGCATCTCGGTCGACGCCGCCGCGGCGGCCGCGTCCCTGCGCAGCACCACGTACTTGCGCGTCAACGGCAAGCCGGCGTCCGAGGTCTGGGCGCCGCTGAGCGGTTTCTACCCGGTGCGCGACGGCTGGATCCGGTTCCATTGCAACTTCCCGCTGCACCGCGAGGCGGCCTACGGCGTGCTCGGCGCGGCGCAGGAGC
This sequence comes from Burkholderiales bacterium, assembly GCA_035517095.1. Taxonomy (GTDB): domain Bacteria; phylum Pseudomonadota; class Gammaproteobacteria; order Burkholderiales; family SG8-39; genus DAHVFK01. The sequence continues at coordinate 80,446 of DATIZK010000082.1, forward strand.
GCGCGGCGGGCGAAGCCGCGAGCCGCGGCTGGGCGGGCGAGGCGCTCGAGGACGCGATCCACGCCGCCGGCGGCTGCGCCGGCTACGTGCGCAGCGGCGAGATCTGGGCGCGCCACCCGCAGGCGCAGGCGGTCGCGGCGCAGCCGCTGATCGAGATCGAGCGGATCGGCGACGCGCCGCCAGAGCCGCTGCCCGCTGCGCCGCGCCCGCTTTCGGGGGTGCGGGTGCTCGACCTGACGCGCGTGCTCGCCGGCCCGACCTGCGCCAGGAGCCTGGCCGAGCACGGCGCCGACGTGCTGAAAATCAGCGCCGCGCACCTCGCCGACCTGGGCGTGGTCGAGCTCGACACCGGCATCGGCAAGCTCTCGGCGCGGCTGGACTTGAGGCAAGAGGAGGATTTGCACGCGTTGCGTGAATTGGTGCGGCGGGGAGACGTGTTTTCGCAGTCTTACCGTCCCGGCGCGCTCGCCGCACGCGGCTTCTCGCCCGAGGAGCTGGCGCGCCTGCGGCCGGGCATCGTGTGCGTGTCGCTCAGCGCCTGGGGCGCGAGCGGGCCGTGGCGAGCGCGGCGCGGCTTCGACAGCATCGTGCAGTCTGTCAGCGGCATGGCGCAGGCCTCGGCCGGCGCCGACGGCAAGCCGCGCCTGCTGCCGGTGTCGGCGATCGACTACGTGAGCGGCTACCTGATGGCGTTCGGCGCGCTCGTCGCGCTCGAGCGCCGCGCGCGCGAGGGCGGCAGCTGGCTGGTGCGCGTCGCGCTCGCGCGCGTGGGAAAGTGGATCGTCGACCTGGGCGGCGTCGATCCCGCAAAGGGCGCAGACGAACTGGATGCGGAGACCCTGAAGAGTCTGCTAACGGAAGTCGACGCTCCGGACGGGCGCATCACTCATTTGCGCCCGGTGCTCGGGATGTCGCTGACGCCGCCGCGCTGGGAGCGGCCGCCGGTTCCGCTCGGCTACCATCGGCCGGCCTGGCCCGCCCGCTGACCGGCTTGGTGGGCAGCCTGGCCGGCTTGTCGGGGCCCCACACGCGGCTGTAGTAGGTGTCGGCCAGCTGCAGCGCGCCGACCGGGTTGTGCGCGAGGACCCGGTCCTTGGTCACCAGCGTGGTGACCAGCCCCTGCGAGTGGCGGATGAACAGGCTGTCGTGCCCCACGCACAGGCCGACGATGACGTTCAGCTCGCAGCCGGCGCGGTTGAGCAGCTCGGCCTGCGAGAGCGGATTGCAGATCGCCTCGTAGGTGCCGGGGCGGATCTTCTGCTCGTCCTTGAGGCCGATTTCCTCCTTCGGCACGCCGCCGTTCTTGCACGCGACCGAGGCGACCTCCAGGCCGTGGCTTTCGAGGATGGCGCTGAACACGCGCGCGAGGTCGACGAAGCTGATGCAGGTGGCGATGCCCACGCGCCTGAAGCCCATCTTCCTGGCGAACTGGCAGATCTCCTCGACCCGGGTCCACTTGCAGTAGCCCTCGCTCTCGACCACCGCCGAGACCTTCGCCACGCGCTCGAGGAAGGGATCGCGGCGGTACGCGTCGGCCTCGAGGATGGCCTCGGGCTCGATCTTGGACGGGCAAAAGCCCGGCCCGCGCTCCTCGCCCTCGCCCACGCGGCAGGCGCGAACGGTGCTCGGGCAGTACGCGCAGCCCGGGGTCTCGTAGGTCGTCATGGCTTGGCTCCCAGTACGTCGAGGCGAAGTTTCGTTTCGATCATGTCTTCCGGCGCTTCGGCCGTCGCCTCGGTCTTTCCGACCGCGACCCGCGCCGCGTCGACCCCGGCGTCCTTCACCAGGGCCTGCGACACGGCGGCCGCGCGCTGCTGCCCAAGCGCCTCCAGCTCGGTGCCCGGCAGCGGATGCAGCTCGACCAGGCGCCGGTAGAGCGCTTCGTAGAACTCGCGGTCGTCGCTGCCCTTGCCGAACAGCGCGAGCGCGGGATTGACGCGGCTCGCCTTGCGGCCGGCCTTCTTCTCGAATGCCGCCGTGAACTGCGCCATGGCGCCGTTGCCCGCGCGCGCGGTCATTAGCTTTTCCAGCGCGCGCTGGGTCTTGGCGTTGTCGAACGGCACCGGGCCGGGCTCCTCGCCCGGCGCGAGTTTCACTTTCTGCTCCGCCGCCAGCTCGCGGCGGACATGTTCGCTGCGCAGCGCCTTGCCGTCCACCGCCTGGCTGTAGCGGCCGTCGGCGATCACCTCGAGCTTGGGCCGCTGCTTGAGCGCCTCGGCGACCTTCTTCAGCTTGTCCAGCTCGGTCGGCAGCACGCGGGCGGAGCCCGGGTCGAAGGCGATCGCATCGAGCTTGGTCGCCCCGCCGCCGAGCAACGCGCCCAGCGCGCGGAACGGCGCCGTGACGATGTTCTTGATCACCGTCGCGATCGCCTGCCAGATGAGGTGGCCGTAGCTGAACTTGGGATTGTTCACGTCGCCGCTCACCGGGACTGCGACGTCGATCCTTCCCTGCGAATCGGTAAGCAGCGCGATCGCGAGGTCGAGCGGCAGGTGGAGCGCGTTCGGCGCCTCGACCCGCTCGCCCAGGGTGAACTTGTCGAGCAGGACCCTGTTGTTGCCTTCCAGCTTGCCGTCCTTGATCTTGTACTCGAGGTCGAGCGAGAGCCGGCCGGAGGCGATCTTGCGGCCGGCGAAGGTCGCGCTGTAGGGCGTCATCGGAACCAGCTCGACGTTGCGGAACACGGTGCGCAGGTCCATGAAGCGCTTGGGCGCGAACGGGCTCAGCGCGCCGTCGACGCGCGCGAGGCCGGTCTGGTCCACCCGGCCCTCGAGCTTCATCTCGGCGCGGCTCGCCGGATCGGAGGAGATGCCGGTGGCGACGCCGCCCAGCTCGCGCACCTGCGCGGCGAAGGGCAGCACCAGGCTCAGGTCGGAGAAGTCGACCGTCCCGTGTTCCACCCGCACGCGCTCTATCGACACGGGAAACGGATTGCTCGTGCCCGAGTCGGCCTTGGACGGGGTTTCCTGCTTCTTGAACGCCGTGGCGAGATTGACGCTACGGTCCTTGAACACCGTGATCTTCGCGCCGGGCTGGCGAAGGCGAATCTCGTTGATGGTCAGCCGGTCCGGCGCGAGCCGGAACCGAATCCCCGTCGCCGAGAGCGACTTCCAGGACAGGAAGCGATCGCCGCCCTGCGCTTCGTCGATCTCGAGCCCCGCGACGCCGAGCGCGCCGTCGGCGCGAAGCGTCGCGCGCGACTTGCTTGCCCGGTACTTCAGCGCCGCGGACGCCGAGACGCTGCCCGACTTGATCGTCAGCGTCGCATAGCGCGCCACGACCGGCTGCAGCGGGACCAGGCTGATCCCGGTGAGCTTCAGCTGCGCGTCGGCGGCCGATCCGTCGGGCACGAAGCTGCCCGTGGCGCCCAGGCTTCCGCCCTGGGCCACTTTCAGCGCGGCTTCGAACGGCACCGGCGCGTGCAGGTCGTCGCTCAGGTTCTTCAGCGTGACCGAAACGTCCGCCAGGCCGTAGCCGACGGCGGGCTCGAAGCCGCGGTCGGCGAGCGCGAGCTTGAAGCCGCTCAGCTTGAATTCGCCGAGGCGGAAATGCCATGCAGGGCCGGCTTCCGCGGCGGGAGCCTGCGCGCGCTCGCGCGCGGTGAGCGACGCGACGGGATCGATGTTTCCCTGCGCGTCGCGCGCGATCCGCGCTTCGCCGCCGCGAACACTGAGCTCGCGCAGCCCGACGTTGCGCTTGCCCGTGTCGATCGAGTCGCCCTCGAGCGTCACGTCGTCCAGCGTCGCGAAGGGGGTCTTGTCCGAGGGCCGCGCCAGGGCGATCCTGCTCAGCGCGAGGTGAAGATCGTTCGAGGTCACGCGGGTTCCGGTCCCGGCGATCTCGAGCTGCGCCTTGGCCTGCAGCGCGACCTTGCCGACTTCCAGCGTGAGCGGCGCGGCGCGGGTTTGGTCGCTTACCTGGATGCCGACGTCGGCCACGCGCAGCCCGTCGAACCGGACGCGCCAGGGCTCGCCGCCCGCAGCGGGCGCGGCGGCGGGTGCCGCCGCGGGCTTCGCTTTGGGCACGGTGATCGTCTGCCAGTCGAGCGTTCCGTCGCGGGCTATGGCAGCCGTCACCAACCCGTCGCTGATGTCCACCTTCGGAACCGTGACCTCGCGCCGCTGAAGGTCGAACCCGGCGCCGCCGACCTCGACTTTGTGCAAGCTGAGCAAAGGCTGCTTCGCGCCGGGCTGGCGCAGCGACAAGTCCGCAAGCGTCAGGGCCGCGCCGTCCAGCAGCAACTGCGGCTTGCCGCCGTCGAGCAGGAAGCGATAGTGGGTGACGAAATCGACCGTGCCTTCAGGCAGGTCGAGCCGCACCGCGTTCTGCAGGAAGCGCCATACGTTCGCCGGCCTGAATTGCGTGATGCTCAGCACGCCCTCCGACGCGACCGGCCGCAGCGAGACCTCGCCGCGCCAGCGCACCGTGCCGCCGCCAGGGAGGAGCGCCTGAATCGTGTACGGGCCCTTGCGCTCGGGCAGGGTCGACACGTCGTCGAACTCGAGGTTGACCGGCGTCAGCGTCGCGCTTGCCGGGGACGGGTCGGAGCGATCGGTGTAGCTCACCCGGCCTTCGCTCAGCACGACGTGCCGCAGCACCATGCGCACCGGCGCCGCGCCCTCCTTCTTCGGCGCGGGCGGTTCCTTGCCGCGCGAAGCCCGCGCGAGGCGCACCAGGTTCAGCTGGCCGTCGGGAAGGGTGACGACGTTCAGATCGAGGCCGTCGATGTCGATGTTCGCGAACACCCACGCCCAGCGCAGCAGGCTGACGGTCTCGAAATCGACGAACAGACGCCGCACGCCCACGATCGGGGTCCCGTCGCGCTCGGCCAGGCGCAGGTCGTTGGCCTCGAACGTGAACAGAAACGGGTTGATCCTGACCTTGCCGATGCTCGCCTGGCGCTGCAGGCTGTCGCGGGCGTATTCGGGCACGTAGCGCTGCACCAGCCAGGGCAGCAGCAGGAACCCGGCGAGCGCGTAGGCCACGAGCAGTCCCGCGCCGATGAGGAACCACCGGCTGCGCAGGATGCGGGTGAAGGTCTGTTTCATGTTGATGGGCTCCGTAACGCTACGCTCTGGCGCGAAACGAGCAATTGACATGGCTCAAACCCGGCGCGGGGCAGGTACCATGCGGGCCAGGAAGCGCACGTCTTCGCATCATCCAGGGGGCGAGATGGACTGGGACCTGTTTATCCGGCGCGTCAACGAGGATCGCCTCGTCGCGCGCCACGGCGCCGGCTCGAGCTTCAGACTGCTGCTCGGCTGGGGCGACGAGGACCACCTGCTGCGGGTGGACGACGGGCGGCTCGCCGAGCATCGCAAGGGGCCGTTCGTGATGCCGCAGTGCGATTTTGCGCTCGCGGGCAGCGACGACGCCTGGTCGCGCTTTGCTCATCCGCAGCCCGCGCCGCGCGACCAGGACCTGTTCGCCTTCTTCCGCCGCGGCGAAATCACGCTCACCGGCGACACGCGCAAGTTCTACGCCCACCAGCTGTGCCTCAAGCTGATGCTGGCGAACCTGCGCGCCGCGGGAGCGCGCTCGTGAGCGGCGTTCTCGAGCCGGTCAGCGGCCGCTACCTGAAATTCGAGTTCGAGGGGCGCGCGCAGCGCGTGTACTTCGAGGAAGCGGGGCAGGGGATCCCGCTGCTATGCCTGCACACCGCGGGCTCGGACACGCGCCAGTTCCGCGGTTTGATGAACGAGCCGCGCATCACCGCGCGCTTCCGCCTCATCGCCTTCGACCTTCCGTGGCACGGCAAGAGCTCGCCGCCCGCGGGCTGGCAGCACGAGCGCTACCGTCTCACCAGCGCGTCCTACACCGGCATCATCATGGCCTTCATCGAGGCGCTCGGGCTCGAGCGGCCGGTGGTCATGGGCTGCTCGATCGGCGGGCGGATTTGCCTGCACCTCGCGCTCGAGCACGCGGCGAAGTTCCGCGCCATCGTCGGGCTGCAGTCGGCGGCCAGCACGCCGCGCTACTACGACCCGTCGTGGCTCACGCACCCGGAGGTCAATGGCCAGGCCGCGAGCGCGGCCACCGTGATGGGGCTGATGTGCCCCGACAGCCCCGAGGCCGAGCGCTGGGAAACGCTGTGGCATTACATGCAGGGCGGGCCCGGGATCTTCTCAGGCGACCTGCACTTCTACCAGGTGGACGGCGACTACCGCGGCCGGGTCAAGGACATCGACACCAAGGTCGCGCCGTACTACTTCCTCACCGGCGAATACGACTACTCGTGCAGCCCCGAGGACACGCAGGAGACCGCCTCCGGCATCGCGGGCGCCAAGGTGCGCATCATGAAGAAGCTCGGCCACTTCCCGATGAGCGAGAACCCGCCGGCCTTCATCGAGGAGCTGCTGCCGGTGCTGGACCAGATCGCCGCGGCTGGCTGAGCGGGCGCAGCGGCGGCGCGACGCCCTCGGGCAGGGGATGGCGCGTGGCGTTCAGCACCATCGACACCAGCGTGTAGTAGCCGCAGGTTCCGATCAGGTCGATCACGCCGCGCTCGCCGAAGCGCTCGAGCGCCGCGCCCCACGCGGCATCGCCGACGTTTTTCGTTTCGTGCAGTTCGCGGGCGAAGTCGTACACCGCGGCCTCGTCCGGATCCAGGGCGGCGGGCCGGCGGCCCGCGGCGATCGCGTCCGCGATCTCCGGCCCGAGGCCGGCCTGCTCGGCCAGCCTGCGGTGCGCGTACCACTCGTACTGCGCGCCCCAGTGGCGCGCAGTGACCAGGATCGCGAGCTCCGACAGGCGCGGCGCAAGCGAGGTCTCGAAGCGCACGCAGGCGCCGAGCTTCTGCATCCGGTCGGCCAGGCCTGGGCTGCGCAGCAGCGCGTCGAACGGCCCGCGCACGCCGCCGCGCGGACCGGCTACGATAGCGTCGTAGACGCGTCGCTGTGCTTCGCTCATGTCGGTCTTGGAAAGCGGTAACAGGCGCGGCGATTCTTCCATATGAGCCTCGTGTTATGCAGGAGTAGGTGACATGCGATCCATCTCGATTGCCGGCTTGGCGTGCGCGATCCTTATTTCCGTTGCGGCGGCTCGCGCCGACGGCGCCAAGCCCTCGCCGGCGGCGCAGTGCGAGAACGGCCTGAAAGCGGCCAACAAGGAACTCGATTTCGCCAGGGCGAAGGGCTTGGGCGGCACGGTGGAATTCAGCAAGGCGGCGACCTTGCTGGCGGGCGCCAAGGTCCAGTCGGAATTCCACAAGTGGCCGAATTGCATCGAAAAGGTCCGGCGGGCGAGGCGCTTCCTCGCCAAGTCGAGGAAGTGAAATCGGAAATTCGGAAGATCCGGCTAGCGCAGGGCTTGCACGTCGAGCGAAAACAGGATCGGAAAGTACGTCGGCCAGTTGTTCCAGCGCTTGGATCCCGCTTCGCTCACGGCCCACAGCAGGCCGTCCGAATCGAAACCGAGGTCTTCGATCCCGGCCACCGTCTCGTAGCTCGCCAGCACCTTGCCGCTCTTCGGATCGATCTTCTGCAGCCTGCCGAACTGGCTGCTGCTCTGGCTGAGCCAGAGAAAGCCATCCCGGTCGAAGGACGCGCCCTGCGACCGCGGCGCGATGGCGAGGCTGGCGCTCGCCTGCTCCTCGCGCAGCTCGGCCGGCTGCGGCGCGGCGTCGATCAGGTCGAGGGGGAAACGCAGGATGCGGCCCGCCTCGGGCTGCGCGTACTCGCCGATCCAGAGCGCCCGGTCGCGGTAGGCGAGGAACGAGCCGCGCAGCGGAAACCGCAGCGACAGGGCGCGCACGACGGCATGCGCGGCGTGCGCCGCATCGAACGCCCGTGCCAGATCGACCTCGAACAGATACCCGGTGTCGGCCACGAACAGGCGCGCGCCACCTGCGTAGGCCAGACCGCCGGCGTGAGCGCAGCTCGGCGGCAGATCGAAGCGCCCGGTCGGTACGAGCGTTCGGCGCTCGATGCGGTAAAGGCGGCACCTGGGCGAGCCGCCCTCGCCGTTGTAGGCCGAGAGCAGGACCGAATCGCCCGCGACGGTCACGCCTTGCGGCACGAAGCCGAGATCGATTTCGGGCGCCCACATCCGGGCGCGAATCGCGCCCGCGTTGGGCGCCTGGCCGGGGACGCGGTCGCTGTATGCGGGGCGCGTGCCGGCGACGTCGGCACGGGCGAACGTCGCGGCGGCAAGCAACGCGCATGCGAGCAGGCGCCTCATGGGCGCAAGATACATGATGCGAGTACGCCTTGCACAAATCGCACCGCCGCGCGCAACATTGCGGCGAGCGCGCCGGAGGTCCGATGAGTGAGCCCGAGCAGTGGTCTTTCCCGCAGGAGATGCAGCCGCAGGCGGCCAAGCTGCGCTTCGACCTCGACGCCGCGCTCGACGCGGTGCTGATGCTGCGCAGCGAGGTGCCCGAGGACGCGTTCACGGCGCAGATCCTCGGCACCGAGCGCGCCGGCAGCGGGGTGGTGATCGACGACGGCCTGGTGTTGACCATCGGCTACCTGATCAGCGAGGCGAGCACGATCTGGCTGAGCACCAACGCGGGGCAGGTGATCGCCGGGCACGCGCTCGCCTACGACCAGCCGAGCGGCTTTGGCCTGGTGCAGGCGCTCGGCCGGCTGGAGGCGCCCGCGCTCGCGCGCGGCACGGCGGCGAGCTGCAGCGCGGGGGACGGCGTGATCGTGGCCGGGCACGGCGGTCGCGCGCACGCGCTCGAGGCGCAGGTGTTCGCGCGGCGCGAGTTCGCCGGCTACTGGGAGTACCTGCTGGACGACGCGATTTTCACCACGCCGGCCCATCCGCTGTGGGGCGGCGCGGCGGTGATCGGCGCCGACGGCCGTCTGCTCGGCATCGGCTCGCTGTTCGTCGAGGAGATGGTCGGCGAGCGCAAGGTGGAGGGCAACATGGCGGTGCCGATCGACCTGCTCGAGCCGATCCTGGACGAATTGCTGCGCTCGGGCCGGACCGGGCGAGCGCCGCGCCCCTGGCTCGGGCTCTACGCGACCGAGCTCGAGCGTCGCCTGGTGGTTGCCGGGCTGGCGCCCGGCGGGCCGGCCGCGCGTGCCGGGCTGCGCGTGGGCGACACGCTGGCGCAGGTCGCAGGCGAGCCCGTCGCCGGGCTGGCCGACCTGTTCCGCAAGGTGTGGCGCCTCGGTCCGGCCGGGGTCGAAGTCCCGCTCGCGCTGGCGCGCAACGGCAAGCGGGTCGAGCTTCGGGTGGCCTCGATCGACCGCGCCGACATGCTCAAGAAGCCGGCGCTGCACTGAGCCGGAATTGATTGCCGGCAAGACTGTGGTATTGCGGGATGCCCGCGCCGGGCCTACAATTTGAACCATGGTTCAAGTTTTGAATCGCGGTTCGAGCCGGGTCCAGCGCCGCAGCGAGGCGCGCCGCACCGAGATCCTGCGCGCCGCTTCGCGCGTGTTCCGCCGCCGCGGGCTGGCGGCGGCCGGGATGCGCGAGATCGCCGAGGAGGCGGATGTCTCGCCCGGGATCCTCTATTACTACTTCAGCGGCAAGGACGAGATCCTGCTCTTTTGCCAGGAACGCACGCTCGAGCACATGCTGGCCGCGGTCGAAGCGGCGCAGGCGCTGCCGGCCTCGAGCGCCGAGCGCCTGCGCGGCGTGCTGCAGGCGCACGTGCACGCGATGCTGGACGAGCTCGAGGGCGCGACCGCGCACCTCGAGGTCGAGGCGCTGCCCGAGGCGCTGCGCGCGCCGGTGATGGAAAAGCGCGACCGCTACGAGCGCGCGGTGCGCGCGCTGGTGGCCGAAGGCATCAGGCGCGGCGAGTTCGCCAAGGCGGACGCCGCGCTCGTCACGCGTGCCATGCTCGGCGCGGTCAACTGGAGCGCACGCTGGTTCCGCCCCGACGGCCCGCAGAGCTCGGCGCAGGTGGCGCAGTCGCTCTCGGACTACCTGGTAAAGGGATTGCTGAAATGAGCGCCGTTCCGGATCGTGTGCACATGACGCTGCGCGTCAACGGCGAGGCGCTGCCGGTTTCGTTCGCGCCCTACAAGACCTTGCTCGAGGTGCTGCGCGAGGACTTGAACCTCACCGGCACCAAGCACGGCTGCGAGCTCGGCGAGTGCGGCGCCTGCGCCGTGCTGGTCGACGGCGAGCCGCTGCTGTCGTGCCTCGAGCTCGCGCTGGCCTGCGAGGGGCGCGAGATCCAGACCGTCGAAGGCCTGGCGAACGGCAACGAGCTGCACCCGCTGCAGGCCGCGTTCGCCGACGTCGGCGGCTCGCAGTGCGGCTACTGTACTTCGGGCATGCTGATGACCGCCAAGGCGCTGCTCGACAAGGAGCCGGCGCCGAGCCGCGAGCGCATCAAGGAGGCGATCGCCGGCAACCTGTGCCGCTGCACCGGCTACCAGCAGATCTGGGAGTCGATCGAGCAGGCCGCCCGCGTCTTGAGGGAGAAGCGCAAGTGAATTTCGACACCATAGGCAAGCCGCGCCGGCGGGTCGACGGGCGGGCCAAGGCCACCGGCCAGCTGCGCTTCGCCGACGACCTCGCGGCTGCGCGCATGCTGCATTGCAGGCTGTTGCGCTCGCCGCATCCGCACGCGCTGATCGAATCGATCGACGTCTCGCGCGCACAAAGTCATCCCGGCGTGCACCTGGTGCTCACCGGCGAGCAGTTCCCGATCCCCTACGGCATCATGCCGGTGGCGCAGGACGAGCACGCGCTTGCGCGCGAGCGGGTGCGCTTCGTCGGCGACCCGGTCGCGGCCGTGGTCGCGACCGACGAGCAGACCGCGGGCGAGGCGCTCGGGCTGATCGAGGTCAAGTACCGCCCGCTGGCGACCGTGTCCTCGCCCGAGGAGGCGCTCGCCAATCCCGAGCCGCGCATCCACGACTACGGCGAGCAGGGCAACATCCACCGCAACCAGTCCTACGAGTTCGGCGACGTCGACGAGGCGCTGGCGAAGTCGGACCACGTGTTCGAGGACCTGTTCTTCTACGAGGGCAACACGCACCTGCCGATGGAGCAGCAGGCCTCGCTCGCCTCGATCGAAGGCGACGGCAAGCTTTTGCTGCAGACCAGCACCCAGAACCCGCACTATCTGCACCGCCAGCTCGCGCGCGTGCTGCAGCTGCCGGCGGCGCACATCCGCGTCATCGCGACCCCGAACGGCGGCGGCTTCGGCGGCAAGTGCGACCCGGCCAACCACGAGTTCGTGGTGTGCAAGGCGGCGCTGCTCCTCGGCCGCCCGGTGAAGATCTGCCTCAATCGCGAGGAAGTGTTCTACCAGCACCGCGGCCGCCACCCGGTGCTGATGAAGTTCCGCACCGGGGTGACCAAGGAGGGCAGGCTCACGGCGATGCACCTGCAGACGCTGCTCGACGGCGGCGCCTACGGCTCGCACGGGCCGGCGAGCACCTTCTATACCGGGGTGCTGACGCCGGTCACCTACGAGCTGCCGCGCTTCAAGTTCGAGGCCTGCCGCACCTTCACCAACAAGCCGGCCTGCGGCCCCAAGCGCGGCCACGGCACGCCGCAACCGCGCTTCGGCCAGGAAGTCCAGCTGGACAAGATCGCCGCCAAGCTCGGGCTCGATCCCGCGGCGCTGCGCCTGAACATGGTGACCAAGCCGGACTCGCTCACCGCGAGCTGGCTGCGGATCGGCTCGACCGGGCTGGCCGAGTGCATCCGCAAGGTGGTCGAGATGTCCGGCTGGAACGACAAGCACAGAAAGCTTCCGCCCGGGCGCGGCGTCGGGCTCGCCTGCTCGAGCTACATGTGCGGCGCCGGGGTGTCGATCTACTGGAACAAGCTGCCGCACTCGGGCGTGCAGCTGCTGCTCGACCGCAGCGGCCAGGTGACCGTGTACTGCGGCGCGACCGAGCTCGGCCAGGGCTCGGACGACGTGCTCGCGGCGATCATTTCGGAGGCGCTCGGCATCGACCCGTCGTTTGTCCGCTGCGTCACCGGCGACACCGGCATCACGCCGATCGACCTCGGCTCGTACTCGAGCCGGGTGACGATCATGATGGGCAACGCGGCGCTGCAGGCCGCCGGCCGGGTGCGCGAGCAGCTCGCCGCGGCATGTGCCGCGCAGCTCGACACGCTGCCCGAGCGGGTGCGGTTCTCGCGCGGGCGCGTGTACGCCGCCGGCGAGCCGGGCAAGGCGATGAGCTTCGTCGAGGCGGTGGCGCTGGCGGAAGCGAAGTTCGGCACGCTCGGCGCGGTCGGCTCGTACTCGCCGCCCAAGGCGCCGGGCCGCTACAAGGGCGCGGGCGTCGGGCCTTCGCCCGCGTACAGCTTCTCGGCCTGCGTGCTCGAGACCGAGGTCGATCCGCAGACCGGCTGGATCACGGTGCCGAAGATCTGGATCGCGCACGACATCGGCCAGGCGATCAACCCGGTGCTCGCGCGCGGGCAGGTGATCGGCGGCGTCTATATGGGCCTGGGCGAGGCGCTGATGGAGGAGCAGGCGTTCCGCCGCCTGCCGGCCAAGCTCTCGGGCGCGCTGGTGCACCGCACGCCCTCGATGCTCGAGTACAAGAGCCTCACGTCGCTCGACATGCCCGAGGTGGAGGTGGCGCTGATCGAGGACCCGGACCCGAACTGCCCTTACGGCGCGAAAGAGGTCGGGCAGGGGCCGCTGCTGCCGGTGATGCCGGCGCTCGCGAACGCGGTGTACGACGCGGTCGGGGTGCGCATCGACGAGGTGCCGATCACCCCCGACAAGGTGCTGCGCGCGCTGGAGAAGAAGGCCAGGGGCGAGGCGCCGCGCGTCGGCCCGGAAAGCTTCCCCGCGGTGCCTTACCCGGCGCCGATGTTCGTGCTTCCGCCCTGGGAAGGCGGAGACGGCAGCGAGGTAAAGAAGAATGATGCGGCTGCCGTGGTTTGATTTTCGCGCTCCGCGCACGATCGCGGAGGCGGCCGAGATCCTGGCGGGCGAAGGCCCGCAGGCGATGCTGATCGCGGGCGGCACCGACCTGGTGCCGAACATGAAGCGCCGCCACCAGACCCCGGCGACGCTGGTCTCATTGCGCCGGGTCGAAGCGCTGCGCAAGTCGAACGGCTCCCTGGGCGCCTGCCTGACGCTGACCGAGATCGTCGATTCGGCGCTGATCCGCGAGCGCTACCGCGGCCTGTGGCAGGCCGCGGCGCAGGTCGCCACGCCGCACCTGCGCAACATGGGGACGCTGGGCGGCAACCTGTGCCTCGATACGCGCTGCACCTACTACAACCAGAACTTCGAGTGGCGCCAGGCGATCGACTTCTGCCTGAAGAAAGAAGGCGAGACCTGCTGGGTCGCGACCGCGAGCAAGCGCTGCGTCGCGGTGTCCTCGACCGACAGCGCGCCGGCGCTTATCGCGCTCGGGGCGAGGGTGAAGCTCGTTTCTTCGGGCGGAGAAAGGGAGCTTGCGCTCGCGGACCTGTACCGCAACGACGGCATCGATTATCTTAGCCGCAAGCCGGACGAGATCCTGACCGAGGTCGTGCTGCCGCCTTCAGGGGGCTGGAAGAGCAGCTACTGGAAGCTGCGCCGCCGCGGCTCGTTCGATTTTCCCGTGTTGGGGGTCGCAGCCGCGCTGCGTTTCGGAAAAGATCAGGTCATCGAGGAAGCGCGCATCGCCCTCGGCGCGGTCGCGTCGCGCCCGTTCCTGGTCGACAAGGCCGGCGCCTACCTCGCGGGCAAGAAGCTGAGCGACGACGTCATCGCCGAAGCGGCGGCAAGCGTCGCTTCGCGCGCCAAGCCGATGGACAACACCGACCTCGACCTGTACTGGCGCAAGGAAGTCGTCGGCGCCTACACCAGCTATGCGCTCAAGGAGCTGCGCGGCGATGACATGGGCGCGACGCGGCTGCGCATCGCACGGCAGGCGCCGGGCTAGCTCGCCAACGGCAAATCGACGAAGGATTCGTGCGTCGCGTCGCGCAGTACGCGCACCTGCGGCGCGGGAGTCTGCACGGGCGTATCGAAATTTTCTGCATCGGCGAAGGCGATGGTGACGCGCACGCGCGTGCCGGCCGCGAACCGGTAGGAGGTGGGAAGCAGGTCGAACAGCAGCTCCACCGGCTCACCCGCGGCGATCGGCCTCGCCTCGTCGCGCCGATGGCCGTGAAACGGCAGACCCAGCCCCTTGAACGGCGGATCGGCCAGCGCGCGCTGCGATGCCCGCAGCTTGCCCTCGGTCACGTAGGTGGCGCGGCCGCCTGGATCGACCGACTCCAGATACGCGAATACGTCTAGATCGGGGACATCGGCGGCCAACCAGACGCGCGCGATCGGGTGCCCGGTGACGTCCATGACGGTGTCCAGGGGCGCAGTGGTGTAGGTGAGCGCCTTCGCGTCGTTGGCTGCCATGTCGGGATAGCGCATCGGCCAGTTGACCGCCGTCCAGCGCGAGCGCACTCCGGTCGTGGTCGTGAAATCGACGCTATACGGATCGGCGCCGGCGCCGCCCGCTGATGTGCGGGGTGGCACGGGCGACAGGGTGCCATCATTGACCGAGGCCGCGGTGCCCGTCCGGCCCGCGCTGAAATACATGCGCGCGCTGCGCAGTCCCTGCGCCGGCCACGCCGCGCAGGCGCGCCAGCCCGTTTTTGCGGTCGGGGGCATCGTCGCGTAGTGAATGGGAAGCTCGGCCATGATCCCGTTGTCGGTATCTTTCAGCCAGTAGTCGAACCAGCGCAGCGCCTCGGTGCCGTAATCCACGTCCGGCGCCGGCTTGTCGATGCTGCTGTGGTCGTGCGGCCGGACCATCAGGCGCTTAGGCGTGCTCAGGTTGGCGTAGATCAGGAACGCGTCACGGGCCGCGAAATCGGACCAACCTCCGACCACGTAAACCGCGACGCCTGACCGGTTGATTCGGTCGATGAACGAGTACAGCGCCTGCGAGGTCCAGAAAGCGACGCCGCTCGAGGTGGTGCTGTCGGCGAAGGGATAGCGCTTGAGGAGACCTTCTGTCATCTGGTCCTTCAGCGCCGCGCCGCGCCGCGCACGCCGCGCCTCGGCCAGCAGCGCGCCGCTCGTGTCCTCGTCCACAGGGACGATGATGTCCGAATCGAGCAAGGTGAGGGACCAGTTGAAGAACTTGCCGAAAGACTTGTTGTAGATGCCGCCCGGATAGATCACGCCGCGGTAGGCATCGAGCCAGGTGCCCGAGGGCAGAATGGCCTTCAAGTGCGGGTTGCCAGTGCTCGCGGCTGCGAGCTGGATCTGCCCCTGCCACGAGTCGCCGTACATGCCCACCTTGCCGTCGCTCCACGGCTGCGCGGCGATCCAGTCGATGATCTGATCGGCCTCGCGCGCGGCAGCCTGGAAGCTGGGATCCGAGCTGCCGAACGAAGCCCCGGTGCCGGGACGCTCTACCACGATCACCGCGTAACCGTGCGCAAGGGGCGTCTTCAGCCAGGCGTTGCGGTCCAAGGCATCCATGTAGCGTCCGCGCCGGCTGAGCCAGTACCGGATGCGCAGGTACGCGCGTGCCTTCCAGTCGAGGTCGAACAGGTCCGCGAGAATGTTGCGCCCTTTGGCGTCGAAGACGAGAAACCTGCGCAGATACGGCGTGTACTTGAACAGCACCGGTACTGGCTCCTGCGCGGCGACGCCATTGCGCGCAGGCAGGAACAAGTCGTACGCCAGCTGCGTTCCATCCCGCAACCGGAGGAAGCTCGAGCGCCGCAGGTGGTCGTCGTAGGTGGCCGTCGAGTATCCGTCGTATACGCCGAAGCGGGACTCGCGCGCCGTCGCCGTGCCCTTCAGGAATCGTCGTCGACCGACGCGCGCCGCCATGACTCATCCACCAGAAACGCCGCACCTCTTTGCCGCAAGCTACGCTGCCGCAGTCGTTTCGCTTTGACGTGGGTCAAACGCGCGGGGCCTGAAGCAGACTGGATCCGGCGCGCTCACTCACGGATAATGGCGGTCCCAGCGTGCATAAACTCGAGACATGAAATACATTTTGACGCTATTGCTGGCTTGTTCTTCCGGCACCCTGCAAGCTGCCGCCCTGCCGCGGGCGGAGCCGGTGCCGGGCGGCGTCGCCGTGGTTCCGCTCGAGCGCGGCGGCGCCGCGCCGCGCGCTTACTTCAACGGCGAGCGGGTGATGGTGCTCAAAAACGGGCCCCAGTGGGTGGCGGTGGTCGGCATCCCGCTCGACGCGAAGCCGGGCAAGTACGCGCTACGGGTTGACGCGCGCAGTCTGGGCTTCACCGTCCGGGACAAGCAGTACGCCGTACAGCGGCTCACGATCGAGAACAAGCGCATGGTCGAGCCGACGGCGCAAGACCTCGCGCGCATCCGGCGCGAATCGGCGATCATTCATGCCGCCCTGGCCGCGTGGCGCGACCGGAAGGACGTATCGCTGCGCTTCGACCTTCCGCTGCTGGGCCCCGTGAGCAGCCCCTTCGGCCTGCGCCGCATCTTCAACGGCGAGCCGCGCGCTCCGCACAGCGGAATCGATATCGCGGTGCCGGCCGGCACGCCGATCCGCGCTCCCGCGCCGGGGCGGGTGGTCGCCATGGGCGATTTCTTCTTCGACGGCAACATGGTGCTGATCGACCACGGCCGGGGCCTGGTCACGATGTACGCGCACATGGAAAAGATCCTGGTGAAGAAGGGGCAGCGCCTGGCGCGCGGCCAGGTCATCGGCCTGGTGGGCCAGACCGGCCGCGCCACCGGCCCGCACCTGCACTGGGGCGTGAGCCTCAATAACGCGCGGGTCGATCCGACGCTGTTCCTTTCGCCCGAAACGCTGGCGCGCCTGGAGGCGAAGTAAGCACGAGACCCGCGCCGCGCTAGTGGCCGAGGATCTGGCTCAGGAACAGCTTGGCGCGGTCGGTCTTCGGCGCGGAGAAGAACTCCTGCGGCTTGCCGGTCTCGACGATCTCGCCCCGGTCCATGAACACCACCCGGTCGGCGACGGTGCGCGCGAAGCCCATCTCGTGCGTGACCACCAGCATGGTCATGCCTTCGCGCGCGAGCTCGATCATCACGTCGAGCACCTCCTTGATCATCTCCGGGTCGAGCGCCGAGGTCGGCTCGTCGAACAGCATCACCTTGGGGCGCATCGCCAGCGCGCGCGCGATCGCCACCCGCTGCTGCTGGCCGCCGGAGAGCTGTGCCGGGTACTTGTCGGCCTGCTCGGCGATTCGCACCCGCTTGAGCAGCTGCATTGCGAGCTCCTCGGCCTCGCGCTTGGGCATGCGGCGCACCCAGGTCGGCGCCAGAGTGAGATTCTGCAGCACCGTCAGGTGCGGAAACAGGTTGAACTGCTGGAACACCATGCCGACCTCGCGCCGGATGGCCTCGATCGCCTTGACGTCGTCCGCGAGCTCGATGCCGTCGACCAGGATCTGGCCGCGCTGGTGCGACTCGAGCCGGTTTATGAGGCGCACCATGGTCGACTTGCCCGAGCCCGAGGGGCCGCAGATGACGATCTTCTCGCCGCGCGCGACCGAGAAGTCGATCCCGCGCAGCACGTGGAACTCGCCGAACCACTTGTCTACGCCCTTCATCTCGATGATCGCTGCGCTGGTCAAGATCATTCCTCCCTCAGGATGTGCCTGCGCCCCCGTGCCAGGTCGCGCTCGAGCCGCTGGCTGTACCTCGACATCGAGAAGCAGAACGCGAAGTAGATCAGCGCGGCGAACAGGTAGGCCTCGATGCCGTAGCCGCTCCAGGCGGGTTCCTCGAGCCCCACCTTGACCGCGCTCAGCAGGTCGAACAGGCCGATGATCACCACCAGCGAGGTGTCCTTGAAGAACGCGATGAAGGTGTTGACCAGCGGCGGGATCGAGATGCGCAGCGCCTGCGGCAGGACGATCAGCAGCATCTTGCGCCAGTAAGACAGGCCGAGCGCTTCGGCCGCCTCGTACTGCCCGCCCGGGATCGCCTGCAGACCGCCGCGCACGACCTCCGCCAGGTAGGCCATGGCGAACATGACCATCGCGATCTGCGCCCGCAGCAGCTTGTCGATCGACACGCCCGAGGGCAGGAACAGCGGCAGCATCACCGAGGCCATGAACAGCAGGCTGATCAGCGGCACGCCGCGGATCAGCTCGATGTAGATCACGCAGGCCGTGCGCACCGCGGGCATGTTCGAGCGCCGCCCGAGCGCGAGCAGGATCGAGAGCGGAAACGCGGCCGCGATGCCGAAGGTGGCGAGGATCAGCGTCAGCATCAGGCCGCCCCAGCGCTCGTCCTCCACGTAGGGCAGGCCGAGCACGCCGCCCCACATCAGCAAGAAGATCAGCGCCAGCCCGCCGAGCCAGACCCAGGCGAGCCAGGGCCGCCAGCACGCGCGCCGCGAGCTCACCACGTAAAGCGCGATGAAAAGCAGGATGCCGAGGCCGGGTCGCCACTGCTGCGCGTAAGGATAGGTGCCGAACAGGATGAAGCGGTGCTTCTCCACGATGTACGCCCAGCAGGCGCCGTGCCCGGCGGCGGCGCGACAGGCCGCCGAGCCGCCAGTGCGCCAGACCGCGTTCACGAAGGCCCACTCGATGAATGGCGGCACCAGCCTCCAGGCCAGGTAGAGCAGCACCAGCGTGGCGAGCGCGCTCGGAACGCTGTAGAACAGGTTCGCCCGCAGCCATTCCACGGCGCGCCCGCCCGGCAGGCGGCGCGGCGCGACGCTGTCGGAGGCGGCGCTCATGACCGGGTCGCGCCCTTGAGCGCGATACGCTTGTTGTACCAGTTCATGAAAGCCGAGATCGAAAGGCTGATGGTCAGGTACACGGCCATGATGATCGCGATGCCCTCGATCGCCTGCCCGGTCTGGTTCATCGAGGTATTGGCGATCGACACCAGGTCGGGATAGCCGATCGCCACCGCAAGCGAGCTGTTCTTGGTCAGGTTGAGGAACTGGCTGGTCATCGGCGGCACGATCACCCGCAGCGCCTGGGGCAGGATCACCAGCCGCATCGCGCGGCGCGGGCGCAGACCGAGTGCGTAGGCGGCCTCGAACTGGCCGCGGTCGACCGCCAGCACGCCGGCGCGCACTATTTCGGCGATGAAGGCGGCGGTATAGGTGGTCAGCCCGCCGAGCAGGGCGGCGAACTCGGGCGTGAGCGTCATGCCGCCGGAGAAGTTGAAGCCCTGCAGCACCGGGCGCTCGAGGTGCAGCGGCGCTCCGGCGACCAGGAACACGATCAGCGGCAGGCCGAGCACCAGCGCGCTGCCGGCGCTGAGGGTGGGGAAGGGCTGGCCGGTGAGCGCCTGGCGGCGCTTCGCCCAGCGCGTAAGCAGCCAGGCGGCGACCATGCCGACGATGAGCGCCGCGGCGATCCAGGCGTGCGCCGGGTGCGCCTGTACCACCGGCAGCGCGATACCGCGGTTACTTAGGAAAACCCCCGGCAGCGGCGCGAGCGCGTGGCGCGGCCCGGGCAGATTGTCCGAAATGACCGTGTACCAGAAGAAAAGCTGCACCAGCAGCGGCACGTTGCGCAAGGTCTCGACGTAGCCGGCGGCCAGCCTGGACAGCAGCCAGTTGCGCGACAGCCGGGCAAGGCCGATCAGGGTGCCGAGCAGCGTGGCGGCGATGACCCCTATCACCGACACGCGGAAGGTATTGAGCACGCCGACCGTGAGCGCCCGCAGATAGGTGTCGGCCGCGTTGTAGCTGATGAGCGTGGTTTCGCCGATCGCGAAGCCGGCTTCGCGCTTGAGGAAGCCGAAGCCGCTCGCGATCTTGCGCGATTCGAGGTTGTGCGCCGTGTTGTAGATCAGGAACCAGGCGACCAGGCCGACCGCCGCCACCAGCAGGACCTGGTACAGGATCGCGCGGACGCGCAGGTCGTACAGCGACCAGCCTGCGCGCCGCCCGGCGGCGCCGCCCACCTCAGCGGATCGGTGGCGCGTACATGATGCCGCCGTGGGTCCAGAGCGCGTTTATCCCGCGCTCGAAGCCGAGCGGCTTGAGGTTGGCCTCGAAAGACTCGCCGTAGTTGCCGACCTGCTTGACGATGTCGTAGGCCCAGCGGTTGTCGACCCCCATCATCTTGCCCAGGTCGCCCGAGGTGCCGACGAAGCGCTGGATCGCGGGATTGGTGCTGGTCAGCGCCTGGTCGATGTTCTTCGAGGTCAGGCCGAGCTCCTCGGCATTGATCATCGCGAACAGCGACCATTTCACGACGGCGAGCCAGCCGTCGTCGCCGCGACGCACCACCGGTCCGAGCGGCTCCTTGGAGATCACTTCCGGCAGGATGACGTAGTCGGCCGGATTGGGTGCGCGCGAGCCGCGGGTCGAGACCAGGCCCGACACGTCGGTGGTGAACACGTCGCAGCGGCCGGAGAAGAACGCGCTGGTCACCTCCTCGAGCTTCTCGATCACGACCGGCTTGAAGGTCATGTTGTTGGCGCGGAAGTAGTCCGCCAGGTTGAGCTCGGTGGTGGTTCCCGGCTGCACGCAGATGGTGGCGCCGTTCAGGTCCCTGGCGCTCTTCACGCCGAGCTTCTTCGCCACCATGAAGCCCTGCCCGTCGTAGTAGTCCACGCCGGCAAAGGTGAGGCCGAGGTTGGTGTCGCGGGTGTAGGTCCAGGTGGTGTTGCGCGAGAGCATGTCGATCTCGCCCGATTGCAGCGCGGTGAAGCGCTGCTGCGCGGTAAGCGGCGTGTAGTGCACCTTGCTCGCATCGCCGAACACCGTGGCCGCAACCGCGCGGCAGACGTCGACTTCGAGACCGTGCCAGACACCCTTCGAGTCCGGCTGCGAGAAACCGGCCAGGCCGGTGTTCACGCCGCACTGCAAGTAGCCCTTCGCCTTGACGGCGGCCAGGGTCGATTGGGCCTGGGCGCTCGCGGCCCACGCGATTGCGAGCGCAAGCGCACCCGCCCAGACGGCGACTCTCTTCATGGCATTCCCCTCCTGATGGCGATGGACGGCCGGCGCATGCTCCCGGCACGGGTTCCAGTGTATGCGCACGCAGCGCGGCGGCGCAACCGGAACCCTCGGGGCGGCGAAAGCCGCGGCGCGGACTCTTTGCGGTGAATCCGCCGCACTGCTATCTTGATCCCGGGGGATGCGCCGCAACATGACATGAGCACGAAGCTGAATTTCCGCATCGTGGCGCGCGGGCTTCGCTTTCCGGAAGGCCCGCTCGCCCTCGCCGACGGCAGCGTGCTGCTGGTCGAGGTCGCGCGCGGCACGCTCTCGCGCGTGCGCCCGGACGGCGCGGTCGAAGTGGTCGCCGAGCTCGGCGGCGGGCCGAACGGGGCGGCGCTCGGCCCGGACGGCGCGGTCTACGTGTGCAACAACGGCGGCTTCCGCTGGCGCGAGGATCGCCACGGGCTGCGCCCGCTCGGGCAGGCCGACGACTACCGCGGCGGGCGCATCGAGCGGGTCGACCTCGCGCGCGGCGAAGCGCGCGTGCTGTACGAGGCCGGACCCAACGGCCCGCTCAGGGGCCCGAACGACATCGTGTTCGATCGCGCCGGCGGGATGTGGTTTACCGACATGGGCAAGGCGCGCGCGCGCGAGCTGGACCGCGGCGGGGTGTATTACGCGCGCATCGACGGCGGCTCGATCAGCGAGGCGGTCTATCCGCTGCTGACGCCGAACGGGATCGGCCTCGCGCCCGACGAGACGCGCCTGTACGTCGCCGAAACCCTTACCGGCAGGCTGTGGGCGTTCGACCTGGAAGCGCCCGGCGTGGTGAAGCGGCGGCGCTACCCGTCGCCCAACGGCGCCGAGTTGGTGGCCGGGCTGCCCGGATTCCAGCTGTTCGACTCGCTCGCGCTCGAGGCAGGCGGCAACATCTGCGTCGCCACGCTGTTCAACGGCGGCATCACGGTGATCTCGCCCGACGGGCGCGGCATCGAGCACCTGCCGCTGCCCGACGACTACACCACCAACCTCTGCTTCGGCGGGCCTGACCTGCGCACCGCCTACGTCACGCTCAGCGCTTCCGGGCAGCTCGTCGCGCTCGACTGGCCCAGGCCAGGGCTGGCGCTCAATTTCGGCCGTTAAGCGAGGCCTAAGCTCGCCTTGCTATCGTGCGCGCGTCTGGAATCGAGGAACGCTTGCCATGCCCACGCTAAGCCGGAAATCTCTCCTGCTCTTCGCATTGGCGTTCGTGCCCCTGCTGGCGAAAGCGGACACGATGGCGCAGGCGCAGCATGCGATCGAACGGGGCGAGTATGCGAGCGCCATCGTCCTGCTCCAGCCGCTGGTCGCGCGCGGCGACGCGCGCGCCGAGGAGGCGCTCGGCGCGTTGTACGACGCCGGCCTGGGCGTGGCTCCGGATCCGGTGCGCGCCGCGAAGCTGTTCCACGCCGCGGCGCGGCAGGGCAGCGGGGCGGGGCAGCTCAACCTGGCGAACCTCTACCTCGCAGGGCGCGGCGTGCAGGCCGATCCGGTGCTCGCCTACGCCTGGGCCGACGCGGCGGCCGCCAGCGGCGAGCCCGGCGGCCAGGACATCCTCGACCGCCTCGCCAAGACGATGACGCGCAAGCAGCTCAAGCGCGCGCAGTCGCTGGCGCAGCGCTACGTTGAGCTTTACGTGGAGTCGTTCCGCTCCGGTTGAGCGCGCTGCGCGCCTGCGCCAGGCGCTTGCGCAGGCCCGGGACCGCGCTCGCGGTGGCGGGGTTCGCCGCCAGCCTGGCGAGCGCGAGGTCTACGGCGTCCAGACCCAGGTTCGCGCCGAAGCGGGTCGAGACCTGCCTGAGCGCGCTCTGGAATCCGGGATCGGACTCGAGCTCGGTTTCGCCCAGCGCCTGCGCCTTGGACAGGATGTCGCTAAGCGCCGCGACCGCGCGCTGTGCGTTCCCGGGCGAGGCAAGAGTCTTCGATCCGGCGAACTGCGCGACCTCGGGCAGGCTCGCCGCGAAGCGCTGCAGCGCCGCGGCCTGCTTCGCGTTGCGCGGGTGGTCCTGGTGCATGACCGCCTGCGCCGCGCCCATGATCGCGAATGGCGCCATGGCGGCATGGGTGAGCAGCGGCGCGCCGGAGACGACGCCGGTGAGCGGCAGGGCGAGCAGCGCGAGCCCGCCCAGGCCGTGCGCCAGGTGCAGTGCCTTGCCCTCGATCGCGAACACGATGCGCAGCACGTCGCGCAGCGGCGCGAAGCCGAAGCCCGCCGCAGCGACCAGGCTCGCGAGCGAGGCGTCGGTGCTGCCCGCGGCCTTGAAGTGCGCGTAGGCAGCGAAGCAGCCCGCCGCGACCAGCAGGGAAACGCCGTGCAGCAGCAGGCGCGCGGCAATCTTTCCCAGCGAGGCGCGCGGCGCGGCGGGGTCCTGCGCGCCGGGCTGCCCGCCGCCGATCATGGCGTCGCTACCGCACGCCGCCGCAGTCCGACCCGAGCCACTTGCCCGAATACGTGGCGTGGTTCGTCATCGTGTGGCTGCCGTCGCTCAACTTCATCAGTACCGTGCCCTTCACCTGCTCGCGCGATAGCACGCTGATCTTGGCCGAGTATTCCTGCCGGCCCCTGTCTCCGGTGCAAACCCGCGTGCCCTGCCACATGGTCCGCGTATGCGAGGTCACCTTCGTCGTGCACGTTTCGCCTTGACGCGCCGGTTCGGAGAAAGGGTCCTTCTCCAGATCCTCCTTGGTCAGGCAAGTCTTGTAGCTGTGGGTCTGGGGACCTTGGGCCGCGCGGCTTTGGAACATGGCCTCGAGGCGCGCTCTTTGCTCGGGCGAGAGCTTGTTCAAGCTGCTGACGTCGATCGGTGGCGCACCGCTCATCTTGCTGGTGACCGTGGCCTCCCAAAGCCCGAGCCTGACGTCCATCTGTGCGGCGGACGCGCTCGCGGCGGCCGCAAGGAACGCGGGAAGCAAGAGCAGTCCGATAAGTCTCGCGGTGCGCATTTTTCTGGTCTCCCTGATCGATCTGACGCGGCGCAATTCTGTTCGAGGCGCGCGCTTTCGTCCATGAGCGTTGCTTGCACGAAGCTGACACGGCCTGCGCAGGGTGCAGGAATGAATTGCTTTTTTTGCAAGCATCGTGCAACTTTTGCGCAGGGCTGTTTGAACCGCGTGTGCTGACGCAGCGACACAGCAACCGACGCCGGCGCGCATGACAAGCCGGTGCGGCGGCAGTGATGTCGAGGGAACGATGAGGCACGCTGGTATCGGCGTTTGGATGTTCGGCGGGGCCATCGCGGCGTTGCACGCAATGGCTTTCGCGCAGCAGGCGGGGTGGAAGCCGGTCTTCGTGCCGCCCGGCGCGGGCGCGACGGCGCAGACCGCGCCGCTGCGCATCCACGTGGCAGGCATTCCGGCCGACACGCCGCAGCATCTGGGGGTCGAGCTGGACGACATCGACGTCACCTCGCTCGCGGCCCTCGACGGCTCAGATATCGTCATCACCCCGGCGCAGCCGATCGCCTTCGGCGCGCACACGTTGCGGCTGGTCGAGTACACGCCCGACGGCGGCATCGCCGAGCGCGGCCAGTGGGCGTTCGAGATCCGCCAGAGCGCCGCGTTCCTGCAGTCGCAGCTGCGGGCGAACGTCACCCTGACCGCGAGCCAGCGCGTCGCGAACCACAACGTGGACACGAGCGTAGGGCCGCTGCAGGGAACGGGCTCGGCGCAGATCCAGGGCAGGGTGGCGAACGAAACCTGGCAGGCGAACGGCAGCATGAGCCTGGTCAGCAGCAGCCAGACCGCGCAGATGCCGCTGCAGGGAAGCCATCTCGACATCGCCCAGTACTTGCTGTCGGCGCAGCACGGAAGCGTCTCCGCGAGCGTCGGCGACCACACCGCCTTGGGGCCCGAGAGCCTGGTAATGCAGAATTTCGCGCGCCGCGGCGTGACGGTGGACCTCGCCGCCGGCAGCGCCGCGCACGTCACCGGGTTTTCGATGAGCGCGACCCCGCTCGCCGGCTCGCGCAACCTGAGCGGCACGCAGGACGACCGCAACCGCATCGACGGCATGGTCGCGAGCCTGTTTCCGCTGCCCGGCCGCCCCGAGGCGCTGGCGCTAAGCGGCACCTACGTCGACGGCGAGAGCACCGGCATGAGCGGCGCGGGCGTGGCCGGGTCGCCTCAGCCCTACGGCGGCCACGCGGGCAGCCTGGTCGCCGATGCGCAGCTGTTCGACAAGCTGCTGCGGCTGCGCGGGGAGGCCGCGCGCAGCAGCTACGACTTCGACGGCGTCGGCGTCGGGCTCGAGCCCCAGGCCGGCCACGCCTACTCGGGGCTGGCGAACTACACGCCCTGGCACAGCCTGAATGTGCTCGGCCAGCCGCTGGTGTGGAACGTGGGGGTGCAGAAAAAGGTGCTGAGCACCTTCTTCCAGAGTCCGGCGACCCCGGGCGCGATCGCGGACCGCGATATGGGCCAGCTCTTCAGCGGGCTCAACTGGTACGGCCTGAGCGCCCAGGCGGCCGCCGCCAAGGAGCACGACAACGTCGACGACCTCGCGCTGGTCCCGCGCACGCGCACGACGCAGCACTCGTTCTCGCTCAACTGGGTGCCGGTGCAGCGCGCCGTGGCGGGCACGGCACCCGCCATGGCCTGGTACGGCACGCCGAGCCTTTCGGCCTCGTACGTGAAGGTGAGCAAGGAGCTGACCGACAACGCCGGCTCGTTCCTGCTCGCGCTCGGGCCGCTGCACGAAACCTCCAACCTGATGCTCGGCGCGCAATTCCAGCACGCGAGCTGGAGCTGGGGCGCCACCCACACGCGGGTCGAGGACCAGGACTTCGCCGGCTACACCCCGCAAACGGTGACCACGGCCGATCGACTGCAAACGGCCTTCCTGGTGAAGAAGCTGAACGTCGGCGCGAGCGTCGAGCACGACAAGACCGAGGACCTGACCAACGTTGCTCGCTCGCAGGCGATGATCGGCGGCGCGACGCTCGCCTATCCGTTCACCCGGCGCGTGTCGAGCAACCTGACCTACAACGTGCGCCATGCCTGGTCCGACGTTCCCGCCAGCGACCAGATCACGAGCGACACCACGCTCGGGCTGAACTGGGTGGTGGTGGCGGCGAACGGCCAGCGCCCCGGACTTTCGCTCGGGCTCGACGGCAGCTACCACTCCTGCCGCGACAAGCTCGCCTCCTCGTCGTCGTTCGGCGCCGTGTGCGAGAACAGCTACCAGGCGTTCGTGCGCATGAGCATTTCATGGATGCCGTCGTTCTGAGGCACTGGAGCACAGCCATGCGCACCTTCCTTCGCACCCTGGGCATCGCGCTCGGCCTCGCGGCCGCGTCGGTCCCGCTGCCGGCACGCGCGGCGATCACCTCGGCCGAGCCGATACCCGCGAACAGCCTGGTCGCGATCGGGCAGGCGCACTCGCTGGTGCTCAACTGGCAGGTCGTCAGCCTGGCCGTCGGCTTCCCGGGGACATTGCCGTACACGATCACCTCCACCTCGGGTCAGTTCAGGGTCGGCGCGACCGTGCTCGGCACGGTGAATACGACGCTGAGCGCGAATGGCAGCATGGTGAGCGGCGTTCCGTCGACGGTTACGCTCGCCGAATCGGTCATGGTGCCCCCGGACGTCACGCTAATGGCGAACCGGCTCGGCTCGCAGACCGTCAGCTACGTGCGCGTGTTTACCGACGGCACGGCGCCCGTTCAGGCGAGCGAGCTGATCGTGATCGGCGGCTCCGGCGCCGGGCAGTTCGGCATCACGCGCGAAGCCCTGTCGTTCGACGACGGCGCGGCGGTGCGCGTGGTGCAGGCGGGCGACGCCCTGTCGGCGCGGGCCGAAATCGACTTCAGCGGCAGCGGCAGCATGAGCGCGCTGTGGGAGCTCGCCGGCCCGAGCTCGACCGCGGGCGAGGCGCTGTACCGCGAGCTGCAGCAGGTCACCCGCGGCCTGATCGGACGCGAGCCGGAGATCGTCAAGAGCCCGCAGCTGCCGACCGACTCGCCGGGTTACTACAGGCTGCGCCTGCGCATCACGCAGCCGCTGCCGGGGTTCGATCCGCCCGTGCTCGCGTACTACGTGGGCGAAGCGACCTCGGGCGCGCGCGGCGGCTTCACCGAGATGGTCGTGACCGCGCCGGGCGACGGCGCGCTGTTCGACACCGATACCCGGTTCGCCTGGCAGCCGGTGGCAGGCGCAAAGGTCTACAAGATCGAGCTGTTCGGCAGCCCGGAAGGAGACAATTTCGGGCTGCCCGACATCGCCCAGCAGGCCGCCGCCGCGGATCCCGCGCGCGTGCGCGCGGCGCTCGCCGCTCCGCCCGCGGCGGGGATGATCGTGACCGCGGCGCAGACGCAGATCGCGCTGTCCGCGGCGACGCGCGCCAGGCTGCGGCCGCGCCACAGCTATTTCTGGCGCGTGCAGGCGATCGGCGCCGACGGCAGCGTGATCGGCGCGGCCCAGGTGCGGCAGTTGCGGGTTCCCTAGCGCAAAGCGGCGGCTGCGCCATGTCCGCGGATGCCGCCACCGAGGAAGCGATGCTGATCGAAGGAATCGCGCGCGGCCGGGAGCAGGACCTGGCGGAGTTCTACCGCCGCTACCACGGCAGGATCTACGCCTTCCTGCTGCGCCGCCTAGGCGACGCGGCCGACGCGGCGGAGGCGGCCAACGACGTGATGCTCGAGGTCTGGCGCGGCGCGGCGCGCTTCGAGGGGCGCTCGCGGCCGCTCACCTGGGTGCTCGGCATCGCGCAGCACAAGGCGCTCGACCGCATGCGGCGCCGTCGCCCGGATGCAGCGAACGACGAACGCGACCCGCAGGAGCTCGAGGACGCGGGCGCCGGCGCGCCCGAGCTGCTCGGGCGGAAGCAGGATTCGGAACGCCTGCGGCGCTGCCTCGAGCGCCTTTCGGAGGTCCAGCGTGCGGTGGTGCACCTGGCGTTCTTCGAGGACCTGGGTTACGACGAGATCGCGGCGATCCTCGAATGCCCTCAAGGGACCGTCAAGACGCGCATGTTCCACGCCAAGCAGGGCCTCAAGCGCTGCCTGGGCGAAGCGGCATGAACGGCGCCGCTCACCCCGACGAGCTGCTGCCCTGGTACGCGAACCGCACGCTCGCGGGCGCCGAGCGCGACGCGGTCGAGGCGCACCTGCGCGGCTGCGCGCGCTGCCGCGCGGAGATCGAGTTCCTCGGCGCGCTGCGCGCGCAGGTCAAGCTCTCCGCGGCGGGGCAGGTCGCCGACGAGCTGGGTCTGCGGCGGCTGCTGCGCGAGGTGCGGCGCGAGGCCGCGCGTCCGCGGCGGCGCTTCGCACTCGCGGCTGCCGCAGCGCTGGTGATCGTGGTGCAGGCCGGGCTTATCGGATGGCTCGCGAACCGCGAGCGGCCGATCGAGCCGCTCGGCGAGGGCGCGCCGGCGGGCGTGGTGCTGCAGCTGCGCTTCGAGCCGGCGGCACCCGAGGCGCGCATCCGCGCGCTGCTGCAGGCGCACGACGCGCTGCTGATCGACGGCCCGAGCGCGCTCGGCGTGTACCGCGTGCGCCTGCAGGGCATCTCCGCGGGCGAGCGCGAGGCGGCGCGCAAGGCGCTGGCCGAATTCCGCGCCGCGCACGGCGTCGTGGCCGAGGCGGAGCTGCAATGAGCGCCGCGCGCACGCTCGCTGCTGCCTCGCTGCTTGCGTGGGCGGCAGCGGCGCCCGCCCAGATCCGGGTCGTGAATCCCAAGGTGGTCGCGCCGCCGCCCGACCGTGCGCTCACGCCGCTGTCGATCCCGGCGCCGGCGCGGCCGCCGCAGCCCGCGCAGGACACGCAGCCGGCGGGCGGCAGCACGGAAATCGCGCCGGCGCCGCAGCCGCTCGGCGCGCCGCCCGGCTCGGGCGGCACGCTGATCGGCGGCCCGCTGCCGCCGCCGCCCCAGGCGGCGCAAGGCGCGGCGGCCGCGCTCAAGGAAGACGTTTCGGTCGAGCCGGCGGAGCTGGTCGCGGTGTCGGCGGACATGCAGGAGGCGCAACAGCTGCAGCAGCAGGCGCAGGCGCTCGGCCTGGCGATCAAGCGCCGCGCCGCCCTCGGCAACCTGGGGCTGGTGATAAGCGTGTTCCGCGTGCCGCAGGGCGTGAGCGTGGAGGCGGCGCTCGCGCAGCTGCGCCAGGCGCTGCCGTCGGTCTGGTCCGACGCCAACCATCGCTACGCCCTCGAGGCCGGCCCCGCGCTCTACGGCGCGCGGCTCGTCGGCTGGCCGGCGGCGGCCGGCGGCTGCGGCGGCGGCCTGAGCCTCGGTATGATCGACACCGCGGTCGACCTCGAACACCCGGCGTTCAGGACGGGGCGCGTGACGCAGCGGTCCTTTCTGCCTGTGGGCGTGCCGGCGGCGAAGGCGGAGCACGGCACCGCGATCGCCTCGCTGCTGGTCGGCGACGGCGGCTTCGGGCTGCTGGGCGGGTCGCGGCTGTACGCCGCGGCCGTGTTCCGCAGGCGCGGCGACGACGGCGCCGACACCGACGCCGAGCTGGTGGTGCGCGCGCTCGACTGGCTGGTCGGGCAGCACGTGAGCGCGCTCAACCTGAGCTTCGGCGGGCCGCGCAACCGCCTGGTCGAGGCCGCGATCCTGCGCGTCGAGCAGCGTGGCATCGAGCTGCTCGCGGCGGCCGGTAACGGGGGCGCGCACGCGCCGCCTGTCTACCCCGCGGCGCAGGACGGAGTGGTCGCGGTGACCGCGGTCGACGCCAAGCTTCAGCCCTATGCGCACGCCAACCGCGGCGAGTACATCGCCTTCGCCGCGCCGGGCGTGGACGTGTGGGCCGCGGCGCCGGGCGGCGGCGGCAAATACCGATCGGGCACCTCGTACGCGGTGCCGTTCGCGACCGCGGTATTCGCCGCGGCCAAGGCGGCGCAGCCCGGGGCGGCGCCGGACGCGCTGCGCAGGCTGCTCGCTGCGCGTGCGCGCGACCTCGGCGCGCCGGGAAAGGACCCGGTATTCGGCTGGGGCCTGATACGATTGAACGGGACTTGCACCCATGGCTGAGGCCCGGATGACGCGCGCGACGCCGTTCTCCTACGCCTGCGGTCGCTGCTCACGCTGCTGCCGCAACAAGGGGATCATGCTCAATCCTTACGAGGTGCTGCGCCTGGCGCGCAACCAGGGGCTGAGCACGACCGCGTTCATCGCGCGCTTCACCGACCGCGCCGGCACCCGGCTCGCGCAGCGCGCCGACGGAGCGTGCGTCTTCCTGGGCGCAACGGGCTGCAGCGTGCACGCCGACCGGCCGCTGGTATGCCGCATCTACCCGCTCGCGCGCCACATCAGCCCCGAGGACGAGGAAACCTTCACCGAGCTCGAGCCGCACCCGCAGACCGAGGGGCGCTACGGCACCGAGGGCACGGTCAGCGACTACCTCGAAGCGCAGGGCGCGGAGCTTTTCATGCAGGCGGCCGACCGCTACTTGAACCTTTTTCGCGCGCTGGCCGACTCATTGAGCGAACGATTCGAGCGCCTCGCGGAGCCGGAGCGCGAGGCGGTAGAACGGAGCTTCGTGCGGCCGGCGGACGACGCGGGGCCGGGTCAGGCCTGGCTCGATATCGATCGCACGGTGGAGCAATACTGCCGCGAGCGCGGGCTCGCCAAACCGGCGCAAAGCGCGCATGTGATGGAGCTGCATGTGCAGGCGTTGTCAGAGTGGCCGAGTAAGCTAAACGAGGAGGAAGCACCATGAACAGATCCGACAGCCCGTCATTGCAAAGAACCCTCGCCCTCGCGGCCGCGCTCGCCGCGCTCGGCGCTTTCGCGGGCGCGCCGCGGCACGCGCTGGCGTTCACGCTGCTCGAGCGGCCTGCGGCACAAGCCGGCTCGCAGCAGGCGATCGGCGGCAGCGGCGGGAAGCAGGGAATGGGAGACGGCTCGGCGTCCGCGGCGCGCAAAGGGCGCGCCGCGGTGCAGAGCAAGGCGCCGGGGTCTCAGGCGCCAGCGCCGGGCGGCGAAGGAGGCCTGATCGGACTGCTCAAGCCTGGCGGCCAGGCGCCGGCGGGGAAACAGCAGCTGCCGGCAGTGCAAAAGAAGTAGCCCGATGGCGAACTCATCTTGGAGAAACACCATGAGGAAATCGGAAACGCTGAACAAGACACTCGCCGTCGCGGCCGCCGTCGCGGCGCTCGGGGCCTCCGTCGGCGCGACGCTCACCAGAGATCCCGCTCGAGCCGGCACCACGCAATTCAAAATTGAGAAGGGCGCCAAGGGGATGGGAGACGGCTCGCGCCAAAGCACGCCCGGCGGCGTCATCGGCATCAAGCCCGGGGCGCAGCGAGGATAAGGGGAGACCAGGATGCGCATTCTCTGCCTGCTGATCGCGATTTCGGGTGCGACGGCATTTACCACTGCGCAGGCGTTGAACGCCGGCGCC
>DATIZK010000083.1:0-36306 GCA_035517095.1 Burkholderiales bacterium
TCACCTTCGACGGCAGTTATAATGTGTCCCCGAACGTGAGCCCGGACGGAAAGAGCCTCGCCTATATCGCACGCAACGGCGAGGGCAAGTTCCAGGTCGCGCTGCTCGACCTCACGACCCAGCAGCTGCAGATCCTGACCGACAGCGACCGTGACGAATCTCCCAGCTTCGCGCCCAACGGCCGGATGATCCTATACGCGACGGTAATCGACGGGCGCGGCGTGCTGTCGGCGGTATCGGTCGACGGCCGGGTGAGGCAACGTCTCACCGTCAACGCAGGCGACGTGCGCGAGCCGGCCTGGGGACCCTTCATCCAGTAACGGGAGACAGATATGCGCGTAATCCTGATCGCGGCACTCCTCGCCATGCTCGCAGGGTGTGCCAGCACGGCGACCCAGGAGCAGCAGGCGCCGGCGGGGGTCGAGGACCGCAGCCGGGGAGCGACCGGGGCCCAGAGCCAGGGCGTCGAGAGCAGGCCGGTAACGGGGGCCGAGCTTGCCGGGCAGAACGGCGGCGGCACGAACCCGCTCACCGATCCTTCGAATATCCTGTCGAAGCGCTCGATCTATTATGATTTCGACAAGTTCGACGTCAAGGACGAGTACAAGCCTATGATCGAGGCTCACGCAGCGTACCTGCGCAATCACCCGGACGCCAAGGTGCTGATACAGGGCAATACCGACGAGCGCGGCAGCCGCGAATACAACGTCGCGCTCGGGCAACGTCGCGCGGACGGGGTGAAAAAGCTGCTCCTGCTGCTGGGCGCTAAGCAAGACCAGGTCGAGGCGGTCAGCCTGGGGGAAGAAAAGCCGAAGGCGCAGGGCACCAGCGAGGAAGCCTACGCGCAGAACCGGCGTTGCGACATCCTGTACAAGGGCGAGTATTGAGATGCGCGGCCTGGGCGCACGCTTGCTGCTGATCGGTGCGCTGCTTGCCCCGTTCGCGCTGCCGCACGGCGCGAATGCGGCGTTGTTCGGCGACGACGACAAGCTCAACGCCTTGCGCGCGCAGGTTGACGCGAACCAGAAAGCACTGGAGGAGAGGCTGTCCAAGCTCGAGGCGAGTGCGGCGGACCGCGGCGCGATCCTCGACTTGGCCGGTCAGCTGGATCAGTTGCGCTCGGATCTCGCCAATCTGCGCGGCCAGGTCGAGGTGCTGACGAACCAGATCCAGACCGCGGAGAAGCGGCAGAAGGACCTGTATCTCGACATCGACACCAGGCTGCGCAAGCTCGAACAGGCGCGGGAACAGGCTGCGGCTGCGGGCACTCCGCCGGCGACTGGCGAGGCGCCGGCAACGCCGGCCGAGACCAAGGCCTACGAGGCTGCGCTGAATCAGTTCAAGCTCGGCAATTATCCCCTCGCGATCTCGGCGTTCGAGGGCTTTCTCGTCACCTATCCGTCGAGTTCGCTCGCGCCTTCGGCCCAATACTGGATCGGCAACGCCTACTACGCGCAGCGCGACTACCGCAAGGCGATCTCCAGCCAGCAAAAGCTGCTCGCGGCGTGGCCGGACAGCTCCAAGGTGCCGGACGCAATGCTCAATATCGCCAGCTCGCAGGACGCGGGCGGCGATCGGAGCGGCGCCCGCAAGACGCTCGAGGACCTGCTGGCGAAATATCCGGCCAGCCCCGCGGCGGCGAGCGCGAAGCAGCGCCTGCAGGGACTGCGCCGCTGAAGCTGAACGCGGTCGTTCTGCTCTCGGG
This sequence comes from Burkholderiales bacterium, assembly GCA_035517095.1. GTDB lineage: Bacteria > Pseudomonadota > Gammaproteobacteria > Burkholderiales > SG8-39 > DAHVFK01. The sequence continues at coordinate 1,706 of DATIZK010000083.1, forward strand.
CGGACTCGACTCCGCGACCGCCCTCGCCTGGGCGTTGCGTGAAGGCTACCGCTGCCACGCCCTCTCGGTTGACTACGGCCAGCGCCACGCGGCGGAGCTCGCGGCAGCGCGCGCGGTCGCTGCTCGGCTGGGCGCAGCGCAGCACCGCACCGTCAGGCTCGACCTGACGGTGTTCGGCGGCTCGGCGCTGACCGATTCGGCGATCGACATTCCGGCCGGCGGCGCCGCGGCGGGCATTCCGGTCACCTACGTTCCGGCGCGCAACACGATTCTGCTTTCGCTCGCGCTCGCCTGGGCCGAAGTGATCGATGCGCGCCACGTCTTCATCGGCGCCAACGCGGTCGACTACTCGGGCTATCCGGACTGCCGCCCCGAGTACCTGCGCGCGTTCGAGGCCATGGCGAATCTCGCCACCAAGGCGGCGGTCGAAGGCCGGCGCATCGAGGTGCGCGCGCCGCTGCTCGATCTGTCCAAGGCGAAAATCGTCCTGCTCGCGCTCGAGCTCGGCGTCGACCCGGCGCAGACCGTGACCTGCTACCAGCCCGATGCCGAGGGGCGTGCGTGCGGAGTCTGCGACGCATGCCGCATCAGGCGCGCCGGCTTCGAGGCGGCGGCGATTCCAGACAGCACCCGTTATCAGCCACGTTGATGGGCTCCTTCGCGCGTCCGATCGGGCGCGGCGGGGAGCTGCGCTATATTTCCGCGTTGCATTCCGGCACTGACGGGAGGAGGCCCGCGTGAACGAAGTCAACCCTGCACAGCTCGCGCACTACGTCGCGTGGGGAGCGTTCGCGCTCGCGTTCGTGTTCGGCGCGGTGGGCAACAAGACGGAGTTCTGCACCATGGGCGCGGTGTCCGACTGGGTCAACATGGGCGATTTCAACCGCATGCGCATGTGGCTGCTCGCGATCGCGGTCGCGGTGCTGGGCGCCAACGGGCTGCAGCTGGCCGGCGTGATCGACCTGTCGAAATCGATCTACCAGACGCCGAGCTTCACCTGGCTGTCGTACATCGTCGGCGGGTTCCTGTTCGGCGTCGGCATGACGCTCGGCTCCGGTTGCGCTTCGAAGACGCTGATCCGGATCGGCGCCGGCAACCTCAAGTCGGTGGTCGTGTTCGTGTTCCTGGGCATCGCGGCCTACATGACCCTGCGCGGCCTGTTCGGCGCGTTCCGCGTCGACGTGCTGGAGAAGGCCTCGCTTACGCTGCCGGGCGGGCAGGACCTGCCGACCCTGATGGCAAAGGCGACCGGAATCGGCAAGAAGACTTGGGTCGAGATCCTCGCCCTCGCCATCGGCGGCGGGCTGCTCGCGGTCGTCTACTCGAGCCGCAGCTTCCGCTCGAACTTCGATTACACCCTGGGCGGCATCGTCACCGGCCTGGTCGTGGTCGGCGGCTGGTACGTGAGCGGGCACATCGGCTACTTGGCCGAAGACCCGAACACGCTGCAGGAAGCCTTCGTTGCCACCAACACCGGGCGCATGGAGTCGTTCTCGTTCGTCTCGCCGGTGGCGTATTCGCTCGAGTACCTGATGTTCTGGACCGACACGACGAGGATCATCACTTACGGCATCGCCTCGGCCGCGGGCGTGATCGCGGGCTCGGCCGCGTACGCGCTCGCCACCCGGACCTTGCGCTGGGAGAGCTTCCGCGACGCTGCCGACACCGGCAGGCACATGCTCGGCGGAATCCTGATGGGCTTCGGTGGCATCACCGCCCTCGGCTGCACCATCGGGCAAGGAATATCGGGCTTCTCGACCTTGGCGCTCGGCTCGATCATGACATTCGTTGCGATCGTCGCCGGAGCCGCCTCGACCATGAAGTTCGAGTACTGGCGAATGCTGCGCGAAGCTTGAACTCGAGCCGTGCAAATCCCGCCGATTCGTTGACGCTCAACCGCTGAACGCTTAAAATCGCGCCCTTTCTCCGGGTCGTTAGCTCAGCTGGTAGAGCAGCGGACTTTTAATCCGTTGGTCGGCGGTTCGAATCCGCCACGGCCTACCAAACATTCAAGGCTCTAGCGTTTGCTGGGGCCTTTTTCTTTGCTGTAGCGGAACAAGCTTCGCCAATGTCGCGCCACGAGTCGCTATGACGGATGATGCAGTAAAGTATCCGGCGCCACGGCAATAGCTTGGGTATCGACGCCACAAATGACCACAGCGGTCGCGTTCATCGGCTTCGGCGAAGTGGGCTCGGTGTTTTCCGCCGCGCTCGCTGCGCGCGGCGCACGGGTCAAGGCCTACGACGTTCTGCTCGAACAGGACGGCGGCATGGGGCGGCTGCAGGCGCGATCGGCCGGAGCCAAGGTGGAATTCTGCGGCTTGAGCGAAGCCCTGCGTGGCGCGCGCTACGTCCTGTCCACCGTGACGACGAGCGTGGCGCGCGCGGCGGCGCAGCGCTGCGTGCCGGATCTTTGCGCCGGGCAGATTTACCTCGACCTTAATGCCACTGATCCCGGCGCCAAGCAGGAGCTCGAGCGCATCGTGTCGCCGTCGGGCGCGGCCTTCGTCGAGGGCGCGGTGCTGGGCGCGGTCGGCGTCAGCGGCGCAAAGACCGAAATCCTTCTCGGCGGCCCGCACGCGCGGCGGGCGCAAGCGGCGCTTGCCGACGAGCTGGGCCTGAACGTCAGGTTCTACAGCGAGGAAACGGGCAAGGCCTCGATGTTCAAGATGCTGCGCAGCGTTTTCTCCAAGGGGCTGGAGGCTCTGCTGATCGAGTTCCTGGTCGCCGGCGAGCGGGCCGGCATCCGCGACGATCTTTGGCGCGAAGTCACCGCGCTGATGGCGGCCCACCCGTTCGAAACAACCGCGGGCAACTGGGTGCGCAGTCACGCCAGCGCGCATTCCCGCCGCTACCATGAAGTGAAGCAGGTGGCCAACGTGCTGCGGCAGCTGGGAATGGAGCCGACGATCACCTCGGCCACCGAGGCGTTTTTCCGGCGCTCGGGGTCTCTGGGGCTGAGCGAGCGCTTCGCGGCGCCGGCCGCAACGATGGACGAGGTGGTGCGGTATTTCGATCTCAAACTGGAAAGACAGCAATGAAACCCAACCGGATGAAGCAAAAGCTGCGCGCCGGCGAACCGGTGTTCGGGGTCTCGGTGATGATTCCATCGCCGCAGATCGTGGAGATGATCGGCGCGGCCGGTTTCGACTGGGTGCTGCTCGACTGCGAGCACGGCACCCTGAGCCTCGAGAGCGTGGAATTGATGGCGATGGCGGCAGAGGCCTGCGGCATCACCGCGATCGCGCGGCCGGCGAGCCGCAGCCCCGAGCATATCCTGCAAGTGCTCGATCGCGGGGTGATGGGCGTGCAGGTGCCGCACGTCAATAGCGCGCAGGATGCGCGCGAGGTGGTCGCCGCGGTCAAATACCATCCGCTCGGGCGGCGCGGCCTCGCCGCCGGAACGCGTGCGGCGGCCTACGATTCGCACGGCTCGCTGGCCGATCACGTCAAGGCGGCGAACGATGCGACGCTGATCGCAATCCAGCTCGAAGACCGCCCGGCGATCGATAACATCGACGAGCTGCTGAAGGTCGAGCACGTCGACGTGTTCTTCATCGGCCCCTCCGATCTGTCGCAGGCAATGGGTCATCCGGGCAATCCCGCAGCGCCTGCGGTGGCCGAGGCCATCGCGAGCGGCTTTCGCAAGATGGTCGCAGCGGGCCGCACTCCCGGCACCCCTGCGACCGCGGAGAAAGTGCACGAGGTCCTCGGCCATGGCGTGCGCTACATCTACACGCACCTGCCGCGCCTGCTGGCGGGCAGCGCCAAGGCCTATCTGAAGGCGGCCCGCGCTTGAGCACCCGGCCTGGCAACGATTCCGCCGCGCCGGTGCGCGTTCCCGGCGAGCGCCTGCTTCACTCGCCCGGTCCGACCCACATCCCTGCCGAGGTGCTGAACGCCATGCACCGCCAGCCGATGGATCACGGCGACCCGCGGCTGGACCAGATTATCGCGGTCTGCGAATCCGGCTTGCGGCGGCTGCTGGGGAGCGAGAAGGCGGACCTGTTCATGTATGCCGCGAACGGCCACGGCGCATGGGAGGCGGCGACGCAAAACCTGCTCGCGCCCGGCGAGGCCATGCTGATACCGGGCACCGGTCATTTTTCCGAGCAATGGGCGCTGCAGGCCGAAGCGATCGGCCGGCGCGCGATGCGCACGCCGTACCGCGAGGGCTATCCGATCGACCCGAACGAGGTCGAGCAAAGGCTGCGCGCCGATCGCAAGCGCGAGATCGCGGCGGTGTTCGTGGTGCACACGGATACCGCCAGCGGCATCAGCAACGACCTGAGATCGATCCGCGCCGCGATCGACGCCGCCGGACACCCGGCGCTGTTCGTGGTCGACGTGGTCGCGTCGCTCGCCGCTGCGCCGTTCGCCATGGATGCGCTGGGTGTCAACGTCGCGGTGGGCGCTTCGCAGAAAGGGCTTATGTCGCCGCCCGGCCTGGGCTTCGTCGCGGTTGACGAGCGCGCCGGCGCGGTCGCCGCGAGGAATCCAGCGCCGCGCCATTACTGGGACTGGGAGCGGCGCAGGGCGAGCTACAGCTACCAGAAGTTCGGCGGCACTCCGCCGCAGAACCTGCTCTACGGGATCGAAGCAGCGCTTTCGCTCATCGAGCGCGAAGGGCTCGAGTCGGTATTCGCCCGCCATGCGCTGCTCGCGCGCGCGGTGCAGGCGGCGGTCGAGTGCTGGGCGCGCGAGGGTGCGCTGTTCCTGCACTGCCGGGTCCCGGGCGCGCGCTCGGTGTCGGTCACCACGATCGAGGTGCGCGAAGGGATCGATGTCGATGCGCTGCGCACGGTCGCGCGCGAACGCTTCCAGGTCGCGTTCGCGGGCGCGCTCGGGCCGCTGCAGGGGCGCGGCTTTCGCATCGGGCATCTGGGCGACCTGAACTCGGCGATGATCCTGGGCTGCCTCGCCGGCGTGGAGGCGGCCATGCGCGTGCAGGGCATCCCGTTCGGCCGCGACGGCGTGGCGCAGGCGGTGGAGTGCTTGGCGTCGCGCTGACTACGCCATCAAGTCCGCGAGCGCCTTCATGTCGTCGAGCCGGAGGTCGGGCTGATAGGGGGTGCCGCCGAAGGGGCGCTTGCGGCGGTCGATGAACGCGCTGTGCATCCCGGCGGCCTTGGCCCCGATGCAGTCGAAGGCGTGATTGGCCACGAACAGCACTTGGTCCATTCCCACCTGCATGATCTCGGCCGCCTTGGTGTAGGTCGCGACGTGCGGCTTGAACGAATTGGCCGCCGCCACGGAAATCACTTCATCGAACGGAATGCCGTGGTGCTCTTTGGCCGCCTCCAGCATGTCGGGATCGCCGTTGGACAGGACCGCGATCCTGTACTTGGCCTTGAGCCTCGCGAGCGCGGCCGGGACGTCCGGAAAACACCTCAGCCGCTCGATGCAGCCCACCAGGTATCTAACTTCCTCCGGCGTGTAGCGGATGCCGGCGCGCTCCATGGTGTATGCGACCGCGGCGTGGCCGATCTCGCGGTACGGCGTGTGCGCCTTGTGCAGCAGCGCGTCGATCATTGAATTCTCGAAATGCGTGCGGCGCCACCAGGTGACGAAGGAGTTCGGATTGCCGTGCCAGCCTTTGTGCTTCAGGAAGGGGGCGGCGATTTCGGTAAGCCCCGCCTGCATGTCGACCACGGTTCCGTATTGGTCGAACATCACGACCTTGATCTTCTTTCTGAGTTGCTCCGCGCTCGCCATCGCGACTGCCTAGCGCGCGGCAACCATGGCCGGGTACTCGGGCCGGATGTCGAAGCGCAGCAGCTTGTGCGCGGCGCGCAGCGCCTGCTCGGCGTCGTCCGGGCTTGCGCCGCGCGCGAAGATGAAACCGAGGTAGCTCGCGCCATCGGGCGGCGGGGCGACGATCTGCCCTTGCTCCGCGGTGATGCTCACCGCGCTGATGCCGGGCAGCGATTGCGCCGCGGCAAGGCCTTCGCTGCCGTGGTAGATGCCGCGCCGCGGTGTCGGGATCATCATGACGCCGGCGGCGCTGCCGTCGCCCGCGATGGCGAACGGCTCTCCGATCGCCTGGCGCAGGATCAGCTCCTCGAGACTCATGCCCAGGACGTGGGTCAGCGCCCGCGCGCACAGCCCGCCGATCGAGCGCGCGGCGACCTCCAGGATCCACACCCCGCGCCGGTTGAGCCTCAGCTCCGCGTGAACCGGGCCGTGGCGCAGCCCCGCCTCGCGGCAGACGCGCGCCACCTCATCGCGGATGCGGCGCTGGGCTTCGTCCGGCAGGCGCGACGGGGTGACGTAGAGCGTCTCCTCGAAGTAGGGTCCGTCGAGCGGATCGGGTTTGTCGAACAGGGCCAGAGTCGTGAGCGTGCCGCGCTCCAGAATCCCTTCCAGCGCGTACTCGCGCCCGGGGATGAATCCTTCGATCACCAAGCCAAGCTCCTGGGCGTCGCGGTCGGCGCGCGCCTGGATCGCGCGCACCCAGTTCACGGCGCGGACCAGCGCGTCGGCATCGTCGGCGCGGATGACGCCGCGGCTTGCCGAGAGCCGCCGCGCCTTGACCACGACGGGAAACTCGATCCGCGGCAACAAGCTGAGCGGATCCGCGTCGCTCGGCAGGTGGTGAAATTCCGGGCATGGCAATCCGGCCTGCAGCAGCAGCCGACGGAAAGCCAGCTTGTCGCGCACCCGGCTCACCGCGTGCGCGGGGTTGCCCGGCAGGCCGAGCCGCTCCGAAAGCAGCGCCGCCAGCTCGACGCCCGAGTCGTCTACCGCGAGCACGGCGTCCGGGCCGCAGCCGATTTCGCGCAGCACCGTGGCCGCGGCCTCGCGCGGCCGGTCGAATTGCAGCGCCATGATGGGCGCGAAGCCCCAGGACGGCGCGAGTTGATGGCAGTAGTTGGCGGCAGCCGCGACCTCTATTCCGAGCTTGTGCACCGCGGCGAGGAAGTCCGCGTTGCGGTAGCCCGTGGTGGGAAGGAGCAGCAGCACGCGCTTCATCGGGTGCGCGCCTCAGAACGAGTTCAGCTGCTGCTCGGTCGGCTCGGCGCAGCAGTACCACGGCTCGGAAAGGCGCGGGATCGGGTCTCCCAGGCTGCACGCAAGCGCCGGTGCGCTGCGTCCCGCGGCGTCGTGCGCCGCGCGCCACACGGCGGCGAAGACTTCGCGCCGTGCAAGCTTGTCCTGCTCGCCGCGGGCAACCAGGGCCTGAACGTCGCGCTGCAGGCGATCCACGCGCGGATCGGGGTGCTGCCAGGGATACCCCAGCAGCGCGGAATCGAACGGCAACAGCTTTTCGCGAAAGCCGGGCAGCTCGAGCAACCGCGAGCCCTGCGGCACGAGCAGGCGGATGGCGAGCTGCACCGGCGGCACGCTTTCCACCAGGCGCAACGCCACCAGCCGCTCGAGCAGCGCGAGGTAGCCCTGCGGCGTGGTCCAGGGCGTGAACGCGACGAAGGTCGGTGCGAGCGCGATTCCCGCTTCGCGGGTGAGCGCGACGGCCCGGTCGAAATCCCGGCAGTCGTGGTTCTTGTCCAGGAGCCGTAGCACCTCGTCGTCGACCGCTTCCACGGCGGAGGTGACGAACAGGCAGCCGCTCGCGCGCAATTCGGGCAGCAACCGGGCGTGTTCGATTAGGTGCTGGATCTTGATCGTGGCGTCGAAGCTCACCTGCGGGAACGCACGGTGCAGGGCGCGCGCCAGCTTGAGGCCGTGGGTCGGCCCGTTGAGGAAATCCGGGTCGCCGAACGATATGTGGGTTGCGCCTTGCTCGACCTGCTGGCGGATATCCTGCAGCACCACGTCCGGATCCACGACGCGGAACTTGCCGCCATATACCGGCACCACCGGGCAGTGGCGGCACATGTGCTTGCAGCCCCGGCTGCCCTCGGCGAAGCCGGCCACGCGGGTGGATCCGTCGGGCAGGACCAGGTGAGCATAGCGCGCAAGAGGCGGCAGACCGCTGCGGTCCGGGACCTCGAAACGGATCTTGGCCAGATTAGTGACCGGCCCGGCCTGCGCGCTCGCCGCGGCGCCGTGCCCGAGCCGGCGGCAAAGCGAAGCGAGCGCCGGCTCCACCTCCCCGCCCAGCACCGTGGCCACCCCCAGGGAACGCAGCAATGCCTCGTTCATGGGCGCATAGAGCCCGTAGACGCAGAGGTGCGCCCTGGGCGCGAGCTGCTTCACGCGCGGCAACGCGTCGATCGCGATCCGGGTCGCGGTATGCATTCCGACGTAGATTGCCACCAGGCCCGCGTTGTGCAGGATCGCGGCGTCGAGCTTCTCGAGCGAAAGATCGAGGCAGCGCACCGAAAAGCCTTCGCGCTTGAGCCAGGCGGCCGGTTGCGCCAGGGCGAACGGCTGGCGTCCCAGCTCGTAGGGGTTGATCAGTACGACTTCGAAGCCCCCGACTACTTCGCTTTCGGCCGCTGGGCGAACGGCGCCGGGCCGGGCGCGCGGCTCGCCCCGGCCTCGTTCAGGCGCGTGAGGTAGTGCTGCCACATCTGCTCCTGGTGCAGGCCGTATTCGTACAACAGTTCCCATGAGTAGATTCCGGTGTCGTGGCCGTCGGAGAAAGTGAGCTGGATCGCGTAGCTGCCGGCGGGCTCGATGTGCGTTATCTCCACGTCCTGCTTGCCCGTCTGGAGCACTTCCTGGCCGGGCCCGTGGCCGCGCACCTCGGCCGAAGGCGAGTAGACCCGCAGGAACTCGCACGGCAGCCTGAAGCTTTTGCCGTCGGCAAACGAGAGCTCGAGCACCCGCGACTTCTGGTGCAGCCTGATTTCGGTCGGTCGTGGCGCATTACTTTCCATTCCGGCCAGTATAGCAACGCAAAACATGGCTCCGGCCGGGGCTATTTGTTGTCAGGTAGCCGAAAAGTGGCCGGCTACCCCTTGCAATCCGCGCCGGCCGCATCATACTTCCGGGTGTCGAATTCGCTATGGGTCAGTCAGCAGCATCCTTGACCGGGTGCCGCCTATCTACTCCAATATGTGATTTGATGCCCGCGCCACGCTCGGCTCGGGCGACGCCAGACTTGGAGGTACGAAATGGCAACTGGCACCGTGAAGTTCTTCAATACGACCAAAGGCTTCGGTTTCATTCAACCCGACGACGGCTCAAAGGATGTTTTCGTCCACATTTCTGCAGTGGAACGAAGCGGCCTCGGCACCTTGAGCGAGAACCAGAAGGTATCGTTCGAGGTGGAGAAGGGACGCGACGGCAGGTCGTCGGCCGTCAACCTGAAGGCGATCTGATTCAGGATGGCGAAGGAAGAATTGATCGAGATGAACGGCGTGGTCGACGAGGTTCTGCCGAACACGCAGTTCCGCGTAACGCTCGAGAACGGCGTAAAGGTCCTGGCCTATGCGTCGGGCAAGGTCAGGAAGCACCGCATACGCATTCTCGCCGGCGACAAGGTGACGCTCGAGATTTCGCCCTACGATCTGACCAAGGCGCGCATAAATTTCCGTCACAAGGACGAGAGGGCGGCGCCGCCCGCCAAGCGCCCCACCACCCAGTATCGCAGGCGCTGAGCTACTCGCGCACGCGCGCGATCTTCTTGACGTCCGGCAGTCGTCGCAGGGAGCGTATCACGCGCGCCAGGTGCTGCCGGTTGGCGACCTCGAGCACGAACGCCATGGTGGTGTACAGCGAGCGGTCGTCGTCCATGCTGATCGAGTCTATGTTGGCGCCCGCATCGGCGATCTCGGAGGCGACCTTGGCCAGAACGCCGCGCTGGTTGGCGACCGTCACCTTGATCGCCGCCAGGAACAGGCGCGTGGTGCCGGGGTCCCATTCCACGTCGATCCACTGCTCGGGCTCGATACGCCGCGAGCGCTCGATCTGGGCGCAATCGGCGGCGTGCACCACCAGCCCCTGACCCTTCTTGATCGAGCCGACGATCTGGTCGCCGGGTATTGGACGGCAGCAGCTCGCGAGCTGTACCGCCATACCCTCGGTGCCGCGGATCGTGACGCTGCCCGTGGCCTTGGCCTCCTCGCGCGCGGAGTCCGCGTGCCGCAGCAGGCGCCGTGCGATCACCGCCGGCAGCTGCTTGCCTAGCCCGATATCCGCAAGCAGCTCCTGGCGCGAGCGCGAGACGCTGTCGCGCACGACCCGATCCCAGCTCGCATCGTCGATTCCGGCCAGACCGGTGCCGAGCGCCTTCAACGCCTGCTCGAGCAGGCGCTCGCCCAGGCTCGCGGACTCCTCGTACTGCATCGTCTTGAGGAAATGGCGGATGTTTGCGCGCGCCTTGGCGGTGCGAACGTACTGCAGCCAGGCCGGGTTCGGCTTGGCGTGGCTGGCGGTGATGATCTCGACCCGGTCGCCGTTGCGCAGCTCGCCGCGCAGCGGGACCAGCTCGCCGTTGACCTTGGCCGCGACGCAGCGGTTGCCGATGTCGGTGTGGACGGCATAGGCGAAATCGACCGCAGTCGCGCCGCGCGGCAGCGACATGATCCGCCCCTTGGGCGTGAACACGTACACCTCGTCCGGGAACAGGTCGACCTTGACGTGCTCCAGAAACTCGGCCGAGTCGCCCGACTGGTTCTGGATTTCGAGCAGCGACTGCAGCCACAGGTGCGCCTGCTTCTGCAGATCCGACAGCGAATCCTCCTCGTCCTTGTACATCCAGTGCGAGGCGACTCCTGACTCCGCCACGTGGTGCATGTGCTCGGTACGGATCTGCACTTCGACCGGCAGGCCGTAGGGGTCGATCAGCGCGGTGTGCAGCGACTGGTAGCCGTTCGCTTTCGGAATCGCGATGTAGTCCTTGAACTTGCCCGGAATCGGCTTGTACAGCGCGTGCAGCGCGCCGAGGGCAAGGTAGCAGGCCGGCACGGTCCTGACCACGACGCGAAAGCCGTAGATGTCGTGCACCTCCGAAAAGCTAAGATGCTTCTCGACCATCTTCTTGTAGGTCGAGTAGAGGTGCTTTTCGCGCCCGGTCACGTTCGCTTCGATCCCGCTGTCGGCCAGCTTCGCCTTGATCGCGGCTTCGGTCTTGCTGATCACCTCGCGCCTGTTGCCGCGCGCGGCCTTGGTGGCCTTGGCGAGCACGCCGTAGCGCAGCGGGTGGAGGTGGGAGAAGGCGAGCTCCTCGAGCTCGTGATAGAGCGCGTTCAGGCCGAGCCGGTTGGCGATCGGGGCGTAGATTTCCATCGTCTCGCGCGCGATACGCCGGCGCTTGGCCGGCGGGACCGCGCCCAGCGTGCGCATGTTGTGCAGCCGGTCGGCGAGCTTGATCAGGATGACGCGCACGTCGCGCGCCATCGCGAGCAGCATCTTGCGGAAATTTCCTGCCTGTGCGTCCTCGGCGGACTGGAACTCGATCTTGTCGAGCTTGGACACGCCGTCGACCAGCTCGGCGACCGGCCTGCCGAAGGTGTCCGAGATTTCCGCTTTGGTGACCGAGGCGTCCTCCATCACGTCGTGCAGGAACGCCGCCATCAGGGTCTGGCTGTCCAGGCGCCATCCGGCCAGGATCTCGGCTACCGCGATCGGATGCGAAACGTAGGGCTCTCCGGACTGGCGCTTCTGTCCGGCGTGCGCCGCCTCCGAAAAGCGGTAGGCATCCGCCAGGCGAGCGAAGTCCGACGGCTTCAGGTAGGCAAAGCGCTTCTCATCGAGCACGGGTACGGCCGCCATGCGGGGGAGCGTACCCGATCGGCCCCTTGTTGCGAACACCCCGGGGCCCGGGGCGAGCTCAGAGCGGCGAGCCGGGCGCCGCGGGCGGCGTGGGGTTACGCTTGAGAACTTCGGTGCCGACTTTACCGGCCGCGATTTCGCGCAGCGCGATTACCGTCGCCTTGTCCTTGTTCGGCTCGAGCAGCGGCGAGGCGCCGGCAGTGATCTGGCGCGAGCGATAGGTCGCCGCGAGCGTCAGCTCAAATCGGTTCGGGATTTTCTTCAGGCAATCGTCTACGGTGATACGGGCCATGTTTCGCGTTCCATTTAGAAAAGTTCGCCGATTCGTGCAAGCTGCCGCTCGGTGGTGAGGCGCTCGGCGCGGATGATTGCCAGCATGTCGCGCCTGGCAACCTCGAAGTCTTTGTTAAATATAACATAATCAGACTCCGGGGCGTGGGATATTTCGTCCTGTGCGGCCGCCATGCGGCGCGTGATCACGGGCTCGCTGTCCTGGCCGCGCGCGCGCAGCCGGCGCTCGAGCTCGGGCAGAGACGGCGGAAGCAGGAATATCCCGATGCATTGCGGTATCAGGCGCCGCACCTGCTGCGCGCCCTGCCAGTCGATCTCGAGCACCAGGTCGTGGCCGCCTTCGAGCGCGCCGGCAACCGTCGCCTGTGAGGTGCCGTAGCGGTGGCCGTGGACCTGCGCGCTTTCGAGGAACTCACCGCGCTCGAGCATGGCGACGAAGGTCGCGTCGTCGACGAAGTGGTATTCGCGCCCGTTCTGCTCTGCGGGCCGCGGCGGCCGGGTGGTGTAGGACACCGACAGCCTGAGCCGGGAGTCCTGCGCCAGCACCGCGTTGATCAACGAGGTCTTGCCCGCCCCCGAGGGCGCGGTGACGACGAAAAGAAGCCCCTTCACGCCGGTTCCTATTCTATGTTCTGTACCTGCTCGCGCATCTGTTCGATTAGCAGCTTGAGCTCGAGCGCGCAATCGGAGATCTTCTGAGTTGCCGCCTTCGAGGCGAGCGTGTTCGCTTCGCGGTTGAGCTCCTGGGCGAGGAAATCGAGCCGCTTTCCTACGGCTCCGCCTTTGGTGAGCGTACGCTCTACCTCGTCGAAATGGGTCGCGAGCCGGGTGAGCTCCTCATCGACGTCGGTCTTCATGCCGAACACCGCGAGCTCGGTGCGGATTCTTTCGTCGTTGGCCGAGCCGATCGCGTCGCGCAGCCGCTGGGCGAGCTTTTCCTGATAGGCGGCCAGAGCCTCGGGCACCAGCGGCGCAACCTCGCACAGCCGGCGGCGCATCTCGGCCACGCGCTCGCCGACGATCGCCGCCAGCCGCGCGCCTTCGCGCGCGCGAGCGGCGAGCAGCTCGTCCAGCGCCCTGCGGCCGAGCTGTTCGACCGTGGCCCGCGTTTGCTCTTCGTCCAGTGCGCTCTCGGACAGCACGCCGGGCCAGCGCAGCGCGTCGGCCACGCGCAGGGCGCCGGCGCCGGGCAGCGCCTGCGCCGCCTGTGCCGCCAGGCGCGCGAGCTCGTCCAGCGCGGCGCGGTTGAGAGACTGTCGCCCGGGGCGGGCGATTCCCGCCGCGAAATACAGGCGGCAGTCGACCTTGCCGCGCGCCAGCCGGGCGGCAACCATTTCCCGCAGCGGCGGCTCGAGCGCGCGCAGCTCGTCGGCGACACGAAACTGAAGGTCGAGAAAGCGCGAGTTGACGCTGCGCAACTCGAGGCTGAGGGTGCCGCGCGGCGTATCGGTTGAGGCGACCGCGTATCCGGTCATGCTGTGAATCATGGTGCGTGCCGATGCGGCGCGAGGCGTGTGATAGTGCGCAACTGCGATCGCGGTTTTCTGGAGGAAGCAGGTATCATAAGGTGGATGCCAGCCCAAGCCAACCAGCCTTTACCGGAAGGCTACCAGCTGCTGAATTACCGATTGTTGCGAGTGCTTTCCTCGGGCGGCTTTTCCATCGTCTACCTCGCGCACGACGAGAACGAGGTGCCGCTGGCGATCAAGGAGTACCTCCCGGCGCAGCTCGCGCTGCGCACGGGCGATCAGATTTCGCCCAGCATCTCGGACGAGAACCTCGCCACCTTCCGCTACGGCATGCGCTGCTTCTTCGACGAGGGCAGGGCGCTGGCGAGGCTGTCCCACCCGAACGTCGTGCGCGTGCTGAATTTCTTCCGCGCCAACGAAACGGTGTACCTGGTGATGCGCTACGAGCGCGGGCGCACGCTGCAGGAGCACGTCCATGCGCGCAGCGGATCTCTGCCCGAGTCCTGGGTGCGTCGCACTTTCGCGCAGCTGCTGAACGGCTTGCGGGAGGTGCACACGAACAAGATGCTCCATCTGGATATCAAGCCCGGAAACATCTACATCCGCAACGACGGCACGCCGTTGCTGATCGATTTCGGTGCCGCGCGGCAGACGTTGACCGAGGAGGGGACCAAGCTGCCTCCGATGTACACCCCAGGCTACGCGTCGCCCGAGCACCATACGCGGCGCGAGCACCTGGGGCCCTGGAGCGATATCTACTCGGTCGGTGCGAGCATGTACGCCTGCCTGGCACTGGCGCCGCCGCAGCCCGCCGACAAGCGGCTCGAGCGCGACCGTCTGGTTCCGGCGCGCAAGGCCTGGGCGGAAAAATACACGGAGGAGCTGCTGACGATCATCGACTGGTGCCTGCGGCTCGATCATCTGGAGCGGCCGCAGAGCGTATTCGAGCTGCAGCAGGCGTTGCGCGGGCTCAAGGAGCCGCTGCTCAAGCAGCGCGGATGGCCGATCCTGGACCAGTTCATGGGCGCCGTGGCGAAACTGCGCAAGCGCCGGGCATGACGCGCGGAAACGATGAAATATTCGATCGCCCAGGATAGCCGCGTCGGCGCGCGGCGCTACAACCAGGATCGCATCGGCCATTGGGCGACGAGCGATGCCCTGCTGATGGTTGTCGCCGACGGCATGGGCGGGCATCTGCACGGCGAGGTCGCGGCCCAGCGCGCGCTCGAGTCCCTGGCGCACGACTTCGAGGGCGAGGCCAAGCCGAAGCTTGCCGACCCCGACATGTTCCTGTTCCGCGGCCTTGCGCGCGCGCATGGCGCGATCGTCCAGGAGGCTCAGCAGCGCAACCTGCGCGAGACGCCGCGCACCGTGCTGGTGGCCTGCGTAGTGCAGGACGGCTACGCCTACTGGTCGCACGTGGGCGACTCGCGCCTGTATCTCATCCGCCGGGGGCGCGTGACCGGGCGCACCAAGGATCACTCTCGGGTGCAGCAACTGATCGACAGGGGCCAGCTGCGAGATGAAGAGGTGCCCATGCATCCCGAGCGCAACATCTTGACCCGTTGCCTCGGCGGCGAGCGTGCGCCCAGGCTCGAGCCGGCTGCGAGCGCGCGGCTGGCCAAGGACGACCTGCTGCTGATGTGTTCGGACGGGCTGTGGGGGCCGCTGACCGAGCGGCAGCTGCTGGACGGGCTGCGCGCAAAGGACTTGCCGCGGGCGGTATCCGATCTGGCCGCGCTGGCGGAGGCGCGCGCCGGGAGGCAGTGCGATAATGTCTCGCTCCTGGCGCTGGTCTGGGGCGAGGGTGAAGCTGCCGCCGCCAACGAGCCGCTCACGCTACCCTTTCACGAGCTCCCTACGGACGTGCAGGACTTCACTGCAACCGAACCCGATTTCATGCGCATGAGCGACGAAGACATCGAGCGCGAGATCGCCGAGATCAAGGCGGCGCTGCGCAAGCATTCCGGCACGCCATGACCCGCCCCGGCGGAAGGCGGCCGCAGCAACTGCGCCCGGTGCGCCTGCAGCGCGCCTGGACGCGCCACGCCGAAGGTTCAGTGCTGGTCGAGTTCGGCGATACGCGCGTGCTGTGCACGGCCAGCGTGGACGAGCGCGTGCCGCCGTTCCTGCGCGACAAGGGGCGCGGCTGGGTCACGGCCGAATACGGCATGCTGCCGCGTGCCACGAACACCCGTTCCGAGCGCGAAGCGGCGCGCGGCAGGCAATCCGGCCGCACGCTCGAGATCCAGCGCCTGATCGGCAGGGCCTTGCGCGCCGTGGTCGACCTCGGCGCGCTGGGCGAGCGCACCATCCAGGTGGATTGCGACGTGTTGCTGGCCGACGGCGGCACGCGCACGGCTGCCATCACCGGCGCCTTCGTCGCGGTCCATGACGCGCTCGGCTGGATGCTTGCGCGCGGCATGCTGCAGGCGTTGCCGGTGAAGGACTTCGTGGCCGCGGTATCGGTCGGAATCTACCAGGGCGAGCCCGTGCTCGATCTGGACTACGCCGAGGACTCTGCCTGCGACACCGACATGAACGTCGTCATGACCGGCGCAGGAGGATTCGTCGAAGTGCAGGGAACGGCCGAGGGCGCGCCGTATTCGCGCGCCGAGATGGACGCCCTGCTGTCGCTTGCGGCGCATGGCATAGCGGAGTTGGTCGAGCACCAGCGCCGCGCGCTGGAACTGTGAACAAGCTCGTCCTCGCATCCGGCAACCCCGGCAAGCTGTGCGAGATCGGGGCGCTGCTGGCGCCGCTGGCGATCGAGGTTGCCTCCCAGGCGGCGCTCGGCATACCCGAAGCCGACGAGCCGCATGCGACTTTTCTCGAGAACGCGCTTGCCAAGGCAAGGCACGCGAGCCTCGCCTGCGGCCTGCCCGCGCTGGCGGACGACTCGGGACTCTGCGTCGACGCGCTGGGCGGCGCGCCGGGCGTTCATTCGGCGTACTACGCCGGCAGAGACGGTTCGCGCGAGGAGCGCGATGCGCGCAACAACGCGAAGCTGCTCGGAGCGCTGGCGGGACTCGACGATCGGCGCGCGCACTACTATTGCGTGATGGTGCTGCTTAGGCGCGCCGACGATCCGCAGCCGCTCGTCGCGGAGGGCGTCTGGCGCGGCGAGATCGCCTCGGCGCCGCGCGGCGCGGGCGGCTTCGGCTACGACCCGCTGTTCTATGTGCCCGCGCAGCGGCGCACCTCGGCGGAGCTCGAGGCGCAGGAAAAAAACCGCGTCAGCCACCGCGCGCAGGCGCTCGCGAGGCTGCTCGCGCGGCTGGGCGATGAAGATCGAGCTTGAGCGCCCGCGCACGGTGCGGCTGGAGCTGCTCCCGCCGCTGGCGCTCTACGTCCACATACCTTGGTGCGTGCGCAAGTGTCCGTATTGCGATTTCAACTCGCACGAGCTTGGCTCGGACCTGCCCGAAGGACAATACGTCGACGCGCTGGTGGCCGACCTCGACCAGCTGCTGCCCTCCGTCTGGGGCCGGCGGCTGAGCACGGTATTCATCGGCGGCGGCACTCCGAGCCTGTTCTCGCCCGCGGCCATCGACCGGCTGCTGTCCGAGGTTCGCGCGCGCCTCACGCTCGAACCGCAAGCGGAAGTGACGCTGGAGGCGAACCCGGGCACGGTCGAGGCGGCGCGCTTTCGCGGCTACCGCGAAGCGGGCGTCAATCGCCTCTCGCTCGGAGTGCAGAGCCTGGACGACCGGATGCTGGCGGCGCTCGGGCGCATCCACTCGGCCGACGAGGCGCGCCGCGCGGCCGAGCTCGCGCTGCGCGAGTTCGACAACGTCAATCTGGACCTGATGTACGGCCTGCCCGGGCAGACGCTCGCCCAGGCGCGCGCCGACATCGGCGAGGCCGTGCGCTTCGGCACACCGCACCTGTCGGCTTACCAGCTGACGATCGAGCCCAATACCGTGTTCTGGAGCAAGCGGCCGGCGCTGCCGGAGCACGATCTGTGCGCCGACATGGGGCTGGCGGTGGAAGACGCGCTCGGCGCAGCCGGCTTCGAGCACTACGAGACGTCGGCCTTTGCGCGCCCCGGGAGGCGCTCACGCCACAATCTGAACTACTGGGAGTTCGGCGACTACATCGGGATCGGCGCGGGCGCCCACGGCAAGCTGAGCTTTCCGGACCGGGTGACGCGCCACGCCCGCATCAAGCAGCCGCGCGACTACCTTCAGGCGAAGCCAAGCACGATCGCCGAGCAAAAACAGGTAGGGCCGGCCGAGCTGCCGTTCGAGTTCATGCTGAACGCGCTGCGCCTGACCGGGGGCTTTGCGGTCGAGCTGTTCCGCGCGCGCACCGGCCTGCCGCTCGGATCGATCGAGCCGGCGCTCGCGCGGGCGGAACGGGAAGGCCTGCTCGAGCGCGACTGGCAGCGCATCCGGCCGAGCGAGCGCGGGCGCCGCTTCCTGAACGAGCTGGTCGAGCTGTTTCTCGCCTAGCCTCGGCGCCTGCGAAACAGCAGGTCGCGTACCGGATGCCCGAGCGCTAGGCCGCGCTGCTCGAATTTCGTCAGCGGGCGGTGCGCCGGGCGCTCGGCGAAGCCTGCGGCAGAGTTCTGCAGCAGTGGCTCGCTCGACAGTACCGCCAGGATTTGCTCCGCGTAGTCCTGCCAGTCGGTGGCGACGTGCAGGTAACCCCCCGGCGCCAGCCTGCGCGCGACGCGCGCGACGAAAGCGGGCTGCAGCAGGCGGCGCTTGTGGTGCCGCTTCTTGGGCCAGGGATCGGGAAAGAACAGATGCAGCCCGGCGAGCGATGCATCGGGGATCATGTGCTCGATCACCTCGACCGCGTCGTGCCGGATGACGCGCAGGTTGGCGAGCTTTTCGGCCTCGATGCGGTTGAGCAGGCTGCCCACGCCGGGGCCGTGGACCTCGACCGCGATGTAGTCCGTGTCGGGCTCGGCGGCGGCGATTGCGGCGGTGGTCTCGCCCATTCCCGAGCCGATTTCGAGCACCAGCGGCGCGCCGCGGCCGAATACCTCCCGCGGGTTGATTGGCTGCGGGGAATAGCGCAGCCCATGGCGCGCATACAGGGTATCGAGTGCGCGCTGCTGGGCAGGCGATGTCCTGCCCTGGCGCAGGACGAAGCTGCGGATCGGACGGGTCACGCAGCTCTGGGCTGCGAGGAAGTGATCGTTCCTGCTGTAGGAGAGGACGGCGTCGCGGCGTAGAGCTTCTTCGGCATGCGGCCGGCGAGGAATGCTTCTCTGCCGGCTTGCACCGCCTTGTTCATCGCCCGCGCCATCATGACCGGATTCTTCGCCGCCGCGATCGCCGTGTTCATAAGCACGCCGTCGCAGCCGAGCTCCATCGCGATGGCGGCGTCCGATGCGGTGCCGACCCCCGCGTCCACCAGCACCGGGACGCCGACGCGCTCGATCACCAGCTGCAGGTTCCACGGATTGAGGATTCCCATGCCGGAGCCGATCAGCGACGCGAGCGGCATCACCGCGACGCAGCCGATCTCCTCCAGCATCCTGGCCTGAATCGGATCGTCCGAGCAGTAAACCATCACCTCGAAGCCTTCCTTGACCAGCTGCTTGGCCGCCGCAAGCGTCTCGGGCATATTGGGGTATAGCGACTGCGGATCGCCGAGCACCTCGAGCTTTACTAGCTTGTGCCCGTCGAGCAGCTCGCGCGCCAGGCGCAGGGTACGGATCGCGTCCTGGGCGTTGTAGCAGCCGGCCGTGTTCGGCAGGTAGGTGAACTTGGACGGCGGCAGAAATTCGAGCAGCGAGGGCTCGCCCGCGGTCTGGCCGATGTTGGTGCGCCGGATCGCCACGGTCACGATTTGCGCGCCCGAAGCCTCGATCGCGCTGCGCGTTTCGGCGAAATCCTTGTACTTGCCGGTGCCGACCATCAGGCGCGAGGAATAGGACCGTCCCGCGACGACCAGCGTATCTTGACTCGACATGTTCAGCCTCCGCCCACCGCGACCACGATTTCCAGCGCGTCTCCGTCTGCCACCTGCGTCGCGGCATGCGCGCTCCTGGGCACGATCTCGCCGTTGCGCTCGACCGCGACCTTCTTGCCCGTGAGCGCCAGGCGGGCGATCAGCTCTTGCACGGCGAGCGGGCGCTCGAAGCGGTGCGGCGCGCCATTGACGGTCACCCGGATCATGGGTGAAATTCTACAACGGCCCCGGGTGGGGCGGCGGCGCTCAGAGGGCGGCCAACACCCGCTCGAGCCTGCCGCGCAC
Source organism: Burkholderiales bacterium (assembly GCA_035517095.1). Lineage (GTDB taxonomy): Bacteria > Pseudomonadota > Gammaproteobacteria > Burkholderiales > SG8-39 > DAHVFK01. Next base: position 21,301 of record DATIZK010000083.1, read on the forward strand.
CTCTGCCGCAAGAGTGCTGACTTCGGGCCGCTCTACCAGCTGCAGCACCGCGTTGGGGTCCATGAACTCGACCCGGGTCTTGCCTTCGGCATCCTGGCGCACCACCACATTGCACGGCAGGAGCGCACCGATTTCGGGCTCGGCGGCGATCGCCTGGCTGGCGAGATGAGGATTGCAGGCGCCGAGTATCTTGTACGGGGGCATGTCCAGGCCGAGCTTCTTTTTCATGGTTGCCGAGACGTCGATCTCGGTCAATACGCCGAAGCCCTCCTTGGACAGCGCTTCGGTCACTTTTTTCACCGCGGCGGCGGGGTCGAACGACACGGTCTTGCCGAATGCGTACTTGCTCACGGGATTTCTCCGGGTTGCGCCGATTGATTAGAATTGGGGCGCGCGGGTGTAGTTCAATGGCAGAACGGCAGCTTCCCAAGCTGCATACGAGGGTTCGATTCCCTTCACCCGCTCCATGCCCTTGCCGGGCAGGCGTCAGCCGACGAGGACGTCGACTCTGGCGAAGGACTCGGCCGACTTGTAGGCGGGCGCGTAGAGATAGCCCAGCCGCGGTGTATCGACCGCTGCCCGCACGACAATGTAGGTTTCCTTGCAGGCGACGCCTTGCGCGCGCAGCCTGGTGCACTCGGCCGGGGTGAGGCGGCGGCCGTAGCCGCCGAAGGGAATCTCGGTATCCAGAATGCCCAAAAGCTTTTCCATGATGCTGCGTCGCTTTGCCGTCGATTGCCTTATAGCGTGCGCGACGCAGGGCAACCAGGAACTTTGCTCAGTTTCGCGGTGAATTTGTGTCAAGCCGCTGGATGGATTCACCATTCGTAGCCCAAGCCGGTGCTGGTATGCAGCGTGACTTGCCCGGTGGGGCGCAGATTCCAGAAGCCCTCCAGCTAGTGGAAGAACTCGACCCTGCGCTGCCAAAGCCTGTGCGAAAGCGATGGTCCTTGGCGCGCGCCTTGAACTTGTCTTCCACGTGCAAACTGCTGGCGGAGTTGCTGTCGCGCACCGCCGAAGCTGCCATCGAGACTATTCCCGCAGGTAAAATGAGGCGCAATGACGGTGTCCTTCGACGGCAAGCTGGTGGTCGCAATTTCTTCTCGAGCGCTGTTCGACTTCGAGGAGGAGAACCTCGTGTTCGAGCGGCACGGCGAGCGCGAGTACGTCGCACTGCAGCTTTCGCGCCTGGACGTTCCGGCCAAGAACGGCGTCGCGTTTCCTCTGGTCAAGAAACTGCTCGCGTTCAACACATCCGGCGCACAGCGCGTCGAAGTCGTGATTCTGTCGAAGAATGATCCCGTGAGCGGCCTGCGCGTGTTCCGCTCCGCGAGTCACGCCGGGCTTCAGCTCGAGCGCGGGGTCTTCACGCGTGGGCGCACGCCCTACCGCTATCTGGACGCGCTGAAGGCGAATCTGTTCCTATCTGCCAACGAGGCCGACGTAATGAGCGCCCTCGAATCGAGGGTTCCTGCCGCCCGTGTCTACCCGGATTCGGCGCAGGCCGCAGAGCGCCATGCGGGCGAAGTGCGGATCGCCTTCGACGGCGACGCAGTGCTGTTCTCGGACGAAGCTGAGCGTGTGTTCCAGGCCGACGGGCTGGCCGCGTTCACGCGCCACGAGACCGAGCACGTGGAAAGACCCCTGCCCCCGGGGCCGTTCAAGCCCTTGCTCGAGGCCCTGCACCGGCTGCAGCAGGCCGCGGGAACCGACGTCCCGATGCGGCTGCGCACCGCGCTGGTCACCGCCCGCAGTGCGCCGGCGCACGAGCGCGCCGTGCGCACGCTGATGCAGTGGAATGTCGACATCGACGAGGCGATGTTCCTCGGCGGGCTGGACAAGAGCGAGTTCCTGCGCGCCTACGAGCCGGACTTCTTCTTCGATGACCAGCGGCTGCACGTGGAATCCGCCAGAAGGCACGTGGCGACCGGGCATGTGCCGTTCGGCGTCTCCAACCTGGGGCGCAAGGCGTCGTGAGACTCGTCAAGTACCTGCTCTACGCTCTCGGCGCGATGGTGGCGCTGGCGCTCGCGGTCGCGATCGCGGTCGCCGTGCTGTTCGACCCCAACCAGCTCAAGGGCGAGATCGAGCGCGTGGTCAAGCAGCAGACCGGGCGCACGCTCAAGCTCGAGGGCGAGCTGCGCCTGGCGTTCTGGCCCAGCATCGGCGCTTCCATGGGACGGGCCAGCCTTTCGGAGCGCGCGAGCGCGGCCCAGTTCGCGTCGCTCGATTCGGCCCGGCTCGCGCTGCGGCTGCTGCCACTGCTGCGCGGGGAGACCATCGTCGACCAGGTGCGGCTCTCGGGCCTGAAGGTGAATCTGGTGAAGGGCCGCGACGGCAGGTTCAATTTCGACGATCTGCTCGCCGCCGGCGGCGAGCGTCCCGCCGAGCGCGCGCCGGAGCGCGAAAGCGCGGGCGGCGCGCACGTGCGGTTCGACGTCTCCGGGGTGAGCGTCGAAAACGCAGGCCTGAGCTACCGGGATCTCAAGAGCGGGCAGACGGTCGAAGTCAGCGGCTTGCAGCTGCGCACCGGCCGCATCGCGAGCGACTTGCCGGGCACGCTCGAGTTCTCGGCCAGGGTGAAGAGCGACAAGCCCGCTCTCGACGCCGCGATCGAGCTGTCCACCGGCTACCGCTACGAAGCGGCGCGCAGGCTCGTCGCGCTGGAGGGCCTGACGAGCAAGCTGATGCTGAGCGGGCCGGAGCTGCCGCACGAGAGTTTGGCGATTCCGCTCAGCGGATCGGTTCAGGTCGACCTCGGCAAGCAAAGCGCACACGCCGAGCTTGCCGCAAAGCTGGACGAATCGAACATCCGTGCCAAGCTCGGCTTCGAGGGGGTCGAGCCGCCTTCGTACAACTTCGATCTGGAGATAGACCGCCTGAATGTCGACCGCTACTTCCCGCCCGCGGACGAGGGCAAGGGTGGCGCCGCGCCGGCGGGCGCGGCGAAAAAGGCCGCACGCGCGGGTGACACCCCGCTCGACCTGTCGGCGCTCAAGGGGCTGCGCCTGCGCGGGAGGCTGCGCATCGGGGAGCTGCAGGTGCAGCGCGTCAAGCTCTCCAAGCTGGTGACGGACGTGCGCATCGCCGACGGGCGCGCCGAGCTTGGCCCGCATTCGGCCAGCCTCTATCAGGGCGCGCTCGCGGGCGCGCTGACGCTCGACGCCAACGCGCGTCGGATCGCGCTGAAGGACAAGCTCAGCGACGTCTCGATCGGTCCCTTGATGGCGGATCTGGTGCGGCGCGATTTCATCGCGGGCCGCGGCAACGTCACGCTCGACGTCGATGCCGTCGGTTCGAGCGTCAATGCGATGAAGAAGTCGCTCTCCGGGAGCGCGCGCCTGGCGCTGCACGACGGGGCGATCAAGGGCGTCAATCTGGGCGAGTCGCTGCGCAAGGCGCAGGCGCTGATCGGCTCGAAGTCGGCCCAGACGCTGAGCGCCGACGGGGCGCAGCAGACCGACTTCAGCGAGTTGTCCGCCAGCTTCGTGATCCGCAACGGCGTCGCCCACAACGACGATTTGAGCGCCAAGGCACCGCTGTTCCGTCTCACGGGGGCGGGCGACATCGATATCGGCGGCGAACGCATCGACTACCGGGCCAAGGCCGCGGTGGTGGGCAGTGCCGAAGGGCAAGGGGGCAGGGAGCTCGATCAGCTGCGCGGGCTTTCGGTACCGGTCAGGATCGTCGGGCCGTTCGACGCGCTCAAGTATGAGATCGACTACAAGGCGGTCGCGGCGCAGACGGCGAAGTCACGCGTCAAGGAGAAGCTGCAGGACAAGCTGCGCGGCCTGCTGCGGCGCTAGCCGTGCCTCGTCACGCCGTGCCGGAATTCGCGCAAACGCTCATCGCCTGGCAGCGCAAGCACGGCCGTCGGGGGCTGCCGTGGCAGGGAACGCGCGACCCGTACCGCGTCTGGCTGTCCGAGGTCATGCTGCAGCAGACCCAGGTCGAAACGGTCATTCCGTACTACGAGCGCTTCCTCGAGCGGTTCCCCGACGTGCACGCGCTCGCCGCCGCCGCGCAAGAGGACGTATTGAGATTATGGAGCGGGCTGGGCTACTATGCGCGCGCGCGCAACCTGCATCGCGCGGCGCGCATCGTGGCCGCGGAGCTGGACGGCAGCTTTCCGGACAACGCGCAGGACCTGGCGCGGCTTCCCGGGCTCGGGCGCTCGAGCGCGGCGGCGATTGCCGCGTTCGCGTTCCGACGACGCGAGGCGATCCTGGACGGCAACGTAAAGCGGGTGCTTGCGCGCTGCTTCGGCGTCGACGGTTACACGGGCGCGCGCCCGGTCGAGGAGCGCCTGTGGCGCATCGCCGTGCGCGAGCTGCCGCGACGCGAAATCGGGCGCTATACGCAGGCCCTGATGGACCTCGGCGCGACGGTGTGCGTGCGCGGCACGCCGCGCTGCGACGCCTGCCCGCTCGCGCCGCGTTGCGTCGCGCGGCGCGACGGGCGCACCGGGCAGCTGCCCGCGCCGCGCCCGCGCAAGCCCTACCCGGAGCGGGTCGTCGCCTGGCTGGTGCTGATGCACGCCGGAAGGGTGCTGCTCGAGCGCCGTCCGGCGCCCGGCCTTTGGGGCGGACTGTGGGCCCTGCCCGAGAGCGGAACACGCGGGTTCGCGGCATTCTGCCGGCGCGAGTTCGGCTGCGAGGCGCGGGCCGCGCGCAGGCTCGATCCGCTCGAGCACCAGTTCACGCACTTTCGGCTGCGCGCAACCCCGGTCGTGATCACGCTACGCACTGCGCCCGCCGCCACCGTCGAGGCGCCGGGACGCCTGTGGCTCGACCTCGCCGACGCGCCCGGCGCCGCCGTGCCGGCGCCGGTGAAACGGCTGCTCGCGCGGCTTGCCGCCGGCCGTTAGGCGCGCGTGGCCAAGCCGTGCTGGACGAGGAACTTGTGCAGAATCTCCAGCCGTTGGCGGGCGTCGGCGAGCTCCATCAGCTTTTGCTTCGCGCTCAGCGGCACCGGCAGGATCTCGGCCAGGCGCGAGCCGACCCAGGAGCTGGAATCGAACCGGAACGGCGCCTCGATCTGCTGCGCGCCATGCTCCTCGATCACCAGCCGCAGCAGCCGCGCGCAGGCAAGGAATTCGTCCGGCAGTGCGCAGTCGTCGTCCGCCGGCAGCGACTCGACTTCGGCGCGCGTCAGCCCGTTCGCCTGAACTTCGCGCCGCAGGGCGCGAAAGCGCTGCTCGCCGCGCGCAACGATGTGCAGCACGCCGAGCTGCTGCATGTCCCAGTGCGCGATGCGCGCAATGCAGCCGATCTCCTCGGGCGTCGCCGCGGGGCCGACTTCGGTGCCGCTGCGGATCAGGCACACGCCGAACGGCTGGTCGTCGCGCAGACAGTCTTTTGCCATCTCCATGTAGCGCTGCTCGAACACGCGCAGCGGCAACAGGCCGCCCGGAAACAGGACCGCTTGCAGCGGGAAGAGAGCGATTTCTCGCCGGCCGGCCGCGCTCAGAGGGATTCCTCCGGATCGGTGCGCGCCAGGCTGCGGTGCCGCACCAGCACGCGCCAGTTGGCACGGAACGCCGTCGCCAGCCGCTCGACCAGGTAGACCGATCTGTGGCGCCCGCCGGTGCAGCCGATCGCAACGGTGAGGTAATTGCGCTGCTCGCGCTCTATCTCGGGCAGCCAGCGGCCAAGGAAGTCCCGTACGTCGACGATCAGGCGCTGCACCGCCTCCTGGCCGCCGAGATAGCTCGCCACCGCAGCATCGCGCCCGGTAAGCGGCCGCAGCGCGGCGACGTAGTGCGGGTTCGGCAGCATGCGTGCGTCGATCACCCAGTCGGCATCGAGCGGGATGCCGTCGCGGTAAGCGAACGACTCGAACAGCAGCGTGAGCGAGCCGCCGCCCAAGCCGACCAGGTCCTTGATCCAGCTCTGCAGCGCGCGCGGCAGCAGCTCGCTGGTATCGATGCGGTGGCCGAGGTCTGCCACGCCCGCGAGCAGCTCGCGCTCGCGCTCGATCGCCTCGGCGAGCGCGAGGCCCGCCACCGTGAGCGGATGCCTGCGGCGGGTTTCGGAGAACCGGCGCAGCAGCGCCTGCGCGCTCGCCTCCAGGAACAGCACGCGGCAGTCGATGCCGCGGTCCTTGAGGCGCGAGACGTTCTCGGGCAGCGCCGGGAACGCTGCGCTGCGCGCGTCCACGCTAACCGCGACGCGCTCGTGACCGGCTTCCTGCAGGAAGTCGGCCACCTGCACCAGCAGTGTCGCGGGAAGATTGTCGACGCAATAGTAGCCGCCGTCCTCGAGCACGTTAAGCGCGATGCTCTTGCCCGAACCCGAGAGTCCGCTGACCAGGATGAGCTGCATGGCGGATCAGGCGGCACTCAGGTCCCGCGCTCGATTTCCTTCTTCTGACGAACCATGAATTGCGTCATCGAATCGATGCCCCTGAGCTGCAGGATGTAGTTGCGCACCGCTGCTTCCAGCAGCACCGCGAGGTTGCGGCCCGCAGCCACCGGAATCACAACCTTGCGGATCGTGACGCCCAGGATTTCCTCCGACAGTTCGGCCAGTGGCAGGCGCTCGGAAGCTTCGCGCTGGCCCTGCGCGGGCTTCTCCAGGTGCGCGATCAGCTTCAGCTTCATTTTCGGGCGCACCGCAGTCTCGCCGAAGATCGTGCGCACGTCGAGCAGGCCCAAACCGCGCACCTCGAGGAAGTCGCGCAGCAGCGGCGGGCAGCGCCCTTCCAGGGCATTGATCGCGATGCGCGAAATCTCGACCACGTCGTCGGCGACCAGGCCGTGGCCGCGGCTGATCAGCTCCAGGCCGAGCTCGCTCTTGCCGACCCCGGAGTCGCCGGTAATCAGCACGCCCAGGCCGAGCACGTCCATCAGCACGCCGTGGCGCTCCGTGGTTTCGGCGAGAGCCTTGGCCAGGTAGCGCGAGAGCTTCTCTATCACCCGCGGCGCGGGCACTCGCGTCGTGAAAAGCGGCGTGTGCGTCTGCTCGGCGCGTTCGAGCAGCTCACGGGTCGGCCCAACACCGTCGGCCAGAATCACCGCGGTCGGCGAGGCGACGAACAGCCGCGCCGCGAATTCGGCGCGTGCCGCCGGGTCGCCGCCGGCGAGCATCGCCGCCTCGTAGGCGCCGAGTACCTGGATGCTGTTGGGATGGGTGAGGTTGAGGTGGCCGATCAGCGCGGCCGAGGCGGCCGCGTCGCGCTGCACGGCAACGCTCGCATCGCGCCCCGCGAGCCAGGCAAGCGAGAGCGCCTCGCGGTTGTCTTCATGCAGCTGCGCGACGTTGACCTGAAGCATCCGGCTGCCAGGCGGCGATGAGCTGGTGCAGTGCGCTCGCGTCGGGCGCGCCCGCCATGGATTCGCGCAGGCTCCTGTCGCTGAACATCTGCGCCAGCTCCGACAGAATCTGCAGGTGCTTCTCGGTCGCCTGCTCGGGCACCAGCAGCACGAACAGCAGGTTCACCGGTTTGCCGTCCGGGGCGTCGAACGCCACCGGCTGCTCGAGCCGCAGGAACGCACCCAGTGCGTCCTTGAGGCCTTTGATCCGCCCGTGCGGAATCGCAACGCCCTGGCCGAGCGCGGTCGAGCCGAGGCGCTCGCGCGCGAACAGGCTGTCGAACACGAGGTTCCTGGCGATACCGTGATTGTTCTCGAACAGCAGCCCGACCTGCTCGAACAGACGCTTCTTGCTCGAGACCGCAAGGTCGAGCACCACGTTGGCGGGTGGAAGGAGTTTCGCGACTAGGCTCATGCCCGGGAAGGCGGGAGACTGCAGTGGGCGCGAATTATAGCCCAATGCCGCGGGTTGCGGGGCGCGGCCATCGGCAGGTCCTAGGAGCTCAATTCCTGCCGTTTCAGGGCCTCGTGCGGCTTGTCGTAGGCCTTGCCCTTGTGCTTCATGATCTGCCGGTCGAGCTTGTCCGTCAGCAGGTCGATTGCGGCGTAGAGATCGTCCTCTTCGCACTCGCAGTGCAGGTCCTTGCCGCGCACGTGAAGCGTGATCTCGGCCTTCTGCCTGAGCTTGCCGACCGAAAGGATGACGTGGGCGTCGATCACGTGATCGAAATGGCGTTTGATGCGCTCCAGTTTGCTCTGCACGTAGCCGCGGATCGCCGGCGTCACTTCGAGATGATGGCCGCTCACGCTGAGATTCATTCTCGGTTCTCCTACAGACATTTTCTCTGGTTGACGGGAGGAATTTGGAGGGATTCGCGGTACTTCGCGATCGTGCGCCTTGCCACTACGATACCCTGTTGCCCCAGAATTTGCGAGATTCTGGCGTCGGACAGCGGCGCGCGCGCGTCCTCGGCCGCCACCAACTGCTTGATCAGCGCGCGGATCGCGGTTGACGAGGCGGCGCCGCCTGCTTCGGTCGCGACGTGGCTGCCGAAAAAGTACTTCAGCTCGAACGTGCCACGCGGCGTTGCCATGTACTTCTGGGTCGTGACGCGCGAGATCGTGCTTTCGTGCAGACCGAGCGTTTCGGCTATCTCGCGCAGAACCAACGGCCGCATTGCGACCTCGCCGTGCTCGAAGAAGTGCCGCTGCCGGTCGACGATCGCCTGCGACACCCGCAGGATGGTTTCGAACCGCTGCTGCACGTTCTTGATCAGCCAGCGCGCCTCCTGCAGCTGGGAGGCGAGAGCCTTGCCGCCGCCGCGGTTTCCGGCGAGCTGCGCGTACAGGCGGTTGATGCGCAGCTTCGGCAGCGCGTCGGAGTTGAGACTGGCGCGCCAGACGTTTCTAACCTTTCGCACGATCACATCGGGCACCACGTAGCGCGTTTCCACCGAGGCGAACGCCGCGCCCGGGCGCGGGTTCAGGCCCAGAATCAGCCGTTGCGCCGCGCGCAGCTCGTCTTCGCTCGCGCCGGTGGCCGCCCTGAGGCGCGCATAGTCCCGGTTCGCGAGCAGCTCGAGGTGCTGCTCGCAAATCGCGAGCGCCAGCCGCCGTACCGGCTCGTCGGTGCCGCCGGCGCGAATCTGCAGTGCGAGACACTCCGAGGGCGAGCGCGCGCCGATACCGGTGGGCTCGAAGTTCTGCAGGTGCCGCAGGGCGATCGCCAGGTCGTCGACGCCCGCTTCGGCTTCCTGCGGGAGCATCGCCGCCACGTCCTCCAGGCTCTGCGTAAGGTAGCCATCCTCATCGAGCGCGTCGATCAGCATGCCGAGCAGCGCCCTGTCGCGCTGGTCGAGATTGGTGAGCGAAAGTTGCGTGTAGAGATGGTCGCGCAGCGACGTCTGGTCCGGCGCGACGAAGGTCCGGTCGCCTTCGTCGTCGTCCGGGCCGCGCCACACTGCCGCCTGATCCGCGTCCCAGTCTTCGTGCGGTTCGGCCGGCGGCGCTTGGTCCGCGGGCGCCTGCGCGGGCGCTTCGCCCGGCTGCGCGGGCGGTGGCGCGGCGGCGGCTTCGGTCTCGCCGTCCTCGCGCTCGAGGATCGGGTTCTCCATCAGGAGGCGTTCGATCTCCTGGTTGAGCTCGACCGTCGAGAGCTGCAGCAACTTGATGGACTGTTGCAGCTGAGGCGTGAGCGTCAGGTGCTGCGACAGCCGGAACTGCAGGGTCGGCTTCATCGATGGGCTGAAGCGCGCAGCGCGCTACATGCGGAAGTTCTCACCGAGGTATACGCGGCGCACGCTGTCATTATAGACAATTTCCTCGGGCTGACCCGACGCCAGAACGGCGCCTTCGTTGATGATGTAGGCGCGGTCGCAGATCCCCAGCGTCTCGCGCACGTTGTGATCGGTGATCAGCACGCCGATGCCTCGCTCTTTGAGGAAGCGGATGATGCGCTGGATGTCGAGCACGGCGATCGGATCTACGCCTGCGAAGGGCTCGTCGAGCAGGATGAACGACGGCCGGGTACCGAGCGCGCGCGCGATCTCGAGCCGCCGCCGCTCGCCGCCCGAGAGCGAGAGCGCGGGCAGCTTGCGCAGGTGGGCGATGCTCAGGTCCTTCAAGAGCTCGGTGAGCCGCGGCTCGATCTCCGCCTGCGCCAGGCCCTGCAGCTCCAGGATGGCGCGCACGTTCTCCTCTACGGTGAGCCTGCGGAAGACGGAGTTCTCCTGCGGCAGATAGGAAATGCCGAGGCGGGCGCGGCGATGGATGGAAAGGTGGGTGAGGTCGCGCCCGTCCAGCTGGATCGTTCCGGCGTCGGCCGGCACCAGTCCCACGATCATGTAGAAGCAGGTCGTCTTGCCGGCGCCGTTCGGCCCGAGCAGCCCGACGACTTCGCCGCTCGAGACCTCGAGCGAGACGTCCTGCACCACGGTGCGCGACTTGTAGCGCTTGCGCAGGCTTCCCGAGCGCAATACGCTCATTTTGCGGCCGGCGCTGGCGATGCACCCGGTGCGGCGGCCGAGGGCTCGTTCTTCGGCTGCAGCACCGCGCGTACCCGGCCCTGCGGCGCGTCGGCGCCGCCCGTCACCGAGTAAAAGCCCGAGCGCTGGTCGAGCGAGATGTAGTTGCCGCGCACCACGTCCTTGTCGCGCGACACGCGCGCGTCGTCGAACAGCTCCACCTTGTCCGCGCGCTCGTCTATTTCCACGCGCTTCGCCTCGCCCTCGATCCAGGCGCCTGGCTTGCCGTCCCTGGCGTCCGCCTTCTGCCGGAAGCGCACCGGGTCGCCGGTCGCCGTGACGTGCTGGAAGCCGTCCGCGTCTTGGCGCACCACGAGCCGGTCGGCGTGCACCACCAGCGTGCCCTTGGTCAGCACGACGCTGCCCTCGAAGATGCTCATCCTGCGCGCCTCGTCGGACATCATGCGGTTCGATTCGATTTCCGTCGGCTTGTCCTTGTCTGCTTTCTCCGCGCGCGCGCTGGGCGGCGCTTGCAGCGCCGCCAGGGCGAGGGCGGCGGCAAGGGCGCGGGCGACGGCCAGACGATTGCGCGGTTTCATGGCTTGCTCTTTTCCGGCTCGAATCGGCTGCGCACGCGCTGATGCAGGATCAGCTGTCCAAGCTCGTTGTTGTATTCCATCCCCCTCCCGGTGATCGACTGCTCCTTGTCGCTGATCGTCACCTGGCGGTCCGTAAGCGCCAGCGACTTGGCGCTCACGATGTGCAGGAAACTGGTACGCATGCGCATTTCCGGGCGTTCGGCATCCCCGGCGCGCACCAGCAGGACGTCGCCGTACAGGAACAGCTCGTCGGCCCCCTGCGAAAGCGTGCCGCGGTCGGCAGTGACCGTCATGCGCGGCTCGCCCGGCCTGGTCTGGACCAGGCGCGGCGCGACCAGGTCGGTCGAGTCGTCGTCCGGGTAATGTATCATTTTCGCTGCCGCCAACGTGGATTCCGCGGTCCCGCCCGGGCCATAGCTGGTGATGTTGAAGTTCTCCACGATGTAGTCCGGATCGTGGCGCCGCACGGTCGATTGCTCCGGTGGCTCCTGCACCGCCTGCTTGAGCCAAAACGTCACCGCCGCCAGCGCCAGCATCAGCGCGAGCGGGAACAGCCCGGTCGCCGAAAGTCTCACGCCAGGTAGCGCGCCAGAGCGGCCTCGAGCGAGCCCCGCGCGCGCATGACGAACTCGCAAATCTCGCGCACCGCGCCGGCGCCCGCCGGCGACTCGCACACGTAGTGCACGCGCTGCCGCACGGATTGCGGCGCCTCGCGCGGTGCGCAGGCGAGGCCGCAGCGCACGAGCACCGGCAGATCCATCACGTCGTCGCCGGCATAGCCGGTTGCCTCGGCCTGCATGCCGAGCTGCGCCAAGAGTGCGGCGTAGGCCGAGCGCTTGTCTTCGATTCCCTGCAGCACGTGCTCAACGCCGAGTTCGGCCGCGCGCTGGGCCACCGCCTGTGAGCGGCGCCCGCTTAGGATCGCGGGCACGACGCCGCTCTGCGCCAGCATCTTGATCCCGTGCCCGTCGAGCGTGTGGAACGCTTTCAGCGCCTCGCCCGCGGGCCCGTACCACAGCCGCCCGTCGGTGAGCACGCCGTCCACGTCGAAGATCATCAGGCGCACGCGACTCGCACGCTCGAGCGCCGCGCTGGAGACTTCGCTCATCGGCTCAGATGACTTTGGCGCGGAACAGATCGTGCATGTTGAGCGCCCCCACGAGCCTGTCGCTTTCGTCGACGACGACAAGCTGGTTGATCTTGTGCCGTTCCATCAGCTGCACTGCCTCGACCGCGAGCGCTTCCGGGCGGATCGTGCGAGGGCCGGGCGTCATCAGCTCGGCGATGCCGGCGCTCGAAAAATCCGCCACCTTGTCGAGCGCGCGCCGCAGATCGCCGTCGGTGAATATGCCGACGATGCGGCCTGCCGCGTCGAGCACCGCCGTCATTCCCAGCCTGCCGCGCGACATTTCGTGCACCGCCTCGCGCAGGCTGGCCGTGTCCGGGATCGAAGGCACTTCGGCGCCGCGTCGCATGACGTCCGAGACGTGGGTCAGCAGGCGCCTGCCGAGCGTACCGCCCGGGTGTGAGCGTGCGAAATCGTCGGCCGAGAAGCCGCGCGCGTCGAGCAGCGCCACTGCGAGTGCGTCGCCGAGCGCGAGCGCGGCGGTCGTGCTCGCCGTCGGCGCTAGATTGAGCGGGCAGGCTTCCTGCGCCACGCCCGCATCGAGGTTTATGTCGGCCTCGCGGGCGAGCGTCGAGTCGTGCTTGCCAGTGATCGCAATCAGCTTGGCGCCCTGGCGCTTGATCAGCGGAATGATCCTGAGCAGCTCCTCGCTCTCGCCCGAGTGCGAGATGCCGATGAAGATGTCGTCCGCCTGGATCATGCCGAGATCGCCATGGCTTGCTTCGGCCGGATGCACGAAATACGCCGGCGTGCCGGTGCTCGCGAGAGTCGAAGCGACTTTGCGTGCGATGTGCCCGGACTTGCCGATGCCGCTTACCACCACGCGGCCGCTGCGGCCGAGGATCAGCGATACGGCGTCGAGGAAGCGCTCGTCGATGCGGCCGATCAGCGCGCGTACCGCATCGGCCTCTATCGCCAGCACGCGGCGCGCGAGCTCCAGCGCCGTTGACGAAGCGCTTATCATAGCGAGGAAGTATAGCCCAACCGACCCTTTTTCCCGATGGACGCGACGGGTATCGCCCTGCAACCGGTGCTGGTGCTGCTCGCCGGCAGCGTGCTGGCCGTGGTTGCGTGCCGCAGCCTGTCGCTGCCGCCGATCGTCGGCTACCTGGTCACCGGACTCGTGCTCGGCCCGCATGCGCTCGGGCTGATCGAAGACAGCGAGGAAACGCGCCGGCTGGCCGAGTTCGGCGTCGTGTTCCTGATGTTCTCGATCGGGCTGGAGTTCAGCCTGCCGCGGTTGCTGGTGATGCGGCGCGTGGTGTTCGGGCTCGGCCTGATGCAGGTGTCGGCGACGGTTGCGTTGTGCGTGCTCGCATCGGTCGCGCTGGGCGGGTCCTGGCAGGCGGGCCTGGTGCTGGGCGGGGCGGCGGCGATGTCCTCCACCGCGATCGTCTCCAAGCTGCTCGCCGAGCGCATGGAGCTCGATTCGCCGCATGGGCGCGAGATCATCGGCGTGCTGCTGTTCCAGGACCTGGCCGTGGTACCGCTGCTGATCCTGATTCCGGCCCTGGGCCGGCCCGCCGGCGAGACCGGCGTCGCGCTCGCGCTCGCTCTTGCAAAGGCGGCGCTGGCGCTCGGCGTGCTGCTGGTCGCAGGCCCCAAGGCGATGCGCGCCTGGTTCGGCGTCGTCGCGCGGCGGCGTTCGACCGAGCTGTTCGTGCTCAACGTGCTGCTGATCACGCTCGCGCTCGCTTTTCTGACCGGCCTGGCGGGTCTGTCGCTCGCGTTGGGCGCATTCCTGGCGGGGATGCTGATCTCCGAGACCGAGTACCGCTACCAGGTCGAAGAGGACATCAAGTCGTTCCGCGACGTGCTGCTGGGCCTGTTCTTCGTCACCGTCGGCATGTTGCTCGACACGCGCCTGGTGCTCGGCCAGCCGGGGCTGGTGCTGTTGCTGCTTGCGCTGCTGATGGGCGCGAAGTTCGGCTTGATCGCGCTGCTGTCGCGCGCCTTCGGCAGCGCACCGGGGACCGCGCTGCGCGTGGGGCTGTCGCTCGCGCAGGGCGGCGAATTCGGCTTCGTTCTGCTCGCGCTCGCGCGCGGCGAAGGGATTGTCCCGGATCCGATGCTGCAGGCGCTGCTGGCGGCCATGATCCTGTCGATGCTGGCGACGCCGTTCGTGATCGGCGCCAGCAATCGCATCGTGCTGCGGCTGGCGCGCTCGGAGTGGATGACCAGGTCGCTCGAGCTGCACCGCATCGCGGTTCAGTCGCTCGAGACCGAGCAGCACGTCATCATCCTGGGCTACGGACGCAACGGGCAGCGCCTGGCGCGCATGCTGCAAGCGGAAGGCGTGCGCTACGTAGCGCTCGACCTCGATCCGGAGCGCGTGCGCGAGGCCGCCCTCGCCGGCGATACGGTAGTGTTCGCCGACTGCGCGCGGCGCGAGTCGCTGGTCGCGGCTGGCGTCTCGCGCGCTGCGGCGGTGGTGATCACCTTTGCCGGCGCGGCCGCGGCGGCGCGGGTGCTGGCGAACATCCACGCGCTCAACCCGACCGTTCCGGTGATCGTGCGCGCGCGCGAGGAGCGCGACATCGAAAGACTGACTGCCGCAGGCGCCTCCGAGGTGGTGCCCGAAGCCTTCGAGTCAGGCCTGATGCTCGCTTCGCACACGCTGGTCTGGATCGGCGTGCCGCTGGCGCGCGTCATGCGCCGCATGCGCCGCGTGCGCGATGAGCACTACGGCATGCTGCGCGGGCTGTTCCACGGCGCGGGCGACGAGCCCGACGTGGGCGAGGAGGCGCAGCCGCGGCTGCACGCGGTGACCCTCGGCGCGCGTGCGCACGCGGTCGGCCGTGCGCTCGACGGGATCGGTCTCGCGGGCCTCGGGGTGCAGGTCAGGGCGGTGCGCCGGCCGGGCGCCGCGCGCAACCTCGAGCCGGGGGAGGTCGGCGGACTCGAGGCGGGCGACGTCGTCATCCTGCTCGGCGTGCCCGAGAGCCTGGCGCTGGCCGAAACGCGGCTGCTGCGGGGCTGAGCGCAGGCGAAAAAAAAGGCCGGCAG
>DATIZK010000084.1:0-18616 GCA_035517095.1 Burkholderiales bacterium
TTGCGGATCGAGCGCGCGTTGGCGAAGTGCGGCCGCGTCTTTCTCAGCGCGATGTACTCGCGCAGCGCCGCCTCGCCGCCGGCGTCGAGCCGGTATTTCATGTTCTCGAGCATCAGCGCGGCGATCGCAAGCAGCTCGCGCTCGTCGTAGTCCGGAAAATCGATGTGATGCGCGATGCGCGAGGCCATGCCGGGGTTGGAGGAGAAGAACCTTTCCATGCGGTCCTTGTAGCCGGCCAGTATGACGACCAGGTCATCGCGCTGGTTCTCCATCACCTGCAGCAGGATCTCGATCGCCTCCTGGCCGTAGTCGCGCTCGTTCTCGGGCCGGTACAGGTAATAGGCCTCGTCGATGAACAGCACCCCGCCCATCGCGCGCTTGAGCACTTCCTTGGTCTTGGGCGCGGTGTGGCCGATGTACTGCCCGACCAGGTCGTCGCGCGTGACCGCGACCAGGTGCCCTTTCCTCGAATAGCCGAGCGCGTGCAGGATCTCGGCCATGCGCAGGGCGACCGTGGTCTTGCCGGTACCCGGGTTGCCGGTGAAGCTCATGTGCAGCGAGGGCGCTCCCGCCTCCAGCCCGACCGAGCGGCGCAGCTTCTCGACCAGCAGCAGCGCGGCGATCTCGCGCACGCGCGTCTTCACCGGCGCCAGGCCGACCAGCTCGCGCTCGAGCGCCTCGAGCGCCTGCGCGACGTTCGAGTCGCGATACAGGGTCTCGAGGTCGAGCGCCGCGGTCGCGCTTGCGGACATCAGTAGCGCAGCCGGTAACGCTGCAGACGTCCGGCGCCCTCCTCCCGCTCGAGGCGAAAGTCCGGCTCGACGGGCGGGCGATTGACGATGAACGACAGGCGCAGCGCCTCCCAGCCGAGCGTCGCGTCGAACGCGTTGACCTTCACGTAGTGGCGCGGGAAGGTCTTGCGGCAGGCGTCGACCTCGGCCATCACGCCGGCGGCGTCCTTGAGGTCGAACATCGGCATGCCGTACATCTCCCAGTAGGCGTTGCGCGGGTGGGGGTCGTCGGTGTACTCGACCGAAACCGCCCAGCCGCGGCCGAGACAGTACTCGATCTGGGCCCGGATCTGGGCGTCGCTCAGGTCCGGAAGAAAGGAAAACGTGCCTTGGGTCAATCTCATGGCTGGTCTCCGGGTCAGGCGGGGGTCACGCTGGGCACGAAATCGGGCGTGTCGGTCGAGGCGTAGTCGAAGGTCACGTCCTTCCAGGTCTCGAGCGCCGCCTTGAGCGGGGTGCAGCGGCGCGCGGCCTGCTCGAGGATCTGCGGCCCCTCGTTCCAGATGTCGCGCCCCTCGTTGCGCGCCAGCACCATCGCCTCGAGCGCGACGCGGTTGGCGGTCGCGCCGGCGGCGATCCCCATCGGGTGGCCGATCGTGCCGCCGCCGAACTGCAGCACCACGTCCTCGCCCAGGTAGTGCAGCAGCTGGTGCATCTGCCCGGCATGGATGCCGCCCGAGGCCACCGGCATCACCTTGCGCAGCCCGGCCCAGTCCTGCTCGAAGAACAGGCCGCGCTGCAGGTCGACCGGATTATGGTCCTCGCGCAGCACGTTGTAGAAGCCCTGCACCGAGTTCGGGTCGCCCTCGAGCTTGCCGACCACGGTGCCGGCGTGGATGTGGTCCACGCCGGCAAGGCGCATCCACTTCGAGATCACGCGGAACGACACGCCGTGGCTCTTCTGCCTGGTGTAGGTCGAATGGCCGGCGCGGTGCAGGTGCAGGATCATGTCGTTGCGGCGCGACCACTTCGACATCGACTGGATCGCGGTGTAGCCGATCACCAGGTCGATCATGATCACGCAACTGCCGAGCTCCTTGGCGAACTCGGCGCGCTCGTACATGTCCTCCATGGTCGCGCCGGTCACGTTGAGGTAGGTGCCCTTCACTTCGCCGCTTGCGGCCTGGGCGCGGTTCACCGCCTCCATGCAGTAGAGGAACCGGTCGCGCCAGTGCATGAACGGCTGCGAGTTGATGTTCTCGTCGTCCTTGGTGAAGTCCAGCCCGCCTTTGAGCGCCTCGTACACCACCCGGCCGTAGTTCTTGCCCGACAGGCCGAGCTTGGGCTTGACCGTCGCGCCGAGCAGCGGGCGGCCGAACTTGTCCAGTCGCTCGCGCTCGACCACGATGCCGGTCGGCGGACCGTCGAAGGTCTTGACGTAGGCCACCGGCAGGCGCATGTCCTCCAGCCGCAGCGCCTTGAGCGGCTTGAAGCCGAACACGTTGCCGATGATCGAGGCGCTCAGGTTGGCGATCGAGCCGGGCTCGAACAGCGCCAGATCGTAGGCGATGTAGGCGAAGTACTGTCCGGGCGTTCCGGGCACCGGGTCGACCCGGTAGGCTTTGGCGCGATAGCGGTCGCAGGCCGTAAGGCGGTCGGTCCAGACCACGGTCCAGGTGGCGGTCGAGGACTCCCCCGCCACCGCCGCCGCGGCCTCCTCGGGATCTACGCCCTCCTGCGGAGTGATGCGGAACAGTGCGATCAGGTCGGTGTCGCCGGGCACGTAGCCCGCGTCCCAGTAACCCATTTGCGCGTATTTCATGACGCCCGCGCGATAGCGCTCGATCTTGCCCAAGGCGGAATCCTCCAGATGTCGTCCGCTACACGTTAGCCCGCCGTTGTGATAAGGGCTACTTAAATGTTCTAATTGAACCAATAAGCAGATCGAAAGCCCATGCACCGCCTCACCCTCAGACAACTGCGCATCTTCGAGGCAGCCGCGCGCCAGCTGCATTTCGGCCGCGCCGCGCGCGAAATGCATCTCACTCAGCCCGCGGTCTCGCTGCAGCTCAAGCAGCTCGAGCAGCACGTCGGCCTGCCGCTGTTCGAGCAGATGGGGCGCCGCATGCACCTGACCCGCGCCGGCGAGGAGCTGTTGCGCCACAGCCGGATCGTGCTGCGCCAGCTGCGCGAGGCCGAGGAGGCGATCAACGCGCTCAAGGGCGCCGGCGGCGGGGAGCTCCACATCGCGGTCACCAGCACCGCGAAGTATTTCGCGCCCAAGCTGCTGGCCGAGTTCCGGCGCGGCCACCCGGAGGTCAAGGTGCGGCTGACGGTCAGCAACCGCGAGGCCGTGGTGCGCGAGCTCTCGGACAACAGCGTCGACCTGGTGGTGATGGGGCGCGCGCCGCGCGGCCTGGACGCGATCGCGGCACCCTTCGCCAAGCACCCACTGGCGCTGATCGCCGCCCCCGAGCATGCGCTCGCGCGCAAGAAGCGCCTCGCGCTCGCCGACCTCGTCGGCGAAACTTTTCTGATTCGCGAGCGCGGCTCGGGCACCCGCAGCGCCATGGAGAGCATGTTCGCCGCGCATGGCTTCGAGCCGGCGGAAACGATCGAGATGAGCTCGAACGAGACCATCAAGCAGGCGGTCATGGCGGGGATGGGGGTGAGCTTCCTGTCGCTGCACACCGCGGGCCTGGAGCTCGCGGCCGGCAGGCTCGCGGTGCTGCGCGTGGCCGGAACCCCCGTAATGCGCGACTGGTACGTGATTCACCGTGAGAAGAAGCGCCTGTCGCCCGCGGCCGAGGCATTCAAGGAATTCCTCGCGCGCCAGGGCGCCGGGCTGATCGAGCGCGTGGTCGGCGCCGCGCCTGCCGTTAGACTACGGGGGTGATCCGACTCCCGTTCCACAGCCCCGAGGGCTTTTTGCACCTGAGCGAGGCGGCCCCGGATGCGCAGGGGCACTGGTTCGTGTTCTGCGGCGACCGGCTGCTGGTCGAAGTCGGCCCGCCGAGCCCGGACCCGACCGGCGACCTGCGCGTGCGCGCGCGTCCAAGCTGGGCTCGGCTCCCGTTTGCCGCGCCGCCGGGTCCGCTGGCGGAGGCGGCGCTTCGAACCCTGTATCTGGGCCGGCTCGGCGGCGAGCATTGCTTCGCCGCGGAGGTCGCGAGCGAAACTGCGGCGCCTCGCGGCGCGAGCTGGGAGGGGCTGAGGACGCTCTTCTCGGTGCTGGACGATCGCCTGTTCGCGCTCGCCGGGCGCGCATTGCAGCTGATCGACTGGGACAGGACGCACCAGTTCTGCGGCCGCTGCGGCACGCGCACCGAATCGAAGCCGAACGAGCGCGTGCGCGTGTGCCCGGCCTGCGGGCTGGCGGCCTACCCGCGCGTGGCGCCCGCGGTGATGGCGCTAGTGCGCCGCGGGCGCGAGCTGCTGCTCGGGCGCGGCCCGCACTTTCCGGCCGGCATGTACAGCGCGCTCGCGGGCTTCGTCGAGCCGGGCGAGTCGCTCGAGCAGTGCGTGCAGCGCGAGGTCGCCGAAGAGGTCGGCGTCGAAGTGGCGAACCTGCGCTATTTCGCCAGCCAGCCTTGGCCCTTCCCGCATTCGCTGATGGTCGCCTTCACCTGCGACTGGGCCTCGGGTGAGCTGCGCCCGCAAGCGGGCGAGATCGAGGCCGCAGGCTGGTTCGATGTATTCCAATTACCTAAACTTCCAAGTAAAATCTCGATCGCTCGCAGCCTGATCGACGCCTTTGCAGGCCAGATCAGGGGCGAAATCGGAACGGGCGTCTAGCTTCGCGCGGTCGACGGATTCGGCGCCGGGGCGGCCCAAGAGGGGTCCTGCACGAATTGAACACGACACACGCTTTTCGTTTCTGCGCCGCAAGGCGCGACGGAAGGGCGCAGCCTGGTGAGAGCGCTGGGTTGCGCCTTCGCGTTTTTCGGGGAGAACAATAATGAACGGTCTGCATCTCATCGGTGACCTCACCGGCTGCCGCTGCGATCCGCAGCTCCTGCTCGACGGAAAGCGCTTCCGCGAAAAGTGCATCGAGCTGGTCAACGCCTCCGGGCTGACGATCATGGACGTGAGCATTCACCAGTTCGAGGGCTCGGGCTACACCGGCGCGGTGGTGCTGGCCGAATCGCACCTGGCGATCCATACCTGGCCCGAGACCGGGGGCCTGACGCTCGACGTCTACGTGTGCAACTACAGCGCCGATAATTCGGCCAAGGCGCGCAGGGTGTTCGACGCGATCATCGAGTATTTCCAGCCGACCGACGCCGCGCGGCACGAGATCGAGCGCGGCGAGCACCTGCTGATGGAGCCGCTGAACGATTCGACCGGCTTCTACATCCGGGCCCGGCGGCGCCTCGGCGAGTGGCAGACCCGCTACCAGAAGATGGCGATTTTCGATACCGCCCAGTACGGCAGGCTGTTCCGCCTGGACGGCTTCAACATGACCTCCGAGAAGGAGGAATTCGTCTACCACGAAAACCTGATCCACCCCGCGCTCGCCGCGCACAACGCGCCGAAAAAAGTGCTGGTGATCGGTGGCGGCGACGGCGGCTCCTCGGAGGAGGCGCTCAAGCACCCCTCGGTCGAGCAGGTGACGATGGTCGAGATCGACGAAGACGTGATCCGCGTCGCCAAGGAGCACTTCGGCGCGGTTCACAACGGCGTGTTCGACAACCCGAAGCTGCGCGTGCTGATCGAGGACGGCATGCGCTTCGTGCGCGAGACGAGCGAGAAATTCGACCTCATCGCGCTCGACCTGAACGACCCGATCGGCCCGGCCGAAGCGCTCTATTCCACCGCGTTCTTCCAGCAGCTGCGCCACACGCTCGCCCCCGGCGGCGCGCTCGCGCTGCACATCGGCTCGCCGGTGGCGCGCCCGGACCGGGTCGCCGAGCTGGCGCAGCGCCTGAACGGCGTATTCCGCATCGTGCGCCCCTACACCATGTACATCCCGCTCTACGGCTCGCTGTGGGCGATGGCGGTGTGCTCGGACAAGCTCGACCCCAAGGCCTATACCGCGGACGAGATCGACCGCCGCATCGAGCAGCGCAGGCTGCAGGACTTGAGGTACTACAACGGCGAGACGCACGAAGGCGTGTTCGCGCTGCCGAACTACGTGCGCGACCTGGTCGCGCCGCCGCGCGTGAAGCAGACCGCGCGCGGGCGGCGGCTGGGCGTGGTGCGCGCCGCGGCGAAGTAGCGCCGCCTTCCGAGACGAGCGGCGGTCAGGCGAGCGAGGCGAGCACCTCGCGCACGATCGCGAACAGCTGGTCGATCTCGGCCTTCTTGATGATGAGCGGCGGCGCGAGCGCGATGATGTCGCCCGTGTAGCGGATGTAGGCGCCCTTGTCGAACGCCTTGAGGTGGGCGTCGAAGCCGCGCGTGCCCGGCGCGCCCGGGCGCGGCGCGAACTCGACCGCCGCGATCAGGCCGAGGTTGCGGATGTCGATCACGTTCGGCAGGTCCCTGAGCTTGTGCGCCTGCTCCTCCCAGTAGCCCGCCAGCTCGCCGACGCGGGTCAGCAGACCCTCCTCCTGGTACACCTCGAGCGTCGCCAGTCCCGCCGCGCAGGCGAGCGGATGCGACGAGTAGGTGTAGCCGTGCGGCATCTCGATCGCGCCTTCCGGGCCGCCCATGAAGGCCTGGTAGATCTCCTCCTTCATGAACACCGCGCCCATCGGCACCGTGGCGTTGGTGATGCCCTTGGCGGTGGTGATCAGGTCGGGGGTGACGCCGAAGAACTGCGAGCCGAAGGGCTTGCCCAAGCGCCCCCAGGCGGTGATCACCTCGTCGAAAATGAGCAGGATGCCGTGCCGGTCGCAGATCTCGCGCAGCCGCTCGAGGTAGCCCACGGGTGGCACCAGCACTCCGGTCGAGCACGCCACCGGCTCGACGATCACGGCGGCGATGGTCGAGGCGTCGTGCAGCTGGCAGAGCCGCTCGAGGTCGTCGGCGAGCTCGGCGCCGTGCTTCGGTTGCCCGCGCGAAAACGCGTTCTTCGCCAGGTCGTGGGTGTGGCGCATGTGGTCCACGCCTGCCACCAGCGCGCCGAAGATCTTGCGGTTGCCCGAGATGCCTCCGACCGCGGTGCCGCCGAAGTTTACCCCGTGGTAGCCGCGCTCGCGCCCGATCAGGCGCATGCGGTGGCCCTCGCCGCGCACACGATGGTAGGCGAGCGCGAGCTTGAGCGCGGTGTCGACCGATTCGGACCCGGAATTGGTGAAGAACACGCGCGTCAGGCCCTTCGGGGCGAGCTTGGCGAGCCGGTCGGCGAACTCGAACGCCGCCGGGTGCCCCATCTGGAACGGCGGCGAGAAATCCATCGTCGCCACCTGCTTCTGCACCGCCTCGACGATCCTGGGGCGGCAGTGCCCGGCGTTCACGCACCATAGCCCCGAGGTGCCGTCGATCACCTGCCGCCCTTCCGGCGTGTAGTAGTGGATGCCCTCGGCGCGCGCGAACAGGCGCGGCGCCTTCTTGAACTGGCGGTTGGCCGAGAACGGCATGAAGAAAGCCGAATTCTCGAGCGAGTGGGCGACGGCTTCGGAGCGTGCGCGTTCGTTCATGGTCGATTCTCCGTCAAAGGCCTAGGCGGCGCGCGAGAGCGCCGCGTGCAGCAATACGTTACACCCGGCGGCCAGGTCCTGGGGTGTCGCGTGCTCGATTTCGTTGTGGCTGATGCCGCCTTCGCAGGGCACGAAGATCATGGCGGTGGGCGCAACCCGCGCCACGTACACGGCGTCGTGGCCGGCGCCCGAGACGATGTCGCGCCGCGTGTAGCCCAGCGCCTTGGCCGCCTCGCGCACCGCGTCCACCATCGAAGGGTCGAAGCGGCAGGGCGGGAAGTAGGTCACCTCGGTGAGCTCGATCGCCACGCGGCATTCGGACTCGATCGCCTTCAGGCTCTCGCGCAGCGCGGCCACCATGGCCGACAGGGTCTCGTCCTTCTGGTTGCGGAACTCGACCGACATGCGCACCTCGCCCGGGACCACGTTGCGCGAATTGGGCTTGACCTGCATCGAGCCGACCGTGCCCCTGGCATAGTCGGGAAACGCGAGCGCGATCCGGTTCACTTCCAGCACCACGCGGCTGGCGGCGATCAGGGCGTCCTTCCTGAGCTCCATCGGGGTGGGGCCCGCGTGCGCATCCTGGCCGGTGATCACGCAATCGAACCAGCGCTGGCCGAGCGCGCCCTGCACCACGCCGATCGTGGTGTTCGCGTCCTCCAGCACCGGGCCCTGCTCGATATGGGCTTCGAGGTAAGCGCCCAGGCGATGCGCGGGCGCCTTGCCTTCGTAGCCGATGGATTTCAGCGCAGCTCCCACGGTGGCCCCGTTCGCGTCCTTTTGTTCGAGAACGTGCTCGAGCGGGAACACCCCGGCGTACACGCCCGAGCCCATCATCACCGGCGTGAAGCGCGAGCCCTCCTCGTTGGTCCACGACACCACCTCGAGCGGGGCGCGGGTCTCGATGCCGGCATCGTTCAGCGTGCGCAGCACCTCCAAGCCCGCCATCACTCCGTACGCGCCGTCGAACTTGCCGCCCGAGGGCTGGCTGTCGAGGTGGCTGCCCATCGCGACCGGCGCGAGCGACGCGTCGCGGCCCGCGCGGCGCGCGAACATGTTGCCGATCGCGTCCACTTCGACCACGAGCCCGGCCTCGCGCGCCCAGCGCGCGAACAGGTCGCGCGCTTCGCGGTCGGTGTCGGTGAGGGTGAGGCGCTTGACGCCGCCCCGAGACGTCGCGCCGATGCGCGCGAGCGCCATCAACGACCGCCACAGGCGCTCGCCGTCGATGCGCAGCTGCTGAAGCTCAGCCGGCGTAGGCGACCACCTTCTGGCGCTGCTCGCCGAGGCCCTTGATGCCGAGCGTCATCACGTCGCCCACCTTCAGGAACACCGGCGGCTTCATCCCCAGCCCCACCCCCGGCGGCGTGCCGGTGGTGATGATGTCGCCCGGCATCAGCGTCATATAGCGGCTGACGTAGGACACGAGATGCGCCACGCCGAAGATCATGGTGCGGGTGTTGCCGGACTGCATGCGCTTGCCGTTGACGTCGAGCCACATGTCCAGGGTCTGCGGATCGGTGATCTCGTCCGTCGTGACCAGCCAGGGGCCGATCGGGCCGAAGCTGTCGCAGCCCTTGCCCTTGTCCCATTGCGAGCTCTGCATCTGGAAGGCGCGCTCGGATACGTCGTTCACCACGCAGTATCCCGCGACATGCTCCAGCGCCCTGTCCTCCGACACGTACTGCGCCTTGCTGCCGATCACCACGCCCAACTCGATTTCCCAGTCGAGCTTGGTCGAGGCCACGGGCTGGATCACGTCATCGTAGGGACCATTGATGCAGGTGGTCGCCTTCATGAACACCACCGGCTCGCTCGGGATCGGCTGTCCGGCCTCCTTCGCGTGGTCGGAGTAGTTCAGCCCGATCGCGACGAACTTGCCGATGCCGACGTAGGGCACGCCCAGGCGCGGGGTGCCGTTCACGATCGGCAGGGTTTCGGGCTTCACCTTGGACAGCATCTTGAGCCCGCGCGGAGCCAGCTCGTTCGGGCCGATGTTGGACACCACCTTGGAAAGATCGCGCAGCCTTCCCTCGGCGTCGATCGCGCCCGGCTTCTCGAATCCGGATTTGCCATAGCGGCACAGCTTCATATCGTCATTCCTCCGTCGATTGAATACATGTTCCCGGTCGCGAACAGCGACTCGTCGGATGCCAGAAAAACCAGGATTCCCGTGATGTCGTCCACCGTGCCGAGGCGCCCCATGGGCTGGCGCGCGATGAAATCCTTCCTCGCCTGGACGGGATCGGGAAAGGCCTTGATGCGATCGTGCAGCGAAGGCGTGTCGACCGTGCCGGGCCCGATGCAGTTGCAGCGGATGCCCTGCCTGACGTAGTCCGCCGCGATCGCCTTGGTGAGGCCGATCACCGCGGCCTTGGTCGCGCCGTACACGAAGCGGTTCGGCAATCCCTTCACGCTCGATGCGATCGACGACATGTTGATGATCGAGCCGCCGCCTTTCTTCAGCATCGCGGGCAGGAAGGCGCGCGTGACCAGGTACATCGACTTCACGTTCAGGTTGAAGCTGAAATCCCAGTCTTTCGGCGTGCAATCGAGGATCGTGCCGTGGTGGACGAACCCGGCGCAGTTGAACAGCACGTCGATCGGACCGACCTCGGCCGCGATCTTCGCGATCGCGCCCTCGTCGGTCACGTCCAGCACGCGCGCGCGGATGCCGTCCTTGCCTTCGATCTCGGCGACCGTCTTCGGGTTTAGGTCGGTTGCCCATACCTTCGCGCCTTCGCGCGCGAAGGCGAGTGCGGCGGCGCGGCCGATGCCCTGCCCCGCGGCGGTAATGAATGCAGTCTTGCCGGCAAGCCTTCCGGGCACTGGGTTCTCCTAGATCGCGGGGCAACGATTATAGCGGTAAGCCGCGGCGCGAAGCGGTACACTTTCGACTCCGTTCGATCCGGGGAGGAAGATGAACCAGCTCGATTTTGCGGGCCGCATCGCCGTCGTCACCGGCGGCGCCCAGGGCATCGGCCTCGCCATCGCGCAACGGATGCTGGCCTCCGGGGCGAAGGTTCGCATCTGGGATCGCGACGACAAGCTGCTCGCGGCGGCGCTCGCTGCGCTCGGTCGCAACGCGAGCGGCGAGGCGATCGACGTGGCCGACGCCGCCGCGATCGAACGCGCCACCCGCAGCACGCTCGAGGCGTTGGGCAAGATCGACGTGCTGGTGAACAACGCCGGCATCGCCGGGCCGACCGCGGCCGTAGTCGACTATCCGATCCAGGAATGGAAGCGCGTCATCGACATCGACCTGAACGGCCCCTTTCTTTGCAGCCGCGCGGTCGTGCCCTGCATGGTCAAGACGGGCTACGGCCGCGTCGTCAACATCGCGTCGATCGCCGGCAAGGAGGGCAATCCCAACGCCGCCGCGTACGCGGCGGCCAAGGGCGGTCTGATCGCGTTCACCAAGGCGCTCGGCAAGGAGCTGGCGCAGAGCGGAGTCCTGGTCAACTGCGTCACGCCGGCGGCGGCACAGACCGCGATCCTCGAGCAGGTGACGCCCGAGTTCGCCAAATTCATGCTGTCCAAGATTCCGATGGGGCGCTTCGTCAAGGTCGAGGAGATCGCCGCGCTGGCCTGCTGGCTGGCCTCCGAGGATTGCTCGTTCTCGACCGGCGCGGTGTTCGACATTTCCGGCGGCAGGGCGACATACTGACATGGCGAAAAAGACTCCAACGCAGCGCAGCGTCCAGTGGTTCGGGCGCGAGGACATCTACGGCTTCATCTACCGCAGCTGGGTGAAGAACCGCGGCGTGCCGCAGGACCAGTTCGACGGCCGGCCGGTGATCGGCATCTGCAACACCTGGTCCGAGCTCACGCCCTGCAACACGCACTTCCGCGTCATCGCGGAGCACGTCAAGGCCGGGGTGCTCGAGGCGGGCGGCTTCCCGCTCGAGTTTCCGGTCATGTCGCTCGGCGAGACGCTGCTGCGCCCGACCGCGATGCTCTACCGCAACCTCGCCAGCATGGACGTCGAGGAATCGATCCGCGGCAATCCGCTCGACGGCACGGTGCTGCTGGTCGGCTGCGACAAGACCACCCCGTCGCTGCTGATGGGCGCCGCGAGCGTCGATTTGCCCGCGATCGCGGTTTCGGGCGGACCGATGCTCTCGGGCAAGTACCGCGGCACCGACATCGGCTCGGGCACCAACGTCTGGTCGATGTCCGAGGACCTGCGCGCGGGCAAGATCAGCCTGGAGGAGTTCCACGAGGCCGAATCGTGCATGCACCGCTCCCACGGTCACTGCATGACCATGGGAACGGCGTCGACCATGGCGTCGATGGTCGAGGCGCTCGGCGTCGGCATGCCCGGCAACGCCGCGATCCCGGCGGTGGACGCGCGGCGCAACGTGCTCGCGCGCGCCGCGGGACGGCGCATCGTACAGATGGTGAAGGAGAACCTGACGCTGTCGAAGATCCTCACCAAGCAGGCGTTCGAGAACGCGATCCGGGTAAACGCCGCGATCGGCGGCTCGACCAACGCGGTGATTCACCTGATCGCGATCGCGCGCCGCATCGGCGTGGATCTGAAAATCGCGGACTGGGATCGCTGCGGGCGCAACGTGCACACGCTGCTGAACCTGATGCCCTCGGGCAAGTACCTGATGGAGGATTTCTTCTACGCCGGAGGCCTGCCGGCGGTGATCCGCGAGCTGGGCGAGGCGGGCCTGCTGCACAAGAACGCGCTGACGGTGAACGGCGAGACGATCTGGGCCAACAACAAGGACGCGCCGTGCTGGAACCGCGACGTGATCCACAGCTTCAAGAAGCCGTTCAAGAAGAACACCGGCATCGCGGTGCTGCGCGGCAACCTGTGCCCGGGGGGCGCGATCATCAAGCCCTCGGCCGCCACGCCCAGGCTGATGAAGCATCGCGGCAAGGCGGTCGTGTTCGAGAACATAGAGGATTTCCACCGCCGCATCGACGACCCGAAGCTCGAGATCAACGCGCGCAGCATCATGGTGCTCAAGAACTGCGGCCCCAAGGGCTACCCGGGAATGGCCGAGGTCGGCAACATGCCGCTGCCGCCCAAGCTGCTGAAGAAGGGCGTGACCGACATGGTGCGGATATCGGATGCGCGCATGAGCGGCACTGCCTACGGCACCGTGGTGCTGCACGTGGCGCCCGAGGCGGCCGCGGGCGGCGTGCTGGCGCTGGTCGAGAACGGCGACATCATCGAGCTCGACGTCGCCAAGCGGAAATTGAATTTGATGGTTTCCAGGTCTGAGTTGCAGAAACGCAAGAGACGCTGGAAAGCGCCCGGGCCGGCGCTCGAGCGCGGCTACTGGAAGCTGTATCACGACCACGTGCTGCAGGCGAGCGACGGCGCCGACCTCGACTTCCTGGTCGGCAAGAGCGGGCCCTTGGTTCCACGAGACAATCACTGAAGGAGGCATGCCATGCTGCAGGCCGCCGACCTGACAATTCGTCTCCACCCGAACGATGACGTCGTCATCGCGCGCCTCGAAATCCCCGTCGGCACGCTGCTGGCGAAGGAGAGCGTGCGCGCGTCCGACGCCATTCCGGCCGGGCACAAGGTCGCGGTGCGCGACCTGGCGCAGGGCGCAGCGGTAAGACGCTACGACCAGATCATCGGCTTTGCCACGCGCGCGATCCGCGCCGGCGAGCACGTGCACGTGCACAACCTGGCCATGGGCGACTTCGCGCGAGATTATTCGTTCTGTTCGGACAAGAAGGAAACGGACTACATAACACCGCAGGCAACTTTTCAGGGCATCGTGCGCGCCGACGGGCGCGTCGCGACGCGCAACTACGTCGGCATCCTCACCAGCGTCAACTGCTCGGCCACCGTGGCGCGCATGATCGCGCGCCACTTCGAGGGACGGCTTGAGGCCTATCCGAACGTCGATGGGGTGGTGGCGCTCACGCACAAGACCGGCTGCGGCATGGCGAGCGAGGGCGAGCCGATGGACGTGCTGCGGCGGACGATGGCGGGCTACGCGCGCCATCCGAACTTCTGCGCGGTACAGGTGGTGGGCCTGGGCTGCGAGGCGAATCAGATCAGCAACCTGCTCTCGGCGCAGAAGCTCGAGCGCCGCGACGGCTTCGGCAGTTTCACGATCCAGGACAAGGGCGGCACGGCGAAGGCGGTGCGCGAGGGCATCGCGCGCATCGAGGCGATCCTGCCCGAGGCGAACCGGGTCAAGCGCGAGACCGTTGCCGCGAGCCACCTCACGCTCGGGCTGCAATGCGGCGGTTCCGACGGGTACTCCGGGATCAGCGCCAACCCGGTGCTCGGCGCGGCGGTCGACCTGCTGGTGCGCCACGGCGGCAGCGCGATCCTGTCCGAAACGCCGGAAATCTACGGCGCTGAGCACTTGCTGACTAGAAGGGCGATTTCGAGGCAAGTCGGGGAAAGGCTTATCGCGCGCATCCGCTGGTGGGAGGAGTACACGCGGCGCAACGGCAACGAGATGAACAACAACCCCTCGCCCGGCAACAAGGCGGGCGGCCTCACCACGATCCTGGAGAAGTCCCTCGGCGCGGTGGCGAAAGGGGGCACCACGAATCTGGTCGACGTGTACGAATACGCCGAGCCGGTCACCGCCAAGGGCTTCGTCTACATGGACACGCCGGGCTACGACCCGGTCTCGGCCACCGGCCAGGTCGCGGGCGGCGCGAACCTGATCTGCTTCACCACCGGCCGCGGCTCGGCCTACGGCTGCAAGCCCGCGCCTTCGCTCAAGCTCGCCACCAACAGCGCGCTCTACGCGCGCCAGGAAGACGACATGGACTTCAACTGCGGCACCATCGTCGACGGGCGCGAGAGCATCCAGCAGGCGGCGGAGAATTTCTTCCGCCTGGTGCTCAGGACCGCCTCGGGCGAGCAGACCAAGAGCGAAGCCTTCGGCTACGGCGAGGACGAGTTCGCGCCCTGGGTGCTGGGCGCGACCATGTGACGCTCAGCGCCACTTGATTGAGCAGCCGACAGACGGAGTCTGTTCGCGCGGACCTTCACCGGTTCGAGCGATTTGCAGCATCGCCTCGTAAAGCTCGCGTTTCGCGCCCGCAACCGCCTCGCGGCGCGAGGCGTCCAGGCGGCCGCGGTACTGCAGCTCGAGCTTCGCGTTGAAGCCGAAGAAATCCGGCGTGCAGACCGCGCGGTAGGCCCTCGCCACCTGCTGCGTCTGGTCGAACACGTAGGGAAACGGGAATTTCTTCTCCCGCGCCACGCGCTGCATGTTTTCGAACGAGTCCTCGGGGTAGTCCTCCGGGTCGTTCGACATGATGCCGATCGAGCCGATGCCCTGGCCGGCGAGATCGCGGCAGTCGCGCGCGATGCGGTCGATCACCGCCTTGACGTACGGGCAGTGGTTGCAGATGAACATCACCAGCAGGCCGTTCGGCCCGCGCGCGCTCGAAAGGCTGTGGCGCTTGCCGTCGACCCCGGGCAGGTCGAAATCGACCGCCTTCCAGCCGAAATCGCACACCGATGTGTTCAGGCTCACCATGCGAAAATCATAGCATGCGACCAAAGCCCGCCCGCGCGCCGCGCCTGTACCACGAGGGACCGCTGCAGGCCGGCATCCGGCTCACGCTCACGCCGCGCGCGGCGCACCACGCGACCCACGTCCTCCGGCTGCGCGCCGGCGAGGCGCTGACCCTGTTCGACGGCCGCGGCGGCGAATACGACGCGCGGATTATCGCCGCCGCGCGCGAGCGCGTCGAAGCCGAGGTCGCCGCGCGGCGCGACGTGGAGCGCGAGTCACCGCTGCGGGTTACCCTGGTGCAGGCGGTATCCTCCGGGGAGCGCATGGACCTGACGCTGCAGAAGGCGGTCGAGCTCGGCGTCGCCGCAATCCAGCCGGTCCTCGCCGAGAAGACGGTAGTCAAGCTCGATGCCGCGCGCGCCGCGGTGAAGGCCGAACACTGGCGCCGGATCGTGATCGCAGCCTGCGAGCAGTGCGGCCGCAATCGCCTGCCCATGCTCCTCGCGCTAACGCCGCTGGCCGAGTACTGCCGCAATCCGCGTCCCGGGACGCGGCTGCTCCTGTCTCCCGGGGCAAGGCGCGGCTTGCGCGCTGCCGCCGCGGGCATCGAAGGCGAAGTCGTCCTCGCCGCCGGCCCGGAGGCCGGGTTCAGCGCCGCAGAGGAAGCGCTGCTGATCGGCGCCGGCTTCGAGCCGGTGCGGCTCGGGCCGCGCGTGCTGCGAACAGAAACTGCGGCGCTGGCGGCGCTCGCCGCGCTAAACGCGCTCGCCGGCGACTATTGAGCTTAGAATCGCGCGAACCGCGACAACCCCGAACCGCATGAGCTCTCCGCCGAACCCCGAAGCCTTCGTGCGCTGGTTCCGCCAGGCCGCGCCCTACGTGCACGCGTTCCGCGGCCGCAGCTTCGTGATCGCCTTCGGCGGCGAGCTGGTGACCGAGCGAGTGCGCTTCGCGCAGTTCGTGCACGACCTGAACCTGCTCGCGGCCCTGGGCATCCGCCTGGTGCTGGTGCACGGTGCACGGCCGCAGATCGAAGCCGAGCTCAAGTCCAAGAAGCAGCGCTCGCATTACGCCATGGGCCTGCGCGTGACCGACGAGGTGGCGCTGATGGCTGTCAAGCACGCCGCCGGAGTGCTGCGGGTCGAAATCGAGGCGCTGCTGTCGCAGGGCCTGCCCAACTCCCCGATGGCGGGAGCCAGGATCCGCGTCGCTTCGGGCAACTTCATCACCGCGCGCCCGATCGGCGTTCTCGACGGGACCGACTTCCAGTTCACCGGCGCGGTGCGCAAGGTCGACGCCACGGCGATCGCGCGGCGGCTCGACGCCGGGGAGGTGGTGCTGGCGCCCAACATCGGCTACTCGCCCACCGGCGAGGTCTTCAACCTCGCCTGGGAGGACGTGGCCGAGAGCGTCGCGGTCGCGCTCAAGGCCGACAAGCTGCTCATCTTCACCGACCGGCTGCCCACCGACCGCAAGGGCGAGGTGCTGGCCGAGCTGACCGCGCGCGAGGCGCAGGCGCTGCTGAAAAAGGGCGATCTCGGCGCGTCGACCACGCGCGCGCTCGAGCACGCGCTGCGCGCCTTGGCGGCCGGCGTCGGGCGTGCGCACCTCATCACGCGCCGCGCCCCGGGCGCGATGCTGCTGGAGCTGTTCACGCACTACGGCGTGGGCACCATGCTCACCGCCGACCCGGTGCAGAAGCTGCGGCCTGCGCGGGTCGAGGACATCGGCTCGATCATCTCCCTGATCGAGCCGCTCGAAGCCGACGGCACGCTGGTCAAGCGCAGCCGCGAGCTGCTCGAGCGCGAGATCGGCAACTTCCAGGTGATCGAGCACGATGGCGTGCTGCTCGGCTGCGCGGCGTTGTACCCCTTCCCCTCCGCCAAGAGCGCGGAATTCGCCTGCGTGGCAGTGACGCCGGACTACCGCGACGCGGGGATCGGCGAGCTCCTGCTGCAGGCCTGCGAGGATCGCGCCAAGGCCCTGCGCCTGCGCAGGATCTTCGCGCTGACCACGCGCGCGGCGCACTGGTTCCTCGACCAGGGCTTCGTCGCGGCCGACGTGGCGGCGCTGCCGGCCGAGCGGCGCGAGCTGTACAACTGGAAGCGGGGCTCGAAGGTGTTCGTCAAGAGAATATAATCTGGCGCAACGAACCGAACGGAACCCCCATGGCAAGAATGGTCAAATGCGTCAAGCTCGGGCGCGAAGCCGAAGGACTCGACCTGCCGCCCTATCCGGGCGAGCTGGGCAAGCGGCTGTACGAGAACGTCTCCAAGGAGGCCTGGCAGCAGTGGCTGCGCCACCAGACGATGCTGGTCAACGAGAACCGGCTCAACCTGGCCGACCCGAAGGCGCGCAAGTATCTGGCCGAGCAGATGGAAAAGCACTTCTTCGGCGAGGGCGCCGACGTCGCACAGGGCTACGTGCCGCCGACGCAGACGAAGTAACCCGCCGCGCTACTCCAGGATTTCCTTTTCCATCTCGTCCAGCGAGACGTGCCGCACGTCGCGGCCCTTGGCCATGTAGATGACGTACTCGGCCATGTTCTTGGAGTGGTCTCCGATACGCTCGATCGCCTTGGCGATGAACAGGATTTCCAGCGAGCGGGTGATGGTGCGCGGGTCTTCCATCATGAACGTAATGAGCTGCCGCATGATGGCGCGGAACTGGTCGTCTACCGCGCTGTCCTGACGCACTACCGCCATCGCCTCGCTCACGTCGAGCCGCGCAAAGGCGTCGAGCGACTGGCGCAGCATCGCGAGCGCGCGGTCGGCAACGTTCGACAGGTCCATGCGCGGCATGTGCATGCGTCCCGCGCTGTGGATCAGCTTGGCCATGCGCGCGATCTTTTCCGCCTCGTCGCCGATGCGCTCCAGGTCGGTGATGGTCTTGATCACCGTGATCAGCAGCCTCAGGTCGCCCGCCGCCGGCTGGCGGCGCGCGATGATGTGGCTGCAGGACTCGTCCAGCTCGACTTCGAGCGCGTTGACGCGGTGATCGTCGGCGATCGTCTTCTCGATCAGGTCCATGTCGCCCGAGATCAGCGCCTCCATCGCGCGCGTGATCTGCTGCTCGACCATTCCGCCCATGTGCAGCACGCGCGAGCGTACGCTTTCCAGCTCGGCGTCGAATTGCTTGGAGGTGTGCTCGGCCATGGATTCTACGCAGTAAGCAGAGGAATTTAGTATAGCCTCATTACGGTTGCATGACAGTGAGGCTGCGCACCCCCTGCGGCCCGCCCAGCAGCAGCAGGTCGGCGCCGCGGCGCGCGAAGATGCCGTTGCTGACCACGCCGGCGATGTTGTTCAGCTGGGCTTCGAGCCCGGGCGGGTCGACGATGCTCAGGCCGTAGCAGTCGATGATCAGGTTGCCGTTGTCGGTGCGGAAGTTCTCGCGCAGCTCGGGCTGGCCGCCGAGCCTGAGCAGCTCGCGCCCGACGTAGCTGCGCGCCATCGGGATCACCTCCACCGGCAGCGGGAACTTGCCCAGTACCGGCACCAGCTTCGAGGCGTCGCAGATGCACACGAAGCGCCTGGCGACCGCGGCCACGATCTTCTCGCGCGTGAGCGCGCCGCCGCCGCCCTTGATCATGTACAGGTGCTCGTTCACCTCGTCCGCGCCGTCGACGTAGACCGGCAGCGCATCGACGCTGTTCAGATCGAACACCCTGATGCCCTGGCGCTTGAGGCGCTCGGCGCTCGCCTCGGAGGCTGCCACCGCGCCCTCGATGCGTCCCTTGATCCCCGCCAGGGCATCGATGAAGAAGTTGACCGTCGAGCCCGAGCCGACGCCCACCACCGCGTCCTCGACGACGTGCTTGAGCGCCTCGCGCGCGACC
>DATIZK010000085.1:0-56313 GCA_035517095.1 Burkholderiales bacterium
CTCGTCCATCAGCAGCAGGCGCGGACCGGCGAGTAGCGCGCGCCCGATGGCGACGCGCTGCTTCTCGCCTCCCGAGAGCGCACCGGGCCGGCGCGCGAGCAGATGGTCGATCCCGAGCAACTGGACCACCTGCTCGAACTCGATCCGGGGCCCGGCAGCGCGGTTGAACCAGCGGCCGAACAGCAGGTTCTGTCGCACCGTGAGGTGCGGAAACAGCCGCCCCTCCTGGAACACGTAGCCGATGCGGCGACGCTCGGCCGGAACGTCGATCCCGTGCTCCGAGTCGAACAGCGTCTGCCCGTCCAGCTCGATCCGGCCGCGCTCGGGGCGCAGCAATCCGGCGATGATGTTGACGAGCGAGGTCTTGCCCGAGCCCGAACGGCCGAACAGAGCGGTCACGCCGCCCTCAGCCTCGAACTGCGCATCGAGCTGGAACGCGCCGAGCCGCAGCGCCGCGCTAACCCTGAGCATCGAGGCCCCTGACCCGCCGCTGGGTGCGCCGCGCCAGCACTTCAGAGGCGAACAGGGCGCCGAGCGAAAGCACGACCGCGATCAGGCTCAGCCGAAGCGCCTGCGGGTCGCCGCCCGGCACCTGCGTGTAGGTATAGATCGCGATCGGCAAGGTGCGGGTCTCGCCCGGGATGTTCGAGACGAATGTGATTGTGGCGCCGAACTCCCCCAGGCCGCGCGCGAAAGAGAGCATCGCGCCGGTGATGACCCCGGGCATCGCGAGCGGCAGCGTGACGCCGAAGAACACCGCGAGCGGACCCGCGCCGAGCGTCCGGGCGGCCGCCTCGAGCCGCACGTCGATCGCCTCGAGCGAAAGCCGCATCGCGCGCACCATCAACGGAAAACCCATCACTGCCGCAGCCAGCGCGGCGCCGGTCCAGCGGAACGCGAACACCACGCCGAACCATCGCTCCAGCGGCCCGCCGATCGGCCCGTAGCGGCCGAACAGCAGCAGCAGGAAGTAGCCCACGACCACCGGCGGCAGCACGAGGGGCAGGTGCACGAACGCGTCGAGCAGCGTCTTGCCGGGGAATTCGCGCCTGGCGAGCAACCACGCGGCCGCGACCGCGATCGGCAGGCTCGCCGTGACGCTCAAAGCCGCCACCTTCAGGCTAAGCCGGATCGCCTCCAGCTCCTCAGGCGTCGGTACAAGCATTCCCTATTCTATCGGGACGAAGCCGTATTTCCGGAAGATCGGGGAGGCTTCCCGCGAGCGCAGGTACGCGAGGAACTTCTGCGCGGCGGGGCTGGCGCCGGGCGCCACCAGCGCCGCCGGGTAGACAATCGGTGGATGCGAACCCGCGGGGAACTCGGCCACGACGCGCACCCCGCGATCGGCGGCGGCGTCCGTGGCGTACACGATACCCAGCGGGACTTCGCGCCGCGAGACCAGCGCGAGCGCCGCGCGCACGTTGTCCGCGGCAGCGATGCGATCGGACACCGAGTCCCACACGCCGAGCGATACCAGCGCCGCCTTGCCGTACTGGCCGGCGGGGACGTGGGACGGATCCCCCATCGCGAGCTTGCCGCTGCCGAGCAGCTTGAGGAGCGGGAAAGCCGGCTCGATCTCGACTCTTGCGTCGCTCGTCGACGGGGCCACCAGCACCAGGGCGTTGCGCAGCAGGTCGACCCTCGAAGCGTCGACGATCAGCTTGCGCTGCGCGAGGTAGTCCATCCAGTTCACGTTCGCCGAGATGAACACGTCCGCCGGCGCGCCGTGCTCGATCTGCTTGGCGAGCGTGGAGCTGGACGCGTACGAAGTCAGCACCTTCGCGCCGCGCGCGCGCTCGAAGGCCGCGGCGAGCGCGTCGAGCGCGTTCTTCAAGCTCGCCGCGCCAAAGACCGTGACTTGCTGCGCCGTCGCGTACGGCGCAAAGCACAGGAACACAACCGCGAGAACGATCTTGCGCAACATTGACTCTTCCTCTTTATATACAGACGGATATAACGCTAGCCGCGCACGACGAGGACGTCAAGTGTCTATTCGGAGAGCGCTAGCCGCGACGCAGCTCGCGCGCGAGGCGTGCCAGCTCGGGCCGCACGCTGCGTGCGGCTTTGACTTCCATGCTCCTGTAAAGGCGCAGAACCTCCGCCCCCTGCGCGGTCAGGCGCGCGCCGCCGCCGCCCTGCCCTCCAATGGCGCGCTCGACGAGAGGTTTCCTGAAACAGCCATTCAGCGCCGCAACCAGCAACCAGGCTCGCCGGTAGGACATGCCCATCTCACGCGCCGCGGCCGAGATCGATCCCGTGCGTGCGATCGATTCGAGCAGGTTGGCGCGGCCCGGGCCGACCGCGACGACAGCTCCAACGAGCACGCGGATCTTGGGGGCGAGCTTGGCACCGCGCATGGCGGCATTGTATGCCGGGCGGGTAAACTCGCCCCCAGGATGCGCCCTCTCTCCGGTCTGCTCGTCTGCGCGGCGCTGCTTGCGTCATCGGCGCGGGCCGCGACGGCGGTGGTCGACGCCACGGGCCGCGAGATCCGCCTCGCCGCGCCGGCGCAGCGCGTTTACGCGGCCGGTCCTCCGGCGAGCCTCCTGGTATATGCGATCGATCCGCACAAGCTCCTCGGCTGGACGCGCGCGCTGCGCCCGGACGAGGCGGCGTTTCTTCCGCCCGACGCGGCCCGGCTCCCCGAGCTCGGGCGCCTCACCGGCCGCGGCAACAGCGCCAACGTCGAAACGGTGCTCCGCGCGCGACCACAGCTCATCGTCGACGTGGGCTCGACCAGTCCGTACTTTGCGTCGCTGGCTGAGCGGGTCGAGGCGCAGACCGGCATCCCGTACGCGCTGTTCGACGGCCGCATCGAGGCAACGCCCGCGACATTGCGCGCCCTCGGGCGCCTGATGGGCGAGCAGGCGCGCGCCGAGCGCCTGGCCACATGGTACGAGGCCGAGCTGGCCGACGCGCGCCGTCGGGTTGCGCTGGTCCCGCGCGATGCCCGTCCGCGCGTCTACTATGGCCGCGGCATAGCGGGACTGCAAACCGGAGGAGGCGGCTCGATCAACGTGGAGGTGCTCGACTTCCTAGGCGCGGTCAACGTCGCCGAGGAGGCGCGCGCGGGTTTGGTCGCAGTGCCGATCGAGCAGATCCTGCTCTGGAACCCGGAGGTGATCCTCACCACCGATCCGGACTTCTGGCGCGCCGCCCGGCAAGATCCGCGTTGGCGCGCCGTGCGGGCGGTGGAGACGCAGCGCGTGTACCTTTCGCCGCACCTACCTTTCGGCTGGTTCGACTTCCCGCCCGGCGCCAACCGCCTGCTTGGGGTCTGGTGGGCCGGAAAGCTGCTCTACCCGCGGGCCTTCGACTTCGACCTGCGCGCCAAGGTCGCCGAGTTCTACCAGCTCTTCTACCACCGCGAGCCGACTCCCGCGCAGCTCGACGCGCTGCTGGGCGAACCCGGAGTGCTGCCCCGGTGAGGTCGACCCTGCTCGCCTACGTACTCGCGCTCGCGGCGCTACTGGCGCTGACCGCGCTCGCGTTCACGGTCGGACGCTATCCAGTCCCGATCGGCCAGCTGATCGACCTGCTCATCGGCAAATCGCAGGCCCTGCCGCCGACAGCGCGGACGGTGCTGTTCGAGATCCGCGGTCCTCGAGTGCTGTCGGCGTTGCTGGTCGGGGCGGCGCTCGCCGCAGCCGGTACGGCCTACCAAGGCATGTTCCGCAACCCGCTGGTCTCACCCGACATCCTCGGCGTTTCGACCGGCGCCGCACTCGGCGCGGTGGGAGCGATATTCCTCTCGCTCGGCGTATTCGCGACCCAGTTGTTCGCGTTCGGCGGCGGCCTGGCTGCGGTGGCGCTGGTTTACTGGATCGGATCGCGCATGCGCGGGCACGAGCCCATGCTCGCGCTCGTGCTCACCGGGGTCGTGATCGGCACCCTGCTCGGCTCCGCAATTGCGCTGCTCAAGTATCTCGCGGATCCCTACAACCAGCTGCCCGCGATCACGTTCTGGCTGCTTGGCAGCCTCGCCGCGATCGCGCCGCAGGATCTCGCTGTCGCAGCGCCGCTCGCGCTGGCGGGATTGGCGCCGATGCTACTGCTGCGCTGGCGCGTGAACCTGCTATCGCTGCCGGACGACGAGGCGCGCGCGCTCGGCGTGGACACTAGGCGCCTGCGCAGCGTGGTGGTTGCGGCCGCGACACTTATGACCGCGGCCGCGGTGGCCGTGAGCGGCATCATCGGCTGGGTGGGCCTGCTGATCCCGCACGCTGCTCGGCTCGTGGTCGGCCCGCATTTCGGCCGGCTGCTGCCGCTCTCGATGCTGATCGGGGCCGCGTTTCTGCTCGCGGTCGACACGCTGTGCCGCACGATCGCTCCGATCGAAGTTCCGCCCGGAGTGCTGACCGCACTCATCGGCACACCGTTCTTCCTCTGGCTGTTCGCGCTGTCGCGCCGCGGATGGTGATGCTCGAGGTCGATTCGCTCGCCTTTGGCTTTGCCGGTCGCGTCGTCGGCCAGGGCATCGGCTTCACGCTCGCCGCGGGCGAGGTCATGTGCGTTCTCGGGCCGAACGGCGGCGGCAAGACGACGCTCTTCCGCACCCTGCTGGGCCTGCTGCCGCCGCTCGGCGGCACGGTGCGGGTGCAAGGCGCGCCGCTTGAAGCGCTGACCCGGACCGAAATCGCGCGCCGTGTCGGCTACGTGCCGCAGGCGCACGTCGGCACCTTCGCATTCACGGTGCGCGAAATGGTGCTGATGGGACGCACTGCGCATCTGGGTGCCTTCGCCTCCCCGGCCGCGCGCGACCGGGAAGTGGCCGAGCGCGCCATCGCCTCTCTCGGCATCGAGCACCTCGCGCACAGGCCGTTCACCGAGATCTCCGGCGGCGAGCGACAGCTCGCGCTGGTGGCGCGCGCACTGGCCCAGGACCCGGTGCTGCTGGTGATGGACGAGCCCACCGCCAGCCTGGATTTCGGCAACCAGTTGCGGGTCCTGGATCGGATCGGCGAGCTCGCCCGGCGCGGCATCGCGGTGCTGTTCTCCACCCACGATCCGGACCACGCCTTCCTGTGCGCGCAGCGCGCCCTGCTGCTCGCCGAGGGCCGCGCCCTGGAGGTGGGCGCGCCACGCGAGGTCATCCGGCCCGAAACGCTGCGCCGCATGTACGGCGTCGCCGTGCGCATCGTCGACGCAGGGAACGGCCAGCACGCCTGCCTGCCCGAGCCGGCGCCACGGTAAACTGCGTCAAACCCAACGGAGGATCGCCATGCCCGGATATGTCATCGCCGAGGTGCAAGTCACCGACCCGGCCGCCTACGAGGAGTACCGCAAGCTGGTGCCCGCCACGATCCAGAAGTACGGCGGCAGGTTCCTCACCCGCGGAGGCAAGACCGAAACCAAGGAAGGCGGATGGGCACCGCCGCGCTTCGTGATCGTCGAATTTCCGAGCCTGGAGCAGGCGCGCAAGTGGTACGAATCGCCCGAATACGCGCCCGCGCTGGCGATCCGCAAGAAGGCCTCGAAATCGAGGCTGATCCTCGCCGAGGGGCTCTAGCGCGCCTAGTAGTGCTTCTTCTTGCCCATCTTCTCGGGCATGGGCGCCGCTATGCCCTTGTTCTTGCGGTAATTCGCTACCGCGCGATCCTCGGCCGCGCTTAGCTCCGCGGCGCCTTTCGCCGCAGCAGCCTTTGCCTTCTCGGCCTCGGCGGCCTTCGCAGCGTCGCTCATCGGCGGGGCCGGCGGGAGCTTGGCTTCGGCTACGAAGCTGCCAAGCACGAGGCTGGCGGCGAATGCGGTGACGATGGCGGTGCGCTTCATGATTTTGCTCTCCCGTTTCCCGGTCAGTGCTGGGTCTGCGGCGTCCTGGCCGCGGCGCCGCTGGATTGCGCCTGGACCTTGCCCGATTTGACGTCGTTGTACCAGAGCTCGTGGTGCTGCTTGGCCCACTCCTCGTCGACGTAGCCGGTGCGCATCGCCTGGTAGGCGCCCTCGACGCCGATGGTGCCGAGGTAGATGTGGCCGAACGATAGCGCGATGAAGATCACGGCGCCGATGACGTGGATCACGTTCGCCTGCTGCATCGTCTCGCGCAGCTGGTCGAAGTTCGGGAACAGCATGATCAGCCCGGTAACGCTCATTATCACCCCGAGCAGCACGACGCCGCTCCAGAACCAGCCCTTCTCGCCGAGGTTGAAGCGTCCCGAGGGAACCTCTTCGCCGCCGAACATGCCGCCGGCCTTCGCGAGCCACTTGCCGTCGCCCGCCCGCCAGAAGTTGTCCTTGATGTACACGATGATCGTCAGCAGCAGGCTGAGTATGAAGAACGGGCCGACGAAGTTATGTAGGTTCTTGGACAGCGCACTGAGCCAAGCGAAAAGCGTGTAGCCGATCACCGGCAGCAGCACGAACTTGCCGAACAGGATCGTCAGCCCCGACAGCGCGAGGATCACGAAGCTGATCGCGGTGGACCAGTGCGCGATGCGCTCGAGGCTGCTGAAGCGCTCGATCAGGCGGCCGGTCGGCGCGTGCTTGAGCTTGATCGCGCCTTTCACAAGGTAGTAGACCAGGATCACCCCCGCCACGACGATCAGCAGCCAGCCGCCGTAATGGATGAGCGGGCCGTTGCGGAAATTGCGCCACGCCTCGCCCGCAGTGGCAAAGGACTTCTGCCCCGGGAAACGAAGCTGTGGCTGGATCAGCACCCCCATCTCGCGCCCAGGGAGTCCGGTGTAGTTCTTCTGGCCGGACTGCACGTCGCGCCAGACCGGCGCGTTGTTGCCGGGCTGCGTCACGGCAC
The DNA here is from genome assembly GCA_035517095.1 of Burkholderiales bacterium. GTDB lineage: Bacteria > Pseudomonadota > Gammaproteobacteria > Burkholderiales > SG8-39 > DAHVFK01. The sequence goes on from DATIZK010000085.1 coordinate 6,752, forward strand.
GCTCGGCCTGCGCCTTCGCCGATCCCTCCGCCTGCTGCGCGAGGGCAGCTTGGGGCAGCGCGACGATCACGAGCCCAAGTAGCGCGCCGAACAGCTTGCATAGCCTGGTCATCTCATCCTCCTTGCCGCAAGCCGCCGCTACTGGCCGATGCGCACGTACTCGTTCTGGGACTGGCTGCGGGTCTTGATCTCGTCTTCCCAACTCGTCTTGCTGCCCTTGTCCCACTTGGCGCCGCCGTAGGCGAGCGGCGCGTTGTCCCACGGGAGCGTGTCGGGCTTGCCCTGATACTTTCCGTGCTGGTAGGAGCTGGCCTGCGGCTTTTCACCGCAGCCGCCGAGCGCCACCAGTCCGAGCGCGGCGACGATCGCGACTGCTACTCCGCGCGCGCTCATGACTTGCTCCCGGAGGCGGCCTGTCCGCCCTTGGGCGGGCCGTAAGCGGTACCCCAGCCCCACACTTCGGCGCCCTTGCCGCGCACCGTGACGCGCTGGCGGTAGATATTCGCGATCACGTCGCCGTCGCCGGCCAGCAGCGCCTTGGTCGAGCACATCTCGGCGCAGAGCGGAAGCTTGCCTTCCGCCAGCCGGTTGCGGCCGTATTTGCTGAACTCGGCCTCGCTGCCGTCGGGTTCCGGGCCGCCGCTGCAGAACGTGCACTTGTCCATCTTGCCGCGCAGGCCGAAGGCGCCGGCCTGCGGGAACTGCGGCGCGCCGAACGGGCAGGCGTAGAAGCAGTAGCCGCAGCCGATGCACAGGTCCTTGTCGTGCAGAACGACGCCGTTCTCATTGTGGTAGAAGCAGTCCACCGGGCACACCGCCATGCACGGCGCGTCCGAGCAGTGCATGCACGCGACCGAGATCGATTTCTCGGCCCCCGGCACGCCGTCGTTCACCGTGACCACGCGCCGGCGGTTGACGCCCCAGGGCACTTCGTTCTCGTTCTTGCACGCGGTGACGCAGCCGTTGCAGGCGATGCAGCGCTCGGCATCGCACAGGAATTTCATTCGAGCCATGGCGTTCTCCTTATGCCTTCGCGACCTGGCAGAGCGTCGTCTTGGTTTCCTGCATCATCGTGACCCGGTCATAGCCGTAGGTAGTCCCGGTGTTCACCGCTTCGCCGCGCGCGATCGGGTACGCGCCCTCCGGGTAGTACGGCAGCATGTCCTTGCCCTGCCACCAGCCGGAAAAGTGGAACATCACGAAGCAGGTGTCCGGGCCGACGCGGTCGGTGACCAGCGCCCGGAGCTTCAGCTTCGCACCCTCCGGGGTGCTCACCCACACGTACTCGTTGTCGCGAATCCCCCGGTCGGCCGCGGCCTTCGGGTTGATCTCGACGTAATTCTCCTGCACCAGCTCGGCGAGCCACGGGTTGGAGCGCGTTTCCTCGCCCCCGCCCTCGTACTCGACCTTGCGCCCGCTGGTGAGGATGAGCGGGAACTGCTTCCCGGCGTCCTTGTTCTTCTCCTGCAGCGACTTGAACAGCGTCGGCAGGCGCCACAGCACCTTGACGTCGTCGTTTGCCGGGTACTTGTCCACCAGGTCTGCGCGCGGGCTGAAGATCGGCTCGCGATGCTGCGGGATGGCGTCGGGGAAATTCCACACCACCGCGCGCGCCTTCGCGTTGCCGAACGGCACGCAGCCGTGCTTCATGACGACACGCTGGATGCCGCCGGAGAGGTCGTTGGTCCAGAGCTTGCCCTCGGCCTCCTTCTTCTCGTCGTCGGTCAGCTCGTCCCACCACCCCAGCCGCTTGAGGAACTCCGCGCCGAATTGCGGGTACCCGGTCGTGATGTCGCTTCCCTTGGAGCAGATTCCATCCTCGGCAAGCAGGTTGACGCCGTCCTTCTCCATGCCGAACAGCGCCCTGAAGGTATGGCCGCCATCCATCACGTGCTTGTGCGTGTCGTAGAGGTTCGGCGTGCCCGGATGCTTGATCGCCGCGGTGCCGTAGCACGGCCACGGCAGGCCGAAGTAGTCGCCGGTGAGATCGTAGCCGGTCTTCGCGTCCTTGCCGCCGCGCGCGCGCAGGCTCTTCACGTCGAACACGTGCAAGTTGCGCATGTGCGCCTGCAGCCGCTCGGGCGACTGACCGGTATACCCGATGGTCCAGCAGCCGCGGTTGATCTCGTTGCGCAGCACGTCTTCCAGGTTCGGCTCGTCCATGCCGTCCTTGCCTTTTGCGAGGCGAATGTTCTGCTTGCCGTCCTTCTTGCCCAGGAACTGATCGGCGAAGCCGAGCTTCTGCGCCAGCTGGTACATGATCATGTGGTCGGTCCGCGACTCGAACAGTGGCTCGATCACCTTCTCGCGCCATTGCAGCGACCGGTTCGAGGCAGTGACACTGCCGTAGGTCTCGTACTGGGTCGCCGCCGGAAGCAGGTACGCGCCTTCCGTCCTCTCCATCGCGAACATCGACGCACTCGCGGAAGGATAGGGGTCGATGACCACCATGAGATCGAGCTTCTTCATCGCCTCGACCATCTCGCGGCCGCGGGTCTGGGAGTTCGGCGCGTGGCCCCAGTAGACGATCGCCCGCAGGTTCGGGCCCTGGTCGATCGCGTCGTTCTTCTCCAGCACGCCGTCGATCCAGCGCGAGACGGTCATGCCGGGCTTGCCCATCATGCCGGGCGCGTAGCGCTCCTGGAGCCACTTCAGGTCGATGTTCCACACGCGCGCCCAGTGCGCCCAGGCGCCGGGCACCGCCACCGGGTAGTAGCCCGGCAGCGTGTCCGGGTTGGGGCCGATGTCGGTCGCCCCCTGCACGTTGTCGTGGCCGCGGTAGACGTTGCAGCCGCCGCCGGATTGGCCCACGTTGCCGAGCGCGAGCTGCAGGATGTTGGTCGCGCGAACGATGCCGTTCGCATTGTTGTGCTGCGTCTGGCCCATGGCCCAGATGATGAACCCGGGGCGGTTTTCGGCGAGCGTCTTGGCGACCGCCAAGACCTGCTCCTCCGGCACGCCGGTGACATCTGCCACCTTGTCCGGCGTCCACTTCGCCAGCACCTCTTCCCTCACCTTGTCCATGCCGTAGACGCGGTCGTGCAGGTACTGCTTGTCCTCCCAGCCGTTCTTGAACACGTGGTACAGGATGCCGAACAGCATCGCGACGTCGGAGCCGGAGCGGTGGCGCACGTAGATGTCGGCCTTCGCGGCGGTGCGCGTGTAGCGCGGGTCGATGACGATGACCTTGGCGCCGTTCTCCTTCGCGTGCAGGGTATGCAGCATCGACACCGGGTGCGCCTCGGCGGCGTTCGAGCCGAGGAATACCAGGCACTTCGAGTTCTGCTCGTCGTTGTAGGAGTTGGTCATCGCGCCGTAGCCCCAGGTCTGGCCCAGGCCCGCCACCGTGGTCGAGTGGCAGATGCGCGCCTGGTGGTCCGCGTTGTTGGTGCCCCACAGGCGGATCCACTTGCACAGCAGCTCGCTCTGCTCGTTGTTGTGCTTGGACGAGCCCACCAGGAACAGCGCGTCGGGGCCGCTCTCCTTCCTGATGTCGAGCAGCTTCTTGGAGATTTCCTCGTAGGCCTGGTCCCAGGAGACCCTCTTCCACTTCCCGCCCTCGAGCTTCATCGGGTACTTGAGGCGGTGCGAGTCGTGGGTGACGCCGTGGTCGCGCGCGGCGGCGCCCTTGGCGCAATGTCCTCCCAGGCTGAGCGGCGAATCGAACACCGGCTCCTGCCGCACCCAGACGCCGTTTTGCACCACCGCGTCGATCGCGCAACCCACCGAGCAGTGGGTGCATACCGTGCGCCGCACCTCCGCGGCGCTGCCGTCGCCCGGCGCGGGCGCCGCCTCCGCCTTGCCGATCATGTTGAACGGCAGCTGCGTCGCCACAGCACCGGCCCCGAGCGACAGCCCCGAGCGCTTCAGGAACGCGCGCCGATCCATCGTCTTCGCGACCGCGCCGGCGAGCCCGCGCGCAAGCCGGGCCTGCGGAACCGCGGCGGAACTGGTCTTCCTGGTCAGCAGCATGGCGGCCTCCTCAGACCTTGGTGGTGCGGTAGTAGTTGTTCACGTGCTCGGTCACCTGGTAACCGCGCGACGGGCGCTTCCCCGTTGCGGCCACGGCGGCCGGCGTCTCGGATGAGGTCTTGGCCACGATTGCTGCCGCGGTGGCGGCGCCGCCTGCACCGACCGAAAGAAGGAAATTGCGGCGTGAAAGACGTGGGCTGCGCTCGCTCATGGTCGCCTCCATGTTGTTCTAGCGACGCCCACGGTTGCGAACCGCCGGAGCGTCTAGTTCAGTTTTGCAGATCGCTGCACATTGTTACATGCGGAACGCTGCATATTCAACCTCGACGAACGCATTAGCGAAACTCGCTACACTGCGATAAAAATTTGCTCGCGATGCAGTCGCTACTGCATTGCACAACGGCTCGGCCACCGGCCACAGGAAACGCTCGAACACGGCGTTCTGCTCCTCGAGCGTCGCCTGCTGCTCCGCAATAAGATGGCGCATCAGCTCGCACAGCGCGCCGAAATGGTCCTCGGGCTCGTTGACCGTCACGCGGCGCGCGAGGCGCCGCTGCGCGAGCAGGCTGCGCACTTCGGCCAGCGGCGCGTCGAGCGCGCTCCTTGCAAGGTAGCTGCCAGCGTAGAGCGAAACCGGCGCCTTGCCGGTGCCGATGAACAGCGTCTCGTACTCTTCGACCAGCGCCTGCGGGTCGGCCGCGGCGGCCGCGAGCATCAGATCGCGCCACGCAAGCGCGAGCGCCGCGCCGGCGGACTCGTCCTCGGCGACGATCTCGCCCGCGCCCGCGAGCGCGGCGAGCAGCGCCGCGTCCGGCGGCGCGTAGAAAAGGCGCGCGAGCAGGCCGTAGAAGTTGGCGCGCGCGGCCTCCTCCGGCGGGAGCGTCGCAACGGATTGCAGCGGTGTCGCGTCGGCGCTCACTTGCGCCCCGCGTAGTCGTGGATCGACGACTCGCCCTTCGATTCCATCATGTCGACCACGCGGCAGTCCGCGCACATCTGCAGCCGCCGCAGCGCGGCGCCGCCCGCGAACATCGAGTGCGTGGTGAGCTTGCCGAGCATGTTGTCGATCATCTGGCGCGTGCCGAACGGCTTGCCGCAGCGCACGCAGTGAAACGGCTCGGCTTCGTGCAAGGTGACCGCCTGTTTCGCCTGCGGCGCGAGCAGAAGGCGCGGCACGAGCGTGATCGCATGCTCGGGGCAGGTGTCGGCGCACAGCCCGCACTGCACGCAGTTGCGCTCGATGAAGCGCAGGCTCGGCGTCTCGGGCGCGTCGAGCAGCGCGCTCTCCGGGCATGCGCCGAGGCACGCCTTGCACAGCGTGCAGGCCTGCTTGTCGATCGCGAGCGCGCCGAACGGCGCGCCCTTCGCGAGCGGGATCAGCTCCCTCGGCGCCGGGGCGTGCTTCGCCAGATGGTCGAGCTCGAAATCGAGCGCGCCGCGCTTCTCCGCCGCAAGATTGAATGCCGCTGTCACCGGCACCGTGCGCGCCGGCGCGAGTTCCCATAACGCGCGCTCCAGGCTCGCCGCGTCCTCGGCCCGGACCAGGTGGAAGTGCCCGCCGCCGAAGCCGAGCGCCTCGAGGATCGTTTCGGCGTGGCCCATCTGCTCGGCGAGCGCGGCGCCATAGGAATCGGCTTCGCGGCCGGTCGAAACCAGCGCCACCTGGCTCGCGCCGTAGCAAAGCGCGCCGAGCAGCAGCTCGATGCCGACCGAGGCGATGTGGAAGACCTCGAATGGGATCAAGCGCGCCGGCAGGCCGCGCCCCCCGCGCAACGCGCGCCGGCCGATCCCGTGTACCAGCGCGCGGCCATCTTCGCCGTTGTGGACCAAGAGGCAGGCGTCGTTGCCGCCCGCCTCGCGGAAGGTGGCGAGCAGCGTCTTCAGGCGCCGCCCGACGTCGGGGACGCGCGGATAGGCGTAGCTCATCGCCCCAGAGGGACACACGGTGGCGCAGCCGCCGCAGCCGGCGCACAGGTGCGGCTCAACCCGCACGTGATCGCCGTCGGCGCCGATCGCGCCGGTCGAGCACACGTCGATGCAGCGGTTGCAGCCCTGGCGGCCCGAGCGGCTATGCGCGCAGATGCGCGCGTTGTAGGCGAAGAAGCGCGGCTTCTCGAACTCGCCCGTCATCTGCGCGAGCTGCGCCGCAGCGAGGGCCTGCTCGAGCGGGTCGGCGCCCGGCGCCGCGTAGCCCTGCGGCAGCTGCGGCATGCGCAGCAGCGGCTCGTTCGACAAATCGAGCACGAGGTCGAAGCGCTCCTTGCGCGCGCGCTCTGTGCGGTCGAAATCGACCGCGCCCACCGCGCCGCAGGCCTTGACGCAGGCGCGGTGCGCCTTGCACCTGCCGAGGTCCACCTGGTAGGTGAAATCGATCGCGTTCTCCGGGCACGCGTCGACGCAGGCGTTACACCGCGTGCACGCCTCGAGGTCGATCGGGTTGTCCTGCCGCCACTCGACTTCGAACGCGCCGAGCCAGCCCGAAACCCGCGTCGGCGTACCGGACCAGACGGGATAGCGGCGCTCGAGCGGCAGCTCGCCGCCTTCGCCGCGCGTGATCAGCACGCTCACCTCGAGCTGGGCCGAGAGGCGCTCGGCCCAGTCGAGCGCGGCCGCGGAGGGCCCGATCACGAGCAGCTGGCCGCCGGACTTGTATTGCACCGCCGGGACCGGGGCGGGCTCGGGCAGCGCCGCGGCGGCGATCAGCGCCGCGATCTTTGGCGTTGCGCGCCGGCCCTCGGCCGACCAGCCCGCGGCCTCGCGGATGTTGACGAAGCGCAGCGCGGCCTTCGACTGCGCCGCCTGTGCCAGCTCCGCGAATAGCGGCGCTTCCTGGGTGCACGCGACCAGCAGCTCGGGCTCGCCGAGCGCGGCCTGGAACGCGCCGGCCTGCTTGCGGCACAGCTCGCCGTGCACGGTGAGCGGCGCGCCCAGCCTGAGCGCCGCGGCGAGCGCCTTGGCGTCGAGCGGCAGCGTGCCGTTGCAGTTGCAGACCTTAAGCGTCTTCCCTTCGAGGGACATCCTCGCTCCTTGCTTCCTGTTCCTGTTCCCGCCCCCGCGGCGCCTCCGCCTCCGCCTCCGCGTCCCGCGCCGCGGGCTCGTCGGCCTTCGTGTCCTGAGGCGGCGCTGCGGCTCCGGTCTGCGGATCCCGCAGCAGCGCCTCGCGCGCCTGCTGCAGCCGCGCCAGCATGTCCTCCGGGATCGCTTCGCCTAGCGTCCAGTCGCCCGAAAACGGCTCGAAGGCATCGGCGAGGTTGATCTGCGGATGAGCGAACAGCTTCTTCAACGCCGCCCGCCGCAGCGCGTCCGCGACCTTCGGCCCCATGAATGCCGAGAAGTCCGACTCCGGGGTGAGCTGTTCCAGCGGCGGCAGCTGCGCGGGGGCGTCGCCCTGCCCGGCCGGCGCGGGGGGCCGCTCGGCGGGGACCTCGGCGCGGCGTTGCCGCTCCTGCTTCAGGCGCGACCAGCGCGCGAGCGGCGATTCCTTTTCGGTGCTCATCGCGCGGCGCGATCCTTCGGAGGCAGGAACGAGCGCGGCTTGATCCGCTTCTCGGGTTCGGGCCGGTAATTCTGCTCCACGTACTTTCCGACCCAGGCGAAGACCTCGGCCGGCATCGCGACGCCTTCGACCGCGTTGCCGGCGTCCATCCAGCGGCTCGCCTCGTGAAAGCTGACGGTGAGCTGCAATGGCCGGCTCTCCCCATCGTCCGACAGCCACAGGACGAAGACTTTCGGATGCTCGCTCGAGACGTTCAGGTAGTAGCCCTCCAGCTCGTCGCGATGCAGGACGAGCTCGAAGCCGCCATGCAGCCATTGCTGCATCACGCCGTCCTCGCGCAGCAGCTGCCGCCCCGCCTCCGCGCGCGGACCCGGCAGCACCGCCCAGGGCTCCCACATCTCGGATTCCCAGCGGTTGACGATCCGCCGGCGCTGCATCACGACCGCCAGCGACAACTTCGGCTTTTCCATTGCGCGGCCCAGGCTGAATTCGGAAACACTATAGCGCAGACGCGACTCTGATAAGATTTTCGCTCCTCGAGCGGACAAAGACATCATGCAGGACAAGGTTATCCCGATCCGCGCCGCGGGCGGCGAGCGTCGCCCGGCTCCGCCTTACGACGGCGCGCTGCTGGCCGACGCGCTCGGGCGCGGGCTGCGCGACCTGCGCATCTCTGTGACCGACCGGTGCAATTTCCGCTGCGTTTACTGCATGCCGCGCGAGGTGTTCGACCACGACCACAAGTTCCTGCCGCACAGCGCGATCCTCAGCTTCGAGGAGATCGCGCGCCTGGCGCGCGTGTTCGTCGGCCTGGGGGTGAAGAAGATCCGGCTCACCGGCGGCGAGCCGCTGGTGCGGCGCGACCTGCACCGGCTCGTCGAGCAGCTGGCGCGCCTGGACGTCGACCTCACGCTCACCACCAACGGCTCGCTGCTCGCCAGGCAGGCCGAGCGGCTGAAGAACGCCGGGCTGAAGCGCGTCACGGTGAGCCTCGACTCGCTCGACGACGCGGTGTTCAAGGCCATGAACGACGCCGACTTTCCGGTGGCGAAGGTGCTCGAAGGCATCGATGCCGCCGCGGCCGCCGGGCTGGGGCCGATCAAGATCAACATGGTGGTCAAGCGCGGCACCAACGACGGCGAGATCCTGCCGCTGGCGCGCCGCTTTCGCGGCACGGGTCACGTCGTGCGCTTCATCGAGTACATGGACGTCGGCAGCACCAACGGCTGGCGCATGGACGACGTGCTGCCCTCGGCCGAGGTGGTGCGCAGGATCGCCGCGCAGCATCCGCTCGAGCCGCTCGGCGCCGCCCACCCGGGCGAGGTCGCACAGCGCTGGCGCTACCTGGACGGCGCGGGCGAGATCGGGGTCATCTCCTCGGTCACGCAGGCGTTCTGCCGCGACTGCAACCGCCTGCGGCTGTCGACCGAGGGTGCGCTCTACACCTGCCTGTTCGCGCAGTCGGGCCACGAGCTCAAGCCGCTGCTGCGCGCCGGCGCGAGCGACGACGAGCTGCGCAACGAGATCGCCGCGGTCTGGCGCGCGCGCGCCGACCGCTACTCGGAAGTCCGCAGCGCCGAGACGGCGAACCTGCCCAAAGTCGAGATGTCTTACATCGGTGGTTAAGCTCACCCATGCGGCGCGGCCCGCGACCTTCGAGGTCGAGGCCTACAACGAGCGCGGCGAGATGGTGCCGACCGCGATCGCGGGCGAGCACCCGCTCACGCTCTACCTCGACAAGCGCGAGATCGTCACCCTGATGACCCTCGGCCATGCGCCCGAGGCGCTCGCGCTGGGCTATCTGCGCAACCAGCGACTGGTCGGCGCGATCGAGGAGATCGACGCGGTGCAGGTGGATTGGGAGACGGACTCGGTCGCGGTGACGACACATCGAAAAAAGAAGATCGACGACAAGATGAAGAAACGCACGGTCACCACCGGCTGCGGCCAGGGCACCGTGTTCGGCGACCTGATGGCGGAGATCGACTCGGTCAGGCTGCGCGACGACGTATTCCTCGCCGACGCGCAGCTGTTCGACCTGATCGAGCAGGTGCGCCGCCACGAGACCATCTACAAGCAGTCCGGCGCGGTGCACGGCTGCGCCCTCGCGCGCACGCTCGGGCCGGCAGCGGCCGAGATCATGATGTTCGTCGAGGACGTCGGGCGCCACAACGCGGTCGACGCGATCGCCGGGCGCATGTGGCTCGAGGCGATCGACGGCTCGGACAAGATCTTCTACACCACCGGCCGCCTGACCAGCGAGATGGTGATCAAGTGCGCGCAGATGCGCATCCCCTTCCTCGTCTCGCGCTCGGGCCTGACCCACATGGGCCACCAGGTCGCGCACAAGGTCGGGCTCACCATGCTCGGGCGCGCCAGCGGCCGGCACTATCTGCTTTTCAGCGGCGCGCGGCGCCTGCGCCGCATCGTCCCCCAGCCAACGGAGCTCGCATGAAACGACGCACATTCCTGCACGCCAGTGCCGCAGCCTCGCTGCTCGGCACCCTGCCCCGCTTCGCCCGCGCCGCGGGGTTCGATCCGCGCCCCGGTCCCTGGCGCTACTTCGACGTCACGACGCGGGTCGACGTGCTCAAGCCCTCGGGCGTCACGCGCGTGTGGGTGCCTCTGCCGTCGCTCAACAACGACTTCGAGCGCGTGATCGGCAACTCGTGGGCGGGCAACGCGCCCGGGGTCAAGGCCGCGAGCGACCCGAAGTACGGCGCGCAGATGGTGTACGCCGAATGGCCCGCCGGCGCGGGCCAGCCGCAGCTCGCGGTCACGAGCCGCGTGGCGCTGCGCGACCGCGCGGTCGACTTCGGCAAGCCCGACCCCGCGCTCAGGCTGCGCCCGGCGGACGCGCGCTTCAACACCGAGCCGACCGCCCTGATCCCGACCGACGGCATCGTGCGCAAGACCGCGCTCGAGATCGTGCGCGGGGAAAAGACCGAGCTGGGCAAGGCGCGTGCGATCTACCAGTGGATCGTGGACAACACCTTCCGCGACCCGAAGGTGCGCGGCTGCGGCATCGGCGACGTCAAGTCGATGCTCGAGACCGGCAACCTGGGCGGCAAGTGCGCCGACCTGAATTCGCTCTACGTCGGCCTGGCGCGCGCCGCCGGGCTCGCCGCGCGCGACGTGTACGGCGTGCGGGTGGCCAAGAGCGCCTTCGGCTACAAGAGCCTGGGCGCCGGCAGCCCCGACGTCACCAAGGCGCAGCACTGCCGCGCCGACGTGTTCGTCGACGGCTACGGCTGGGTCCCGGTCGACCCGGCGGACGTGCGCAAGGTGGTGCTCGAGGAGCCGCCGGGCAAGCTGCCGCTCGACGCGCCGAAGGTCGTCGCGGCGCGCAAGACGCTGTTCGGGCACTGGGAAATGAACTGGATGGCCTACAACACGGCGCACGACATCCGGCTGCCCGGCTCGAGCGGGCCGGCGATCCCGTTCCTGATGTACCCGCAGGCCGAGACCGCGCAGGGCCGCCTCGACCCGCTCGACCCGGCGGATTTCCGCTACACCATCACCGCGGGCGAGCTCGCGGCCTGAGTCGCCAGCTCGCCGCGCGAGGGAAAGAAGAGCGAGGTCGCGAGCATCGCGCAGGCGAGCGCGGCGAGGACGTAGAACACGTACCTGAAGCCGCCACTGGTGGCGTGCAGGCCGGCCACCAGCGGCACGCCGACCGCGGCCACGCCGAGCGACACGACGTAGCGCACCGCGAGCACGCGCGCGCGGTACTCGTCGGCGACGTAGCGCCCGACGATCGCGTCGTTTAGCGGGATCTGGCCGAACACCGCCAGCATCATCAGCAGCGCCGCGGCGAGCATCGGCCAGCCGTCCAGGTTGGCGGCGAGGTAAAGGAGCGGGATCTGCGCCAGCGCGATGCCGATCATCAGGCGCTTGAGCTCGGTGCGGTCGATCAGCGTACCCATCAGCACCTGGGCGAAGGCGGCGATGGTGTACACCAGCGCCACCAGCGCGCCGATGCCCAAGTTGGTATGCGTCAGCGCGCGCAGGCGCTCGTCGAACACCTTCGGCATCGACACCGTGGTCGAGTTGAAGATGATCCCGCCGCAGGCGGTCGCGATCAGCAGGATGGTGAAGATGCGCGTCATGGTGCGCCGGTCGACGTGCAGCCCGAGCGACTTCGAGCTGCGCGCCACGCGCCCGGGGTCTGGCACCAGGCGCAGGAACGCGCCGCCGGCGACGATCGCCAGCAATCCGGGCACGAAGAACGCGGCCCGCCAGCCCGCCAGGTCCGTCAGCGCGCCGGCCAGCAGCGCCGCCGTTGCGAGCCCCAGGTTGCCGTACAGGCCGTTCCAGCCCAGCGCCTTGCCCATCTTGCCCGGCGCCGACACCAGCATCGCGATCCCCACCGGATGGTAGATCGCGGCGAACATGCCGGTCAGGGTAAGGCCGGCGCCGATCTGCCACGGCGCCTGCGCGAACCCGGTCAGGATCAGCGAGCCGCCGATGCCGAAGAAGAACACCGCCAGCATCTTGTAGCGGCTCCAGTGGTCCGCCAGCCAGCCCGCGGGCAGCGCAAAGGCGCCGAAGGCGATGAAGCCTCCCAGCGCCAGCGGCAGCAGCTCCGAATAGGACTGCTTCCAGGAGTGCGCCAGGGCCACCACCACGGTCGGGAACACCAGCATCGACAGGTGGTCGAGCAGGTGGCCGAGATTGAGGAACGGAACCAGCGACTTGGCGTTTTTCATGGCGCCAATCTAGCGCAGACGGTTGCGTCCTGCACGCGACTTCAGGACAATTAGTATCGTGAATCGGACATCCCCCGTGCGCAGCACCGACGCGCGCGACTACCAGGACGTGCCGCGCCCGGTCGCGGCCATGGCGCGCGACCTGCCGCGCGCCTTCGAGATCGCTTGGCACGAGCACCCGCGCTTCCAGCTGCTGTACGCGGTGCGCGGCGTGATGACGGTGGAAACCCCGCACGAGACCTGGGTCGTGCCGCCGCAGCGCGCGGTGTGGCTGCCGCCGCGCACGCCGCATCGCGTGAGCGCTTCGAGCAGCGTGCAGATGCGAACGCTCTACGTGCGCCCCGACGCGGCCGCGCGCATGGCGCAGCGCTGCGAGGTGTTCGAGGTGACGCCCCTGCTGCGCGAGCTGATCCTGCGCGCGACCGAGCTGCCGCTCGAATACGACGAGGCCGGGGCGGACGGCCGGGTCGTCGCGCTGCTGCTGGACGAGCTGTGCACGCTGGCGCAGCTGCCGTACAACCTGCCCATGCCCGGCTCGCCGCTGCTGTCGCGCCTGTGCGCCTCGCTGCTCGAATCGCCGGGCGAGGAGTCGCGGCTGGACCAGCTCGCGGCGCGCCACGGCACCACCACCCGCACCCTGGCGCGGCGCTTCCGCGCCGAGACCGCAATGAGCTTCTCAGCGTGGCGCCGGCGCGCGCGCCTGCTGCGCGCGCTGGCCTGGATCGCCGAAGGCAAGCCGATCCTCGAGGTCGCGCTCGACCTCGGCTACGACAGCCCGAGCGCCTTCAGCGCCATGTTCAAGCGCGAGTTCGGCGTCGCGCCCACGCGCCATCGCAACGCGGCCAAGTAGAATCGGCGCCATGCATGGGGTGAGCGGGATCGTGCTCGCCGGCGGGCAGGGCCGGCGCATGGGCGGCGTGGACAAGGGCCTGCAGCCGCTCAAGGGCAGGCCGATGGTCGCCTGGGCGATCGAGCGCCTCGCGCCGCAGGTCGACGAGATCCTGCTAAACGCCAACCAGAACGCCGCGGCCTACGCCGCGCTCGGCCACCGCGTGGTGCCCGATGCGCTGGGCGGCTTCGCCGGCCCGCTCGCCGGCCTGCACGCGGGGCTGCAGGCGGCCTCGCAGCCGCTCGTCGTCACCGTGCCCTGCGACTCTCCTTTCCTGCCGCTGGATCTGGTCGCGCGGTTGAAGGAAAAGCTCTCGCAAAGCGAAATCGCGGTCGCGAAGACCGGCGCTCAGCCGCATCCGGTGTTCGCGCTGGTGCGGCGCGGCGTGCTGCCGCACCTCGAAGCCTTCCTCGCCGGCGGCGGGCGCAAGATCGACGCCTGGTACGCGAGCCTCGCGGTGGTCGAGGTGTCCTTCGACGACCAGCCCGGGGCGTTCCGCAACATCAACACGCTCGAGGAGCTGAAGAACGCATGAGCAGGATCGCCCAAGTCGTCAGCTGCCTCGACGGCTACGACCCGAACGCCTTGCGCGTCGACAAGGCGCGCGAGGCGATCCGCGCCTGCCTCGAGCCGGTCGCGGGCATCGAGCGCGTGGCCACGCGCAGCGCGCTCGGGCGCGTGCTGGGCGAGCAGGTGGTGCCCCGCTTCGACGTGCCGGCGCACGACAACTCGGCCATGGACGGCTACGCCGTGCGCGCCGCGGACCTGGGCGCCGCGGGCGAGACGCGGCTGGAGGAGATCGGCACCGCGCTCGCCGGCCGGCCCTACAAGGGCAAGGTCGGGCGCGGCGAGTGCGTGCGCGTGATGACCGGCGCGGTGATGCCGGCCGGGACCGACACGGTGGTGATCCAAGAGGTGGTGCGCATCGAGGGCGACTCGATCGTCGTCCCGCCCGGGCAGAAGCGCGGCCAGAACACTCGCGCCGCGGGCGAGGACCTGAAGTCCGGCGTCGCGGTCCTGCAGCCGGGGCGCGCGCTGCGTCCGGCCGACCTGGGCCTGATCGCCTCGCTCGGCATCGGCGAGGTAAGCGTGCGGCGCCGGCTGCGGGTCGCGTTCTTCTCCACCGGCGACGAGCTGACCTCGATCGGCGCGCCGCTGGCCGAGGGCCAGGTCTACGATTCCAACCGCTACACGCTGTACGGCATGCTCTCGCGCCTTGGCGTCGAGCTGATCGACATGGGCGTGGTGCGCGACGAGCCGGCCCTGCTCGAGGCCGCGTTCGCCGGCGCGGCGGCGAACGCCGACGCGATCGTGACCTCGGGCGGCGTCTCGGTCGGCGAAGCCGACTACACCAAGCAGACGATGGCCAGGCTGGGCGAAGTGCTGTTCTGGACCATCGCCATGCGCCCCGGGCGCCCGATGGCCTTCGGCAGGATCGGCAGCGCCGCGCTGTTCGGCCTGCCGGGCAACCCGGTCGCCGTCATGGTGACCTTCTACCAGTTCGTGCGCGACGCGCTGCTGCACCTGGCCGGACGAACCGACGATTATTCATTGCCCTTGCTGAAGGTTCCCGCTGCGGCCGCCTTGCGCAAAGTTCCCGGCAGGACCGAGTACCAGCGCGGAGTGCTGTTCCGCGACGGCGGCGAGTGGAAGGTCCGCACCACCGGCCAGCAGGGCTCGGGCGTGCTGCGCTCGATGTCGGAGGCGAACTGCTTCATCGTGCTCGAGCACGAGCGCGGCAGGGTCGAAGCCGGCGAGCCGGTGCAGGTGCAGCTGTTCGACGGTCTGGTGTAAGCCGCCGGCGCCTGCTTCAGCCGCCGCCCGGCGGCGCGGCGCAGACCTGCTCGTAGCGGTAGCGCTGCTTCACCAGGCGGTTGTACTCGAACACCTCGAGCGTCTTGTCGTAGGCCGCGCGCGTGATCTCGACGTGCGGCGTCCAGCAGCCGAGCTGCTGGTAGGTCGCGATGCACTCGGCCAGCACCCTTTCGTCGATCTTGGGAAAAAACGGCTTCTCGGCCTTCGCGATCTCGGCCGCCGGGGTCTCGTTCATGTAGCGCCGGGTCTTGCGGTAGGCGCGCATGAACGCCTGCGCCATGTCGGTCTTGAGCCACGCGCGCGTCGCCGCGAGGCTGGAAAATCCGCAGGGCCCGATCTGCCTGCCGACCTGGGCCACGATATGGCCGACGCCGTCGGCCTGCAGCTGCTGCGGGAAGGGGCCCTGCTGCTGCACGTAGCGTCCCTGCCCGGCGCGGAACGCAGCGTCGATCTCGGCCGCGCCGCCGGGGCAGACCGGCCTGATCCTGGCGAAGTCGATGCCCGCCTTGTGGCAGGCGTACTTGAACATCGCCAGCGGCTGGCCGGCCTTGAACATCACCACCTCGGCGCCTTCCAGCTTCTTCCAGCTGAACTCGGGGTCAGCCTCGCGCCCGGTGAGGAAGAAGCCGTCCATCTCGTTGATCTGCGCGAAATGCAGCGCGGGCGGCGTCTCGCCCTTGTCGAGCGAGGCGAAGCCCTGGCTGAGCGCCGACTGCACCACGTGCGCCGAGCCGTCCTTGAGCGCCTCGAGCGCCGACACCCCCGGCTTCGCCACCGACCACTGCGGATCCAGGCCCTCGGCCTTGAGGAATCCGCCCGACATGGTCGAGATCAGCGGAGAGTAAAATGCCGAAAACAAGGTGAACTGAATGTTGATCTGGTCCAAGTCGCTGTCTCCGGTACGGGGAAAGCTGCCGCTCTGAAGCGGGCCATCCTAAGCGATTCATCGGTCGGATACCAAGCAACGAGGCGGAAGATGAACAGTGACCAAGACTTCTTCGCGCTGTGGCAACCTCGCGCGCTGAGCGTGCTGCGCATCGTGACCGCGCTGCTGTTCATCGTGCACGGCACCGCAAAGCTGTTCCACGTGCCGCACCTGCCGATGTTCGACCAGCTCCAGTTGATGTCGCTCATCGGGCTGCAGGGAGTGCTGGAGGCAGGCGGCGGCCTGCTGCTGCTGATCGGACTGTTCAGCCGCCCGGTCGCGTTCGTCCTGTGCGGCGACATGGCGGTCGCGTACTTCATGGCGCACTGGCCCAAGAGCTGGCTGCCGATCCTCAACGGCGGCGACCTGGCGGTCCTGTTCTGCTTCGTGTTCCTCTATCTGTGGCTCGCGGGCCCGGGGCCCTGGAGCGTCGACGCGCGGCTTAGGCGCAAGCTCTAGCGTCTCAGGCGCGCGAAGCGCTCGACCCAGCGCCCGAGCCAAGCGCGCACCTCGGCCGCGTCGGCGATGCGCCAGCGCGCCTGCGAGGCGCCCTCGCCGACCTTGACCGACACGCCGCCCATCGCGTTCACCACCCCGAAGCCGAACTCGTCGGTCAGGTCGTCGCCGACGAACACCGGGACGCGGCCGCGAAACGGCGCCTCGGCCATGAACTCGGCGATCGCGCTGCCCTTGTCGCGCCCGCCGGCCTTGAGCTCGAGCACCATCTTGCCGCGCTGCAGCTCGAAGCCCGCGCCGAGCCCGGCCAGCACCTCGTCCACCAGCGCGCGCGCCTCGCCCTCGAGCTGCGGCGCGAGCCGGTAGTGCAGCGCGAGGCTGTGCCCCTTGTCCTCCAGCAGCAGCCCCGGGTGCGCGGCGGCGAATGCGGCGAGGCGCTTGGCGGCGCGCCGCACCGGTTGCTCGTCGAAGGCGTGGCAGTGCATGCGCCCCGCGGCGTCACGCCGCTCGGCGCCGTGCTGCCCGGCCGCGGGCAGAACGAGCGGCGCGAACAGGCGGTCGATGTCGGCCACCGAGCGCCCGCTGATCAGCGCCAGCGCCCCGCCCGCGCCGGCCTGCAGGTCGGCAAGCAGCGTTCGCATCGCGCCGTCAACGCGCACCGCGTCGGGGGTATCGGCGTGCTCGAGCAGGGTGCCGTCGATGTCGAGGAAGAACGCCCAGTCGGCCGCGGGCGGCGGCGGCGCGCCGCTCATCCCGCGGCCGTGAGCCGCGGCGCGCGCCGCCCGCGCGAGAGCACGCGGCGGCGGTGGCGCATGCGCGCCGCGTCCAGCAGCATCCTGCCGGCCCAGCGGTAGACGTTGAATTCCGCCACCAGGCTCCTCATGGCGCGCATGCGCGCGCCCTGCTCCTCGGGCTGCATGGTGAGCGCGATGTGCATCGCGGCGGCGCTCTGCTCGATGTCATAGGGGTTGACGATCAGCGCCTCGTGCAGCTCGCGCGAAGCGCCGGTGAACTGCGACAGGATCAGCACCCCGCGGTCGTCGTCGCGCGCGGCGACGAACTCCTTGGCCACCAGGTTCATGCCGTCGTGCAGGCTCGAGACGTAGCACAGGTCCGCCGCGCGGTAGAGCTCGAACACCTCCTCGGCGGAGTGGTGCTCGATCTTGAGCACGATCGGCTGGTAGCCCGGCCGGCCGTAGCGCTCGTTGATGCGCGCCGCGAGCGCGCGCACGCGCGCCTCGAAGTTCTGGTATTCGTCGATCGACGAGCGCGACGGCGCCGCCACCTGCGCGAACGCGAAGCGACCGATCCAGTGCGGCTCGAGCTCGAACAGGCGCTCGAGCGCCATGAAGCGCTCGAGGATGCCCTTGGTATAGTCGAGCCGGTCGATGCCGATGCCGACGCGCAGGTCGGGCGCCATGCCCAGGCGCTCGCGCACCACCCGGCGGCACTCCTCGACCGGCTTCTGGTGCGCCAGCGCCGAGGGCGGCCACTCGATCGAGATCGGGTAGCGCCGCACCTCGGTCTGCTCGCCGCCGTAGGAGATGGTGAAGGTCTCGCGGTCCACGCGCGCCTCGAGGAAGCGGTCGACGGTGTCGAAGAAGTTGTTGCAGTGGAATTGGGTGTGGAAGCCCAGGATCGACGACCCGAGCATGCCCTCGAGCACCTCCTCGCGCCAGGGCAGGATGCCGAAGGCCTCCGGGTTGGGCCAGGGGATGTGCCAGAAGGTGATGATGGTCGCGCGCGGCATGCGCTCGCGCACCATGCGCGGCAGCAGCGCGAAGTGGTAGTCCTGCACCAGCACGATCGGGTCCTCGGTGCGCGCCTCGGACACCACCACCTCGGCGAAGCGCTGGTTGACCGTCTTGTAGTACTCCCAGTCCTCGTGGCGGAACACCGGGCGCGTGTGCGCGATGTGGCACAGCGGCCACAGCCCCTCGTTGGCGAAGCCGAAGTAGTAGCCCTGCTCCTCCTCCTTGCTCAGCCAGACGCGGCGAATGCGGTAGGCCGGCTTCTCGGGCGGCACCATGACGCGGTCGTAGCGGTCGACCGACTCGCGGTCGGCGCTGCCCGCGCCGTGCGCGATCCAGGTGCCCGAGCAGGCGCGCATCACCGGCTCGAGCGCGCTCACCAGCCCGCTCGCCGGGCGGCGGATCTCGATCACGTTGTCGCGCCGCTCGTGGATGTAGGGCTCGCGGTTAGAGACGATCAGCACCTCGTCGCCCTTGAGGTCCTCGCGCAGGATGCGGCGCAGCGCCTCGGGGCCCCAGCTGGTCTGGCTCTCGTCGCGCCCGAGGTGCTCGGACTCCAGGTCGTGCACCAGCGCCTGCAGGTCGCGCGCGATCGGCCGCAGCTCCGGCACCGAGACGTTTACCTGCTCGGGCGAGCGCAGCAGCGCCTCGCCCGAGATCAGCGCCTTGATCCCGGCCACCCAGCCGCGCCAGCTGATCTCGGCGATTATCACCGTGATCAGCGCCACCACCGCGGCGATCGCGGCGAACAGGTAGAAGATGTATTTCTTGGTGTCGGCGCTGCGCCGCTCGACGAAGCTCATGTCCTGCACGATCGCCAGCTGGCCGAGCTGCTTGCCGTCCTCCTCGATCGGGTTGACCGAGACGTGCAGCGGGCCGTCCTTCAGCTGCAGCACCCGGTCGCGGTCCGCGGCGAGCGTGGCCGGGTCGCAGCGCACCTGCGGCGGGAAGGCGCGCGTGGCGTAGAGCATCCTGCCGTCGGGCTGGCAGAAGCCGATCGCGAACACGCGCTCGTCGCGGATCACGCGCTCGAAGTAGCGCGACAGCTTGATGCGCGAATTCTCGTGCAGCAGGTCGGCGAACGGCTCCTGCATGCTGTTCGCGATCAGCTCGCTGCGCCGCTCGAGGTCCTGCACGAACCACTTGAGCGTCAGCCGCTCCACCAGCGGCACCACCGCGTAGGCGATCGCCGCCAGCGCGATGCCCAGAGGGACGATGAATCTGAGCGAGAGCCGCATCGGTTTTATCCTCGCCGCGGCGTGCTGCCGAACGACCACCCGATTATAGCGGCGAACGCAGCTACAATGCCGCGCATGGGCTGGACCCCCAAGGCGCTGCTGAAATCGCTCGACGAGGCCGTGTGGCGGCGCCCCACGGAGGGCCGGCCGCGCCTGCAGGTCTGGCTGGTGCGCTTGACGCGCATGACGATCGTTCTGGTGCGCGACCTGTCGCAGGGCCAGCTCACGCTGCGCGCGATGGGCCTGGTCTACACCACGCTGCTGTCGCTCGCGCCGCTGCTCGCGCTCAGCTTCTCGGTGCTGAAGGCCTTCGGGGTGTACAACCAGATCAGGCCGATGCTGCTCGGCTTGCTCGCGCCGCTGGGCGAGAAGGGGGTCGAGATCACCGCGCGCATCATCCAGTTCATCGAGAACATCAACGTCGGCGTGCTCGGCTCGGTCGGCCTCGCGCTGCTGCTGTACACCGCGGTCTCGCTGGTGCAGAAGATCGAGGAGGCGTTCAACTTCATCTGGCACGTGGGCCGCGCGCGCGGCATCGGCGAGCGCTTCAGCCGCTACCTCTCGGCGCTGCTGGTCGGACCGCTGCTGGTGTTCTCCGCCATGGGCATCACCGCCACCGCGGCGCGCCTGAGCGTGGTGCGCGAAGCGATGCAGGTCCAGGCGATCGGCTGGCTCGCGCTGCAGGGCGGGCGGCTGCTGCCCTACGTGCTGGTGATCGGCGCCTTCACCTTCGTCTACAGCTTCATGCCGAACACCAGGGTGCGGCTCGGCCCGGCGCTCACCGGCGGCGTGATCGGCGGCATCCTGTGGCAGTCGGCGGGCTGGGCTTTCGCCCAGTTCGCCGCGTCCTCCAGCCAGTACGCCGCGATCTACTCCAGCTTCGCGATTCTGATCCTGTTCATGCTCTGGCTGTACCTGAGCTGGCTGATCCTGCTGTTCGGCGCCGCGGTCTCGTTCTACGTCCAGCACCCCGAGCACCTGGTGGCCAAGAGCGGCGAGCCGCGCCTGTCGAACCGCATGCGCGAGCGGCTCGCGCTGGTCATGATGAGCATGATCGCGCGCCACCACCTCGAGGGCGCCGCGCCGTGGAGCACCGACGCGCTGGCGCAGACCCTGCGCATGCCGGTGCGCGCGGTCGACGCGGTGCTCGGGGCGCTGCGCGCGCGCGGCATCCTCGCCAGCACCGGCGACGAGCCGCCGACCTGGCTGCCGGCGCGCGAGCTCGCCGGCGTAAGCGCGAAGGAGCTGATCGACGCCGTGCGCGCCGCGGGCGAGGACCGCTATCTCGGCGTCGGCGCGCTGCCCGGCCCCGAGCCGGTCGAGCGGCTGCTCAAGCGCTACGACGAGGCCGCCGCCTCCGCGCTCGGCAAGGTGACGCTCAAGGACCTCGGCGCGAACCCGCCCGCGCGCGACAGCTAGATCGCGCCCGCGCCCGATTTCTTGCCCGGCTTGCCCAGGAACGGGTTTAGGCTCCCGAACGAGCGCAGCGCGCTGGCGACCTCGTTCCTGGAGATCGCCGCCAGCCGCTCCGAATCCGGGTCGAGGTAGGCCGCCAACGCGATCGCGCGCTGGCGGCGCACCGGATCGGTCTCCAGCTCGGCCTGGATCGCGTAGGCCCAGCCGTACCAGGGGAAGAAGGTCTCCACCTTCCCTGCCCAGGCGAGCGCAAGCCTGCGGTACTCGGGCTTGTGCGTCGCGCGGTAGAGCCATTCCAGCGTCTCGAGGTACTGGTAGTCCGGGTAGACCGGCCGGTCCTCGGTGTAGGGGCGCCGCACGATCGCGTTCCTCAGCAGCTCGACGGCGTCGCGGGTCTTGTCCGCGAAGGCGGCGATGACCGCCTGCGCCAGGTAGTAGTCGAAGCCCCGCCGGTCTGGGCTGACGCGGTCGAGCAGCGCCTGCGGCGCCGACGCGTCGCCGGCCTTGGCCGCGGCGAAGGCGTAGTACGGCAGCAGATACTCGATCTGCGGATGGGTCAGGCTGTACGACGCGGAGGCTTGCTTAAGAATCGATTGCGCCTCGGCGGCCCTGCCGTTGCGCAGCGCGCGGTAGGCCTCGACGAAATACACCAGGTCCGACTTAACCGGCTCCTTGAGCGCGGCGTCGAAAACGCCCAACGGCAGCGTGGCCTCGTGGTCGCTCTTCGGCCCGACGACGTACTGCACGTCGCCCGACGGCGCGACGCGCACCACGTCGTCGTACCACTTCGGCAGATGCCGGACCGGCCAGGCAAATTCGGCCACGACCTGCTCGAGCGTGGCCACCGGCATGCGGTCGGTGATCCCGGCGCGCACCAGGTACGTGGCGGCATCGCTGCGCTTTGCGCCGATCGCGCCCAGGCCGCCCTGCCGGATCCAGGCCGCGATGTCGGTTTCGCTCTTGCGCTCCCTGCGGTGCCCGACCAGGGCCGTCTCCCACAGCTGCGACTCGCGCAAGCGCGGCACCAGCACGTTGAACGCGCTCCAGGCCTCTTCCGAGCGGCCCATGGCGTGCAGCATGCCGAGATAGTCGCGGTAGCCGTAGCCCGAGTTGTAGCGCTTCGCTCGCTGCAGGGAGTGCGCCATCGCGCCGGCGTAGTTTCCGGCCAGCATGTCGAGCCGCATCGCGCTCTCGATGCTCGCCGCCGAGCCGGTGTCCAGGTCCGCAGCGATGCGCAACAGCGGCTTGGCGAAGCGGAACTCGCCGCTCCAGTAGAAGTACGAGCCGGCCTCGAAGGCGTCGTTCGAGAGCGCGACCGCATCCTGGCGCGCGCCCTTGGCGAAGCCCGGATAGCTCATGAACAGACGCGCCGACTGCTCGGTCTGCCCCCTTTGCAGCAGCAACTGCCCGAGCGCGCGGTAGGACTCCCAGCCCCCCGGTGCGTCCTTGATGCCCTCGCGGTAGTGCGCCTCGGCAGCCGCGGTGTCGCCGCTCTTCATGCTGCGCTCGGCCAGGTATACGTCGCGGTCGGGACAGCCGGCGAAGCGCCCGCCGAGAGTGGCGAGGAGCCCGTCCATCTCCGCCGGCTTGTGCTGCAGGTCGTCGAGCAGCCAGCCGAGCTTGCGCACGGGGCCGAAGTCGGAGGTGGAATTCGCCAGCGCGGCGCGCGAGTTCGCGAGAGAAAACTCGATCTGGCCGCCGCGCTCCCAGTCCGGGAAGAACGAGCGGAACGGATAGTCCGATGCGTACCAGCTGTCGCTTAGGCCGTAGTCCTGCCGCTGCACCTCCCCCAGAATCTCCTGGGCGTCGGCCGCAACGCGTGTCTGGCCATTGGACCAGTAGACCGCGTTGAAGGCGTCGACGTAGGCCGCCTTGCTCTGGCCTTCGCGCGCCGAGCCCTCGGAGTGCTGCGCGATCAGCGATTCGGCCCTGGCGCGTTCGAGTGCGTACGCCGGAAATCCGCGGTAGATGCTCTGGATGCCGTCGAGGAACTCGAGTCCCTGTTCCGGTAGCCCCTGCATGTAGCTTACCAGCCGCGCGCGCCGCATCAGGTTGTCGGTCGCGGTCGCCTGCATGAAGTCCAGATAGTCCCGCGCCGAGGGACGGTCGAGCGGCATCTCGCAGCACCATTTCGATGGCGTCGCGGCGAGCAGCTTGCGCGCGTGCTCGAGCACCGAGAGGTCGACGCTGGCCTGCGCCCGCGTGCGGTCGCCCAGCGTTGCCGCGCCGCGCACGATGCCTTCCGCCGTGTAGCCCGCGACCGGAAGCTCCTGATCGAGCATGAACTTGAGGACGATGTTCTCCTCCTGGGTCCACCAGCTCCAGTCCGCGAAGGCGCGCCCCACGACCACCGGCCAGAAATCGCCCGGCAGCTTGAGCGAGGCGGTTTTCTCCGCCGAGCCCTGCACCGTCGCGACCGAATAATCGGCGGCTATCGTGTTGGCATCGAGCATCGCCAGCAGCCGCGTCGCCAACTGCGTCTGCTGCGCGGCGAGCGCGCCAGTAGCGGGCAGATCGCCGTTCAGCGCGGCATAGAGCTCCTTTTCCTCTGCGTTCGCCGGGTCCTTGATCGCGTGCAGCGCCGCCGGGCGCAGGCCGAGGTACATGTAGGCGCGCGCCTTGAGCGCGCGGTACTGCGGGGAGGCGGGCGTCATGCGCCGGAGCGCGAGCAGCGACTTCTCGAACAGGCGCTCGCGCGTGCGTTCGGCGCGGCGGGGCGTGAGCGCGCCCAGCAGCTGCAGGTAGTACGCGTCGCGCGCCGGGCTCGCCTCAGCGCCGGTCAGGCCGAACGGCGTTGCGGGCAGTCCCTTGTCCGTGAACTCGCTTTGCGCCTGCGGCGGCGCGCTTGCGGCCGGGTCGTAGCCGAGGTCCTTGAGGATCCGCGGCAAAAGCGAATCGTAGACCTCGATTGGAGGATGTTCGTCGGTGAACGCGAGTTTCTCGTAGCTGTGCAGCATCGGGGTCCCGAGGTACCCGGTTTGACGATCCCCCACCCACGCCTGGACGCTGATCGTCACCGCCATGGCCCCCTTGCGGTCGTGCCCGACGTAGCCCCAGACGACGCGCTTCGCACCGAGCTGCTTCGCCAGCTGCCCGACGCCCTCTTCGTCGATCCGGCGCGCGCCGTCGCCGAGCGCGCGCTGCACCACGTAAGGATCGGCCATCGGCAGCGACGCCGCGCGGCCGATCGCGCGCGTCAGCTCGGCGGTCATCAGCGAGCGCGTGGGACGGTCGAGCGCGAAGTCCTGCACCTGGAACGGCACCACCACCAGGTCGAACTTCCTGCCTTGCAACAGCTCCGCGTACAGCTTCTTCTCGCCGGTCTGCCATTCCGAGGGCGGCTTGGGATAGGCGCGCGGAAGCCCTTGAGCCATCGCATAGTCGGGATGCGGGCGCGACGGCAGCTGCGCGTGGCGCAAGTTCCTGCTCGCCAGCGCGCGCACGCGCATCTCCGTCTCGACGGCCTGACGAAGCCTGATCTCGTCCTGCCGCGCCTGCTCGACGAAGTGGTAGGCCCAGACGCCGGCGAGAACGACGAGCAGGACCGCAAGCACTGCGCTGCGCCGGATTGCCATTGCGACCTCCCCCTCGAGTCGACGCGGCTACCCTAGCATCCCGCCCACAGCGGCGGTAGGAAATAAAGCCGCGGCGAGGGGCCCTGCGACGAAGGTCTAGGTCCGCCCGCGCGCCTAGCGCCCGGCGAGCCTGGCCGAGAGCCGCGCCAGCGGCGCGGGCAGCGCGTCCCAGTCGACCGCATCGAGCGCGTTCTTGACGATCAGGCCGAGGTCGGTGTCGCCTTCCATGACCAGGCGCCGGGTGAAGAACAGCGTGTCGGGGTCCTCACGCCGCAGCGCGAGCGAGAGGTAGTCGCCCGGCGCGGCGCGGATGGTGACGTCGGGCCGGCCGCGCGCCGGGAGGAAGAAGTTGCGGCGCAGCGAGACCGTGACGCCAAGACGCGGCGCGTCGAGCTCGATGCGAACGCGCTTGCCCGCGGCGGGCTCGAGCGCGCCGCGCGACAGAAGGCCGGCGCGCAGAGCAACGTTGAGCGCGGCGCACAGCGCGAGTGCGGGCGGCAGCTCGGGCGGCCTCATGCGCCGTCCCGCCGCGCGTCGAGGAAGCCCTGCTCGAGCCCCGGGCGGCCGTGCCAGAAGCCGTCGCAGTATTTGTCCGGCTCGAGCGGCGGCGTGCGGGCACCGTCGAAGGCTGCGCGCCACGCGCGCAGGGCGTCGACGGTGCCCTCGGACTGCGGGCTGACCCGCAGCACTTCCACGCCGCTCTCCCCGAGCGTCGCCGCCTCCCCCATCAAGTTGTAGATCCGCGCCGACTGGGTCTGCACCCCGTTCAGCGCGAGGAACGGCTTGCCTTCGCGCGTATCGAGCGGCATGCCGTCGGGAAACTCGATGCAGCGGTAGGCGCAGGACTCCTTCTGCAGGTTGAAGCGCCGCGCGGTGAAGCAGCGCGCCGAGAAGGCAAGCGGCAGCCTGCCCCAGCCGAATAGCTCCGTCTCGAGTCCGGCCGGGCGGACCGAGGCGACCGCGCTGAACAGATCGCGCGTGACCTCGATCGGCGCCACCCAGCGCGTGGCGCCGAGCTCGGCCAACAATTCGAGGGTCTGCGGGTTGTAAACGTTGAGGTGCGGCCCGGCGACCCAGCCGCTGCGCCCCTGAAGCATGCGCGCCGCGCCCATGTCGTTCGCCTCGACGCGGAAGCGGCCGTTCTCGACCACCCGCCGCACCAGCTTGAGGTCGCCCGCCGACTCGGTCAGCGCCTGCGCCGAGAGCACCACCTCCTTGCCGTGCGCGGCGAGCAGCTCGGCGACCTCGAGCCAGTCCTCGAACGCGAGCTCGTGGCGGCGCGAGCACACCACCTCGCCCAGATACACGATGTCGGCCGGCGACTCGGCAAGCTCGGCGTAGAACTGGAGTACCCGCGTGCGCGGCCAGTAGTAAAGGATCGGGCCGAGCGATAGCTTCATGTCACTTCCATGGCCGCGAAAAAGCGCCGAGCGTGTGCTGGCTGCCCTCGGCATGGCGGTCGAGCGCGGCCATCCACTGCGCCCGCGGCGCGAACGCCGAGCCTTCGCGCATAGCGGCGTCGATCGCCTCGCGCCAGACCCTGCTCACCTGCGCCACGTAGGCGGGGCTCCTCTGCCGGCCTTCGATCTTCACCGCGCGCACCCCCATGGCGAGGAACTGCGGCAGCAGCTCGAGCGTGTTGAGGCTGGCCGGCTCCTCGATCGCGTAGTAGGTCGCGCCGCCCGCGTTGAAGCGCCCCTTGCACAAGGTCGGGTAGGCCGCGCGCTCGCCCTTGGCGTAGCGGTCGATCAGGATTCCGTTCAGGCGCGATTCCAGCCCGGCGGGCGTCTCCTGCCAGCGCACCGCGTGGCCGGGCGAGCATGCGCCCATGGTGTTGGGCGAGTCGCCGCAGGCGTAGGCCGACAGCGCGCAGCGCCCCTCGACCATCACGCACAGGCCGCCGAAGCCGAACACCTCGATCTCGACCGGCGAATGCCTCACTACGTGCTCGACCTGGGCGAGCGACAGCACGCGCGGCAGCACCGCGCGCTTGACGCCGAAATGCTCGTGGTAGAACGCGATCGCCTCGTGGCTGGTGGCCGAGCTCTGCACCGACAGGTGCAGCTCGAGCTTCGGATGCTCGCGCGCGGCGTGGCGCATCAGTCCCGGGTCGGCCGCGATCACCGCGTCCACCCCCGCCTCGACCGCGCCCGCGAGCGCCGCGGTCCAGCGCCGCCAGGTCGCCGGCTGGGGATAGGTGTTGACCGCGAGCACGATCCTGCGCATTCGCGCGTGCGCGTACGCCAGGCCTTGCGCCAGCGCCTCGCCGTCGAAGTTCAGCCCGGCGAAATTGCGCGCGTTGGTGTTGTCGCGCAACCCCAGGTAGACCCAGTCGGCGCCGCCATCGATGGCGGCTTTGAGCGCCGGCAAGCTGCCGGCCGGACAGACGAGCTCCATGCGCGCGATTCTAGTTTCGTTGCGCCCGGGCGAAGCTGATGCGCATCAACAAATGCGCAAACGGCGAAGCGCATAATACGGCTCATACGCCGAACAGGAGGAGAACGAGATGACGCTCTGCCCGATCGCTCTGGTAGCCGGCTGCAGCAAATGCCCGGTAGTCAAGATCTGTCCCCTGAAAAGCGTGATCGGCGATTACAGGAAGCCGCAGCCGACGCCAACGAAGCAGGACCGCGCGAGATGATAGAGAGGATCCCCGGCCTGCCCGACGGCGTGCTCGGCTTCAACGCCAGGGGCACGGTCACGGCGAAGGACTACGAAACCGTCATCATCCCGGCGGTCGAGGCGCTGTTCGCGCGCAGGAAGAAAGTCAGGTTCCTCTACCACCTCGGCCCGGAATTCACCGGCTTCGAAGTCGCCGCGATGTGGGACGACACCAAGCTCGGCCTGACGCACTTCACCGGCTGGGAAAAGATGGCGGTTGTCACGGAAGTGCCCTGGATCCGGATCGCGATCGAGGCCTTCGGCCTCGCCATGCCGGGCCGGGTGCGCGTGTTCCACGAAAGCGAGCTGGCGCAAGCCAGGCAATGGGTCAGCGAATAGAGCGCGCGCAGTCGCTGGGCGAAGAGATCGCCAACAGCGTCAGCCACGGCCTGGGCCTGCTCGCGGCGCTGGCCGCCTTCCCGGTACTGGTCGCCGTCGCCGCGCGCGGCGGATCGGCCGCGCAGGTCGTGGGCGCAAGCGTGTTCGCGACCAGCGCGGTGCTGCTCTACCTCAGCTCGACCCTGTTTCACGCCGTGACCGCGCCGCGCGCCAAGCGCGTGTTCCAGGTTCTCGACCACTCGGCGATCTACCTGCTTATCGCCGGCACTTACACCCCGTTCACGCTCGGCGTGCTGCGCGGCCCCTGGGGCTGGACCTTGTTCGGACTGGTATGGGGCTTCGCCGCCGTCGGCACCTTGCTGAAAATCGTTGGCGGCGTACGCTTCTCGGGACTCTCGACCCTGGTCTACCTTGCGATGGGCTGGCTGATCCTGATCGCGGCCGATCCCGCATGGCATTTGGTGCCCAAATGGGGCCTCGCCTGGCTGCTCGCCGGCGGCATCGCCTATACCGCCGGGGCGGCGTTCTTCGTGGCCGAGCGCATCCGCTACTTCCACTTCGTCTGGCACCTGCTCGTGGTCGCCGGCACCGCGTGCCACTTCGTCGCCGTGCTGCGCTACGCGGCTTGAGCAGAACCCAGCCGAGCGACGCCGTGGTCGATCCCCCCGCCCGCTTGACGCGCGTGGCGCGCGGAGCGCAGGATTTTGCGCACGCGTCAACCCACAGGAGATGCTCATGAGCGCGCTGGACGACATCCTCAAAACCGGCGTGGCGGCCGGCGCTGCCCCCGGACTCGTGGCGATGACCGGCAACGCGGCCGGCGTGCAGTGGACCGGCACCGCGGGCGAGCGCGCCCCCGGCAAGCCGATGACCGCCGACACGGTGTTCCGCATCTTCTCGATGACCAAGGCGATCGGCTCGACCGCGGCGATGATTCTGATCGACCGCGGCAAGCTCAAGCCCGAGGCCACGGTCGAGAGCATCCTGCCCGAGTTCGCCAGGATCCAGGTGCTGGACGGCTTCGACCGCGACAAGCCGCGCATGCGCGCGCCGAAGTCGAAAGCCACCATCCGCCAGCTCGCCACTCACACCTCGGGCCTGGTGTACGAGTTCTGGAACACCGACGTGCCGCGCTGGATGCAGGCCACGGGCCACCCGAGCATCCTCTCGGGGCTGAAGAAGTCGCTCTTCTATCCGCTCATGTTCGACCCGGGCAAGCGCTGGGACTACGGCATGGGCATCGACTGGCTGTGCCAGGCGGTGGAGAAGATCGACGGGCGCCGCATCGACAAGTTCTGCCAGGAGGAAATCTTCGGCCCCCTGGGCATGACCAGCACCGCGTTCGAGCCCGACGGCTTCGCCTCGCGCCTCGCCTCGGTCAGCGCGCGCGGCCCGGACGGCAAGTTCGCCCCCTTCGAGCTCGCCCCGCCGCCGCACCCCGAGTTCTACGGCATGGGGCATTGCCTGTACTCGAGCGCCGGCGACTACCTGCGCTTCCTGCGCATGTTCCTCAACAAGGGAGCGCTCGACGGCAAGCGGGTGCTGAGCGAAAAAGGCGTCGCCACCATGCTCGCCAACCACATCGGCGAGCTGCGCGTGGGCAAGATGATCACCGCGATTCCGGCGGTCACTGCCGACGTCGACCTCTTCCCGGGCACGCCCAAGACCCACAGCCTGGGTTTCCTGCGGGTCGAGAAGGACGTGCCGGGAATGCGCGCGGCCGGCTCCCAGGGCTGGGCCGGCGTGCTCAACACCCACTTCTGGTTCGACCCGGCGAGGAACGTCGCCGCGACCATCATGACCCAGACCCTGCCGTTCGTGGAGCCGCCCTTCATGGACGTCTACGCGAAGCTCGAGCGCGCGGTCTACGCATCGCTGAAGTGAGCTGACGGCGCGCGCGTGAGACAGGCGCTCGGCATAGACGCCCTTAGCGGCGTCTATGCCCGCCTCGCGCAGCGCTACGACTGGCAGCACCGCCTCCTAACCGTCGCCGCCGACCAGCGCGGGCGTCAGATGCTGATCGAGCGCTGTGTGCGCGCAGGCGACCGCGTCCTAGACGCCGGCGCCGGCACCGGCAGCACCGCCCTGCTCGCCGCGCGCAAAGCCGGTCGCGAAGGAAAAGTCACCCTGTTCGACCTGAGCGACGACATGCTCGAGGTCGCGCGTGACAAAGCCGCCCTCGCCGGCCTCGAAGAGCGCCTCGAGTTCTACACCGGCGACATGGTGCGCCTGCCCTTCCCCGAGGCCTTCTTCGACGTCGTCCTCTCCACTTACAGCCTGTGCCCCCTGTACGACCCCGCCAAGGCTGCGCAAGAGCTCTTCCGCGTCTTGCGCCCAGGCGGCAAACTGGGGGTCGCCCACTCTGTCGAGCCCCAGAACAGCGCCACCAAATGGCTCGCCGACAAAATAGAAAACATCGCCTGGCGCTTCCCCCTCGTCTCCATGGGATGCCGCGCCGTCGACGTCCTCCCCACCCTGGAAGCCGCCGGCGGCCGCGTCGTCTTTCTCAAACACATCGGCGTGCCGCTTTGGCCATTCGCCGTGTTGGTGGTCGAGAAGCCTGCGCCGCCAAAGTCCGACCACTTCCGCATGGGCGATGTTTCCATTAATGTTCCGCTGCGGGCGTGATGCCCAAAGCAAAGTGAACTACATCCTGCTCTCTGCCGCAGTCGTTCTGAACGTTGCTGCGTATGCCGTTTTTCGCTCGATTGCGCATCGACCGCATGATTCGACCTGGTTGCTGCTATTCACCGTCGGCCTGGCACTCGGGGCTACGAATCTGTTCTGCTTCACGAGCGCGCTCAGGCAGTTGAGTCTCGCCGTTGCCTACCCCGTGTTCTCCGGCGCCACCATTGCGCTGATGGTCGCGACCGCGGCGCTCCTGTTCGGGGAGCGTGTTACCTACACCATGCTTGCCGGGTCCGTCGTGATCGTTCTCGGGGTCTACTTGCTCACTCGCCAGTGACGCCCAATGAGCTCGTTCTTGCCCTAGTCGCAGTCGCGGCTCTTTGACTTGGCTTTGGTCAAACGTCGCCGATGGTCGCAGAAAGCAACCGAGGCCAGCAACGCCCTGGACCTCGAGGCCGGAGTGTTCGCGCTGGAAAATCCGCGCGAGATCGCGCGTTCGCTGAAGAAGGCGGCGGAGCTGAGCAATCGACGCAAGGCGCCGCCGTTCCGGTCGGCGATGTCGATGCTGGTGTTCTATGTAAACCGGGCGGGCTCCAATTTGCTGCCGGGGCGGCGTAAGCTGCTGGAACAGGCGAAGGACGAGTTGCGGGCGCTGTACGGGCGGCCGCGTTTGGCGCGCAAAGGGAGGAAGAAAGGATGATCGATAGTGCGGAGGCGCTGCGTGCGCCCAAGCTCGCGATCGAGGTGGCGGTGGAGCAAGCCTAGCTGCACTGCGCCAAGGCGCTGATGCGCTCGAAGCTGTGGGCGCCGCAGAGCCGGAACGAGCGCTCGGTGCTGCCGACGATGGGCCAGATGCTAAACGACCAGACCGGCACGACCGGCCCGGTGGAAACACAGCAGGAGATGGTCGCCCGCGATCTGCCCGAACTATAGGAGGGCGTGAAGATGAAGCTGGACCTGAGGGCTTTCGCGATCACCTGCTCGCTGGTGTGGGGCTTCGGGCTGTTCTTCCTCACCTGGTGGATCATCCTGTTCGACGGCGCGACCGGCGAGGTGACGTTGATCGGGCGGCTGTACCGCGGCTACACGATCTCGCCCGCGGGCAGCGTGATCGGCCTGCTGTGGGCGCTCGCCGACGGCTTCGTCGGCGGGCTGGTGTTCGCCTGGCTGTACAACCTGCTCGCCCGGCGCGGCATAGCATGACGAGCCCGAACGGCATTGCCCCGAGCGCCGACCGCGCCTACTTCGCCGCCTTCCTCGACCTGCGCGGCAAGCCCGGCGTGGTGGTCGGCGGCGGGCCGGTGGCGGCGCAAAAAGCCGAGGCGCTGCTGCGCTCGGGCGCGCGGCTCACCGTGATCGCGCCCGAGCTGTGCACGCGGCTCACCGAGCTGACCCTGGTCGGCGCGCTGCGCCACGAGGCCAAGCGCTTCCAGCCCGGCGACCTGGTGGGCGCCGAGATCGTGATCGCGGCGACCGACGATCCCGCGATCAACGAGTCGGTCTCGAACACGGCCAGGTCCCTGCACATCCCGGTCAACGTCGCCGACGACGCCCAGCTCTCGAGCTTCATCATGCCATCGGTGGTCGACCGCCCGCCGCTGCAGATCGCGATCTCGACCGCGGGGGCGTCGCCGGTGCTGGCGCGCAAGCTGCGCACGATGATCGAGGCGCTGGTGCCGTTCGCCTTCGGTCGGCTCGCCACGCTGGCGGCGCACTTTCGCGCCGCCTCCAGGCGCCGCTACGCCGACGCCGCGGCGCGGCGTCGCTTCTGGGAGGACGTGATCGACGGCCCGGTCGGCGAGATGGTGCTCTCGGGGCGCGAGGAGCAGGCTGCCGCCAGTCTGCAACAAATGCTTTCCCCCGGGAAAGCCGTGCAGGCTGCGCAGGGAATGGTCTATCTGGTGGGAGGCGGGCCGGGCAACCCGGATCTGCTCACGCTGCGCGCGCTGCACGTGATGCAGCGCGCCGACGTGGTGCTGTACGACCACCTGGTCGCGCCGGCGATCGTCGACCTCGCGCGGCGCGAGGCCGAGCGCATCTACGTCGGCAAGCAAAGGGACTGGCACGCGCTGCGCCAGGAGGAGATCAACGACCTGATGCTGCGCCTGGCGCAGCAGGGCAAGCGCGTGCTGCGCCTGAAGGGCGGCGACCCCTACATCTTCGGCCGCGGCGGCGAGGAAATCGAGACCCTGGCCGCCAACGGCGTGCCGTTCGAGGTCGTGCCGGGCATCACGGCGGCGAGCGGCAGCGCCACCTACGCCGGCATTCCGCTCACCCACCGCGACTACGCGCACTCCTGCGTGTTCGTCACCGGCCACCTGAAGGACGGCAGCCTCGAGCTCAACTGGGACGTGCTCGCGCGGCCGCTGCAGACGGTGGTGATCTATATGGGCGTGCGCGGCCTGCCGCAGCTTTGCGCGCAACTCGTCGCGCACGGCCTGCCCGCGAGCACGCCCGCGGCGCTGATCGAGCGCGCGACGCTGCCGAGCCAGCGCGTGGTCGCCGGCACGCTCGAGACCCTGCCCCCGCTCGCCGAGCGCGCGGGTCTGCGCCCGCCGGCGCTTGCCATCGTCGGCGAGGTGGTGAGGCTGAGGCAGAAGCTGGGCTGGTACCGCCCGGGCGCGCTCGATCAGGAAGCGCCCGAGGACCACTCGAACGTCGCACGCACGTAGTCCTCGCGCCGGCGCAGCAGCTGCAGCGCGCGCAGGTTGCGTGTCGCCCCGCCCGAGGAGAGCTCGTAGACGCGGCCCTCCTTCCAGCCCTCGGGGGCGAGCAGCATGTTGGCCGCCTGCGCGCCGGGCCCGCCCTCCGAGACGATCACCGCGCGCACCCGGTTGAAGTCGAACTGGCGCGCCGCCTCGCCCGTGTACACCGCCTCTTCGCCGCGCTCGATGCGCGCCTGCAGCTGAACCGCCTGCGGCGCGCGGCTAAGAACGTACAGCGTGACGTGCAGCGACTGGTCGCGCTCGGCGTGCAGCGAGCGGATGATCCCCGGCCACCAGGCCTGCTCGCCCGTGGCCTGGATGGCCACCAGGTCGCCGCAGCGCGCCCATTCGAGCGTGCCCTTGGCCGCGTCCGCGCCGAGCTCGTTGCCGCCCGAGTTGCGCAGCTTCCAAGTCTCGGGCGCCTGCGGCGCGCCGTCGCCGTCCTCCACCAGCGACAGCTCGGCCGCGCCCGCGCCCGTGCGCGAGAGCTGCTGCCAGACCTGGGCGTAGCCGTGCAGCACGCGCAGCTCGCCGCCGGCAGGCGCGCGCGCGGGCTCCTTGTAGGGCCGCTTCGGGCTCCAGAACCCGAGCAGGTGCTGGACCGCCGAGATCTGCGCGTAGGGCGCGATGTCCTTGCCGAAGGGACGCTCCTCCTCGCGCCCCGCGCCGAGCTGCTTGTAGAGCCGCGCGAGCGCGTCCAGGCCCGCCCCGGCGCCGAAGCAGCGCGCATCCGATGCCAGCCCGGGCGGCCGGGTCTCGGTCCGGATCGGCGCGTGCTCGCTCCCCGGGTCGAAGCAGAACACGTTGTCCAGCACGCGCGGCGGGCGCAGGGTGAATTCCGCGCCGACCTGCTCGGTGACGCGGTCGGCGACTTCGATCTCCGCCGGCGCCAGCATCTCGGGCGCGCCCGCCTGCAGCATCAGCAGCCGCAGCAGCTCCTGCGTCGCGCTGCTCGCCAGGTGCTGGGCGGCGTGCAGGCGCACCGGCGTGTCGGCGCAGCCGGCCTGCTCGGCCTGGGCGTGGACCGTGTACGCGAGCCGCCACGCGCTGCCCGGAACCGCGAGGTAGCGCAGCAGATGCGCCTTGGCCAGCATGCGGGTCGCGTTCAGCGCGCGCGCCGCCGCGGCCGGGCCGAGCGGGCCCTGCGCGGCGGCGGCCAGGCCCTGCGACAACGCCTTGAGGTAGTCGACCAGCGCGATCCAGTTCGCCTCGCGCCCGCGCTGCGCGCGCAGCGGCGGGGCGAAGAACTGCGCCAGCAGGGCGTCGGCGTGGCGCTGGCCGGCTTCCTGCGCCAGGGCGAGAATTTCCACCCGCGCCCGCGCGTCCGGCGCCTTGCTCTCGGTGAGCGCCTCGAGCCAGCCGCGCAGGTCGTTGAGCGCGATCAGCGGATCGGCGTCGCACATCTCCGCCAGCAGCTTTTTCGCCGCCGCGGGATCGCGCATCGGCTCGTCGGAGCCGCCGCCTTCGTGCTTGACCCACTCGAGCATTTATCCGCTCCCGCGCAGATTGTACGCGCGGAGCCCGCTTGCAACGCCTGCGTATACGGCCGCGCCAGCCTGCGAGCGTGAAAAAAGTCCGGTTCAGCGGCGGCGCGGGCGCTCGCGCGCCCTGGCGCTAGCGGTCGTGCTCGTCCGGCAGGCGCGGCGTTTCGGCGCCCGGCAGCGCCTCGACGTCCTTCAGCTTGCGCTCGATCTGGCGCGTGCGGGTCTCGGCGGCCTCGATCGAGTTGGCCACGGTCTGCAGCTGAACCTTGGTGCGCGCCAGCACCTCGCCGAAGCGGCCGAACTCGCTCTTGACCGCGCCCAGCACCTGCCAGACTTCGGACGAGCGCTTCTCGATCGCCAGCGTCCTGAATCCCATCTGCAGGCTGTTGAGCAGCGCCGAGAGCGTGGTCGGGCCGCACACGGTGACGCGGAAGTCGCGCTGCAGCGCCTCGAACAGCCCGGGCCGGCGCAGCACCTCGGCGTACAGGCCCTCGAACGGCAGGTAGAGCAGGCCGAAGTCGGTGGTCGCGGGCGGCGCAAGGTACTTGTCAGCGATCGTCTTCGCCTCGAGCCGCATGCGCGCTTCGAGCGCCTTGGCCGCGGCCTCGACCGCGACCGGGTCGGCCGCGTCCTGCGCCTCCTGCAGGCGCTGGTAGTCCTCGGTCGGGAACTTGGCGTCCAGCGGCAGCCACACCGGGCCCTCGCGGTCGCGCCCGCCGGGAAGCTTGATCGCGAACTCGACCCGCTCGCGCGAGCCGGGTCTGGTCGCGACGTTGGTCTCGTACTGCTCCGGGGTGAGGATCTGCTCCAGCAGCGCCGCGAGCTGCACCTCGCCCATCACGCCGCGGTTCTTGACGTTGGAGAGCACCTTCTTCAGGTCGCCCACGCCCGCGGCGAGCGACTGCATCTCGCCCAGCCCCTTGTGCACCAGCTCGAGCCGCTCCGAGACCTGCTTGAAGGATTCCGAGAGCCGCTGCTCGAGCGTCGCATGCAGCTTCTCGTCCACCGTGCGCCGCATCTGCTCGAGCTTGTCGGCGTTCTCGACCCGGATCTTCTCCAGCCCCTGCCCGACCGTGCCGCGCAGCGACTCGAACTGCTGGTTCTGCAGCCCCGCGACCGACGCGATCTGGGTCGACATCCCCTGGCCGAAGGTGGCGAGGCTCCTCGACAGCTCCTCGCGCGCCTCGCGCGCCGAGCTGCGCTCGCGCGCGAGCAGCATCAGCAGCAGCGCCACCGCGACGGTGGCGGCGACCAGGGTCAGCACGAGCAGGATCCCGCTCACGGCCAGCGCGCGTACGCGACCGCGCAAAGCAGCCCAGCGATGTAGAGCCAGCCGAAGCTGCGGTTGTGCCACAAGCTGAAGCGGTGGTACCAAAGCGGCCAGCCCACGTAACCCGCGGGCGCGCTCGCCGGTCTTGCGGCAGCCAACGTCCTGATCGCGCGCCAGGCCTGCGGAATGTTGATCATCACCAGCAGCGCCGGCCAGGGCAATGCGCGGGCAAGAACCGTCCAGGCGATCGTGACGTACATCGCGACTATCAGGCCGATCTCGACCCATCGCGCGGCGGCCTCTCCCAGCAGCACCGGCAGCGTACGGATGGCGTGCGCGCGATCGAATTCGGCCTGGTCGATGTGCTTGCCCCACAGCACGCTCATCACCCCGAGCCCGGAAGGAATGCCGGCGACCAGCGCCGCGAGCGAGAGCTGCCCGGTGATCGCGAAATATCCGCCGCTCACCATCAACGGGCCCCAGACCACGAAAGTCGCGAGCTCCCCCAGACCGATTTCCTTCAAGGAAACGGGCGTAGCGTCATAGAGGATGAGGATCGCCATGCCCGCCACGGCATAGGCGAGCACCCGGGGTCCCACCCAGTGCACGAACAGCAAGGCGATGGCCAGGTCGACCGCCACCATGACGGCCAGCGAAGCGAGAATCTGCCTTTCGCTCATCACGCCGTCTGCAACGGGATGGAGCGTGTAGCGTCTTCGCGGCGAATCCGGAGTGTCGTGCCCGCGCCGGTAGCCGAAGTAGTCGTTCGAAAGGTTGCTGACCGCATGCAGCGTAACCAGTGCGAACAGCACCAGCAGGAACCGCAGGGCGTCGAAGCGGCCATCGAGCAGTGCCATGAGTCCGCCGATCACGGCCGCCTGGGCGGAAATGACCAGGATCACCGAGCGCGCCGAAAACAGGAAACGGGACACGAAATCCCGCGGTGGATTTTGCGCCGGATAGAATCCCCGGAAGGCCAGGTACCAGTCGCGGATCATGCGTCGGTCTGCATGTCGCCCGGCTTGTTGCGCATCCAGTCGGCCGTGGCGAAAAACTGCTGCATCAGCCACGCTCTAAGCTCGGGCGGCTCGACCCCGGTCTGGTCCAGCGCACGTCCCATGCAGGCGAGCCAGGCGTCGCGCTCGGCCCTGCCGATCGGGTACGGCAGGTGGCGCGCGCGCAGCATCGGATTGCCGATCTTCTCCTGGTACAGCGGCGGCCCGCCGAGGTAGCCGGAGAGGAACATGAACAGCTTATCGCGCGAGCCCGACAGGTCCTGCGGATGCAGGCGCCGCACCGCGTGGAACTCGGGCTCCGAGTCCATTAGGGCGTAGAACCGCTCGACCAGGGCAAACAGCACCTCTTCCCCTCCCAGCAGCTCGAATGGGGTGGCTTCTTCTGGCATCAGATTACACCGGATCGGCGGAAGATATCACCTGCGCTACTTCATCAAGCGTGACTTAAGGAACGCTTCGATGTCCTCGAGAGACTTCTTCTTCGCCGCCCACCAGGTGCCGACGGTCGCGCCCCGACCCAAGCAGCCGGTCTTGCGAAATACCGCCATCCAGTTGTTCGCGCCGTAGACGTCGACCGCCTCGCCCGTCTTCATGACCGCATGCCCGTCGTCCTCCACGTACACCACGCAATTCCTGAAGTTCTGGGCGTCCCCGATGTAGTAATGCCGCAGCCCGTCGCGCCCGTCGAATCCGTGCTGCGCGTCGGGATAGACGATCATGCTCACATCGGCCCCGGCCGCGCGCATGCGCGCCACATACTCGGCGCAGCTCTTGACCCCGACGTAGTCGTCCTCGGCGCCGGCCAGCAGCAGGATCGGCGCCGTCACGTGAGGGTGGCGGTACTGCAGCGTGCAGCTGGGATACATCGGGATATGCGCCGCGAACGGCGACACGCCGAGCAATGCGCGCACACGCGCCTCGTAGCGCGCGTCGGCGGCGAGCAGCGCGACGGCGCCGCCCTTCGACTGTCCCATCACCGCGACGCGGGACGGATCGACCGAGGCGTTCCGCTCCAGGAACGCCTTGGCCGCGAAGGCATCGCGCGCCATCTGCGCCGTGGTGACGAGCGTCTGGTCCTGCACCGTGCTCGTCACGCCGCGCGGGGTGAAGCTGTCGATGGCCAGCGTGACCACGCCGAAGGCCGACAGCTCGCGGCCGTAGCGCCCGGAAATGTCGTCCGTCGCTCCGCCCGATCCGTGCACGACCACTATCGCCGGGTACTTCTTTCCGGCCGTCGCGCCGGGCGGCAGGTAGAGATAACCGAAGACGGGCTCCGCCCTGCCCGCCGCGTCGAGCGACGGGAATTCCACCCGCGTGCCGCCTTGCGGCGCCTGCGCGATCGCCGTCGAGGCGGCCAGCGCCAGGAGCCACGCCAGCGTGGAGGCGAGCAGTGTCTTCACGCCGGAGACTATACTGCGTCGCGCAGCGTCAGTGCCGGCGACGCGCTCAGTACCTTGCGCGAGGAGAGCCAGGCGTTGAGCGACAGAAGTAGGATGCCGGCGAGCGGGCCGGCGACGAGCAGCATCGGGCTGGGCGGCAGGTCGAGGTCGAACACGCGCTGCGCGAGCAACTGGCCGATCGCCGCGGCGCCGGCGGTGGCGAGGACGCCCGCGACCAGGCCCATGGCGAGGAACTCGGCGCGCTGGCTGCCGGCGACCTGGGCGCGCGAGGCGCCAAAGACGCGCATCACCGCCGCCTCGCGCCGGCGCTCGTCCTCGGTGGACACCAGCGCCGAGTACAGCACCAGCAGGCCGGCGCCGAGGGCGAACAGGAACACGAACTGGACCGCGTTGATCAGCTGGTCGATCACGCCCTGGGCCTGGCGCAGCGCGGCGCCGACGTCGACCACGGTGAGATTGGGGAACTGCTGCGTGAGCGCGCTCATCGCGCGCTCCGCGCCGCCTGAGACGCGAAACGCGGTGATGTAGCTGGTGGGCATGCCTTCGAGCAGCGCCGGCGGCGCGATGACGAAGAAGTTGACCTTCATCGAGTCCCAGCGCAGCTTTCTGAGCGAGCTGATGCGGCCGCTGAAGGACTCACCGCCGACCTCGAAACCGAGCGTGTCGCCCAGCTTCCAGCCGAGCGTCTGCGCGATCCCTTCCTCGACCGAGAGCTGGTGCGGGTCGCCGCCCTCCTTCCACCACGCGCCCGCGGCGATCTGGTTGTGGCCCGGCAGCTCGGCGGCGTAGGACAGGTTGAACTCGCGCTCGACCAGGCGCTTGGCGCGCTCGTCCGCGTAGTCGTTCTCGGACACCGGCTTGCCGTCGCGCGACACCACGCGCCCGCGCACCATGGGGTAGATCTCGGGCACGCCGATGCCGCGCGCGGCGAAGAACGCCTTCAGCGGCGCCAGCTGCGCGGGCTGGATGCCGAGCACGAAGCGGTTCGGCGCATCGGGCGGCGCGGCGCGGCGCCAGGCGTCGACCAGGTCGTTGCGGGTGAAGGCGAGCAGCAGCACCGCGCTGAGCCCCAGCGCGAGGCTCGCGACCTGGATCGCGTTGCCGCGCGCGTGGCGCTTGAGGTTGGCCAGGCCGTAGCGCAGCGCGCCGGCGCCCGCCATGCGCGCCACCGGCGCGCTCGCCGCCGCGCGCAGCGCGAGCCAGGCGCTGGCGTAGAAGACCGCGACCGCGACGCCGAAGCCGCCCACCACGTAAGCGCCCAGGCGCAGGTCGCCCGCCTGCCATATCAGCAGCGCCGCGAGCGCACCCAGGCCGAGCGCGTAGACCGCGAGCGTGCCGCCTCGCGCCGGGCCCGACTCGCGCCGGATCACGCGCAGCGCGGGGACGTTCTTCAGCTGCACCAGCGGCGGCAGGGCGAAGCCGAGCAGCAGCACCA
This sequence comes from Burkholderiales bacterium, assembly GCA_035517095.1. Taxonomy (GTDB): domain Bacteria; phylum Pseudomonadota; class Gammaproteobacteria; order Burkholderiales; family SG8-39; genus DAHVFK01. Next base: position 45,932 of record DATIZK010000085.1, read on the forward strand.
GCCCGACCAGGAAGCCCTGCGCCGCGGGCAGCGGCGTCGGCGCCGGCAGCTCGGCCTGCAACAGGCCCGCGAGCGCGCCGGCGAGCGCCTCCTGCGCCGCGTAGCCGGCCAGGCAGCCTACCGCGCAGGCGGCCAGGCCGAGCGCCAGGAACTCGCCGCCGTAGAGCGCGAGCAGCCGGTTCTGGGTCGCACCCAGGCAGCGCATCACCGCGCAGCCATCGAGGTGGCGCTCGACGAAGCGGCGCGTGCCAAGCGCGATCGCCACGCCGGCCAGGATCGCCGCCAGCAGCGCGGTCAGGCCGAGGAAGCGCTGCGCGCGGTCGATCGAGGCGCGCACCTGCGGCCGCCCGGACTGCAGGTCGTCGACATGCTGGCCGCGCTCGAGCCGCGGCGCGACCCACTTCTCGAACGCGCGGATCGCCTCCGGCGCGCCCGCGGCATAGAGGTAATACGAGATGCGGCTGCCGGTCTGCACCAGCCCGGTGGCGGAAACGTCGGCCAGGTTCATCAGCAGGCGCGGCGCGATGTTGAAGAAGTTCGCCCCGCGCTCGGGCTCGAGCGTGAGCACCGCCGCGACCCGAAGCTCGGCGCGCCCGAGCCGGATCGTGCTGCCGACCGGGGCCCCGAGCGCGCCGACCAGCTGCTCGTCGAGCCAGACGTTGCCGGGCGCCGGGCCGTGCGCCGCGGGCGCATCCGGCGCGCCGGGAGCGGCCGCGGTGCGCAGCTTGCCGCGCAACGGGTACCCGGCGCTCACGGCCTTGACCGCCGCGAGCTTGCTGCGCTGCGCGGCGCCCTCCCCGGCCGAGGCCATGCTGATGAAGTTGAGCGCCTCGGCGCGCGCCAGGCCGCGCGCGGCGATCCCGGCGCCGATCGCCTCGTCCCACGGATGATCGGAGGCGAGCACCAGGTCGGCACCGAGCAGCTGGTGCGCGTCGCGCACCAGCGCCTGGCCGACGCGGTCGGCGAAGAAGGCGACGCTGGTCACGCTCGCCACCGCGACCACCAGCGCCGCGGCGAGCACCTGCAGCTCCCCCGCGCGCCAGTCGCGCGCGAGCATGCGCAGCGACTGTCTCACGGCGCGATCCTGCCGGCGGCGAGCCGCAGCGTGCGCTCGCAGCGCGCCGCGAGCTGCTCGTCGTGGGTGACCATCACCAGCGTCGTGCCGGCGGCGCGGTTCAGGTCGAACAGCAGCCCGATGACCTCGCGCCCGGCTTCGGCGTCCAGGCTGCCGGTGGGCTCGTCCGCGAGCAGCAGCTTGGGCCGCGCCGCGAAAGCGCGCGCCAGCGCGACGCGCTGCTGCTCGCCGCCCGAGAGGTGCTTGGGCGCGTGGTGCAGCCGTTCCGAGAGGCCCACGCGCGCGAGCACCTCGCGCGCCGCCTGCTCGGCGTCGGGCCGGCGGGCGAGCTCGAGCGGCAGCATCACGTTCTCGAGCGCAGACAGCGCAGGCAGCAGCTGGAAGGACTGGAACACGAAGCCGACCGTGCGCCCGCGCAGCTCGGCGCGCGCGTCCTCGTCGAGCGCGAACAGGTCCTCGCCCTCGAGCTCGACCGTGCCGGTGCTCGGCGTGTCCAGCCCGGCCAGGATCGCGAGCAGGGTTGACTTGCCCGAGCCCGAGGCGCCGACGATGGCGAGCGCCTGGCCGGAGTCGACCGCGAGATCGATGTCGCGCAAAATGACGAGGTCGCGCTCGCCGCTCTTCACCGTCTTGCCGATGCCACGCGCAATCAAGGCCTTGCTGTTGATCATCTTCTCTTTCCTGGCGGCCGCTGCGGCGGCGGCGGGGGGGAAAACCATCCTGGTATTCGGCGACAGCCTGTCCGCGGCCTACGGCATCCCGCGCGATCGCGGCTGGGTGGCGCTGCTCGAGAAGCGGCTCGCGGCCGAGGGCTACGATTATAGCGTCGCCAACGCGAGCATCTCGGGCGAGATCACCAGCGGCGGACTGGCGCGCATCGCAAAGGTCCTGGCGCAGACCCGGCCGGCGGTGGTGATCCTGGAACTCGGCGCCAACGACGGCCTGCGCGGGCTGCCGGTGGACGAAATGAGAAAGAACCTGCGCGCCATGGTCGTGCGCGCGAAGAAGTCCGGCGCGCGCGTGCTGCTGATCGGCATGCGCATGCCGCCCAACTACGGCCCGGACTATACCGGGGCCTTCGCTTCCGCCTACGCCGAGCTCGCGCGGCGCGAGCGCGTGGCGCTGGTGCCGTTCATGCTAGAGGGCATCGCCGCTCGGCGCGAGCTGTTCCAGGCCGACGAGCTGCATCCGACCGCGGCCGGGCAGCCGCTTTTGCTGGATAATATCTGGCCCCGACTCCAGCCCCTGCTCGAGAAATGAAGAAGAAAGAGCACGAAGAAGACCTGCCGCCGCTGTACGAAGTCGAGATCATGCCGGTGGAGCGGCGCCTGAACGTGCCCGACCGGCGCGCCGCGGCGGCGCTGCGCAAGGCCGCCAGGCGGCGCAAGACCAGGAAGGAGCTCGCATTCGAGCGCCGCCGCCATCCCGGACGGCGCGCGACCGATCCCAAGCCTCAGCTCAGGAAGAAATCCTAGACCACGGTGACGCGCGCGGGGCCCTCGGCCAGGCGGCCGATCGCGCGCGCATCCGTGAAGCCCTCCGTGGCGAACGCCTCGAGCACCCTCTCGGCGTCCGCCGGCGCGCAGGCCACCAGCAGCCCGCCGCTGGTCTGCGGGTCGGTGAGCAGCTTGCCAACCCAGTCCGGCGCGCCGGCCGGCAGGGCGACGTCGGCGCCGTAGCCGCTCCAGTTGCGCTCCGAGGCGCCGGTCGCGACGCCCTGCTTCGCCCACTCGAGCGCCGCGCCGATCACCGGCAGCGCGTCGAGCCGGACCTCGGCCGCCAGGCGCGAGCCGCGGCAGAGCTCGAGCAGGTGCCCGGCCAGGCCGAAGCCGGTGATGTCGGTCAGCGCGTGCACGCCCGGCATCTCCGCCAGCGCGATGCCCGGGGTGTTGAGCCGCGTGGTGGCGTCGATCATCTGGGCGTACCCGGCGTCGTCCAGGCGGCCCTTCTTCAGCGCCGCCGACAGGATGCCGACCCCGAGCGGCTTGCCAAGGATCAGCACGTCGCCCGCGCGCGCGCCGCTGTTGCGCTTGACCTTGTCCGGGTGCATCAGGCCCAGCGCCACCAGGCCGTAGATCGGCTCCAGGGTGTCGATCGAGTGCCCGCCCGCGATCGGGATCCCGGCCGCGGCGCAGACCGACTCGCCGCCCTCGAGGATCTTGCGGATCACGCTCACCGGCAGCTTGTCGAGCGGCATGCCGACCAGCGCCAGGGCGAGGATCGGTCGCGCGCCCATGGCGTAGATGTCCGACAGCGCGTTGGTCGCGGCGATGCGGCCGAAGTCGAACGGGTCGTCGACGATCGGAGTGAAGAAATCGGTCGTCGCGACCAGCGCCTGCGCGTCGTTCAGGCGGTACACCGCGGCGTCGTCCGAGGTCTCGGTGCCGACCAGCAGCTCGGCCGGCAGGCCGCGGATCGGCGCCTCGGCCAGGATCTGGGACAGCACCGCGGGCGCGATCTTGCAGCCGCAGCCGCCGCCGTGGCTGAAGGCGGTGAGCCGGATCCGGTCGGGAGCGTTCATGACGGTAGAATTCTACTCGATGAAACCGACCTCGCACGCGGTCGCGCTCGGGGCGCTCGAGCCCGGCGCCTTCGACGCCCTGATCGACGTGCGCTCGCCCGCGGAATACGCCGAAGACCACGTTCCGGGAGCAGTCTCCTGCCCGGTGCTGGACGACGCCGAGCGCGCGCGCATCGGCACGCTCTACAAGCAGGTTTCGCCTTTCCAGGCGAGGAAACTGGGCGCCGCGCTGGTGGCGCGCAACATCGCACGCCATCTCGAGACCGACTTCGCCGGCATGGAGCGCGGCTGGCGCCCGCTGGTGTACTGCTGGCGCGGCGGCAAGCGCTCGGGCGCGATGGCGCACGTGCTGCGCGAGGTCGGCTGGCAGGCGAAGACGCTCGAGGGCGGCTACCGCGCCTACCGCCGCTACGTGGTCGAGCGGCTGGCCGCGTTGCCCCGCACTCTGACCTTTCGTGTCATCCATGGCGCGACCGGCAGCGGCAAGAGCCGGCTGCTGCGCGCGCTCGCCGGCGCCGGGGCCCAGGTGCTCGACCTGGAAGAGCTCGCCGCGCACCGCGGCTCGGTGCTGGGCGGCCTGCCCGACCGCCCGCAGCCGTCGCAGAAATGGTTCGAGAGCCTGCTGCTGGAGCAGCTCGCCGCGCTCGAGCCCGCGCGGCCGATCTACGTCGAGGGCGAGAGCCGCCGCATCGGCCAGCTGCAGGTGCCCGAGGCGCTGATCGAGTCGATGCGCGCCGCCGAGTGCCTGCTGCTCGAGGCCGACACGGACACGCGCGTTGCGCTGTTGATGGACGAGTACCGGCACTTCTTCGCCGAGCGCAGCGCGCTCGAGGCGCAGCTCGACTGCCTGGCGGGGCTGCACGGCCGGGCGCGGGTGGGGGAATGGAAGGCGCTCGCCGCGCGCGGCGCCTGGTCCGAGCTGGTGGCGCGGCTGCTGGCCGAGCACTACGACCCCGCCTACCGCCGCTCGGCGCTGCGCAACTTCGCCCGCCTGCCCGAGGCCCGCGCGCTGCGCGTGTCCTCGCCGGCGCAGGAATCCTTCGCCGCGCTCGCGCGCGGCCTCGCGCCGCAGGCGCCGGCATGCTCGAGAAGCTAGACCGCGTAGCGCGCCGGCTGCAGCCGGCGCAGATCATCGCCGCGGCGCTGGCGCTGCTGGCGCTGATCGGGGTCGCGGATCGCCTCACCGGCTTCGAGATCTCGCTCACGATCCTGTACCTCGCGCCGATCGGGCTCGCAACCTGGTACGCGGGCAGAGCGGCCGGGCTGCGGCTCGCGGTGATCGCGGCCCTGGTGTGGCTCGCGGCGGACCTGAGCGCGGGGCATCGCTACAGCCATCCCCTTATCGTGCTCTGGAACACGCTGATGCGCATCGGCATGTTCGTGATCGTGGCCGACCTGCTCGCGACGGTGAAGGCGCAGCTGGCGGCGGCGCGCGACGCGCAGGCGCTGACGCTGGCCTACATCGACGTCGACGACCTGAAGCAGCTGAACGACCGCGACGGCCACGACACGGGCGACCGCGCGCTGCAGGTGGTCGCACGCACGCTGGGCGAGGCGATGCGCCGCACCGACACCGCCGCCCGGCTGGGCGGCGACGAGTTCGCGCAGCAGGGCTGACTTGGAGATTGCAGCATGGATGATTCTTCGACCTACGTGCCGCCGAAGGTCTGGTCCTGGAACAAGGCGAGCGGCGGCCGCTTTGCCAGCATCAACCGTCCGATCGCGGGCGCGACGCACGACAAGGACCTGCCGCTGGGCCGCCATCCGTTGCAGCTTTATTCGCTCGCCACGCCCAACGGCGTCAAGGTCACGGTCATGCTCGAAGAGCTGCTGGCGCTGGGCCATGCCGGCGCGGAGTACGACGCCTGGCTGATCCGCATCAACGAAGGCGAGCAGTTCGGCAGCGGCTTCGTCGCCATCAACCCGAACTCCAAGATCCCGGCCCTGCTCGACCGCAGCGGGCCGGCGCCGATCCGGGTGTTCGAGTCGGGCGCGATCTTGCTCTACCTGGCCGAGAAGTTCGGCGCCCTGCTTCCGTCCGGCGGCGCCGCGCGCGCCGAGTGCCTGTCGTGGCTGTTCTGGCAGATGGGCTGCGCGCCTTTTCTCGGCGGCGGGTTCGGCCACTTCTATGCCTATGCGCCGAGCAAGATCGAATACGCCATCGACCGCTACGCGATGGAGGTCAAGCGCCAGCTCGATGTGCTCGACCGGCGCCTGGCCGTGAGCTCCTATCTGGCGGGGGACGACTACACGATCGCCGACATCGCGGTCTGGCCCTGGTACGGCGCGCTCGCCAAGGGTCAGCTCTATTCGGCGGGCGAGTTCCTGCAGGTCCAGGAGTACTCGCACGTCTTGCGCTGGACCGACGAGATCGCGCAGCGACCGGCCGCGAAGCGCGGGCGCATGGTCAACCGCACCTGGGGCGAGCCCTCGAGCCAGCTGCACGAGCGGCACGACGCCGGCGACTTCGACACCGGGACCCAGGACAAGGTGAAACGATGATCACCCTCTATGACTGCGCCACGGCGCCGAGCCCGCGCCGCGCGCGCATTTTGCTCGCCGAGAAAGGCGTAGAGCACGAATCGGTCCAGGTGGACCTGAAGAACGGCGAGCAGCTCGGCGAGGCCTACCGCAGGATCAACCCGCAATGCACCGTGCCGGCGTTGCGCACCGAGGAGGGGCTGCTGCTGACCGACAACGCGGCGATCACGGCCTACCTCGAGGCCCGCTACCCCGCTCCGGCGCTGCTGGGCAGCACGCCGCAGGAAAAGGCCGAAATCGCGAGCTGGAACTGGCGCGTCGAGTTCGAGGGCCTGCTCGCGATCGCCGAGGCCATGCGCAACAGCGCGCCGGCCATGGCCAACCGGGCGCTGCCCGGGCCGGTGGACTATCCCCAGATCCCCGAGCTCGCGCAGCGCGGCCTGGCCCGGGTCGAGCAGTTCTTCGTCGCGCTGAACGAGCGCCTGGCCGGGCGCGAGTACATCGCCGCGGATCGATTCAGCATTGCCGACATCACCGCGGTGGTGGCGGTCGACTTCGCGCGCGTGGTCAAGGTCAAGCCCGGCGCGCAGCACCCGCACCTGCAGCGCTGGCGCGCGGCGCTCGCGCAGCGGCCGTCGATGTCTTCCCGTCAATAGATCATGCTCGCGCCTGATGCGCGCTTTGGCTGCGCCGGACGGCGCCCACGTTGTAGGCACAGTAGGCGCAATAGGCGAGGAGCCACATCGCGCCGGCCAGCTCCAGCGTGAGCAGGCGGCCCGCCGCATAGACGAGAACGACAAAAAGCGGCAGCGATAGAAGCTCGCCGATCGCAATGTCGCGCGTGCGTCGGCGGGCGAACAGCGCAAAGAGCGGGATCCACGCGCCGACACGCACCAGGCTACCGGCGAAGAACAGCGCGACGGTGACGTTCGACCCCCGCATGCCGGGATCGTAGAGCGCCGCGAGCAGCGGACGGTGCACGACATACAGCACCCCGAAAGCGGCTGCCGAGGGCAGGAGGATCGACTTCGCAGCCGAACGCATCTCCAGCGCAAGCGCCGGTGCGGTACGCGCGGCGGCAAAGCGCGGCAAATACGCCAGCGACAGGAATCCTCCCGCGATCGCGCAGACCCAATCGGCCAGCCGCAACAGCGCCTGCAGCACGCCCGCATCGTGCCAGGACAGTGCTTCGCCCACCGCGCTGCGCGCGAGGAGCATGGACAGCGGGCTCAGGATGCCGATCGATAGCCCCGGCAAGATGTAGCGACGCAGAGGATGCGGCCGTTGCTCGAAGCGCTTGCCTCCGGGCTCCGCCTTGGGCGCGAAGAGTATGACGACAGCGGGCGATGCCTGCGCGAGCGCGACCCATGCCAGCGTCGATTGCAGTGGAAACACAAGTGCCGCGAGGAGCATCAGCCCGGATTGCGCGCTGGCCATGATGAGCATCAGGCCGTACCGATGTTGCCCGAGCCAATAGTTGCTGATGAGCATCGGGATCACCCCGACCCAGCCCGCCGCGGCGGCGACGGCGAAGAACCACGGCGAAACTTTTCCGCCCGAGAGAAAGCCGTTCAGCGCCCAGCTGCCCGCAGCCAAGACAAGCGCCAGCGGCAGCGCCAGGCGCCGGCCGATGCGGAGCGCCTCGCTCAAGTGCTCGCGCTGGGTCGCCTCCCGCTGCGAGCGCGTTACGTACACCACCAAGCCGGCGCCGACGCCGGCCGATACCACGCCCACTACGATGTCGAAGATCGAAGAAATCTGCGCCCATAGCGCCACGCGTACGGCGCCGCCTTGCATGGCCAGCACCTTATCCAGCGCCGAACGGCCAAGGAGGCCGACGGAAATGAGCGCAAAGGTCAATGCAAATCTAATGGCCGCACCGCTGATTCAGCCCGGACGCGCACGGCGCCCGGCTTATTGCGGCCCCGGGATCGGGGCCGAGGGCGAAGCGTGGTCCGCCACGACGCGGCGCTGCGTGAGGGAATCGATTTCCCGCTCGCCCAGGCCGATTTCGCACAGGATCTGCCGCGTATGCTCGCCCAGGCGCGGCGCCGGGGTGCGCGTCACCTTCGGATGCGCTTCGATCTGCAGCGGCGTATCGACGCTTTGCACGCGGCCGAGAACGGGGTCGTCGATCTCGATGAACACGCCGTTGGCCGCCATCTGCCTGTCCGCCACCACGTCGTCGAAGCCGGCGACCACCGAGTAGGGCACGTCGGCCTGCTCGAGCGCGCGCTGCCAGTACGGCATCGGCTGGCGGGCGAAAATCCGGTCGCAGATCCGGACCAGCTCGCCCATGCGCCCTTGCCTGAGGCGTTCCTCGAGCGTCGCGTAGCGCGGATCGTCGATAAGATCCGGGCGGCCGATGGCGCGGCAGACCTTCGGCCAGTCGCGCCGCGTATCGACCACGACCATCTTGAACAGGCGCCGGTCGGCGGCGCGGTAGTACACCGAGGTGAAGCTGCGCGCATCTTCGCGCGGCCGGCGCTCCAGGAACTGCGCCCCGAGCAGCTTGGCCTGGATCATGACCGCGTTCGACCACGCGCCGCTCGCGAGCAGGGAGCACGAAACCCGCGTGCCGCGGCCGCTGCGCTCGCGCGCGAGCAGGGCGAGCAGCACCGCGGACAGCAGCGCCATGCCGCTCGGATGATCGCCGGTGCCGTAGCCGAACGACCCCAGCCAGCCATCGGTCGGGAACAGGTTCGCCTCGATCGCCGAGCGCGACCAGTAGCAGACCGAGTCGAAGCCCGGCTTGTCGATCTCGTCGCCCGCGTCGCCGAAGCCGGTGCCGTGCGCGTAGACCAGGCGCGGATTGATCGCCTGCAGCTCGGGCCAGCCCAGGCCGAGGCTGGCGAGCGACTTCGGACGGTGATTGGTGAGGAATACGTCGGCACCCTCGACCAGGCGGCGCAGGATGGCGCGCGCTTCGGGCGCCTTGAGGTCGATCGACAGGCTGCGCTTGCCGCGGTTGTCGGGCAGGAAGCAGTACTCGTAGTCGTGCACCGGCATGCCCGGGATCTGGTGGCCGCGCCGGTTCAGATCGCCCTCGATCGGCTCGAGCTTGATCACCTGTGCGCCGTAATCGGCCAGCGCCGCGCCCACCGACGGCACCATGATCATCGAGGCCGCCTCGAGCACGCGGATGCCCGAGAGCAGACCTGCTTCCTGCGTCGACAATCCCATGCGTCGTTCCTCCGGAGTTTTTCTCTATTTCCCGGTCTGCCACGGCATCACGAACGCGCTGTAGGCCAGCGCCGGGACGAACACGATGGCCCACCAAACGGCGAGACCCTGGTAGGCGGCGATCGCTTCACCGAAGGTCATGAACGAGCTGAGCGAGACGCCGAACAGCGCGAACGAGAGCAAGGCGAAAAGCGCCACGACCGGGACGAACAGCGCCGTGGCAACGACCGCCGCCATCACCATCAGCTGCGCCAGGGAGCCCAGGATCAGCCGCATGCGGTGACGGGCCTCATTCGCGCTCGAGGGCGCAGCTGCGAAAGCCGGCGAAGATGTCGCCGCGCTCCGGGGTGTAGAAGTTGCGGAAGCCCTCGCGCGCCACGCGCGCGGGGGCGGCGAAGCTGCCCCCGCGCAGTACCTTGTGGCTGCCGAACCAGGGCTGGGAGTAGTCGCGGTAGGGATCGGGGCTGAAGCCCGGGAAGGGCCCGAATGTGCTCGCGGTCCATTCCCACACCAGCCCCGAGTCCGCGCGCCGCCCGAGCGCGCCGCTCGCCGCGGCGAACGCCCACTCGGCCTCGCTCGGCAGCCGCCGCCCGGCCCAGCGGCACCAGCCCTGCGCCTCGTCCCAGCTCAGGTTCACCACCGGCTCATGCGGCGCGAGCGCGACCCAGCGCGCGAAGCGGCGCTGCTGCCAGGCGCGGCCGGCGCGCCGCCAGTCGCGCGGCGGCGCAGCGCCCGCCTCGACGTACTCCAGGTACTGCGCGTTGCTCACCGGCGCGCGCGCGATGCGAAACGGCGCCAGGCGCACTTCGTGCGCCCATTTCTCGTTGTCGAACACGAACCCGCTGCCCGGGCGCGCGCCGAGCTCGAACGCGCCGCCGGCGCATTCGGCGTCGCCCGCCGCGGGCGCGGGCGCGGCCGGGAACCAGGGCTCGTCCGGGAACGGGTCCTCGTAGCCCAGGGTCTGGCGCGTATAGTGGAAGGCCTCGGCGTGCATGTCCTCGTGCAAGGTCGCAAGCCGCACGAAGTACTGCAGCGCCGGATTCTCGGCTTCGCGCGCCAGCCGCGCGCGGACGCGCTGCAGCACGGCCTCGCCGTAGGAGCGCGTGGCGGCAAGATCCGGCA
>DATIZK010000086.1:0-14179 GCA_035517095.1 Burkholderiales bacterium
CCGAGCGCCGGCGAGCTGCTCGACACCAGCCTGCAGCCCGGCACCGGCAGCACCGACCTGATCGTCGGCGCGTACTACTACCAGGCCGTGAGCCAGAACTTCGATGCCTTCGTCAACGGCCAGTTCCAGGCTGCGGTGGCGCAAAGGCTCGACCAGCCGGGGGCCGATTTCCGCCCCGGCAATCTCGGCGTGGTGAGCGTCGGGCTGCGCTACGAGGCGGACCCCAGGATCGTGCCGCAGCTGCAGCTCAACGTCTCGCGCAAGAGCCACGACCAGGGCGCGCTCGCCGACAGCCTTGACACGGCCGGCACGGTCGCGTACCTGAGCCCGGGCGTCACGCTGGCCGCGGGGCAGAATACGCACGTGTACGGCTTCGTGCAGGTTCCGGTGTACAGCAGGCTCGACGGCTACCAGCTCTTTCCGCGCTGGACCGCGAGCGTGGGCCTGAGCTATGCGTTCTAGGCGCGCCTGGCTGCGCGCCGCCGCCGCGCTCGGCCTGGCGGCGGCCGGCTTTCCGCCCGCGGCGCGCGCCGACGATCTGCAGCTCGGCGCGCCCGCGCCGCCGCTCGTGCTTCAGACCCTGGACGGGCGGCGCATCGCCACGCGCGAGCTGCGCGGCAGCGTGGTGATCGTCACGTTCTGGGCCACCTGGTGCGAGCCCTGCCGCGAGGAGCTGCCGCTGCTGTCGGCCTACGCCGCGCGCCACGCGCAGCAGGGCTTGCGCGTGCTCGGCTTCAGCCTCGACGGGCCGCAAGCCCTGCCGCAGGTGCGCAAGGTGGGCGCCACGCTGAGCTTCCCGGTCGGGCTGCTGGGCTCGGCCTGGGCGGGCGCATATGGCCGCATCTGGCACATCCCGGTGAGCTTCGTCATCGACCGCGGCGGCATCCTGCGCTACGACGGCTGGCAGGCCAAGGATCCGGTGTGGAGCGAGGCGAGCCTGGCGCAGGTGGTCGATCCGCTGCTGCGGCGCTGAGCGCCTCATTCGCGGCAATGGCGCCTGGTGTAGGATCGCGCTGCCATGGATATTTCAGCGGAAGAAATCAAGCAGTTCTGGCGCGGCTGGTGCCAGCGGCGCAAGATCGGCGCCGAGCTGGTGCAAAAAGGCGAGGCCGAGATCGACAAGAATCCCGAGCGCTGGGCCGACGAGACGATGGATCAGCTGCTCGAGCTCATCAAGCGCTGAGCGTCCAGTCGCGGATCAGCGCCTCGTACAGCGCGACCGACTGGCGGATTCTTTCCATGCTGCAGTACTCGTCGGTCTGGTGCGCCTGCTGCGGCTCGCCCGGGCCGAGCACCACGGTCGGCGCGCCGCGGTAGACCTTGCGCAGGTTGGCGGCGTCGGTCATGTAGCTCGCGGTCCTGACTTCGGGCGCGGCGCCGAGCTGGCCTTCGCAGATCTCGAACACGCGCCGCATCCAGGCCTGGTTCGGCTCGGTCCACACCGGCGGCAGGTCGGAGAACACGTCCAGCTCCGCGTCGCCCAGCAGCTGCGCCAGGCGCGCGCGCAGCGCGGCGTGGTCCATGCCCGGCACGGTGCGGATGTCGACCCCGATGCGGGCCGAGTCGGGCACCAGGTTCACCCCCGCGCCGCCCTCGATGGTGCCGACGTTCAGCGTCGGCGCGCCCATCACCGGGTGCGGGCGGGCGCCGAACTCGAGCTTCTCCAGCGCCGCCACCGCGCGCGCCGCCTTGTAGATCGCGTTCTCGCCCAGCTCGGGCATCGAGCCGTGCGCCGACACGCCGCGGAACGCGGCGTGGAACTTGAGCGAGCCCTTGTGCCCGACGTAGGGCTGGTTCGCGCTCGGCTCGCCGACCACGATCGCGCCCGCCTCGCCCATCAGCTCGGGCAAGGCGGCGAGGTGGCGCGAGCCGATGCAGCCGTTTTCCTCCGACGCGGTGAGCACCAGCACCACGCCCGCCGTGCCGGCGAGCTTGCCGGCGAAGGCCTGCGCGGCGAGCAGCATCGCCGCCACGCCCGCCTTCATGTCGGACGAGCCGCGCCCGTACAGCCGGTCGCCGTCGGTCTCGCCCGCGAAGGGGTCCCTGGCCCACTTGCGCTGCCCGAGCGGGACCACGTCCAGGTGCCCGGTGAGGCACAGCGGCGGCTTCGCGTCCGAGCCGCCGGCGCGCGCGACCACGCTGGTGCGGCCGGGCGCGAACTCCTGGTAGCGGACCGCGTAGCCCCAGTCCTCGAGCAGCCCGCCGGCGTGGCGCGCGCAGTCCTGCTCGCGCCCGGGCGGATTGACCGTGTCGAAGCGCAGCAGCGCGCGGGTAAGCGAGACGGCGTCTGCGTTGCTCATCGCAGGATGATACCTGTCCGGCGCGTCAGACAGGCGCGCCCCGGGCGCATAAGGCCCCGATGTCAGGTACTGTCAGCATTCCGAACGGCAGATGCAAGGAACTTCTGTTCTCATCGGCATTCCACGGGAATCGAGGAGACAGACATGAACAAACTATGGTTCATCGCGGCGCTGGGCGCGTTCGCCGCCGCGCCGGCATTCGCCGCCAACACGATCACCATCGGCATGACGGTGTCGAAGACCGGCCCGCTAAACGTCGACTCGGTCAGCCAGCTGCGCGGCGCCGAGCTCTGGCGCGACGAGGTGAACGCCAAGGGAGGCATCAAGGTCGGCGCCAAGCGCTACACGGTGCGCTTCGTCGAGTACGACGACCAGTCGCAGGGCGGGCGGGTGCAGCAGCTCTACACGCGGCTTATCCTGGAGGACCACTCCCAGTTCCTGTTGAGCCCCTACTCGTCCGGGCTGACCGCGACCGCGGCGGTGATCAGCGAGCAGTACGGCAAGATCATGATGGACGGCGGCGGCGCCGAGGGCAAGATCTTCAAGCTCGGCAACAAGTACCTGTTCCAGGTCCTGAGCGCGGCCGACCAGTACCTGAGCGGCCCGATCGCGGAGCTGAAGGAGCACGACCCCCACGCGAAGGTCGCGTTCGTCTATTCGGACGATCCGTTCTCCAAGGCGGTGGTCACGGCCGCGCGCAAGCAGGCCGAGGAGGCCGGCTTCACGGTCGCGCTGGACGAGTCCTATCCGCCGTCGACCACGGACTTCACCGCGGTCATCAACAAGGTCATCTCGTCCGGAGCGGACGCGTTCCTCGGCGGGGGACACTACCCCGACGGCGCGACGCTCGCGCGCCAGTTGCACGACCAGAAGGCGGACCTCAAGTGGGTGACGATCCTGGTCGCGCCGGACAGCGAGAAATTCAAGACGCTCGGCGCGGCCGCGGACGGGATCACGGTGCCGTCGCAGTGGGAGCCGCAGGTCAAGTACACGCCTGATTTCGGGCCCACGGTGGCGCAGTTCACCAAGATGTTCGACGCCAAGTTCAAGAGCGATCCGGACTACCACGCGGCCACGGGCTACGCCGAAGGCCTGCTGCTGCAGCACGCGCTCGAAGAGGCGGGCTCGATCGATCGCGACAAGGTGGCGCAGAAGCTAAACGCGATGGACGTGACCACGTTCTTCGGCCGCGACAGGTTCGCCACCGGCGCGCCGGACCACGGCCTGCAGCTTGCGCACGACATGGTGCTCGCGCAGTGGCAGAGGAAAGGCGGCGAGCTGGTGAAGGAGATGGTGTGGCCGGATGCCGCGGCCACCGCCAAGGTCATCTACCCGATCCACTGACGGCAAGGCGCACGGGCAAGGGGGCCGCCGCGGCCCCCTTTTCGTGTCGGCCGCCCGCATGTTCGGCCTCCTCGCATCGATTCTGGACGGTGTGCTCATCGGCGCGGTCTACGGACTGGCGGCGATGGGCATCACGCTCATCTGGGGCGTGATGGACGTGGTCAACCTGACCCACGGCGCGATGATCGTGGCCGGGATGTTCGGCACCTACCTGCTCGCGAGCGCGGCCGGGGTTCCGGTCTACGCCACGCTGCCGCTGATCCTGATCGGCGGCTTTTTCGCCGGCGTGGTGCTGTACTGGACCGCGGTGCATCGCGTGATCGGACAGCCGCCCCTGATGAGCCTGCTGTCGACCTTCGCCGTGAACCTGGTGCTGGTAGGCGTCGGCACCGCGGTGTGGGGCACCGACCTGTTCAACGTGCCCGCCTCGCTGCCCGGCTTCAGCCTGGGCCGCTACACCTTTCCCGGCACGCACATCATGGCCGCGGTGCTGACCGCCGCGATCGCCGCGGCGCTGTACCTGTTCCTGTACCGCACGCGCACCGGCAAGGCGGTGCGCGCGGTGTCGGGCAACCGCGAAGCCGCGGAGCTGGTCGGCATTCCCACCGCGCGCGTGCTCGCGCTCTCGTTCGGACTCGGCACCACGCTCGCCTGCGTGGCCGGGATGCTGATCGCGACCATGTTCCCGTTCACCGTGCTCTCGGGCGACGCCTATCAGCTCAAGAGCTTCGTGGTGACGGTGCTGGGCGGCCTGGGCAATCCGACCGGCGCGCTGGTGGCCGGCATCGCGCTCGGCCTGCTGGAAGGCGTCACCACGCCGTTCGTGCCGGTGAGCTGGACCCTGGTGATCGAGTTCGTGCTGTTCGTCGTGGTGCTGATCGCGCTGCCCGGCGGACTGATGCGCCTGTGGCAGCGGCGCTAGGGCCGCGCGCGTACCGACATGACGATCCTGCGCCGGCCGTTCTTCTGGATCATCGCCGTGATCGTCGCGCTGTTCGCCGCGCTGCCCGCCGTGGGCAACAACGTCGAGCTGCGCGAGAACCTGTTGCTCGCCGCGGTCTACATCACGCTCGCGAGCAACATCAACATGATCCTCGGCTACGCCGGCTACGTGAATTTCGGCAGCATCGTGTTCTTCGGCCTGGGGGGCTACTTCTGCGTCTGGCTGATGAGCGTCCACGGCTGGCCGCTGGCCGCGGCGCTGCTCGCCGGCGGCACCGCGGTCAGCGCGCTCGCGCTGGTCTTCGGCCTGGGCATCCTGCGCCTGCGCGGGGTGTACTTCGCGCTCGCCACGATCGGCGTCAACGAGGGCGTGATGGCCTTCGTCACCAACTTCGGGCCCTGGGGCGGATCGAGCGGCATCTACCTGTCGCCGGAGCTGTTCAAGCCGCTCGGCGGCCCGGCGCAGGCGCTGTGGGCGGTCTACTATCTGCTGGTCGGCGTCATGGCGCTCTCGCTTTACCTAAGCTACGTCGTCAAGCGCTCGAAATTCGGCCTCGGCCTGCTCGCCATCGGCCAGAACGAGGACGCGGCGGCGGTGCTCGGCGTGCCCACGGCGCGCTACAAGGCCGTGGTGTACAGCCTGTCGGCGTTCCTGCCGGCGATCGCGGGCGGACTGTACTTCTTCAAGAGCGCGTTCATCCAGCCGCCGGACGCGTTCGACCTGCAGCTCTCGACCGAGGCGATCGTGATCGCGATGCTGGGCGGCCAGGGCACGGTGCTGGGGCCGGCGGTCGGCGCCTTCCTGTACGAGCAGCTGCGGGGCTGGCTGCTCACCTCGCCGACCTTCTCCAACTTCCAGCTGGTCATCGCAGGCGTGCTGCTGCTCGCGATCGTGCTGTTCGCGCCGGGCGGCCTGATGGGCTGGATCTACCGGCGCTGGCCGCGCCTGCGCAGGTTCCTCGAATGAGCGCGCTGCTCGAGGTCGAAGGGCTGAGCAAGGACTTCGGCGGCCTGCGCGCCGTCGACGCGCTGAGCTTCAGCGTGCGCGAGGGCGCGATCCTGGGCCTGATCGGGCCGAACGGCGCGGGCAAGTCCACCGTGTTCAACCTGATCAACGGGGTGTTCGCCCCGGACAAGGGGCGGGTCGTGTTCCGCGGCGAGGACGTCACCGGCAAGCCGCCGTACCTCGTCGCGCGCCACGGACTGGCGCGCACGAACCAGATCGTGCAGCCGTTCGCGAACATGAGCGTGCTCGAGAACTGCACCGTGGGGGCCTGCTTCGGGCGCGAGAACCTGCGGCTGGCGCGCGCGCGCGAGGCCGCGCGCGAGACGGCCGCGATGGTGGGCCTGGACGACCGGCTGGACACGCTCGCGTCGCAGCTCACGATCGCCGGCAAGAAGCGGCTCGAGCTCGCGCGCGCGCTCGCCGCTCGCCCGACGCTGCTGCTGCTCGACGAGGTGCTGGCGGGCCTCAACCCGACCGAGGTCGAGCACATGATCGGCATCATCCGCAGGATTCGCGACGGCGGCGTGTCGATCCTGATGATCGAGCACCTGATGCAGGCCATCATGAGCCTGTCGGACAGCATCGTGGTGCTCAACTCCGGGGCGAAGCTGGCCGAGGGGCTTCCGGCCGAGGTCGCCAACGACCCGGCGGTGATCGAGGCCTACCTGGGCGACCCGGACCTGGCGGCCAAGCTGCGCGCGGCATGAGCGAAGCGATCCTCACTCTCGAGTCGCTCGAGGCCGGCTACGGCGAGGTGCAGGTGCTGTGGGGGATCTCGCTCGGCGCCGCGCGCGGCAAGCTGACCACGATCGTCGGCGCCAACGGCGTGGGCAAGACCACCGCGCTGCGCGCCGCGGTCGGCAGCATCCGGCCCTGGGGCGGGCGGATCGTGTTCAAGGGCGACGACGTCACGCGGCTTGCGCCGCACCTCAAGGCCGCGCGGGGGCTCGCCCTGGTGCCCGAGGGAAGGCAGCTGTTCAGCGCGATGTCGGTCGAGGAGAACCTGGAGATGGGCGCCTACGCCAAGCACGGCGAGCGCAGCTACGCCAGCCGACTGGAGCACGTGTACGAGCTGTTTCCGCGCCTCAAGGAGCGCCGGCGCCAGAGCGCAGGAACCTTCTCCGGCGGCGAGCAGCAGATGCTCGCGATCGCGCGCGGGCTGATGTCGGACCCGGACCTGCTGATCATCGACGAGCTCTCGCTCGGGCTCGCGCCCGTGGTGGTGCACCAGATCTTCGCCACCCTGAAGACCTTGAAGGAGGATGGACTCAGCATCCTGCTGGTGGAGCAGAACGTGCATCTCGCGTTCGCGCTGAGCGACTACGCCTACGTGCTGGCCGAGGGGCGCCTGTTCACCGAGGGCCCGCCCGAAAAGCTCGAGGCGATGCCGGAGATCCGCCGCGCCTACCTCGGGCTGTAGAATCACGCCCATGACCGAGCTCCTGCACGAAGTGCGCGACGGCGTCGCCTACCTGACCTTCAACCGCCCGCAGGCGAGGAACGCGCTCACCTTCGCCATGTACGACCGGCTGGCCGAGATCTGCGAGCAGGCGAACCGCGACCGCTCGATCCGCGCCATGGTGCTCACCGGCGCGGGCGACAAGGCCTTCGCCGCCGGCACCGACATCTCGCAGTTCCGCGCCTTCGACAAGGAGCAGGACGCGCTCGACTACGAGGCGCGCATCGACCGCGTGCTCGGCGCGCTCGAGGCCTGCCGCGTGCCGACCGTCGCCGCGATCCAGGGCGCCTGCACCGGCGGCGGCGCCGGGATCGCGGTCTGCTGCGACCTGCGCATCGCCGCCAGGGGCGCGCGCTTCGGCTTTCCGGTCGCGCGCACGCTCGGCAACTGCCTGTCGATGAACAACTACGCCCGCCTGGTGGCGCTGCTCGGGCCGGCGCGGGTGAAGGACATGATCTTCAAGGCGCGCCTGATCGAGGCCGACGAGGCGCTCGCGATCGGCCTCGTCGGCGAGCTGCTCGAGGACGGCGCCGCGCTCGCCGCGCGCGCCGAGGAGCTCGCGCGCCAGATCGCGAGCCTCGCCCCGCTCACGCTGCAGGCGACCAAGGAAGCGGTGCGCCGCCTGCGCCCCGCGATCGCGCACGGCGAGGGCAACGACCTGGTGCTGATGTGCTACATGAGCGAGGACTTCCGCGAAGGCATGGAGGCCTTCCTCAACAAGCGCAAGCCGGTCTGGAAGGGGAAGTAGCGGTATCGCGTCGGTTCAGGGCATGGGACGCTACGCCTACCTCCCGCTCGAGCGCGTGATCTTCGGCCAGCCGGCCGCGCAGGCGGCGGCCGAGGAAGCCGAGCGCATCGGCGCGCGGCGCGTGTTCATCGTCGCCTCGAAAACCCTCTCCCGCAGCACCGATTCCATTAGCGAGATCCGGCAAGCCCTCGGCGCGCGCTACGCGGGGCTGTTCGACGAGTGCGTCGCGCACACGCCCTGGCCGAGCGTGATCGCGGCCGCCGACGCGGTGCGCGCGGCCGCGCCCGACCTGATCCTCACCGTCGGCGGCGGCACGCCGATCGACACGGTCAAGATCCTGCAGCTCGCGCTCGCGCACGGCGCGCGCGCGCCGCAGGACCTCGAGCGCCTGACCGCGGCGGCGCTGAAGCAGGCGAAGCCTTCGCCGGTGCGCCAGATCGCCGTTCCGACGACGCTCTCGGGCGCGGAGTTCTCCAACCTCGGCGGCGGCACCGACCCGCGCACGCGGCTCAAGCACGGCTTCAGCGGCGCCGACATCGGCCCGCGCGCGGTGATCCTCGACCCGGCGCTTACGCTGCACACGCCCGAGTGGCTGTGGCTCTCGACCGGGGTGCGCGGCGTGGACCACGCGGTCGAAGCGCTGTGCTCGCTCGACGCACATCCCTACTGCGACGGCCTGGCGCTGCACGCGCTGCGCCTGTTCGCCGAGCAGCTGCCGCGCAGCAGGGCCGCGCCCGGCGATCTCGGCGCGCGCCTTGCCTGCCAGCAGGCCTCGTGGCTCGCCGCCTCGACCATCGCGCGCGTCAACTACGGCGCGAGCCACGGCATCGGCCACGCCCTGGGCGGCGCGGCCGGCGTGCCGCACGGCTACACCAGCTGCATCATGCTGCCGCACGTCATGCGCTACAACCTGCCCGCCACGGCGCCCAAGCAGGCGCTGATCGCCGCCGCGCTCGGGCAGCCGGGCATGCCCGCCGCCGACGCGGTCGCGGCGCTGATCGCCTCGCTCGGCCAGCCCGCGACGCTGCGCGCGGCCGGCGTCGCGCGCGAGCTGCTGCCGGCGATCGCCGAGGGCGCGATGAAGAATCCCTGGGTGCGCGCCAACCCGCAGCCGATCCGCTCCAGCGCGGACGTGATGCGTCTGCTCGAAGCGGCGTGGTGAGCTACGAACAAATCCGGAGCGAGTTCAGCTGGCAGGTCCCGGCGCAGTTCAACTTCGCCGCCGACGTGGTCGACCGGTGGGCGAAGGACCCCGCCAAGCTCGCGCTCGTGTGGTGCGACGAGGCCGGGCGCGAGGAGCGCTTCACTTTCGAGCGCATCGCCGAGCTCTCGCGCCGGGCCGGCAGCCTGCTGCGCGCGAGCGGGCTGCAAAAGGGCGATCGCTGCATCGTCATGCTGCCGCGCCTGCCGCAGTGGCAGCTCGCGATGCTCGGCTGCCTGCGCCTGGGCGTGATCCCGGTGCCCTGCATCGACATGCTGACCGCCGGCGACCTGCGCTACCGCGCCGAGCACTCGGGCGCGGTGGGGGTCATAACGACCCATCGAAACGTCTCGAAGTTCGAGCAACTGAAGGGCTTCAAATTCAAGGCAGCCGTCGGCGGCGGCGAAGGCTGGCTCGACTTCGACCGGGCGCTCGCCGCGGCCAGCCCCGAGTGCGAGCCCGCGCGCGTCGCGGCGGAGGACCCGGTCGCGATCTACTACACCTCGGGCTCGAGCGGCCATCCCAAGGGCGTCACGCACGCTGCGCGCGCGCTCTGGGCCTGGCGCTACGCATCGCTTTACTGGCAGGACCTCAAGCCCTCCGACCTGATGTGGTGCACCGCCGACACCGGCTGGAGCAAGGCCGGCACTGCGATCCTGTTCGGGCCCTGGAGCTGCGGCGCGGCGGTGCTGTTCTACGACGGGCCGTTCGATCCGCAGCGCCGCCTCGCGCTGCTGGCGCGGCAGCGCGTGAGCGTGTTCTGCGCCGCGGCGACCGAGCTGCGGCGCCTGATCAACGAGGACGTCTCGCCCTACGACCTGTCCGCGCTGCGCCTCGCGGTGTCCGCGGGAGAGACCGTCAATCCCGAGATCGTGCGCCGCTGGCAGGCGCTGACCGGCGTGCCGCTGCTCGACGGCTACGGCCAGACCGAGACCCTGATGACCGTGCTCAACTACCCTTTCATGCCCGTGAAGCCCGGCTCGATGGGGCGGCCGCAACCGGGCATCGATAGCGCGATCATCGACGGCCAGCTCGCGATCCGGCTGCCCAACCCGCAGATGATGCTCGGCTACTGGCGCGACCCCGAGCGCAGCGCGGCCGGCAAGACGCGCCATCGCGGCGCGGAGTACTGGCTGACCGGCGACGTGGTGCGCCAGGATGAAGAGGGCTACCTGTACTACGAGGGCCGCGCCGACGACATCATCAGCTCGGCCGGCTACCGCATCGGCCCGCTGGAAGTCGAAAGCGCGTTGCTCGAGCATCCGGCGGTGCAGGAAAGCGCGGCGGTGGGCAAGCCCGACGCGCGGCGCGGCGAGATCGTGAAGGCCTTCGTGGTGCTGAAAGCCGGCTACGCCGGCAGCCCGGCGCTCGCCGCCGAGCTGCAGGAGCACGTCAAGCGCGTCACCGCGCCGTACAAGTATCCGCGCGAGATCGAGTTCGTCGGCGAGCTGCCCAAGAACGCTTCGGGCAAGCTGCTGCGCCGCCTGCTGCGCAGCGCCCGAATGTGACGGATTTCGGCCAGAATTCCGCCGCATTGGCAAAGTAGAATCGGGCCGATGGCTCGCCGCAGAAGGTTCTGGCCCTACTTCCGGGTGGGGCTGTTCGCGCTTGCCCTGCTCGCGGCGGGCTACACGCTCTATCTCGACCGGCTGGTGCGGCACGAGTTCGAGGGCCGGCGCTTCGCGCTGCCGGCGCGCATCTACGCCCGGCCGCTCGAGCTGCACGTCGGGCTCAGGGTGTCCGAGGACGACGTGCTGCGCGAGCTGCGCGCGCTCGGCTACCGCCCGGTGGCGCGCGAGGACGGCTCCGGCTGGTACCTGCGCAACGGCGCCGAGCTCGAGATCGCGCTGCGCCCGTTCGTGTTCTGGGACGGGCCGCAGCCGGCCAGGCGCCTGCGGGTGAGCTTCGCCGCGGGCGCGGTAAGCGCGCTTAGCGACGCGCAGGGCGGCGAGGTCGCGCTCGCGCGCCTGGAGCCGGTGCTGATCGGCGGCATCTATCCGACCAACAACGAGGACCGCATCCTGGTGCGGCTGGGCGACGTGCCCAAGGTGCTGCTGAAGGAGCTGATCGCGGTCGAGGACCGCAATTTCTACAGCCACTGGGGCTTCGACCCGCGCGGCATCGCGCGCGCGCTGCTCAGCCTGCCCACCGGCCACGTCCAGGGCGGCAGCACCCTGACCCAGCAGCTGGTGAAGAACTTCTTCCTTACCCCGCAGCGCAGCCTGCGGCGCAAGGCGCTCGAGCTGGTGATGGCGGTGCTGCTCGAGCTCAACTACTCGAAGCCGGAGATCCTCGAGACCTACCTGAACGAGATCTACCTCGGCCAGGACCGCGATCGCGCGATCCACGGCGTCGGGCTCGCGGCGCAGTTCTACTTCGACAAGCCGGTGCAGAAGCTCACCAGCGCCGAATGCGCGCTGCTGGTCGCCCTGGTGCGCGGCCCGGCCTACTACGACCCCTACCGCCACCCGCGGCGCGCGCTCGAGCGGCGCAACCTGGTGCTGCGCGAGACGCGCGGGCAGGGCTCGATCAGCGCGGCCGAGTACGAGGCCGCGCGCGCCACCGGCCTCGGGCTCAACCCCAGGCCCTCGACCGGCACCACGCCCTACCCGGCGTTCGTCGACCTGGTGCACCGCCAGCTGCGGCGCGACTACGACGAGGACGACCTGCGCTCGGAGGGTCTGCGCATTTTCAGCACGCTCGACCCGCAGGCGCAGGCGGCCGCGGAGCACGCGCTGGCCGACCGGCTGGCCGCCTTCGACCGCCGGGGTCGCTTCGGCAAGCCCGGCCTGGAGGGCGCGGTGGTGGTGGCCGACCCGCAGACGGGCGAGGTGCAGGCGCTGGTCGGCGGGCGCGACCCGCGCTACCAGGGCTTCAACCGCGCGCTGGACGCCGAGCGCCAGATCGGCTCGCTGTTCAAGCCCGCGATCTACCTCACCGCGCTGGAGGACCCGTCGCGCTACACCCTCGCCACGATGCTCGACGACAGCAAGTTCGTCTGGCGGCCGCCCAACGCCGAGCCGTGGCGGCCGGAGAACTACGACCGGCAGTACCACGGCCAGGTGCCGCTGTACTACGCGCTGGCGCAGTCCTACAACGTCGCCTCGGCGCGCCTGGGCACCACGCTCGGGCTGGACAAGGTGCTCGCCACCGCGCGCAAGCTCGGCATCGAGCGCGCGCTGCCGCAGTACCCCGCGACCCTGCTCGGGGCCGCGAACCTGACCCCGCTCGAAGTGGCCCAGATGTACCAGACCATCGCCAGCGGGGGCTTCCGCTCGCCGCTGCACGCGATCCGCGACGTCACCACCGCCGACGGGCGCCCGCTCAAGCGCTACCCGCTCGCGGTGGCGCAGGCCTTCGCGCCCGATCCGATGTACCTGCTCACCGCCGCGCTGCAGGACGTGGTGCGCGAGGGCACCGCGCGCTCGCTCGCCAACTGGCTGCCGCCGCTCGGAGTGGCGGGCAAGACCGGCACCACCAACGAGCAGCGCGACGCCTGGTTCGCCGGCTTCACCGGCGCGCGCGTGGCGGTGGTCTGGGTCGGCTACGACGACAACCGCCCGGCGCGCCTGCTCGGCGCGAGCGCCGCGCTGCCGGTGTGGGGCGAGATGATGGCCGCGCTCGAGCCCGAGGCGGTCGCCTTCCCGCAGCCCGAGGACATCGTGCAGGCGACGATCGACCCGCACACGGGCCTGCTCGCCGACGCCGCCTGTCCCGGCGCGCTCGAGCTGCCGTTCGTGAAAGGTTCGGCGCCGCAGGCGCGCGCGCCCTGCGCCGGCAACCCGGTGGTGGATAATGTGAAGGGCTTCTTCCAGCACCTGTTGCGTCAATGAGGCTACTGTTCCTGCTCGCCGCGCTGCTCGCGGGCTGCGCCGGCGCGCCGCCGCAGGCTCCGGCGCCGCCGCCCGCGCCGCTCGAAGGCGTGGCGCCCCCCGCCGCCCCGGCAGCCGCCGCGAATCCGGCCGTCGAGCGCCTGATGGCGAGCGCGCGCGCCGACGAAGCCGCGAGCCGGCTGGGAAGCGCCGAGGCGACCCTGGAGCGCGCGCTGCGCATCGCCCCGCGCGACGCGCGCCTGTGGCAGGAGCTGGCGCGCATCCGGCTGCAGCAGGGCGAGTACCAGCAGGCCGAGAGCCTCGCCGC
The DNA here is from genome assembly GCA_035517095.1 of Burkholderiales bacterium. GTDB lineage: Bacteria > Pseudomonadota > Gammaproteobacteria > Burkholderiales > SG8-39 > DAHVFK01. Next base: position 13,141 of record DATIZK010000086.1, read on the forward strand.
GCGCTCCAACACCTGGGCCGGAGCCGACGACGCGCTGCGGGCCGAGAACTGGAGCCTGATCGCGCAGGCCCGCGACGCGCGCGGCGACAGCGACGGCGCCCGCGCCGCGCTCGACAACGCCGAGCGCTACCGGCGCTGAGCGGCCGCGCCGATCAGGCGCGTGCTGCTCACCGCCGCGGCGACGAGCGAAATCGCCGCCGCGCTGCCGAGCGCCCAGTAGGTCGCGTGCGCGCCGGCGAGGCCGAACATCAGCGCCACCAGCGCCGCGCCGGTGGTCTGGCCGAGCAGGCGCGCGGTGCCGAGCATGCCGCTCGCGCCGCCGCTCCTCTCGGCCGGCGCCGAAGTGATGATGGCGCGGTTGTTGGGCGACTGGAACAGGCCGAAGCCGGCGCCCGCGAGCGCCATGCGCCAGGCGATGTTCGCGTCGCCGGGCGAGGCCGGCAGCAGCGCGAGCAGGGCGAGCCCCGCGGCGAACAGCCCCATGCCGAGCGCGCCGAGGAGGCCCGCCGGGTAGCGGTCGGCGAGCCGCCCGGCGATCGGCGCCATCACCGCCGCCGCGACCGGCCAGGGCGTGATCAGCAGGCCGGTGGCCACCGCGTCGCGCCCGAGCGCGTCCTGGAAGTAGAACGGGATCGAGACGTAGGCCAGCATCTGCGCCGTGAACGAGCAGACCGAAGTCCCGATCGAGAGCGCGAAGAGCGGGATGCGCAGCAGGTCGACCGGCAGAAGCGGCGAGGACTGCGGCAGTTGGCGCAGCACCAGCGCCACCCCCGCCAGCGCTGCGCCGAGGAACGCGAGCGCGACCACCGCCGCCCGCTCCCCGTGCCCGACGCTGTCGATGGCGACGATCAGCAGGCCGAAGAACAGCGCGTTCAGCACCGCCGAGAGATAGTCGAAGCCGCGCGCCGCGCGCGGGGTGCGCGGCAGCCCGCGCCCGGCGTACAGGGTCGCGATCCCGATCGGCACGTTGACCGCGAACAGCCACGGCCAGGACGCGACCGACAGGATCGCCGCGGCCACGGTCGGCCCGACCGCGGCC
>DATIZK010000087.1:0-3240 GCA_035517095.1 Burkholderiales bacterium
GACCTCGACCACCTTCGAATAAAGCATCTCGGGCAGCACGATGTGGCGCTCGAACAGGCGCGGCCGGTTCTGGTAGGCGATGCGCAGCGCGTCGCGAAAGCCCCTGGTGATGAACAATGCGGTGCGCTCGCCCCTGCGCTCGAGCAGCGCGTTGGTGGCGACCGTGGTGCCCATCTTCACCGCCTCGACGGCGCCCGGCGGGATCGGCTCGCCGCGCGCGAGGCCGAGCAGCGCCCGGATGCCGGCCAGCGCGGCGTCGGCGTAGCGCGCCGGGTCCTGCGACAGCAGCTTGTGGGTCGCGAGCCTGCCGTCGGGCCGCCGCGCGACGACGTCGGTGAAGGTGCCGCCGCGGTCGATCCAGAACTGCCAGCCGCGCTCGCTCGTGTCCCGGGCCATGAGACCGCGATTCTAATCGTGATACATTGGCGAGCGCCTTCATTCTCTGCGCCATGGACAAGATCGAAGCGGTGGTGATCGGCGCCGGCGTGGTGGGACTGGCGGTGGCGCGCGCGCTGGCGTGCGCGGGGCGCGAAGTCGTGATCCTGGAGGCCGAGGACGCGATCGGCACCCACACCAGCTCGCGCAACTCCGAGGTCATCCACGCCGGCATCTATTATCCCGCGGGCTCGCTCAAGGCCGCCAGCTGCGTTGCCGGCCGCGCGCGCCTGTACGAGTACTGCGCCGCGCGCGGCGTGCCGCACCGGCGCTGCGGCAAGCTGATCGTCGCGACCGACCAGGCGCAGCGCGGCGAGCTCGAGCGCATCAGGCAGCGCGCGCACGCCAACGGCGTGCCCGAGGTCGATTTCGTCACCCGCGCGCAGGTGCTCGCCTGGGAGCCCGAGCTGAGCTGCGTCGCCGCGCTGCACTCGCCCTCGACCGGGATCGTCGACAGCCACGCGCTGATGCTCGCCTACCTGGGCGAGGCCGAGGACCACGGCGCCATGCTCGCGCTAAGGAGCCGCCTTGATAGGGCCTTCGTTCGAGAAGAAGGTTTCGAATTGCACGTGAGCGGAGCAGACCCCATCCTCGCCCGCATCGTCGTCAACAGCTCAGGGCTTACCGCGCCGAGCGTGGCGCGGCGGATCGAAGGCTATCCGCCGGCGAGCGCGCCGCGCGAGCTGTACGCCAAGGGCAACTACTACGCGCTCGCGCGCCGCGCGCCGTTCTCGCGCCTGGTGTACCCGGTGCCCGAGCCCGGCGGCCTGGGGGTGCACGTCACGCTCGACCTCGCCGGGCAGGCGCGCTTCGGACCGGACGTGGAATGGGTCGAGGCGATCGACTACCGGGTCGACCCTGAGCGCGCCGAGCGCTTCTACGCCGCGATCAGGCGTTACTGGCCGGGGCTGCCCGACGGCGCGCTCGCGCCGGGCTACGCCGGCATCCGTCCCAAGATCTCCGGCCCGGGCGAGCCGGCGGCCGACTTCGTGCTCCAGGGCCCGCGCGAGCACGGCGTGCCGGGACTGGTCAACCTGTTCGGAATCGAGTCGCCCGGGCTCACCGCGAGCATCGCGCTCGCCGACCAGGTGCTGCAAAAAGCGCAGGATTGAATTTGCCGTCGTTTGCGCCGACACTGGCCCTAATCCGCCATTACCCGACGGAATCTGCATGACCGACTCGCGCCTGATCCTCGACCACGTCTACGAGCACGAGGCGGCGCAGTCCGAGCGCGTGTTCCTGACCCAGCCGCTGGGCGGCGGCCGGGTGGCGGACTACACCTGGGCGCAGACGCTGGACCAGGCCCGGCGCATGGCTGCGCACCTGAAGTCGCTCGACCTTGCGCCCGGCGCGCGCATCGCGATGCTGGCCAAGAACAGCGCGCATTTCTTCATCGCCGAGCTGGCGATCTGGATCGCCGGCGGCACCACGGTGGCGATCTTCCCCACCGAGACCGCCGACAACGTGCGCTATGTCCTGCAGCACAGCGAAGCCAGCCTGCTGTTCGTCGGCAAGCTCGACGGCTGGGCGCAGCAGCGCGGCGCCGTGCCGGCCGGCCTGCGCTGCATCGCCCTGCCGCTGGCGCCCGAGTGCGATGGCGAACCCTGGGATGACATCGTCGCCCGCACGGCGCCGCTGCAGGGGCGGCCGGCACGCGCCGCCGACGATCTGGCCATGCTGCTTTACACCTCGGGGTCCACCGGCCAGCCCAAGGGCGTGATGCAGAGCTTCCGCAGCATCACCGCCGTGGCCAACGGCATCCTCGCCGACCAGATGGCGCGCGATGGCGGCGTGAAGCACGACGCGCGCGTGTTGTCCTACCTGCCGCTGGCGCACTGCTTCGAGCGCGCCTGGGTGGAGTGCTGCGCGTTCGTCCACGGCCGCACGCGGGTCTACTTCAGCGAATCGCTGGCCAGCTTTCAGGCCGACCTGCAGCGCGCGCGGCCGACCTGGTTCATCTCGGTGCCGCGTCTTTGGACCAAGTTCCAGCAGGCCGTGCTGGCCCGGATGCCGGCCGCGCAGCTGGACGCGGCGCTCGCCAACCCGGCCACGGCCGCTGCGGTGGGCAAGAAGGTGCTGGCCGGCCTGGGCCTGGGCGAGGTGGTGCGCGCCGGCAGCGGCTCGGCGCCGCTGCCGCCCGAGCTGCTGCGCTGGTACCGCAGGCTCGGCCTGGATCTGCACGAAGGCTATGCGATGACCGAGGATTTCGCCTACTCGCACACCGGCGACGCGGGCGAGGCGTCGGTGGGCACCGTGGGCAGGCCGTTTGCCGACGTGCAGGCGCGAATCGCCGACGACGGCGAAGTGCTGATCAAGTCGCCGGGCCGCATGTCCGGCTACTACAAGATGCCGCAACTGAACGCCGAAAGCTTCACCGACGACGGCTTCTTCCGCACCGGCGACCTGGGCCATTACGACGCACAGGGTCGGCTGGTGCTGACCGGCCGCAAGAAGGAGCTGTTCAAGACCGCCAAGGGCAAGTACGTGGCGCCGGCACCGATCGAGAACCGGCTCAACGAGCACCCGATGGTGGAGCTGTCTCTGGTGTCGGGCCCGGGCCAGCGGGCGGCCTATGCGGTGCTGGTGCTGGACGAGAACCTGCGACCCACGCTGGGCGACCCCGTGGTGCGCGGGCGGGTGGAGACCGAGCTGGCCGGACTTCTGAACGCCGTCAACGAGGCCCTCGCCAGCCACGAGCGGCTGCAGATGCTGGTGGTGGCGCGCGAGCCCTGGAGCATGGAGGCCGGCACCCTGACCCCGACCATGAAGATCAAGCGCGCCCGCATCGAGGCCGAGGTGGCACAC
>DATIZK010000088.1:0-2516 GCA_035517095.1 Burkholderiales bacterium
ACGCTCTCGATCCAGAACGGGCCGCTCAAGAACGAGCTGCTCAGCTCGGCCTTCGGCAGCGTCCGCGTGCTCGGCGCGCTCGCCGACACGAGCGGCGAGCTGCTCGCGGGGGGTGAGGTGCTGTTCACCCGCAACGTCAACGTCCTGATCGGCGAGCTCGACGGCTCGGACACGGCGCGCGCCCGCGATCTCGCCCGCACCATCGATGCTTCAGGCGTGCGCGCCGCGGCCACCCGCGAGATCGTCACGCTCGAGTGGTCGAAGTTCTGCGGCTGGGTGGGACTGATGGTCCTGTCGGTGACGACGCGCGCCGAGACCTGGAAGTTCCTGTCCGATCCCGACGCGGCGCTCATCCTGACCCGGCTGGTGCGCGAGATGGGGACGCTCGCCGGGGCGCTCGGCATAGCCTTGAGCGATCGCGCGGTGCTGCCCGCCGCAAGCCTGTGCTCGCTCGCGGAGAGCGCCGCGGTGGAAGTGATTCAGAAAATGGGCGGCGACTACCGCGCCAGCGCGCCGCAGCACCGCATGTCATCGCTCCAGGATCTTCTCGCCGGGCGGCCGCTCGAGGTCCACGAGACTCTCGGCTACGCGCACGAGCGCGCCCGCGCGCTCGCTCTCGACTTGCCGCTGCTCGGCAGCTGCCGCGCGCTGGTCGCGGCCATCGACCGCACGCGGCGCGCCGCTCCGGCCTGATTGATTGGGCAAAATCGGCCTGCGCCGATTTTGCCTGACATTACTTCGTCGGCCGCCGGCGAAAGGCGCGGCTTTCGCCGGCTGCGCAGCGGGGGGCGGCGGCGCCTCAGCCGCCGCCCGCGAGGCCCCGGTACTCGAGCAGTGGCCCGATCTCGGGCGCGCGCCCGTAGAACTTGCGGAACAGCACCTGCGGGTCCGCGGTGCGGCCCCGCGACAACACCATGCGGCGCAGCGTCGCGCCGTTCTTGCGCGTCATGCCGCCGTGCCTGTGGAACCACTGGCCGGTGTCGCGCGCCAGCACCTCGCTCCACAGGTACGCGTAGTAGCCCGCCGAGTAGCCGCCGGCAAAGATGTGCGAGAAATAATCCGAATGATAGCGCGGCGGCACCGGCGCGTAGTCGAGACCGGCGGCGCTCAGCGCACTCGCCTCGAAGGCCGGCACGTCGGCAGCCGCCGGCGCATGCGCGGCGTCGATCAGGTGCCAGGCGAGATCGACCTGCGCCGCCTCGATGTATTCCAGCGTCGCGTAGCCCTGATTGAACTTCTGCGCGGCCAGCACCTTCGCGAGCAGCTCCGGCGGCATGGGCTCGCCATTGCGGTAGTCGTGCGCATAGTGCGCCACCACCCGGGGCTCTCGCGCCCACATCTCGTTGTACTGCGACGGGTACTCGACGAAGTCGCGCGGCACGGCGGTGCCCGACAGCGTCGGATAGTGGACGCTGGAGAGCATGCCGTGGATGGCGTGGCCGAACTCGTGGAACATCCCGGTCACCTCATCGAAGGTGAGCAGCACCGGCTGCCCCGGCTGCGGCTTGGGGATGTTGAGATGGTTGGCCACCACCGGACGGCGGCCGAAGAGCCTGGACTGTGGCACGTAGCTGTTCATCCACGCGCCGCCCTGCTTGTTGTCGCGGGCGAAGTAGTCGGCGAGGAATAAGGCGAGCGGCTTGCCGTCGGCGTCCGAGACTTCGAAGATGCGCACGTCCGGTTGATAGACCGGCAGGTCCTTGCGCTCCTTGAAGCTCAGGCCGTACAGCTCGTGCGCGGCGTAGAACAGGCCATCGCGCATCACGTGCTCGAGCTCGAAGTACGGCGCCACCTGCGCCTGGTCGAAAGCGTAGTGCGCCTTGCGTACCTGCTCGGCGTAGAACTGCCAGTCCCAGGGCTGCAGCGTGAAAGCAGTGCCGCCGCGCGCAGCGGCCTGCGTATCGATCAGTTTCTGGATCTCCGCGCCCTCCTCGCGCGCGCGCCTGAGCGCCGCGGGCGCCACCTGGTGGATCATGTCGGCGACCGCCGCCGGGGTGCCCGCCGACTCGTCCTCGAGCACATAGGCGGCATGGTCCGGATAGCCGAGGAGCCTGGCGCGCTCGGCGCGCAGCCGCACGATCTGCGTGATCACGCCGCGGTTGTCGGTGTCGCCCGAGAGTCCGCGGTCGACCGAGGCGCGATAGATACGCTCACGCAAGGCGCGGTTGGTGAGACTCGCGAGCAGCGGCTGCTGGGTGGTGTTCTGCAGCGCGATGACCCACTTGCCGGTGAGCCCGCGATCGGCGGCAGCCTGCGCGGCGGCCCCGACCTGCACCGGCGTCAGGCCCTCGAGCTCGGCGACGTTGTCGACCACCACGGCGCCGTCGGCGGTGGCCTTGAGGACGTTCTGCCGGAAGCGCGTGGTGAGCGTCGACAGCTGCTCGTTGATGGCGCGCAGCCGCGCCTGATCCTGCGGTGCGAGGCGCGCGCCGGCGCGCACGAAGCGGGTGTGGTAACGGCTGAGGAGCTGCAGCGACTCGGCATCGAGCTTGAGCGTCGCGCGCTTGCGGTACAGC
>DATIZK010000089.1:0-57249 GCA_035517095.1 Burkholderiales bacterium
ACTCCGCTGCCGATCGTCACGTAGGCCTGGTCCGCGCCGCCCCCGGACAGGCCGTCGGCGAGGATGCTGCCGTAGCACGCGGCGCCCGACAATGCGCCGCCGGTGGTGAATGCGATCGAGTCGTAGACGTCGAAGGTGTTGGCCGCGGACAGATTGATCAGGCTGTTGCTGTTGGCGATGCCGGGCACGGTCAGGTGCGCGTAGTCGCCGACCTCGACCAGCGTGTAGAAGCCGATCCGGGAGGTGTCGTTCACCCCGGCGCCGCTCACCAGCCCGCCGGTGGTGCCGTTGACGTTCTGCGACGAAAGCTGCGGCTTGCTCGCGAAGTCGTTCGCCGTGATCGTGATGATCCCCGCCTGCACGTGGGTCTGCGAGCCGAAGCTGCTGTTGACCGCGGCGGTGGTGTGCGCCGTCACCTCGTGGTCGCTCGACGCGCCCGCGCCCGCGAGCAGGCCGCCCGCGATGGTCGTGATCTGGTCGTTGAAGGCCGCGGTGTGCGCCGCGCCTATCACCAGGGCGCCGGACAGCGTGACGTTGTCGCCCGCGCCGAGGCTGGCATTGGTGGCGCTGGTGTTGGTCGTGTTGGCGATGGCCGCGGCCCCGGCGATCGCGCCGCCCGAGCCCGCGTTGGTGAACGCGAAGTTGTCGTCGGTGCCGGTCGCGACCACGTACAGGGCGCCGCCGTTGAGCGTCGTGTTGGAGCCGATGAAGGCCTCGGTGTCGGTGTTGCTGGTGAGGGTCGAGCTCGCGATGCCCAGCGCGACCACGCCGCCGACGTTGGCGTTCGCCTCGGCCTTCTGCCTGTTGGTGTTCACCGCGCTCACTACCGTCGCCCCGGCGACGGTAAGCGCCGCGCCGCTCGCGACGTAGCTCTTGACGTGCGCGTTGTTGTTGACCACCGAGTTGGTGCTGGTGCCGGCGTAGATGCCGCCGCCCGAGCCGGTCGCCTTGGCGCGCCCGGAATAGCCGCTGGCCGACAGCGGGGTGCTCGCGGTCACGAACAGCGAGCCGGCGTCGATCGTCACGTCGCCGTTCGCGCTGTCGTTCGGGTCGCCTACCGCCGCCGTCACCGTCGGCGAAAGCGTGACCTGGGTGAGCGAGCCGCCGATCGCGAGACCGCCGACCGACACGCCGAAGGTGCCGGCTTGCGCGTCGAACACGCCGCTCGCGCTCACGCTGACGGTGCCGCTCGCGTGCACGTTGGCGCCCTGGCCGATCGAGGCCGAAATGGTCGGCGCGACGTCGACGAAAGTGAAGTTGAGGCTGGTCGCGCCCACGCCGGCCGAGACCGCGTAGGTCTGCACGTTGGTGGTGATGGTCGAGGACGCCGACACCGACAGCGAGTTGATGTTGTTGAGCACCGCGTACGCGTCGACCGAGGCCGACACGCCGCCGGTGACGTTGAGCCGGGTGAAGGTCGCCCCGACGCCCACCGCGCCGATGCTCGCCTGGCCGGTGAGCTCGGAGAAGTTGCGCGTCGCGTCCGCGCTGACGCTCGCGCCGGAGGCATGGCTGACGCTGCCGAGGCTCGCCTGCGTCAGGCTGGTGTCGTTGATCACGACCGCGCCGGCGCCGAGGCCGACGAAGCCGGCCGCCATGTCGAGCGCGACCACGTTCACGTCCTCGTTCAGGATCGCGCTGACGTTGATGTTGCCGCCGGCCGAGCTGCTGCCGTCGTCCGCGGCGGTGACGTTGTCCGCGATCGAGTAGATGCCGATCGCGGCGCCCGCGCCGACCACGCCGCCCGACACCTGGCCGAGGTAGGAGTTGGTCTGGATCGAATCGTTCGCGGTGACGCCGATCGCGTCGCCGGCGCTGACCGTCGCCCCCGAATGGATCACGGCCGATGTCCCCGGAGGCACCGGCGCGCTGTTTTCGAGCGTGGTGATGCTCGATTGCGTCGGCGCGTGGGCGTTGACGCCGTCGCTCGCCGCCTGCGCGCCCGCATCGACGCGGCTGGAACTCGAATTGGAATTGCCGTCGCCCGAGAAGTTGCCCAGACCCTGCTTGACCAGGCTGGTCCCCGAGTCCGACTGCTGCGCCGCGTTGCTGTCCGGGTCGCCGTTGTCGTTGTGCACCCCGTTGGCGCTGTTGCCGCTGTTGTCGCTGTAAGTCTTGTTGAGCGTGGTGCCGACCGACCAGACGTCGACCGAGGCGCCCGCGCCGACGAAGCCGCCCGCGCCGCTGATCGTGTAGCCGGTCAGGTCCTTGAGGCCGACCGCGTTCACCTCGACGTCGTTCAGCGCGCTCAGGTGCGCGCCGCTCTTCACCTCGGCGTCGATGTTGTTGTTCAGCGTGCCGACGTCGACCGCGCCGGTGACGCCGACGAAGCCGCCCGCGATGCCGATCACATAGGTCTGGATGCCGACATCGTTGGAGGCGCCGACGTACACGCTCTGGTTGCCGTTGGCGCTGCCCTGGTGCAGCTGGTCGATCTGCGCCCCGGTGTCGATCAGCGCGCTGGTGTTCGAGCCGATCAGCGTCACCGCGACCGCGCCCGAGACGCCGACGAAGCCCACGCCCGCCGCGGCCGAGATGTGGATGATGTCCTCGCTCGACTGCGCCTGCACGATCACGCCGTGCGCGGTTGTCGTGTGGAAGCTGGTGCCGCCGTCGATGTCGCCGGTGAGAATGCCGGACACGCCGGTGCCGGCGCCGAGCGCGTCGACGTGGGCGTTCTGGCCGATCGTGGCCGAGGTGTCCTTGCCGATCAGCATCACGCCGACCGAGCCGCCGACGCCGACGAAGCCGCCCGCGAGCGCGCCCGAGAGCTCGAGCACCTTGGTATCGTCGGTCGCCGAGACGAACACGTCGCCGCCCGCGTAGACCGTCGCGCCGTCGTGGATGCTGGCCGAAGTGGTGTTGCTGACGCTCAGCACGTCGACCACGCCGCCCACGCCGGCGATGCCGGCGGCGACGCCCATGCCGACCATCACGATGTTCTCTTTGCCGGTCGCCTCGACCGCGATGTCGTTCAGCGCGTTTACCGTCGCGCTGCCGCCGATCCAGGCCTCGGTGGTGTTGCCGATGACGTTCACGCCGACCGTCGGCGCGATGCCGACCTCGCCCACGCCGACCCCGACCCCGACCGAGAGGTGGTAGAAGTCGTCGCCCGCGCCGACCAGCACCGACTGCGAGCCGCTCGCTCCCGAGGTGATGCCGTTGACGGTGGCGTTGTCGCCGATGTAGGCCTGGGTCGTGGCGTTGACCACGTCCACGCCGGCCGATATGCCGATGCCGACCGAACCCGCGCCGAAGCTGATGGTGAAGGTCCGGATCTCGTCGCGGTTGGTGGCCGCCACGGCGACGCCGTGGAAGCCGTCCTGGTGGCCCAGCTCGGTGGTGCGCGCCACGTCGCCGGTGACCGCACTGCTGCTGCCGTCGCCGGTCAGGTCCATCGAGCCCAGGTCCGGCGAGTTGACGTGTCCCGCGGCCTGGAACGACGAGCGGTCGCCGCTCGCGGCGTTGGTCAGCGTGTCGCCGCTGCTGGTTTCGATGCCCTGATCGCTCGCGTCGTTCGGATCGAACGTGCTCGCGCCCGAGTCGACGCCGGTGTCGATGCGCCCGGTATTCACGCTCAGCCCGGCGACGTTGTTGCCGTCGCCCCTCACGTTCGCGCCGTTGCCGATGAAGGCCTCGGTGTCCTTGGTCATCACGTTGACGCCGGCGCCCGCGCCGACGCCCACCGAGCCCGCCGCGAGCACGCCGACGATCTCGTTGATATCCGTCAGGTCGTTGGCGGAAAGCACCACGCTGCCTTGCGCGTGGACGTTCCCCGCACCCGCAGACGGCACCGCGTCGTCCGGGTCGTCGCCGATGAAGGCGCGCGTGTGCAGGTCGAACACGTGCGCCCCGGCGTCGACCGCCACCGCGACGCTGCCGGCGCTGACCCCGGCCACCACCGAGATCAGGCTTTCGCCCGACTCCGCGCCGACCAGGATGTTGCCGTCGACCGTGGCGGTGACGCCCGAGCCGATATAGGCGTTGGTGTGCTTGGTGTAGGTGCCGACGTCGGCGCCGACGCCGACCGCGGCGCTGCCGCCGCCGGCCAGCGAGCCGGCGACCGAGATCGCCGAGGTGGTATCGCTCGCCTGCACGCTCAGGTCGCCGCCGCCCGTGACCGTGACGCTCGCGCCGTCCCCGACGTAGGCGTTGGTGGTCTCGTCGAGCACGTTCACGTCCGCGGAGCCGGCAACGCCCGCGCTGCCGCCGACCGCCACGCCGGCGGAGATCGACAGGATGTCCTCGCTCGAGGTCGCGTCGACCGAGAGCGTGCCGCCCGCGCTGACCTGCGCGCCGGCGCCGATGTAGGCTTGCACCGTATCGGTATGCACCAGGGTCGCGTTGGCGACGCCGATCCCGGCCGAGCTGCCCACGCCGACCGAGCCGGCGATCATCGTCGTCTTGAAGGTGCCGGTAGCCGAGATCGTCAGCGCCCCGCCGGCCTCGACCGCCGTCGGATCCGCGATGTAGGCGTCGGTCTCGGTGTGGATGTCCGCAATCGTGATCGAGGCCGCGATCCCGGCGGAATCCGCCACGCCGACCGTGCCCGCGACCGAAAGCATGGTTTCCGACGACTCTGCCGTCACGCTGATGGCGCCGCCCGCGTTCACTGTCGCGTCGTGGTCGATGTAGGCCTGCGTGCTCTTGTGCAGGATCTCGACGTCGAGGCCGACCCCGAGGCCGACCGATCCGGTCGATACGCCGAGCGCGCCGGCGATGGAGGTTATCGCCGTGTCGTTGATCGCCTCAACCGCAACCGTCTGGCCGCTGGTGACGGCGTACAGCGCGGCTTGGTTGATCTGGCTGCTGGCGCCGATATGGGCGTCGGCGTCGAGGTGGATGTCGTTGATGATGAACGAGCCGGCGATCGCGACGTCGCCCTGCGCGGCCGCGCCCGCGACCGCGACCGAGGTGGCCTGCGGCCCCGTGTCGATGAACGGCAGCACGATGGTCGAGGGCACGAGATCGTTCTCGGCATGCACCACGATCGCGCCCGCCGCGTCGGCGTCGCCGTTGATGGCGGCCGTGGTCGAGGCGTGCAGCACCGCCACGTTGATCGCGGCGCCGATCGAGGTCCCCTTGGAGAAGGCACCGGCCGCGGCGAGGGTCTGCGGGTCGAGCGCGGCGTTCGCCGTCACGTTGATCCCGCCGCTCGATTCGAGGTGCGAGTCGCTTGCCGCCGAGGCCTCGGTGTCGTAGGTATCGATGACGTTGATCGCGACCGAGCCCGCGATGCTGGTGGAGCCCTTGCCGCCGGCTGCCGCCGCGCCCCAGGCGACGAAATCGTCGGTCTTGCCGGTGGGCGTCACCGCCTCGAGGGTGATGCCGTTGCCGTTGATCACCGAGCCGTCGCCGCCCCCGACGACGGTCGCCTTGTTGGTCGCGTGCACGTAGTTCACCGACACGCCGGCGCCGATGTTGGTGCTGTTGTCCATCGCCAGCGCCGCGCCGACCGCTTTGGCGCTGGCGTCGTTCTCGGCCTGGGCCGAGATAAGCACCGCGTTGTGCGCCGTGATGTCCGCGCCGTCGCTAACCTTGGCGGCGTTGTTCGCGATCAGCACGTTGACCGAGACCGCCGCGGCCACGCCGACGCCGCTCTGGTTCTGGCCGCCCTCGGAGGAGGCGGAGCTGTTGCCGCTGCTCGCGTTGCCCTGCGCCGACGCCGACGAAAGCGAGGTCGTGCTGCCCTGGTTGGTGTTCGAGTTGCCGTTGACCGCGTTGTCCGCCTGGCCGTCGGCGTTGTGGCTGCCGCCCGAGCGCGAGTCGTCCTTGTCCTCGCCCTTGACCGTCGCGGTGGCCTGTGCGCCGCTCGACACTGTCGACGTCGACGAGACCGTCACCCCGCCACCGGTGGTCGAGACGCTGCGCGCGAGCTGCGCGCTCACGTTCTCGATCACCACGCCGACCGACACCGACGCACCGACGCCGACGCTGCTGCCCGCGGCTTCCGCGTCGGTGGTGGTGATGAACTCGCCCGTGTGCGAGGCGGTGATCGACATGTCGCCGGAGGCCGCGATCTCGCCGCCGGTGCCGACGTAGGCGCCGACCGTGTCCTGCGCCACCACGACCGCGATGCCGACCCCGACCGCGTCCGAGCCCGAGGCGCCGTTCTCGCCGTGGGTGAGCGCGTAGTCGTCCGAGGCGGCCGACACCGAGAAGCTGCCGGCGGTGCCGCTCCAGCCGGTGCCGTCGGTGATCTCGGCGGTAACGGTATTGGTCATCACGTTCACCGCGACCGAGGCGCCGACGCCGACGCTTGATCCCTTGCCGCCGCCGTCCGAGGGCAGCGCCTTGGAGAAATTGAACTCGGTGCTCGCCGCCGCGAGCGACACGTCGCCGCCGCCGGTGATCTCGACCGTCGCCGTGCTCGGGCCGGCGCTGCCGGGGGCGCGCCCGACGATCGCCTCGGTGTGGTTGGTGACGATGTTCACCGTGACCGAGCCGGCGACGCCGATCTTGCCGCCTCCGGCGCCCGAGGTCGCCTGGGTGATGTCCGAGTCGCTCTGGTCGACCAGCGTCTGGGCCGTGTTGCCGGTGCCGGTGAGCGCGATCGCCTTGCCGTCGAGCGCGTCCTGGCGCGTCGCGGCGAGCTGGAAGTTGCCGCCGGTGAGGTCGATCAGGTAGTAGGTGGTCCCGTCGGTGAGCTCGGGGATGCTGGTGCCGCCGCCGTTCTTGTACTCGACCGCGTCGCCGACGCGCATGCCGCTCTCGCTGCCGAGGCTAAGCTCGACCACCGTGCCGGTCGGGTTGAACTTGATCGGGTCGAGCAGGTCGGGCGCGGACACGCCCTCGACCGTGACGTACTTGTAGAAATCGTGCTCGGTCCCGGTCGCGCCGGAGGTGAGGTTCACCAGCCCCGTGCTGCCGCCCGCGACCGCGTTCGCCTTGGTGTCGTACAGCTTGACCGTGCCGTCGGACTTGACGTTGACGTAATAGCTGCTGCCCGTGCTCAGCCCGCCGACCGCGGTGTCGCCGACCGGATCCGAGGGCGAATACAGCACCTCGTCGCCGGTCTTCAGGCCCGAGGCGAGGCCGAGGAAGATGGTGTCCTTCGCGGTGTCGACCACGTTGACCGAGGACGCGGTCGGCTTGAGGCTGCGGTCGGCCATGGTGGCGCTTACCGTGAGCCCGCCGGCGTGGATCACCGCGCCGTCGCCGATGTAGGCCTCGTTGGTGATCGACGCCACGTTGACCGACACCGCGACGCCCACGCCGGTGCCGCCGCTCGCGGTGGAGGCCGAGCCGTCCGCGACCGCGTGGCCGTCGACGTTGGCCGCGCTGGTCACGCTCAGCAGGCCGCCCGCGGTCACCTGGCCGCTGTCGGGGATGTAGGCCTGCGCCGAGCCGTTCTCGACCGCGACCGCGACCGCGCCGGCGACGCTCACGCTGCCGTCGGAGGTCGACGCGTTGTGCTGCGAGGCGCCCTGGGCGCCCTTCGCGCTCGAGTTCTTCTCCTTCGCCTTGGAGTCGCCGAAGCCGGTCTGCGCGTTGGTGGTGTTGTCGACCGACTGGTCGGTGCCGTTGTCCGTGTGGCTGCCGCTGTTGTTGTCCTGCTGGCCGCCCTTGACGCTCGCCATCGCCTCGGCGTCGCTGAGCGAGGCGGTGCTGGCGCTGAAGGTCACCGCGCCGCCGGCCGAGAGGTTGCGCGCGGTGGTCGCGAGCGCGTCGTCGTTGACCACCGCCACCGCGACCGAGATCCCCACCCCGGTGTCGCTCGACTTGGTGTCGCCTTCGGCGGAGGTGATCAGCTTGTCGGTCAGCGTCGCCTTGTCCGTCAGCTCGCCTGTGATCGTCAGCAGCCCGCCGCTGCCGATCGTCGCGTCGGTGTCCTCGGCCGAGATCGCCACCGACACCACCGGCGTCACCCCGGTCGAGCCCTTGGCGCCGCTCTTCGCGTCGGTGACCATGTCCTGGCCCGAGGTCGCCTCGAGATCGAGGTTGTGCGCCCCGGTCAGCACCGAGCCGTCGCCCATCTGCGCGTAGGTCTCGTTCTGGCCGTAGTTCACCGCCACCGAGATGCCCACCCCGACGCTGCTGCCCGAGCCGCCGCCGTCCGAGGGCAGCGCCTTGGCCGTGTTCGAGGCGTCGCTCTCGGCCTTGATCGAGACGTCGCCGCCGCCGGTGATCGCCACGTGCGCCGCCGGATCGAGGGTCGCCTCGGTGTCGGTGAAGGCGATGTTGATCGCCACCGAGCCCGCGACTCCGGTCTTGCCGCCGCCCGCGCCCGAGGTCGATTGCGCGCTGAAGGTGTCGGTCTTGTCGCTGCCGTCGGCGGCCATCGTCGCCTGGATGGTCATCCCGCCGGCGCTGACGTTGGTGGAGTCGACGTAGGCGAGGTTGGTCGCCTCCGCGTAGTTGACGGTCACCGCGACGCCTACGCCCGTGCCGCCCTTGCCGACGCCCTGGAAGATGTGGTGCGTGCCGGTGCCCGCGGAGGTCAGGTCGACCAGGCCGCCGGTCGCCACGTCGCCGCCGGCCTGGGCATGCGCCTTGGTGTCGTAGAGCTTGAGCTTGCCGTCGCTCTGGACGTTCACGTAGTAGTCGTGGTCGTCGGTCAGCCCGCCGATCGCGGTGTCGTCGTTGCCCGCGAGGTAGTGCACCTTGTCGCCGGTCTTCAGGCCGTGCGCGCCGCCGAGGTCGATGGTGTTGGCGGAGGTGTCGACCACGCCCGCCGCGGTCGGGTCGAACTCGATCGCGCCCAGCACCGCGCTGCCGTTGGCGGTCGCCGTGCCGTCGACGTTGGCCGCCGATTCGACCGTGAGCAGGCCGCCCGAGACGATCGCGACGTCCGGGATGTAGGCCTTGGCGGTCGCGAGCTCGATGTTCACGCCGACCGCGCCGGCGACGCTCACCTGGCCGTCGGAGGTCGACGACGAGGGCGCGCTCGCGCCTTGGGTGCCCTTGGCGCTCGAATTCTTCTCCTTGGACTTGTTGTCCGCGAAGCTGAGCTGGTCGCTGGTCTTCTGAGTAACCGATTGATCCCCGGTGCCGCTGCTGTTGCCGCTGTTGCCGTCGTCCGGCTCGCCGCCGGCGACGCTCGCCGACGCGCTCGAGCTGCTGCCCGAGACCGTGCTCGCCGAGAAGGTCATCGTGCCGCCGGCGGACAGGTTGCGCGCGGTGGTCGCGAGCGAGCTGTCGTTTGCCACCGTGACGGCGATCGAGATGCCGACCCCCGTGTCGTCGGACTGGGTATCGCCGGTGGCGCTTGTCTCCACCTTGCTGGTAAGCGCAGCCTGCGCGCTGAAGTTGCCGCTGAGCGAGATATCGTGCGCGAGGCTGTCGCTGCCCAAGGTCGCCTCGGTGTCGTTGTCCGAAACCGAGATCGACACCACCGGCGTGACCGCGGTCGAGCCCTTGGCGCCGCCCTTGGCCTCGGTGATCATGTCGTGGTCCGAGCTCGCATCCAGCGCGAGCCCGTGCGCGCCGCTAAGCTGCACGTCGTCGCCGAGCAGCGCCAGGGTCGAGTTCTCGCCGTAGTTGAACGCGACCGAGATGCCGACGCCGACCTTGCTGCCGTCGCCGCCGCCGTCCGAGGGCAGCGCGCGCGCGGTGTTGTACACGTCGCTTTCGGCCGTGAGCGCGACGTCGCCGCTGACGCCGCCGGTGATGGTCACCGTCGGCGTGGCGCCGTGGTAGCCCAAGTCGGCTTCGGTATCGGTGGTGGCGATGTTCAGCGCCAGCGAGCCGGCGACGCCGGTCTTGCCGCCGCCCGCGCCCGAGGTCGCGTCGGCATTGAAGCTGTCGGTCTTGTCGATCAGCTTGTGCGCGCTGCCGCTGCCGGCCGAGGTGAGGTCCTTGAGGCCGTCGCTGCCGCCGGCGAGCGCGTGCGCGCGCGTGTCGTACAGCTTCAGCTTGCCGTCGCTCTGCACGTTGACGTAGTAGACGGTGTCGTTGCTCAGCCCGCCGATGTCGCTGCCGCCGGTGCCGTGATCGTAGGTGACCGCGTCGCCGGTGCGCAGGCCGGAGTCGCCGACGTCGATCGTGTCGTCGCCCGTGCTCACCTTGCTCGAGGGGTCGAACGTGAGGTCGCGCTCGCCGGTGCTGGCGCTGATCGTCAGCGCGCCGGCGCTTATCGTCGTGGCGCCCGCGTAGGCAAGGTTGGTCACGTCGGCGTAGTTGATCGCGATCGCGACGCCGACCGCGGCGCCGTTCGTCGCCGCGGCGCTCGACGCCTTCAGGCTGTGCTTGGTGCCGCTGCCGGTCGAGGTGAGGTCGATCACCCCGGTGCTGCCGTCGTGCGTGTTGGCGTTCGCCTGCGTGTTGTACAGGTGCACCAGGTTGCTGCCGTCGATATAGACGTAGTAAGTGTGTCCGTCGGTCAGGCCGCCGATGTCGCTGCCGCCGTCGCCATGGTGGTAGACCACGGCGTCGCCGGTCTTCAGGCCGTGCGCGCCGCCCAGGTCGATGGTGTTCGCGCTGGTGTCGACCACGCCGTCCTTGGTGGGGTCGAACTCGATGCCGCCGACCGCGGCGATCACCGCGCTGCCGTCTGCCGAGGCCGAGCCGTCGACGTTGGCCGCCGAGCTGATCGTGACCGTGCCGCCGGCCGTGACGTTGTGGCCGTCGACGTAGGCCTCGGAGGAGGCGATCTCGAGGTTCACCGCGACCGCGCCGGCGACGCTCACCTTGCCGTCGGAAGTGGAGCTGTCGGGCGCGCTCGTGCTATTGGTCCCCTTCGCGCCGTGGTGCTGGTCGCCGGACTCTGTATTCGCGTAGTTCAGCTGGCTATTGGTCTTGCTGGTAACCGACTGGTCGCCGGTGCCCTCGCTGTTGTTCGGGTTGCCGTCGTCCTCCTCGCCGCCCGCGACGCTCGCCTTGGCGCTCGACTGGCTCGCGGAGGTGGTGCTGGAGATGAACGACACCGCGCCGCTCGCGGTGAGCAGGTCGCGGCCGGTGGTCGCGAGCGAGGTGTCGTTGACCACCGCCAGCGCGATCGAGATGCCGACCCCGGTGCTGGAGGACTTGGTGTCGCCGGTGGCGGTCGTCGCCACGCTGTCGGCGAGCGAGGAGTCGGCCTTGAAGTCGCCGCCGATGGTGAGCAGCCCGCCGCCGCCGAGCTGCGCGTAGGCGTCGTTGTTGGCCACCGAGATCGCCACCACCGGGGTGATCGCGGTGCCGCCCTTGCCGCCGCTGGTGGCGTCGGTCTCCATTTGATGCTGCGAATCCGCCGTCAGGGTCAGGTTGTGCGCGCCGGTAAACCCGACCGTGTCGCCGAAGTACGCGGCGGTGGTGTCCTGGCCGTAGCCGAAGGCGACCGAGGCGCCGATGCCGACCTTGGTGCCGTCGCCGCCGCCGTCGGCCGGCAGCGCCTTGGTGACTTCCTTGACGTTCGAGTGGGCCTCGAGCGTGACGTCCGGGTTGCCGTGCAGCGTCACCCCGGCGCCGTCGTCGACGTAGGCCAGGTGCTCGGTCACCACGACGTTGATCGCGAGCGAGCCGGCGAAGCCGACGTTCGAGGCGCTGCCCACGCCCGCGGTCGCCGACGCGGTGAAGCTGCTCTGCGAGGGCGCCAGCACCTGCACCATCAGCGTGCCGGCGGTGATGTCGCTGGTGCCGCCGATGTAGGCGAGGTCGCTGCGGTCGGCGACGTCGATCGCCACCGCGACGCCGACGCCGTTGGTGGTGCTGCCGGTGTTGCCGGTGAACTCGCCGTCGGCGGTCACCGACACGACGTCGGTCGAGTCCGCCTTCACCGTCAGCGTGCCGGTGCCGGCGCCGACCGTCGCGTCGTTCAGGAATGCCTCGGTGTCCCCGGTGTCGGTGCTCACCGCCACCGCGCCCGCCACGGTGATGTCGCCGTCGCTGGTCGAGGCGTGGTTGTTCGACAGCGTCTGCTCGCTCGCGTTGCTGCTGTCGCCGCTCGCGGAGGAGCCGCCGGGCGAGGACTTGGCGAGGGTGGTAATGGTGCGGTTCGAGCTCGCGGCCAGGGTCACCGTGCCGCCGTCGACGGTGGCGCCGTTGACCGAGCCGGTGGTGTCGCCGGTGATCACCGACACCGCGACCGCGGCGCCTGCGCTGCCGGCGACGTTGGCGTCGGCGGTGGTGTTTGCGGTCAGCTTGCTGCTCGCGGTCAGGCTCGCCGTGCCGGTGGCGTCGAGCGTCGCGCCGCCGGAGACGCTAAGCAACGCGCCGCTGCCGTAGGTGGTGTTGACCACCGCGGCGTCGAGCGACGAGCTGCCGCTGCCGGCCTCGGGCGAGGTCGAGGCGTTGATCGTGACCTCCGACTTCGACAGCGCGGTGATGCTGTCGGTCGCGGTAAGCGACGACGAGCCCTCGATCGTGATCGAGGGGGTCGCGGCCCCGATTACCGCGACCAGCTTGACCGTCGCCGCGGACGCGCTCGCGCTTAGCGTGCCGTCGACGTTCGAGGTGAGGTTGATGTCGGTCGCGTGCAGCACCGAGTTGCCGCCGATGTCGATCGTCGCCCCGGAGAAGCTGGTGACGGCGGCGCCCTGGATTGCCGACATGCCGGTGCCGTCGGTCGAGACGCTGACGTCGGAGTGCGCGGTGAGGTTGAGCGCGCCGTTCTCGATCGTGAAGTTCGCGCCGCTGAGCGAGATCCCGGTGTTGCTGTCCGCCCACAGGCCGGTGTCGAGCAGGTCGGAAGCGGTCTGCTGCGACAGCAGGCTGAAGTCGCCGGCGCTGAAGTCGGCGGTGGCGCTCGAGGCGATGTCCGAGCTGCTCTGGATCGTGAGGCCGTAGCCGACCGCTCCGGTCGCGCCGTTGACGATCACGTGGTCGGTGCTGACGCGCTCGTTGCCGCCCTCGAAGTCGAGCGTCAGCACGTGGCCGCTCATCGCCGAGTTGAGCAGGTTGAGCGTGTCGAGGTCGATTCGCAATGTGTCGCCGTTCAGCGCCTGCGCGCCCGCCGTGTCGTCGCGCGCGATGCTCACGTTCACGTCGCCGCCGCCGCTGATCGACTGGGTGTCGATCGCGGTGCTCAGGTTGCTGGTCTCGTACAGGCTGATCGCCCCGGAGACCGCCTTCAGCGTGAAATCGTGGGTCGTGCTGGTGGCCGCGTAGGACAGGTCCGCCGACAGCAGCAGGCGCGGCTCGAGCGCCTCGAGCACGAAGTCCTGGTGGCGCGCGGCGGGCGCGCTGCGTTTCGCGGCCGGCGCGGGGCTGCGCCGGCCCAGGCGGGTGAAGGCCTCGCGCAGCACCTGGGCGATGACGGAGGGCTTGAAGACCTTGCGGCTCCAGCGGGCGGCGGCTCTCATGGCGTGCTCCATGGTGGCGCGGCGACGGCGCGACGGAATGACTGCGGAAGGCTCTGGCGGGGGTCTGCGCGCAGGGCGCGCGCACGCCGGCGGCGGACGCGATCGGGCGATTGTTCCCCTCCTGCCGGCAACTTGAACGGCGTCACCACTCCCCCATAGCTCGTTCAACTGCGCCTGCGAACTGCGTTTTTTCAACTGCAATTAGACGTGAAGTATGTGGCGAATTGATTGCGAATAAAAGACCTTTTTGCGAATCGCGCACGCGGGCAGCGGCGCCGAACTCCGGCCCTCTCCTCAAGTTGCCCGCGAACTCAACCATCGAAGCCGCTGAAAGATGCGGAATTCCGGGCGTTCTCCCCCTATCAACAGCCGCTCCCGCGCCGCGCCGCTCAGAACACGCCGTAGTAGCCGCTTTTCAGGACCTTGACGCCGCCGTCCTCCATGCGGTAGTCGAAACCGACGTCGAACAGCAGGTGGTCGAGCCGCTCGAGGTTGTCGCGCACGAACGCGACCACCGGCGCCGGATAGGCTAGGTGCTCCAGGAACAGCAGCAGCTGCCGCGCGTCCACGCCGGAGAAGTACACGCAGTCGTGGGTCTGCTTGTTCGCCACGCAGATCGTCTTGCAGCGGCGCAGCCCGGGCACCAGCACGGCGTCGACCGGCAGGCGCGTGTCGTCGAAGTAGGCCGAGCTGCAGATCTTCCCCGCCGCCTCCTCGAGCTGGGTCGCGGCGTCGAAGAAGAAGTAGAAGTTCTCCAGCGTCGTGCCGCCGGCGCGCAGGGCGTAGGCGATGCCCGAGGACACCGTGCTGCCGGGGTTGCCGACATACATGTGGACCACGTCTATGCCGCGCCGGCCGCTCGCCAGCTCCGCGTCCAGGTCGAGCGAGAACATGAAGTACGGCAGGGCCTCGTTCACCGGCACCGCGCAGGGCGCGAGCGGCCGGATCGCCTCCAGCACGCGCGAGATCGACACCTCGCGCTGCCTGCGCTTGTAGTCGTAGAAGTAGAGCTCCCAGGCCATCCGCTCCGGCAGCAGCTTGACCCCGAACACGGTGCGGAACGGGCCGATGCCCTCGCGCACGGCGTCGACGATGTCGTAGGCGCGCGCGTCGACGCCGGCGTGCTCGAAGGACTGGTACAGCAGGTTGACGGAGCGGAACTTGTCTTCCGCCGGCTGCGCCGGGCTGTACTCCCACAGGCAGTAGTTGAGCGACGGGTCGGCGCTGGTGGCGAACTCGAAGCGCTCGGCCGCTCTCATTGCGCCCGGCGGAAGCCCTCGCTGAACAGGGGCAGCCCGGCCACTCCGTAGTACAGGTTGAAGAAATCCTTGCCGTTGCGGTGCACGCCGCCCGCGATGTGGCCTAGCAGCTTGCCCTTGATCTGGTCGTAGAGCGCCTGGAACTGGCCCGGGCGCACGCCGTACAGCTCGCGCATGCGGTACAGCACAGGCTGCAGGTCCTTCAGCTGCAGCCGCGCGTTGTACAGGTTGAGATCGAACGACCTGCGGCCGTTGCCCGGCTCCTGCACCTCCAGGTACTGCAGCTGCTCCGCCGCGGCGCGCGCGGTGCCGAGGCGAAGCGCTTCCTGCGCCAGCGCGAGCGAGGCGGGCGGACCGTCGCGGTACACGTGGCTCGCCAGGCGCTGCTCGATCTCCGCCGCCGTGAACGCGGGGTGCCACAGGTACTCGCTGACGACCGCGGTCGGGCCGCCGAGCTCCCACTTGAACGCGAGATGCAGCAGCACGGGCTCGCCCCGCTCGCGCGCGCGGTGCGCTTCCTCCGGCGGCACCTTGCGCTCGAGGTAGAGCTTGCACACCGGGTGGCCGGGGTCGCCCTCGAAGCCGAAGTGCGCGCAGCTGGTCATCTCGAAGCGCGCCTCGGCTTCGGCGCGCAGTGCGCGCGGCATCTCGAGCCGGTCGCAGATCGCGAGCAGGCGCTCGCGCGGGTCGCCGAGGAGATCGCGCCGGTCGACCGTCAGCAGGTAGCGGTTGGCCATCAGCCCGGCCTCGGAAATGCGGAACGAGCGCTCGTACTGGTGCGGCACGCCGAGCTCCGCCACCAGCCGCTGCAGCAGCGCACCCTTCTCCGCCGCCGCGTCCGCAGGCGCGCGCACCGGGCCGCGTCCCGGGCGCGCCGCTTCGGCCGCCTCGTCCGGCGGCAGGGCCTTGGCCTCGGCCGCGCGCAGCGCCGTGGCGTGCCTGCCGACCGAGTCCCCGAGCGATAGCGCCAGACGGCGCGCGGTCTCGAGCGGCAGCACCACGCGATCGGACACCGCGACCGCGGGCGTGCCGCCCGGCGCGGCCGGCGCGCCGGTGCGGCCGAACTCGATCACCACGTCACCCGCCTCGAGCGAAATCTTGAACGCGTCCGCTTCGCTCTGCCGCGCCGACGCCACTCAGTCCTCCTTCGGGAAGGGCACCAGCACGTCGGCGTGCCAGCCGTACTTGCGCACGTAGGCGGTATTCAGCCCCAGGCAGCGCCGCGAGCCGCAGCTCGCGCGGTGCACGCACTGATGGAACCCGTTGCGCATGAACTCCGGCCAGAACTCGGGATCGATCACCAGCTTGGGCTGGTCGTTCTCGAGCGCGTCGCGGTCCTCGCCGAGCAGGCACTCGGGGAAGTTCTTGACCTCCACCGAGCGCCCGAGCTCGCGCGCCGCGGCGATCGCCTCGCGCAGGTACGGCAGCACCTCCAGGTGCGAGGCGATCAGGCCCTTGTCGTCGGTCTCGCGCATCGGCCAGAAGTTCCAGAAGTCCATCCGCGCCAGGCGCCGCAGGTGCGCAAGGCGTCGCACCACGTCCGGCAGCTGGCGGAAGCTGCGCTGCGTGATCACCGTATTGGTCAGCAGCGTGACGCCGTCGATCGCGTCCAGGTTCTGCAGCCCGCGCAGCGTGCCTTCGAACGAGCCCGGCACGCCGGTGATGGCGTCGTGGCTGGCGGCGTCGGCCGCCGTGACGCTTACGAAGTACTCGTCGATCCCCGCCTCGACCAGCTCGCGGCAGTAGGCCGGCTCCGCCAGCCGCACGCCGTGGGTCTGGATGCGCACGTGCTCGAAGCCGCTCGCGCGCGCCATGCGCGCGAGCTCGGGCAGATCGCGCCGCAGCGTCACCTCGGAGCCGGTGAGGATCAGCCCCTTCCACAGGCCCTGCTGGGCGTTCTGCGCCAGGACGGCCTCGTACTGGTCCATGGGCTCCGGCTTGAGCCAGTCCATGGTGCCTTCGATCATGCAATGCACGCACTTCAGGTTGCACTTGAAGTGCACCGTGAGCTCGACGTAGTCCGCCGCGGGGAAGCGCCTGGCCGCAGGGTCCGCCGGGGGCGATAGCGTGGCCTCGAACACGGCGCTCGAGTCTACTCGCCTTTGACTGCGCTTACCACGTAGAACGGCGCGTCGAGCTCGACCTCGCGCACGGCGACATCGCGCATCCCGAGCTCCTGCAGCTGGGCCACGTAGTCCTGCGCCGGGCGGTACGAGCGGAAGAACAGCATCGTGGGCAGCAGCGAGAACGGCGGCGTCGCCTCGCGCACGCGCAGCGGCGCGCGCTCGAAGACGAGCAGCGTGCCGCCGGGCTCGAGCGCCTGCGCCGCCTGCGCGACGAACGCCTGCGCCTCCTGCGCCGGCCAGTCGTGCAGCATCGACTTGAAGCTGATCAGGTCGTAGCCGCGCGGCAGAGGATCGCGCCGCAGGTCGGCCTTGATGAAGCCGATGCGCGGCTGCTCGGGCTCGCCGAGCAGGTGCTCCATGCCGACCTCGCACACCAGCGGCAGGTCGAACACGGTACCGTGCAGCCCCGCGTGGCGGCGGCAGACTTGCAGCAGGAACTCGCCGCTGTTGCCGCCGACGTCGAGCGCGCGCCGGTAGCGGCCGAAATCGTGCAGCTGCAGGCAGGCGCGTGCCTCGTAGCGCGTGAGCGCCGAGGTGATGCGCATCCAGGCCCGCGTGCGCGCGTAGTTCTCGGCGCTCGGCTCGAGCGCCCTGCGGTAGTCGAACAGCCGGTACAGCCCCGCCTTCGCGCTGAAGCCGCCCGGATCGCGCACCAGCGCGGTGAACAGGTCCGCGAAGTCGTTTAGCGTGAAGCCGGCGAAGTCGAGCTTGGCCTCGAGCAGGTCGCGGTAGCGCAGCGCGCCGAGAAAGCGCCGGCTCAGGCGTACGTCCCCGTCGCGCTCCTCGGTCACGCCGTTTGCGCACAGCAGGTCGAGCAGGAAGCGCAGCCCGGGCGAGTCCACCCCCACCGCCCTGCCCAGCGCCTCGGCCGAGCCGTGGCGGTGCTCGAGCAGCCGCTCGACCAGGCCGAGCTCGAACGCCGTCTTCAGCGCGCGGGCGTCGATCAGCGTGCGCAGGAACTCGTCGACGACGAGAAAGCCGAGGTCCTCGCCGGCGGGCGCGCTAGCGGGGGGTGCCGCCGCCATGGGCGTCGTGCTCGGCGATCACTCTGTTGAGCAGCAGGTGCAGGTTCTTGGCGGTGCGCGGGCTGAGCACCACGCGCTGCAGCAGCTCGACCGTCACCTCGGACTGCGCGCGCGCGCCGCCCTGGGTCTGGCCGAGGTTGAGCACCACCGCCTCCGGCGTGGCCACCGCGCTCGCGACGTTACAGTACGCGCTCGATGCGCGCGAGGCGTCCCAGTCCGTGCCCGCCTGCCCGCTCGCTGCCTGCGTCGCCGTGCCGTCCACCCGCGTCATCGCCGCAGATCGTAGCATCATCGCGCGGAAGATCTCGTCGCGGCGCTCCAAGTTGCTGATTCGACGCGGTTTGTCTTGAAACGGAGGCTGTGTTAACTTAGCCTGCGAGAGGGGCGCTGCGTTTCGTTCGCGGCGCTCCGGCCTTGCGCCTGCGGCCCGCGCGGCCCGCCAGGCGGTCAACCGGCCCGGCACGCGGCCACCCGGACAACGGAGCGAAGCACCGTGTTGACCGATCACGACGTCTATCTATTCCGCGAAGGCTCCCACGCCCGGCTGTACGACAAGCTCGGCTGCCAGCTTGCGCCCGACGGCAGGAGCGCGCAGTTCGGGGTCTGGGCGCCCAACGCCGAGTCGGTGTCGGTGATCGGCGAATGGAACGGCTGGGACCCGGGGGCGGACCCGCTCGCGGTGCGCAGCGACGGCTCGGGCGTGTGGCAGGGCAAGCTGGCCGGCGTCGGGCGGGGCCAGGCCTACAAGTACCGCGTCCGTTCCAAGGTCGGCGGCCACGTGGTCGACAAGGCCGACCCGTTCGGCTTTTTCTGCGAGCACCCGCCGGCAACCGGCTCGCGCGCCTGGACGCTCGAGTACGAATGGAACGACGGCGAGTGGATGAAGACCCGCGCGGCGCGCAACGGGCTCGAATCGCCCATGGCGATCTACGAGCTGCACCCCGGCTCCTGGCGGCGCAAGGACGGCGAGTTCCTGTCCTACCGCGAGCTGGCGCACGCGCTCGCCGAGTACATGGACTGGATGGGATTCACCCACGTCGAGCTGATGCCGATCACCGAGCATCCGTTCTACGGCTCCTGGGGCTACCAGACCACGGGCTATTTCGCCCCCACCGCGCGCTACGGCACGCCGCAGGACTTCATGTACTTCGTCGACCACCTGCACCAGCAGGGCCTGGGCGTGATCCTCGACTGGGTGCCGTCGCACTTCCCGACCGACGCGCACGGGCTGGCGTTCTTCGACGGCACCCACCTGTACGAGCACGCCGACCCGCGCCAGGGCTTCCACCCCGAGTGGGGCTCGAGCATCTTCAACTACGGCAGGAACGAGGTGCGCGGCTTTCTCATGTCCTCGGGCATGTTCTGGCTCGACAAGTACCACCTCGACGGGCTGCGCGTCGACGCCGTGGCCTCGATGCTGTACCTCGACTACGCGAGGAAGCAAGGCGAGTGGATCCCGAACCGCTACGGCGGGCGGGAGAACCTGGAAGCGATCGATTTCCTGCGCCAGATGAACGAGGCGGCCTACCGCGAGCACCCCGACATCGTCACCATCGCCGAGGAGTCGACCGCCTGGCCGATGGTGTCGCGCCCGGTGTACGTCGGCGGCCTGGGCTTCGGCATGAAGTGGAACATGGGCTGGATGCACGACAACCTCTCGTACATGCAAGAGGACCCGATCAACCGCAAGTACCACCACGGCAAGCTCACCTTCTCGCTCATCTACGCCTTCAACGAGAATTTCGTGCTGCCGCTGTCGCACGACGAGGTGGTGCACGGCAAGGGCTCGCTGGTGGGCAAGATGCCGGGCGATTCCTGGCAGCAGTTCGCCAACCTGCGCGCGCTGTACGGCTACATGTGGGCCCACCCGGGCAAGAAGATGCTGTTCATGGGCGGCGAGTTCGGCCAGCGGCGCGAGTGGACCCACGACGGCGAGCTCGAATGGTGGGTAAACGAGCGCCCCGAGCACGCCGGCGTGCAGCGCTTCGTCAAGGACCTGAACCGCGTCTACCGCGCGGAGCCCGCGCTGTACCAGGTCGACTTCTCCTGGGAAGGCTTCGAATGGATCGACGCGAGCGACGCGCTCTCGAGCGTGATCTCGTTCCTGCGCAAGCCCAAGCCGGGCGCCGGCGCGACGCTGCTGGTGGCGTGCAACTTCACCCCGATTCCGCGCAGCAACTACGTCGTGGGCGTGCCGCAGCCCGGGTTCTGGCGCGAGATCGTCAACAGCGACGCGCACGACTTCGGCGGCGCCGGCTGGGGCAACCTGGGCGGGGTCGAGTCCGCGCCGGTGGGCGCGCACGGGCGGCCGAGCTCGGTCAGCCTCACCCTGCCGCCGCTTTCGACCATCATCCTGAAGCACGAACCGCATGCCTGAGCCCAAGCGCCCCGGCAGCGAGCACGGCCGCGTGCGCGCGGTGATCGACGCCGTGCTGCCCTGCGTCGACGGCGGGCGCTTCGCCGTCAAGCGCGTCGCCGGCGAGCGCTTCGAGGTCGAGGCGCACTGCCTCGCCGACGGGCACGACGTGCTGCGCGCGAAGCTGCGCTGGCGCGCCGCGGAAGAAAACGACTGGCGCGAGGTCGAGATGAAGCCGCTCGGCAACGACCGCTACGGCGCGGGCTTCGTGCCGCCCGCGCCCGGGCGCTATTGTTACGGCGTGACCGCCTGGGTCGATCACTTCGAGTCCTGGCGCCACGAGCTCGAGCGCCGGGTCGAGGCCGACGACATCCGCAGCGCGGCGCTCGCCGGCGCCGAGCTGATCGAAGCCGCCGCCGGACGCGCCGAAGGCGCGGACATGAAGACGCTCGCCGACTGGGGCGCGAGGCTGCGCGCCGGGGCGGGCAAGGCCTCCGCCGACGCGCGCGCGCTGCAGGCGCTGGCGCTGGACGAAACGCTGGCCGCGGTCGCCGCGCGCTACCCCGAGCGCAGCCTCGCCGCGACCTTCCCGCTCGAGCTGCCGCTGGTGGCCGACCGCGAGCGCGCGCGCTACAGCAGCTGGTACGAGCTGTTCCCGCGCTCGGCGTCGCCCACCCCGGGCCGGCACGGCACGTTCAAGGATGTCGAGGCGCGCCTGCGCTACGTCGCCGAGCTCGGCTTCGACGTGCTGTACTTCCCGCCCATTCATCCGATCGGGCGCGAAAAGAGGAAAGGCAAGAACAACAGCCTCACTCCCGGGCCGGACGACGTCGGCAGCCCCTGGGCGATCGGCGCCAGGGAAGGCGGCCACAAGGACATCCTGCCCGAGCTCGGCACGATCGAGGATTTCCGCCGCCTGGTGGGCAAGGCGGCGGAGCACGGGATCGAGATCGCGCTCGACATCGCCTACCAGTGCGCGCCCGACCATCCCTATGTCAGCGCGCACCCGGAGTGGTTCCGCACCCGTCCGGACGGCAGCGTGCAGTACGCCGAGAACCCGCCCAAGAAATACCAGGACATCTACCCGTTCAACTTCGAGAGCGAGGACTGGCAGGGGCTGTGGGCCGAGCTGAAGAGCGTGCTCGACTACTGGATCGAGCAGGGAGTGAAGATCTTCCGCGTCGACAACCCGCACACCAAGGCCTTTGCGTTCTGGGAATGGGCGATCGGCGAGGTCAAGCGCGAGCACCCCGAGGTGATCTTCCTCGCCGAGGCCTTCACCCGGCCCAAGGTGATGCACCGCCTGGCCAAGCTCGGCTTCTCGCAGTCCTACACCTACTTCACCTGGCGCAACACCAAGCACGAGCTGACCGAGTATTTCAGCGAGCTCGCGCAAGGCCCCGGGCGCGAGTACTTCCGCCCCAACGCCTGGCCCAACACGCCCGACATCCTGAGCGAGGCGCTGCAGTTCGGCGGCCGCGCGCTGTTCATGGCGCGCCTGGTGCTCGCCGCCACGCTCGCGGCGAGCTACGGCATCTACGGCCCGGCCTACGAGCTGATGGAGGCCGCGCCGCGCGAGCCCGGCAGCGAGGAGTACCTCGACAGCGAAAAGTACCAGCTGCGCGCCTGGGACCTCGAGCGAGCCGACAGCCTGCGCGATTTCATCGCGCGCGTGAACCGCATCCGGCGCGACAACCCGGCGCTGCACTCGGACTGGAGCCTCGAGTTCGTGCCGACCGACAACGAGCAGATCATCGCCTACCTGAAATCGGCGCCCGGGCACGACAACGTGGTGCTGACCGTGGTCAGCCTCGACCCGCGCAACGTGCAGTCGGGCTGGCTCGAGCTCGACGCCGGCGCGCTCGGGATCGACCCCGACAAGCAGTTCCAGATGCACGACCTGCTAGGCGGCCAGCGCTTCCTGTGGCAGGGCGGGCGCAACTTCGTGCAGCTCGACCCGCAGCGCACTCCGGCGCACATCTTCCGCCTGCGCCGGCGCGTGCGGCGCGAGCAGGATTTCGACTACTTCCTGTGACGCAGGAGCCGCAATGAACGCGCCCGCGACCGCCGACGTCGAGCCCAGGACCCGCGAGCAGACCGCGCCCGGCGCGATCGACCCGCTGTGGTACAAGGACGCGGTCGTCTACCAGCTGCACATCAAGGCCTTCTTCGACTCGAACGACGACGGCCTGGGCGACTTCCGCGGCCTGACCTCGAAGCTCGACTACGTCAAGGACCTCGGTGTCAACACCATCTGGCTGCTGCCGTTCTACCCCTCGCCGCTCAAGGACGACGGCTACGACGTCGCCGACTACCACAACGTGCACCCGCAGTACGGCACGCGCCAGGACTTCCGCAACTTCGTGCGCGAGGCGCACCGGCGCAACCTGAAGGTGATCACCGAGCTGGTGGTCAACCATACCTCGGACCAGCACCCCTGGTTCCAGGCCGCGCGCCGCGCGCCGCCGGGCTCGCCCAAGCGCGACTACTACGTCTGGAGCGACAACGACCAGAAGTACAAGGGCACGCGCATCATCTTCACCGACACCGAAAGCTCGAACTGGACCTGGGACCCGGTGGCCAAGGCGTACTACTGGCACCGCTTCTTCAGCCACCAGCCCGACCTCAACTTCGACAACCCGCAGGTGATGAAGGCGGTGCTGCGCACGATGCGCTTCTGGCTCGACATGGGGGTGGACGGGTTCCGGCTCGACGCGATTCCGTATCTCATCGAGCGCGAGGGCACCTCGAACGAGAACCTGCCCGAGACGCACGCGGTCCTGAAGCACATCCGCGCCGAGCTCGACAAGAAGTACCAGGGCAAGCTGTTCCTGGCCGAGGCCAACCAGTGGCCCGAGGACGTGCGCGAGTACTTCGGCGACGGCGACGAGTGCCACATGGCCTACCACTTCCCGCTCATGCCGCGCATGTACATGGCGATCGCGCAGGAGGACCGCCACCCGGTGACCGAGATCATGCAGCAAACGCCGGAGATCCCCGACAACTGCCAGTGGGCGATCTTCCTGCGCAACCACGACGAGCTCACGCTCGAGATGGTGACCAGCAAGGAGCGCGACTACATGTACCGCATGTACGCCGCCGATTCGCGCGCCAAGATCAACCTCGGCATCCGCCGGCGCCTGGCGCCGCTGATGGAGAACGACCAGGATCGCATCAAGCTGATGAACAGCCTGCTGCTGTCGATGCCGGGCTCGCCGATCATCTACTACGGCGACGAGATCGGCATGGGCGACAACATCTTCCTCGGCGACCGCAACGGCGTCAGGACGCCGATGCAGTGGACTCCGGACCGCAACGCCGGCTTCTCGCGCGCCGATCCGCAGCGCCTGTACCTGCCGCCGATCATGGACGCGGTGTACGGCTACGAGGCGGTGAACGTCGAGGCGCAGCTGCGCGAGCCGGCCTCGCTGCTGAACTGGATGAAGCGCCTGCTCGCGGTGCGCAAGACCAGCCAGGCCTTCGGCCGCGGCAGGCTCGCCTTCCTCAAGCCCGGCAACCGCAAGATCCTCGCTTACCTGCGCGAGCTGGGCGACGAGGCGATCCTGTGCGTGGCCAACCTGGGACGCTCGGCGCAGCCGGTCGAATTGGACCTGTCGCGCTTCAAGGGGCGCGTGCCGGTCGAGATGATGGGGCGCACGCCCTTCCCGCCCATCGGCGAGCTGCCCTACCTGCTTACCCTGCCCGCCTGCGGCTTCTACTGGTTCCGCCTCGCGGCCGACGCCGACGTGCCGCACTGGCACGAGGAGCGCGGCGCCGCGCGCGAAGACCTGCCGATGCTCGTGCTGTTCGACGGCTGGACCAGCTTCTTCCGCGACCGCGTCGTGCCGTGGCGCATCCGCATGGCGGAGAAAACCCGCGCCCAGCTCGAGAACGAGGTGCTCGCGCGCTACATCGAGACCCAGCGCTGGTACGGCGCCAAGGGCGAGAAGATCGCGCACGCGCGGCTCGCCGACCACGCGCTGTGGGAGGCGAACCGCACCAGCTGGATGCTGGCGCTGCTCGACGTCGACAGCGGCGGCGAGCCGGCGCGCTACTTCGTTCCGCTCTCGCTCGCCTGGGAGGAAGGCGACGAGGAGCGCCTGCGCAGCCTGGCCAACGCGGCGATCGCCAAGGTGCGCCAGCAGGCCAACGTCGGCCTGCTGGCCGACGCGCTCGCCGACGAGGCCTTCTGCCGCGCGGCGGTGCAGGCGATCGGGCGCGGCCTGGAGCTCGCCACGGGCCAGGGCGAGGCGCGCGGCAAGCTGCGCTTCGCCCCCACGGCCGCTTTCGCCGAGCTCGCCGGCAAGGACGTCGCCGCGCTGCCGGTGGGCCGGCCCCAGGCGCAGAGCTCGAACACCGTCGTCACGCTCGGCGAGCGGCTTTTCCTCAAGGGCTACCGCCGCATCCGCCCCGGGGTCAACCCCGAGCTCGAGGTCGGGCGCTTCCTGACCGAGGTGGCGCATTTCCCGAACTGCGTGCCGGTGGCGGGCGCGATCGAATACACCGCGCCCGACGGCAGCCCGATGACCCTCGCGCTGCTGCAGGCCTACGTCGCCAACCAGGGCGACGGCTGGAGCTACACGCTGGCCTACCTCGAGCGCTTCTTCGAGGCGCAGCGCGGCGCGGCCGAGGCGCCGGCCGAGGAGGCGCACGGCGCCTACCTCTCGCTCGTGCACACGCTCGGGGCGCGCACCGCCGAGCTGCACCGCGCGCTGTCGAAGCCGAGCGGCGACCCCGCGTTCGACCCGGAGCCGGTCGCGGCCGACGACCTCGCGCGCTGGAAGCAGCGCGTGCGCGACGAGGCGGCCGGCACCTTCGAGCTGCTGGAGAAGCGCCGCAGCCAGTTCCCGGTGCCGGCGCGCGACGAGATGCAGACCCTGCTCGAGCGGCGCCAGAGGCTGCTCGCGCGCATCGACGCCTGCCCCCCGCCCGGGCGCGGCGCGGCCAAGATCCGCTACCACGGCGACTATCACCTGGGCCAGGTGCTGCTGGACAAGAACGACTTCGTGATCATCGACTTCGAGGGCGAGCCGGCGCGGCCGCTCGCCGAGCGCAGGATCAAGCACTCGCCGCTGCGCGACGTGGCCGGGATGCTGCGCTCGTTCAACTACGCCCAGTGGACCGCGCTGCGCCACGCCGCGCAGGCGGGCGGCGACGACGCGCGGCTCGAGCCGCTGGCGCGGGCCTGGGAAGCCGAGGTGCGCCGCAGCTTCCTCGCGGCCTACTACGAAGCCGCGCGCGGCGGCGGGCTGCGCGAGTGGTTCGACGACGTGAGCGGGCTGCTCGAGCTGTTCGAGCTGGAAAAGGCGCTCTACGAGCTGCGCTACGAGATCAACAACCGGCCCGGCTGGGTCCGCACCCCGCTGCTGGGTATCCTGGCGCTGGCCGGCTGACACCGAAGGGGAACGACCATGGACAAAGTCGACGTGATGCTGGAGCCGGTGCGCGCATTCATGACCCAGATCGGCGTTTTCCTGCCGCGCCTCGCGCTCGCGATCGCGGTGCTGGTGGCCGGCTGGCTGCTGGCCAAGGTGGCGATGTTCGCCATCGTGCGCGGCCTGCGCGCGATCAACTTCAACGTGCTCACCGAGCGCGCCGGGATGGACGGCTTCCTGCGCCAGGGCGGGATCCAGACCGACACCACCGGGATCTTCGGCGTGATCGTGTACTGGCTGGTGATCCTCGCCGCGCTGGTGATCGCCTTCAACGGCCTCGGGCTGACCTACGTCACCGACCTGCTGCGGATGGTGATCCTGTTCGTGCCGAAGGTCATCGTCGCGCTGCTGATCCTCGTATTCGGCGCCTACTTCGCGCGCTTCATCAGCGACACCGTGGTCAGCTACTGCCGCAACGTGGGGGTGCAGGACGCCGAGCTGCTCGGCCGGCTGGCGCAGTACGCGATCATCGCGTTCGTGGTGCTGATCGCGCTCGACCAGGTCAACGTCGGCGGCGAGATCATCCGCCAGAGCTTCCTCATCATCCTGGCCGGGGTGGTGTTCGCGCTCGCGCTCGCGTTCGGCCTGGGCGGCAAGGACTGGGCCGCGGGCAGGCTCGAGCGCTGGTGGCCAAGGAACGGCAAAGACTCCCGCTCGTGAACCCGACCCATCCGGTTTCCGCCGCCGCCCCGATCGGCGCGGTCTGGCCCGGCCGGCCCTACCCGCGCGGCGCGACCTGGGACGGCGAAGGGGTCAACTTCGCGCTGTTCTCGGAATCGGCCGAGAAGGTCGAGCTATGCATCTTTGACGAGGCCGGGCGGCGCGAGCGCCAGCGCATCGAGATGCGCGAGCGCACCGACGCGGTCTGGCACTGCTACCTGCCCGAGGCGCGGCCCGGCCTGGTCTACGGCTACCGCGTGCACGGACCCTACAAGCCCGAAGAGGGACTGCGCCACAACCCGAGCAAGCTGCTGGCCGACCCCTACGCCAGGGACTTCGTCGGCGGCTTGCGCTGGAGCGACGCGCTGTACGGCTACACCGTCGGCCACAAGCGCGAGGACCTGGCCTACGACCGGCGCGACAGCGCCGCCTTCATGCCCAAGTGCCGCGTGCTCGAGAGCGCGTTCACCTGGGGCGACGACCGCCGGCCCGACATCCCGTGGCACGAGACCGTGATCTACGAGATGCACGTGCGCGGCTTCACCATGCGCCACCCCGAGGTGCCGCAGGCGCTGCGCGGCACCTACGCGGGGCTCGCCACCGCGCCGGTGATCGAGCACTTGAAGCGCCTGGGCGTGACCACGGTCGAGCTGCTGCCGGTGCACGCCTTCATCGACGACCGGCGCCTGTTCGAGATGGGGCTGCACAACTACTGGGGCTACAACACGCTCGGCTTCTTCGCCCCCGAGACCCGCTACTCGGCCTCGGGCAAGGTGAAGGAGTTCAAGACCATGGTGAAGACGCTGCACTCGGCCGGCATCGAGGTCATCATGGACGTGGTCTACAACCACAGCTGCGAGGGCAACCACCTCGGCCCGACGCTAAGCTTGCGCGGCATCGACAACGCCGCCTACTACGTCCTCGAGGCCGGCAACCCGCGCCACTACACCGACTACACCGGCTGCGGCAACACGGTCAACCTCGAGCACCCGCGCGCGCTGCAGCTGGTGATGGATTCGCTGCGCTACTGGGCCGAGGAGATGCACGTCGACGGCTTTCGCTTCGACCTCGCCTCGGCGCTGGCGCGCGAGGGCGGCGCGGTGCAGCCGCTGGGGGCGTTCTTCGACGTGGTGCGCCAGGACCCGGTGCTGAACCGGGTCAAGCTGATCGCCGAGCCCTGGGACCTCGGCCACGGCGGCTACCAGGTGGGCAACTTCCCGCTCGGCTGGGCGGAGTGGAACGACCGCTACCGGGACGGCATGCGGGCCTACTGGAAGGGCGACGGCGGCCAGATCGGCGAGTTCGCGCGCCGCTTCACCGGCTCGGCCGACCTGTACGGCCGCTCCGGGCGCCGGCCGCACGCGAGCATCAATTTCATCACCGCGCACGACGGCTTCACGCTCGCGGACCTGGTGTCGTACAACGACAAGCACAACGACGCCAACGGCGAGGACAACCGCGACGGCCACAACAACAACGTGTCGTGGAACTGCGGCGTCGAGGGCCCGAGCGAGGACCCGGCGATCGTCGCGCTGCGCGCGCGCCAGCGGCGCAACTTCCTCGCCACCCTGCTGCTGTCGCAGGGCGCGCCGATGCTGCTCGCGGGCGACGAGCTCGGGCGCAGCCAGCAGGGCAACAACAACGCCTACTGCCAGGACAACGAGCTCAACTGGCTCGACTGGACGCCGAGCCGGGAAAAGGAGGATTTCATCGATTTCATCGCGCGCCTGATCGCGCTGCGCCGCGCGCACCCGAGCTTTCGCCGGCGCGACTTCTTCGAGGGCCGGCCGCTGCACGGCGGCGGGGTGAAGGACATTCTGTGGCTCAAGCCCGACGGCAAGGAGATGAGCGACGACGAATGGCAGCACGAGTCGGCGCGCAGCCTCGCCGTGTACCTCTCCGGGTCCGGCCTGACCGACGTCGACCGCTTCGGCAAGACCAAGCGCGACGACGATTTCCTGCTGCTGCTCCACCCGCAGCACGAGGACGCCGCCTTCGTGCTGCCGGCGGTTCCGGGCGAGCCCTGGCGCGCGCTGTTCGACACCGCGCGGGAGCCCGCCACGCCCGATGCGCGCAAGCACTACGGCGCGGGCGAGACCTACACGCTGCGGGCGCGCTCGCTGGTGCTGCTGACACGCCCGGCCGGGCCGGCGTGAAGCGCGCCCACGCCATGCCCTTCGGCGCCGAGCCCGGCGCCGGCGGCGTGCGCTTCCGCCTCTGGGCGCCGGCGCAGCAGCGCGTCGTGCTGGACCTCGATGGGATTCATCATGCGATGCATCCTCTCGAACAAGGCTGGCACGAATTGCTGCTGGCGCAGGCACGCCCCGGGGACCGCTACCGCTATGTGCTCGCGGACGGGCTCGCGGTAGCCGACCCCGCCTCGCGCGCGAACCCGGACGACGTGCACGGCGCGAGCGAAGTAATCGACCCGCGCGCCTACGCCTGGCGCGACGACGGCTGGCGCGGCCGGCCCTGGCACGAGGCGGTGGCGTACGAGCTGCACCTGGGCAGCTTCACGCCGGAGGGTACGTTCGCCGCGGCGCGCGGCAAGCTCCCCGAGCTCGCCGCGCTCGGCATCACGGCGCTCGAGCTGATGCCGGTGGCGGATTTCCCGGGCAAGCGCAACTGGGGCTACGACGGCGTGCTGCCGTTCGCGCCCGACGCCTCGTACGGCAGGCCCGAGGAGCTCAAGAAGCTGGTCGACGAGGCGCACGCGCTCGGGCTGATGGTGCTGCTGGACGTGGTCTACAACCACTTCGGGCCCGAGGGCAACTACCTGCACGCCTACTGTCCCCAGTTCTTCGATCCGGCGCGCCACACGCCCTGGGGCGCGGCGATCGACTTCAGCCGGCGCGCGGTGCGCGATTTTTTCGTCCACAACGCCTTGTACTGGGTCGAGGAGTTCCGTTTCGACGGTCTGCGCCTGGACGCGGTGCACGCGATCCGCGACGATTCGGCCGAACACATCGTGTGCGAGATCGGCCGCGCGCTGCGCGCGGGCCCCGGGCGCGGGCGCGAGCTGCACCTGGTGCTGGAGAACGACGCCAACCAGGCGCATTTGCTCGGGCGCTGCGCCCGCGCGCAGTGGAACGACGACCTGCACCACGTGCTGCACGTGCTCGCCACCGGCGAAGCCGACGGCTACTACGCCGACTATGCGCAAGCGCCGCTCGAGCGCCTCGGGCGCGCGCTGGCCGAGGGCTTCGTCTACCAGGGCGAGCCCTCGCCGTTCCGCGACGGCGCGCCGCGCGGCGAGCCGAGCGCGCACCTGCCACCCACGGCCTTCGTGTCGTTCGACCAGACCCACGACCAGGTCGGCAACCGCGCCTTCGGCGAGCGGCTCGACGCGCTGGCCGAGCCGGCCGCGGTCGAGGCCGCGCTCGGCTGCGTGCTGCTCGCGCCGCAGGTGCCGATGCTGTTCATGGGCGAGGAGTTCGCCGCGCGCACGCCGTTCCAGTTCTTCTGCGACTTCGGCCCCGAGCTCGCCGCCGCGGTCACGCGCGGCCGGCGCGGCGAGTTCGAGCGCTTCGCCTCCTTCGCGCAGGAGATCCCGGACCCGAACGACCCGGCGACCTTCCTGGCTTCCAAGCTGCAATGGCAGGAACGCGATCCGCAGCGGATCGCCCTGGTGCGCGAGCTGCTCGCGGCGCGGCGGCGCCACCTCGTGCCGCGCCTGGCGGGCGCGCGCAGCGGGACATACTCGATCCGCGCAGGAGCGTTGCACGTGGCCTGGCCGCTCGGCGGCGGCGCGCGCTGGCGCATGAGCTGCCGGCCCGGCGGCGGCGCGCCGATGCCCGCGGGCGAGCCGGTCTACCGCTCCGCGGCGCTGTGCGTCGCGCTGGAGGCGGCGTGAGCGAGGCGCGGGCGCTCATCGAGCGGCTGTGCGGCCAGGCCGGCATCGCCGCGCGCTGGCACGACATCTGGGGCAAGGCGCACGAGGTGCCCGAGGCGAGCCTCGAGGCCCTGCTCGGCCAGCTCGGCCAGCTCGGCGACGGGCGCGGCGCGCAAGCCTCGCACTGGAACGAGGCGCTTCCTCCCGCCGCCGCGCTGCGCGCGCACTCCTCCCCCTGGCACCAGCGGGTGCGGGTGCCCGAGGGCGCGCGCCTGCGCTGGCGCATCGAGGCCGAGGACGGCACGCGCCACGAGGCAGAGGCAGACTGCGGCCGGCTCGATGCGCTCGAGACGGCCGAGATCGAGGGCCGGCGCTACGCCGCGTACGACGTCCCGATCGCGCTCGAGCTCGCGCCGGGCTACCACCGCTTCACGCTCGAGGGCATCGCGGGCGAGACGCTGCTGATCGCCGCGCCCGAGCGCTGCTGGCGCCCGGCCGCGCTCGAGGACGACGCCAGGCTGTGGGGCCCGTCGCTGCAGCTGTATTCGCTGCGCTCGCGGCGCAACTGGGGCATGGGCGACTTCACCGACCTGCTGCACCTCATCGAGCAGTGGGCCGCGCGCGGCGCGGCCGTGATCGGGCTCAACCCGCTGCACGCGCTCTTTCCCCACAACCCGGCGCACGCGAGCCCCTACAGCCCTTCCTCGCGCCTCGCGCTCAACGTGCTCTATCTCGACGTCGAGGCGATCGACGAGCTGCGCGACTGCGAGCCGGCGCAGCGGCTGCTGCGCGCGCCGCGCTTCCAGGCGCGCCTGGCGGCGCTGCGCGATGCGCCGCTGGTCGATTACGCTGGCGTGCGCGAGGCGAAGTTCGAGCTGCTCGAGCTGCTCTACGCGCAGTTCCGCGCGCGCCACCTCGAGCGCGGCAGCACCCGCGCGCAGCAGTTCCGCGCCTTCCAGGCCGCGCACGGCGACGCGCTGCGCCGGCACGCGCTGTACGATGCGCTGCAGGAGCGCTTCCACCGCGCCGACCCCGAGGTGTGGGGCTGGCAGGTCTGGCCCGAGCCCTACCGCGACCCGGCCGGCGAGGCGGCGGCGCGCTTCGCCGCCGAGCAGCTCGCGCGGGTCGAGTTCTACGAGTACCTGCAGTGGCAGGC
Organism: Burkholderiales bacterium; assembly: GCA_035517095.1. GTDB lineage: Bacteria > Pseudomonadota > Gammaproteobacteria > Burkholderiales > SG8-39 > DAHVFK01. The sequence continues at coordinate 31,070 of DATIZK010000089.1, forward strand.
CGAGCGCCAGCTCGCGCGCGCCGCCGAGCGCTGCGCCGCGCTCGGGCTCGCGCTCGGCCTGTACCTCGACCTCGCGGTGTCGGTCGACCGCGCCGGGTCCGACGCCTGGGCCGCGCAGGACGTCTACGCCCTGGGCGCGAGCGTCGGCGCGCCGCCGGACGACTTCAATCTCAAGGGCCAGGACTGGGGCCTGCCGCCGCTGCGGCCCGACCGCCTGCGCGCGACGCTCTACGGGCTGTACATCGCGGCGCTGCGCCAGGCGATGGCGCACGCAGGCGCCTTGCGCATCGACCACGTGATGGGGCTGATGCGGCTGTTCTGGATCCCGCACGACGCGCCCGCCGCGAGCGGCGCCTACGTGCACTACGCGCTGGACGAGATGCTCGCCATCCTCGCGCTCGAGAGCCACCGCAACAAGTGCCTGGTGATCGGCGAGGACCTGGGCACCGTGGCCGACGAGATGCGCGCCGCGCTCGCGCGCGCGGGCGTGCTGTCGTGTCGCCTGTTGTGGTTCGAGCGCGACGCCGCGGGCGAGTTCAAGCCGCCGGAGCAGTTCCCGCGCGAGGCGCTGGTCGCGGTCAGCACCCACGACCTGCCGACGCTGGCCGGCTGGTGGGAGGGCGACGATCTCGCGCTGCGCGAGCGCCTGGGCCTGTACCCGGACGAGGCGGTCCACGCGGCGCAGGTCGCCGAGCGCGCCGCCGACCGCGCGCGGCTGCTGCGCGCGCTCGAGCGCCGCCGGCTCGCGCCGCCCGAGCCGCCGCGCGGGCTGGTCGATGCGGTGCACGCCTACGTCGCCGCGACGCCTTCGCGCGTGATGATGCTGCAGCTCGAGGACGCGCTCGGGGTGAGGGAGCAGGCCAACCTGCCCGGCACCACCGACCAGCACCCGAACTGGCGCCGCAAGCTGCCGCTCGCGCTGGAGGACATGGCCGCCGAGCCGGGCATCGGGACGCTCGCCGGCACGCTCGCGCGGCTGCGGCCGCGCCCGGCGCAGGCCTCCGCGGCGGTGGTTGGCGCCAGCGCGCGCGTGCCGCGCGCCACCTACCGGCTGCAGCTGAACCGCGATTTCACTTTCCTCGACGCGGTGGGCCTGGTGCCCTACCTGGCCAAGCTCGGCGTGAGCCACGTCTACTGCTCGCCGGTGCTGCGCGCGCGCCCGGGCAGCGCGCACGGCTACGACGTGGTCGACCACAACCAGATCAACCCCGAGCTCGGCGGGCGCGAGGGCTTCGAGCGCTTCGTCGCCGCGCTGCGCGCGCAGGACATGGGCCTCTTGCTCGACGTGGTGCCGAACCACATGGGCGTCATGGGCGCCGACAACGCCTGGTGGATGGACGTGCTGGAAAACGGCGAGGCCTCGGCCTACGCCGGCTGGTTCGACATCGACTGGCATCCGGTCAACGCCGAGCTCGAGGGCAAGGTGCTGGTGCCGGTGCTGGGCGAGCACTACGGCATCACGCTCGAGCGCGGCGAGCTGGCGCTCGCCTGGGAGCCCGACGCGGGGACGTTCGCGGTGCGCTACCACCAGCACCGCTTCCCGGTCGCGCCGCGCGAGTACCCCTCGATCCTCGCCCTGGCCGAGCGCGCGCTCGCGGCGCGGCCGGCGACGCGCGCCGCGGTGGACGAGCTGGCGGGATTGAGGGCCGCCTTCGGCGGCGGCCCGGCCGAGGAAGTGCCGGCGCTCAAGCAGCGCCTGCTGCGCCTGGCGCGCACGCAACCCGACGTGGCGCGCGCGATCGACGCCGCGCTGAGCGAGCTCAACGCGCCGCCGGGCGACGCGCTGCACCGGCTGCTCGAGGCGCAGCACTACCGCCTTGCGTACTGGCGCGTGGCCTCGGACGAGATCAACTACCGGCGCTTCTTCGACATCAACGACCTCGCCGCGCTGCGGATGGAGAACGAGGCGGTGTTCCAGGCCACCCACGCGCTGGTGCTCGCGCTCGCGGCCGACGGCGAAGTCGACGGCCTGCGCATCGATCATCCCGACGGGCTGTACGACCCGAAGCAGTACTTCGCGCGCCTGCAGCAGGCCTACGCGCGCGCCGCAGGCATCGCGCTGCCCGCGTCCGAGGCGCCGGAGGCGCGCCCGGCGCGGCCGCTGTACGTCGTGGCGGAGAAGATCACCGCGCGCCACGAGCACGTGCCCGAGAGCTGGGCGCTGCACGGCACCACCGGCTACCGCTTCGGCGCGGTGGTCAACGGCCTGTTCGTCGACCCGTCGGCGGGCGGGCGCCTGGAGCGCACCTGGCGCGCGTTCAGCGGCGAGTCGTTCGACTTCGGGGAGGCGTGCTACCGCGGCAAGCAGGCGATCATGCGCGGCGCGCTCGCCTCCGAGCTCACCGTGCTCGCGACCGAGCTGCTGCGCATCGCGCGCGCCGACCGGCGCACGCGCGACTACACCTTCAACACCCTGCGCCGCGCGCTGGCCGAGGTCGCCGCCTGCATGCCGGTCTACCGCACCTACATCGCGGGCAAGCCCTCGAGCCAGGACCGGCGCTACGTCGACTGGGCGGTGGCGCGCGCCACGCGCCGCAGCCGCGCCGCCGACACCAGCATCTTCGGCTTCGTGCGCCAGGCGCTGCTCGGGCACGCGCCCGCCGGCGCGCCGCGCGCCCTGCACGCGCAGGCGCTCGGCTTCGCGATGAAATTCCAGCAGTTCACCTCCCCGGTCGCCGCCAAGGGCGTCGAGGACAGCGCGCACTACCTGTACAACCGCCTCGTGTCGTTGAACGAGGTCGGCTCGGACCCCGACATGTTCGGCTTCGCGCCGAGCGCCTTCCACGGCGCGAGCGCCGACCGCGCCGCGCGCTGGCCGCACACCATGCTCGGCACCTCGACCCACGACAACAAGCGCTCCGAGGACGTGCGCCTGAGGATCGACGTGATCTCCGAGATGCCGGCCGCCTGGCGCCTGCTGCTGCGGCGCTGGAAGTCGCTCAACCGCATGCGCCGCCGCACGCGCGAAGGGCGCCCCGCGCCGTCGCGCAACGACGAGTACCTGCTCTATCAGACCCTGCTCGGCACCTTCCCGCCGGGCGAGCCGGACGAGGCCGCGCTGGAGGACTACCGCGCCCGCATCGAGGCCTACATGCTCAAGGCCGCGCGCGAGGCCAGGGACCGCACCAGCTGGATCAGCCCCGACGAGGAGTACGAGGCTGCGCTGGCCAATTTCGTGCGCGCGCTGCTCGGGCGCGCGCAGCACAACCCGTTCCTGGAGGACCTGCGCGCGCAGGCCGCCACCCTAGCCTGGTTCGGCGCGCTCAACAGCCTGTCGATGGCGCTGATCAAGTACAGCTCGCCCGGGGTGCCCGACCTGTACCAGGGCAACGAGCTGATCGACTACAGCCTGGTCGACCCGGACAACCGCCGCCCGGTCGACTACGTTCTGCGCCGGCGCCTGCTGGAGGAAGTGCGCGACATTGCCCAGCGCCCCGGCTTCGCGCCCGCCGCGCGCGCGCTCGCCGAGCGTCCCCTCGACGGGCGCGCCAAGCTGCTGGTGACCTGGCGCCTGCTCGAGCTGCGGCGCGAGCGCCCGGCGCTGTTCGCCGACGGCGCCTACGAGCCGCTCGAGGCCGCCGGCGCGCAGGCGGCGCACGCGCTCGCCTACGCCCGGCGCCACGAATCGGGCACGCTGGTGGTCATCTCAGGGCGCCTGTTCGCCAAGCTCATGGGCGAGCCGGGCAAGCTGCCGCTCGACGCGGCGGTGTGGCACGACACTTACGTCGCCGCGGCCGGACTGGCCGAGGGCGCGCGGCTGCAAAACCTGCTAAGCGGCGAGACGGTCACCGTGCGCGACGGCCGCATCGCGCTCGCGCACGCGTTCGCGAGCTTTCCCGGCGCGGCGCTTTTCGCCGCTGGAACGCCAGCATGAAACTGCCTTCGATAGAAGACATCACGGCCGCCGCCGCGCGCATCGCCGGCGCCATCGAGCGCACCCCGCTGCTGCACAGCCGCACGCTGTCGCAGCTTACCGGCGCCGAGGTCTGGCTCAAGTTCGAGAACCTGCAGTTCACCGGCTCGTTCAAGGAGCGTGGCGCGCTGAACAAGCTCCTGTCGCTGCGCGAGGACGAGCGCCGGCGCGGGGTGATCGCAATGAGCGCGGGCAACCATGCGCAGGGCGTGGCCTACCACGCCGCGCGCCTGGGGATGCGCGCGGTGATCGTGATGCCGCGCGGCACGCCCAACTCCAAGGTCGCCAACACCCGGGTGCACGGCGCGGAAGTGGTGCTCGAGGGCGACACGCTGGCCGACGCCGCGCGCCATGCGCGCAAGCTCGAGGCGCGCGACGCGCTGACTTTCATCCATCCCTACGACGACCCGGCGGTGATCGCCGGCCAGGGCACGGTCGCGCTGGAGATGCTCGCGGACATGCCCGAGCTCGACGCGCTGGTGGTGCCGGTGGGCGGCGGCGGGCTGATCGGCGGCATGGCCGCGGCCGCGAGGGCGATCAAGCCGCGTGTGCGGGTGTACGGCGTCGAGTCGCAGACCTGGTGCGCCATGTACCAGCGCCTCGCGGGCCTGCCGGTCGAGGTCGGCGGCGACACGATCGCCGAGGGCCTCGCCGTGCGCGAGGTGGGCGAGCTGACGCTTGCGCTCGCGCGCGAGTACGTCGACGAGGTGCTGCTCGCGGCCGAGGACACGATCGAGCAGGCGATCGTCGCCCTGATCGAGATCGAGAAGACGGTGGCCGAGGGCGCGGGCGCGGCGGGCCTGGCGGCGCTGCTGCAGCACCCGCAGCGCTTCGCCGGCCGGCGCGTCGGCATCGTGCTCACCGGCGGCAACATCGACACCCGGGTGCTGGCCGCCGTGCTGATGCGCGGCCTGGTGCGCGACGGGCGCCTCGCTCGCCTGCGCGTGTCGATGCCGGACGTCTCGGGCAGCCTGGCCAAGGTCGCGCAGCTGATCGGCGAGGCCGGCGGCAACATCGTGGAGGTGCAGCACCAGCGCCTGTTCGGCACCGCCTCGGTGCGCACCCCGGAGGTCGAGTTCCTGCTCGAGGCGCGCGACCGCGCCCACAGCGAGGCGATCGTCGCCGCGCTGCAGGCACGCGGCGTGCGCGTCGAGCGCCTCGGCTAGCTGCTGGCGAAGATGCCGTCCAGGCGCTCGATGTCGTTTATCACCTTCCACTCCGAGGCGCCGGCGGCCTTGACGCGCTTTTGCCACGCATCGAGCCGGCCCAGGTAGCGCCGCGGGTCGATGTTGTCGCTCCTGAGCTTGGTGACGTTTAGCGCGATGACGCGAATGTTGTCGAGCCGGATCGGGAAGTTGCGCACCGTCACCTTGTCCAGGTCCTCCTCCATGTCGGAGAACACGATGATGGTCTTGTTGCCCGCGCCGGTCTCGTTCAGGAACTCGGCGCCCTGTATCAGCCCGCCGGTGATGTCGGTGTGCGCGGTACCCTGCACCGATCTCAGGTAGCTCTCGGTCTTGGCGCGAAAGGCGCGTTTCTCCGCGTTGGCCTGGCTCGGGCGGGTGTCGAAGGTTGCCTTGGCGACGATGTCCTTCTCGCTGAAGCTGCGGCTTTCCACCTTCGCCACGGCAAGGGAGTCGCCGGGGCGAAGCGTGCCGAGCAGGTAATTGATCACCCGCTCGGCCTTGCCGGCCTCGCGTGCATAGCTGCCGGAGGTGTCCACCAGCATGTAGACCGCCTGCGCGTGGCTGCGCGAATCGCCGCAGCCGGCGATGGCGAGCGCGAGGCCGCCGACGGCGAGCGCAATTGCGAGGGTTCGGATACGCATGATCGCTCCCCGCTCAGGACAGCGGATGCAGCGTTTTGTCGCCGGTGTCCAGCTGCTGCGCCGCGCGCGCCGGCGCGCCGTTGCGCAGCGCGCGAACCATGTTCTCGGCCAGCAGCGGCAGCACGATCAGCACGTCGTAGGCGTGCACCAGGGCGCGGCTGATCTGCCGCACCAGGCCTCCCACGACGCGCAGCGCGAAGGCGAGCGCGCCGACGAGATTCACCAGCAGCGCGCCGCCGACAGTGCGCGCCGAATGGACGAACGACTCGAGCGGCACCGCGACGAAGGCGAGTGCGAAGGGCAGGATGAAGCCGAGCACCATCTGGCCCGCGGTCGGGATGCGCTCGAGCCAGCCTCCGCCGACCGCGGCGCTAACGGCCCCCGGCGTCGAGGCGAGCGATTGCAGCAGCGCCTGCTTGTCGGCGATCAGCATACTGCGCATCAGCGCCAGCGCCGACTCGATCCCGGCCAGCGTCAGCAGCAGGGTGAGCGAGATCCAGACCATGCGCCGGCGCATGCGGTCGTTCAGGTTCGCGATGCGCGGGAAAAGGTGCGTGATGCGCAGCGACTCCATCAGGAACAGGCCCATCGAGGCCTCGACCAGGATGATCACCAGCGCCGCGACCTCGGAGGTGCGCAGCGTCGCGGTCAGGTAGTCGCTCGCGCCGACCATCTCCGACATCGGCAGCGCGATCAGCTTGAAGTTGACGAACGCGCCGCCCAGCGCCACTCCCATCACCAGCGCGGCGATGAAGAACTGGGTGAAGGCGGACTGGGTCAGGCTGCTCTCGGCCTCGTCGCTGCGGGCGGCGATCTCCTTATAGCTCGCCATCTGCGCGTCGACCGCGGCCGCGGCGTCCTGGATGCCGCTCATGTTCTTGTCGACCTGCTTCATGGTCTTGTCGAGCGAGCGCCAGTACGGCATGAAGCCTTCCAGGATGCTGTGGCGCATCTGGTAGGCGCGGCGGTACTCCGCGAGCGCCTTGTCGTGGATGCCTTCGACCGACTGGCGGATGTCGGTGAGGATCTTCTGCACCACCTCGCCGCCGCCGGTCTTGATCTTGGCCACCGCGGCGACCGCGTCCACCCAGTCGGGCGGCGGCGGCGGCACCTCGCCGCACTTCTTGTAGTCCTCCTCGACCCGGGTGATCTCCTCCAGCAGCTTGCGCTGCAGCGTGGGATAGCCCTGCAGATCGCGCCCGATCAGCAGCGCCAGGCGCTCGAACTCGCGCTCGATGCGCTGGCCCGTCTCGCGCCGGCCCTGCGCCAGCAAGACCGCCTTGTTGCGCGCCTTCATCTCGGCCGCGACGCCGAACAGCCAGCGCGCCCCCAGGCGCAGCGGCCCGCCGAGCGCGTGGCTCGCCGCGCGCAGCAGGCCGTGCATCGGCGCGCGCGCGGCGTACAGCGCCGCCATCGCGATCAGCGCAAGCACCAATATGGACAACGCGGCGTTGTCCGGCCAGATCATCCACATTCTGGGATCACTCACGGCACCCCCTTCGGGTTCACCAGGCGAGGCAACCAACATAGACCTGTCGCCTGCCGTGCGTCGGAGAATGTGAAGCGCTTTGCGACCTAGTTCTCGCGGCGCGGCGCGCTGTCGTTCGACGACGACGCACGCCCCGCGCACTAATGCACGCAGCGCAATTTATTATCCGGCTGTCCTATCGCTTTGCTCCGCGCCCGGCCCGGGCTATGCTGGTCGCGCAAAAGGGGGGTTGCATGATGTCGCAGCGTGGCGCGGGGGGCGCCGTGCTGGGGCACATGTCCGGGGAGGATTTCGTCTGGACGCTGGGGCAGCTGTGCGCGCTGCACCGCGTTGCGTTCGACCCCGGGCTGTTCCTCGGCCAGTTCCCGCCGCCGTATTCGCAGGAGAAGCTGTTCGCCGCGCTCGGCGCGCTGGGCTTTCGCGCCGGCCGTGCCGAGTCCGCGCGGATCGACTTCAAGTCCGCGCCGTTTCCCTGCATCGCGTTCAGGCAGCAGGGCGCGGCCCTGGTGCCGGCCATCCTGGCCGCAAGCGACGGCACGCGGGTGGTGTTCTTCGAGCGCTGCGGCAACGAGCCGCAGACCCTGCCGCTGGCGGAGTTCGGCGCCGCGTTCGAGCCCGAGCTGCTGCTCTTGCGCCGCGACGCGGCGCCGGCCAACGATCCCGACGACGCGCGCGCCCGGCCGCGCGCCTTCGGCTTCAAGTGGTTCGTGCCGGAGCTACTGCGCCACCGGCGCATCTGGCGCGAGGTGCTGCTCGCGTCGCTCGCGATCCAGCTCGTGGGCCTCGCCACGCCGGTGTTCACCCAGGTGGTGATCGACAAGGTGGTGGTGCACCACACCCAGAGCACGCTGTGGGCGGTGGGGCTGGGCCTGGCGATGTTCATGGCCTTCGGCGCGGTGATGACCTGGATGCGCCAGTACCTGGTGCTGCACACCGGCAACCGGGTCGACGCGGTGCTCGGGCACTCGGTGTTCCGGCACCTGTTTCGCCTGCCGCTGCCCTACTTCGAGACCCGCCAGACCGGGGTGCTGGTCGCGCGCCTGAACGCGGTCGAGCAGATCCGCGAGTTCGTCTCCGGCGCCGCGGTCGCGCTGCTGCTCGACTGCCCGTTCCTGTTCGTGTTCCTGGCGGTGATGTTCTGGTACAGCTGGAAGCTGACCCTGGTCGCGCTCGCGGTGCTCGCCGCGATCGTGGCGCTGAGCGTCGCGGTGACGCCGCTGTTCCGCGCCCGCCTCGACCACCAGTTCCTGACCGGCGCGCGCAACACCGCCTTCGTCACCGAGTACGTCTCGGGCATGGCCACGGTCAAGTCGTTGCAGATGGAGCCGGTGCTGGAGGAGCGCTACGGCGGGCTGCTGGCGCAGTACCTCGCCGCGGGCTTCCAGACGCGCAGCCTCGCCAACTCGTACAACGTCGCCGCCAACGCGCTCGAGCAGCTCATGACCCTGGGCATCCTCGTGTTCGGCGCGCTGCTGGTGATGGACAGCGCCGCGCTCGCCGCCCTGGGCGGCGCCACCTTCACCATCGGCATGCTGGTCGCGTTCCAGATGTTCGCCAGCCGCCTGTCGCAGCCGATGCTGCGCCTGGTCGGCCTGTGGCAGCAGTTCCAGCAGGCCGAGATCGCGCTGCGCCGGCTGGGCGACATCATGGACACGCCCACCGAGCCGCACGCCCTCATCCCGCAACGCGCCGGCGGCCGCAGCGCCAGCGCCGGCCGGATCGAGTTCCAGGCCGTGTCGTTCCGCTACTCCGACAGGTATCCCTGGCTGCTGCGCAACCTCAACCTGGTCATCAAGCCCGGCCAGCTCACCGTGCTGGTCGGCCCCAGCGGCAGCGGCAAGAGCACGCTGGCCAAGCTGCTGCTCGGCTTCTACCCGCCCAGCGACGGCCGCATCCTGATGCAAGGCCAGGACACCCGCAGCATGAGCGCGAACGAGCTGCGCGCCGCCTTCGGCGTCGTGCCGCAGGAGACCACCCTGTTCTCCGGCAGCGTGTACGACAACCTGCAGATGGCCAACCCGCAGGCCGATTTCGGGCAGATCGCCGCCGCCTGCCGCATGGCCGAGATCCACGAATTCATCGAAGCCCTGCCGCAGGGCTACCAGACCCCGCTCGGCGAGCACGGCGTCGGCCTCTCCGGCGGCCAGCGCCAGCGCATCGCCATCGCCCGCGCGCTGCTCAAGAACCCGCGCGTGCTGATCTTCGACGAAGCCGCGAGCAACCTCGACGCCCCCACCGCCGAGAGCTTCGCCCAGACCGTGAACCAATTGAAGGGCAAGGTCACCATGCTCTTCATCGCCCACCACCTGCCGCGCGGCCTGAAGGTCGACGAAGTGCTCCAGTTCGGCGGCGGCGGCGTGACGAGCCTGCGCGGGCTCGACGAGGGACGGCAGAAACCCTGATGCGCGCGCACGTCGACCCGCGCGAGTTCCAGCCCGGCCTGGTGCGCCTGCAGGAGCTGCCGCCCAGCCCGCTCGGGCGGCGCATGCTGTGGGCGCTGCTCCTGTTCCTCGGCGGGCTGCTCGCCTGGGCGGTGTTCGGCCGGCTCGACATCGTGGCGGTGGCCGAGGGGCGCCTGGTGCCCGACACCTACCTCAAGATCGTGCAGCCGACCGACGCCGGGGTGGTGAAGGAGATCCTGGTGCGCGAAGGCGAGCGGGTGCGCAAGGGCCAGATCCTGATGCGCATGGACGCGGCGCTGTCGGACTCGGACCTCAAGATCCTCGCCACCGAGTTCCACAACAAGCGCCTGTCGCTGCGGCGCATCGACGCCCAGCTCGCGGGCACCCCGCTCGCGCGCCGTGCCGGCGACCCGCCCGAGCTGTTCGCCCAGGTGCAGGCGCAGTACCTCGCCAACCGCCAGGCCTACCAGAGCGCGCTGGCGCAGGAGCGCGCGCTGCTCGCCAAGGCGACGAGCGACCTGGTCGCCGCGCAGGCAGTCAAGAGGAAACTGGCCCAGGTGCTGCCCTACTACCGCGAGCAGGAGGCCGCCTACGCCCGGCTCGAGAAAGGCGGCTTCGCCGGCCGCCTGATGGTTACCGACAAGCAGCGCGAGCGCATCGAGAAGGAGCAGGACCTGCGCGCGCAGGAGGCGGTGATCGTCTCGGCCGCGGCCACCATCGCGCAGGAGGAACGCAAGATTGCCCAGATAAGCGCCGACTACCGGCGCCAGCTGCAGACCGAGCGCATCGACGTCGCCAGCCAGTACGAGCGCGCGGGCGAGGACCTCGCCAAGCAGGAGCACCGCCACGGCTACCTCGAGCTGCGCGCGCCGCAGGACGGCCTGGTGAAGGACCTCGCCACCCACACCGTCGGCACCGTGGCCAGCCCCGGCACCATCCTCATGACCCTGGTGCCCAGGGACGAGAACCTGCGCGCCGAGGTCTGGGTCAAGAACGAGGACGTCGGCTTCGTGCGCGAAGCGCAGCCGGTCAAGCTCAAGCTCGCCGCGTTCAGCTTCCAGAAGTACGGCATGCTCGAAGGCAGCGTGGCGCAGGTCGGCGCCGACGCCGCCGAGCAGGACGCCGCCGAAAAGCTCGCCTACCGCACCCTGGTCAACCTCAGGACCCAGACCCTCGACGCCGGCGGCGTCAAATACCGCCTCTCGCCCGGCATGCAGGTAAGCGCCGAGATCCACCTCGGAACCCGCAGCGTGCTCGAATACCTCCTGTCGCCGGTGCAGAAAGCCTTCCAGGAAGCGGGGCGGGAGAGGTAACGGACTCAAGCCACGCGACGCGGTTCCGCATCGCCCGCTGACACGGGTCAGCTTGGCTCGGGCGACTGGAATTCAACCGGCTTAAGGGGACTTGCGTTTACATGCAGCCGAAAGACATCCGGTCTCGAATAGTGGCCGACGACGTCGAGGCTGCGCCGCGCAATGCCGACGCGCTCGAGCTCTATATCCGCATACAAGACACCCAATTCGCGGCGCATCGGTCCGCAGGCAATCCTTCCGCCCGGCTCGATCACCACGGAGTCTCCCGGGTTGATCCATTCATCGCCATTCGGGTACAGGTCCGACTTGCCCGGCAGGCCTGCAGGAATATCGGCAGCTCGAAACGCCACACCGCTGCCCACCACCCAGCAGCCACCCTCGCGCGCAATGTGCTGGAGCGTGCCAAGCCACCTGTCGCCGGAATCGTAAGTCGGCGCAATGTAGACCTCTACGCCAAGCGCGTAGAGCGCATAGCGGGCGAGCGGCATGTAGTTTTCCCAGCAGATGAGCGCTCCGATCCGGCCGCAAGCCGTATCGAGCACCTTCAGTCCGGTAGCGTCACCGAACCCCCATACCATGCGTTCCGGATTCGTCGGCATGAGTTTGCGGTGGCGGTTCAGCAGTGAGCCGTCCGGTCCGATGACTACGACGGTATTGTAGATAGTCCCCCGGCTGAACTCGGCGTCTCGCTCGTCGATACCGCACACGACGGTCACCCCGTGTTCCAGCGCCGCCGCGCGCAGCGGCGCGAGATCGTCGCCTTCGAGATTGACCGCGTTAGCGAGGAGTTGCGCGTGAAGCTTCTCCGCGAGTGCCATGTCCCCGCCCGGGCGGAGCCTCCAGATCCAGGCCGGATATCCTGGAATGTAGGCCTCGGGGAAAACCACCAGTCCGGCGCCATTGTGCGCGGATTCCCGAATCGCCACGACTGCGTCCGCCACAGTTTTGGCGCGGTTCAGCAGCACCGGCGGCCTTTGAACCACGGCTAGCCGCATCGTTTACCTAACGAGCGGTGACTGCGAGGCGTGTATGCGGCGACTCGGGCACGTCGAACACGACGTCATGTCTATTTGACGCCGGCCGCAACCAACATTTCACAGGGCCCGGTAAAACCATTCGCGCCTTCGAACTGCGCGAGCTCGCGCTCGATTTCCTGCCACACCGAAGGCCGTTCCGCCTCCGGCATGCCGGAGAGCATCTGGTGCAGCGCGCCGAACGACTCGCGCTCGAACCGCACGCATTCCTTGGCCGACGCAAGCTTGAGCGGCGAGTCGACCTTGCGCACCTGCACCTCGCGGAAGCCTGCGCGCGTAAAGGCCGATTCGATGACGCTTGGCGCGCCGAGGCTGAACGGACCCGGTTGGCCAGGCAGGGGCGGCGGCAACTGGGCACGGCGCCGGATGATCGAGACAGGGATCGAAAAGAACTTGTTGTTCTCCGGCGTCGAGTAGGTGATCGCCGCTACGCGACCGCCGTCCTTCAGGACCCGGCGCATGCCGCTTAGCGCCTTGTGCTGATCCGGGAAATAGATCAATCCCACGCGCGAGATCACGGCATCGAATGAACTTTCAGGGAGATCGAGATTCTCCCCGTCCATGACGCGCGTCTCGAAGTTCGACAGGCCGGCGTCCCGGGCGCTTTGCAGTGCGAACTCGAGGATCCTCGGCGAAATGTCGGTGGCAAGGATATGGCCTCTCGGGCCGACGCGCTTTGCCGCGACCACCGACTGCTCGCCCGCTCCGGCGGCGACGTCGAGCACGCGGTGTTCAGTCCGGATGTCGGCCATGTCGAGCATCGCGCGCGTCGCCTCGCCCAGCCAATCGCCGAGCGTCGGTCCCCAGCGGTGCCAGGCTCCGGCGGCGGCGTCCCACTGACTGCGAGTCGTGTTCTTGTACTTAACCGGGTCGAAAGCGGCGACAGGTGCCGCGGTTGCGGTGGTCATGAGCGGTCTCCCGTAACAATATGCATCGGAGGATGCGCGCAAAGTTTCCCGAAATTGCCCGCAACGCGTCGTGAGACCGAGGTCCCGGTCCGGGGGGAAATCGCCGGCAGCCGTGGCGAACAAACGGGACTAAAGTCCCGCCAGGGATCAGTTGGGCTTTCGGCCGAAGCCGGCTTCGCGCGCGAGCACGATCAGCCGCGCGCGGCTTTCCACCTCGAGTTTCGCGAAAATGCTGGTGAGGTGATTCTTGACCGTTTTCTCGCTCAAGCCCAGCCGCGCTGCGCACTGGGCGTTGTCCTGCCCTCGTGCGACGAATTCGACCAGCTCGCGCTCGCGCGGCGTCAGCTCGGCAAAGGCTGCCCCGCCCACCGATCCCGCGGGAAGAAAGGCGCGCACTTCCTCGAGCCAGCGCTTCCACGCGGGTTCGTGTTCGAGGAGGATGTGATTGCGGCTCTCCAGCGGCACGAAGCGCGCTCCGGGAATGAGGCTTGCGACCAGCCGCCCCTCCTCGAACGGCACGCGCGCATCGCCCTTCGAGTGAAGGACCAGCGCCGGGCAAGACACCTTCGGCGCGAGCGCCGTGATGTCGATTTCGTTGAATGCGCGAAAGAAACGTCCCGCGTTTTCGGGCGACGTCGAGACCCGTTCGAGCTCGTTGAACCATTGATGCTGCTCGGCCGAGCCACCCGGAATGAACTGCGTGGTAAAGAACTGCCTGAACGCCGGGTTCTCCCTGCCCCAACCGAGCTCCGCGAGTTTCGCCATGGTCTCGGCTTCCTCGCGCTGCTTCGGCGTCGGATTGCGCTTCAGCCAGCCGCGCGCGTAGGCGCCGTGCAGGATCAGGTGGCTTACCTTTTCGGGATGGCGCACCGCGTAGGCGATCGCGATCGGCGCACCCTGCGAGCTGCCGAACAGCGGGAAACGCTCGAACCCGACCGCGTTGACTACGACTTCCAGATCGCCGACCCAGGCCTCGAAGGTAAGCTCGGAAACGTCCCAGTCTGACAATCCGCAGCCACGCTCGTCATAGCGTACCAGCGTATGGTCGCGGCAGATCTCCGTCAGCCAGTGCCTCCATACAGGGCTGCCCCAATCGAATTCAAGATGGCTCAGAAAGTTTGCCGCTTTGACGATCGGCGGCCCTTCGCCCGCGACCGCATACGCCAGGCGCACTCCATCGGAGCCGGAGCAGAAGCGGATTTGTTGCCTGGAACTCGACATCTGGTTCACGCCGGAACGGAGATCTCGATCAGGTTGAGGTCGGGGTCGCGCACGTAGACCGAGCGGATCGGGCCGGTGGCGCCGGTCTTCATCACCGGGCCTTCGATGACCGGCACGCCGCTCGCCTCGAGCCTGGCGATCACCTCGTCTAGCGGGACCGCGGCGATGAAGCACAGGTCGAGCGTGCCGGGGGCGGCGACGTGGGCGCGCGGGGTGAACTCCTTGCCCCATTCATGGATGTTGATCTTCTGATTGCCGAAGGTGAAGGCAGTCCTTTCTTCGCTAGCTGTCTTGAATCGCACCAATTTCATCTTCAGGACCTCGGTGTAGAACCGCACGCAGGCTCCCAGGTCGCGGGTGGTGAGGACGATGTGGTCGAGGTGGTCGATCATAGGATTCCCTTTGCGCGCAGGGCGGCGATTTCGGCCTTGGTATAGCCGGCCTCGCCGAGCACTTCGTCGGTGTGCGCGCCGAGCTTGGGCGCCGCGCGGCGGATCGCGCCCGGGGTGGCGGAGAGCTTGGGCACCACGCCGGGCTGCTTGAGCGGCTCGCCGTCGCCGGCGATGCCGTCGAGCAGCATGCCGCGCGCGGCGTAGTGCGGGTCGGCGGCGATGTCGGCCGCGCTGTAGATGCGCCCCGCGGGGACTTCGGCCCGTTCCATCGCCTTTAGTACTTCAGCTTGACTTCTCTTGCATGTCCAGGCGGCAATCGCGTCGTCTATTCTCTTCATCTGCTCAGCGCGACCGTCGTTTTTCGCCAGCGCGGGGTCGTCGCGCAGGTCCTCGCGCCCGATCGCGCTCATCAGGCGCCGGTACAGGCTGTCGGCGTTGCCGGCGATCAGCACGAAGCTTCCGTCCCGGCAGGGGTAGAGGTTCGACGGCGCGATGCCGGGCAGGCTCGAGCCCGAGCGCTCGCGCACCACGCCCTGGGCGTCGTACTCCGGCAGCAGGGACTCCATGACGTTGAACACCGACTCGTACAGCGCGACGTCGATCACCTGCCCGCCGCCGCCGGCCTGGATGTGGCGCAGCGCGAGCAGCGCGCCGATCACGCCGTGCAGCGAGGCGAGCGTGTCGCCGATCGAGAGATTGGGCCGCACCGGCGGCCGGTCCGGATAGCCGGTGACGTAGCGCAGGCCGCCGACGGCTTCGGCGATCGCGGCGAAGCCGGGGCGGTCGCGGTACGGCCCGCTCTGGCCGTAGCCCGAGATGCGCACCATGACGAGCTTGGGGTTCGCGGCCGAGAGCCGGTCCCAGCCCAGGTTCCAGCGCTCCATCGCGCCGGGGCGGAAATTCTCGATCACGATGTCGGACTTCGCCGCGAGGCGCCGCACCGCTTCCTGGCCCTCGGGCTGGCGCAGGTCGAGCGTGACCGAGCGCTTGTTGCGCGACTGCACCTGCCACCACAGCGACACGCCGTTGCGCATCCGGCGCCAGCGCCGCAGCGGGTCGCCGTCGCCGGGCGGCTCGACCTTGACCACCTCGGCGCCGAAATCGGCCAGCGTCTTGGCGCAGAACGGCCCGGCGATCAGGCTCCCCAGCTCGAGGACCCTTACCCCCGCCAGCGGCCCGCTCATGCCTCGCGCCGCCGCAGCATCCTGAGCGGGTTGTACTCGAGCACGGTCTCGCCGCGCTGGTTGACCACCTTGTTGGCGAAGCGCACCAGCCCGCGGTCGCCCTTGGAGGTGAGGCGGTGCTCGGTCACCTCGCACTCGACGTGGATCGTGTCGCCGACCGCGGTCGAGCGCTTGACGTCTAGCGTCGCGTTGAGGAACGCGAGCCCGGTGTCCTGCATGGTCGGCAGCAGCAGCCCCTCGGCGAACGAGTACACCAGCGCGCCCGGCACCGCGCGGCCCTTGATCGCGCGGCCCTCGTCGTCGGCCACCGCGAACAGCTCCTCCGTCAGCCAGGTCAGGTTGACGAAGCTCGAGAGGTCGGCTTCGCTGATCGTGCGGCGGTGGGTGCGAAAGCGCGTGCCGAGCGCCAGGTCCTCGAAGCAGAAGCCGCGCCCGACGACCGGCAGCGCCTCGCTCATTGGCGCACGCTCATTTTTTCTCGAAGTGCCCGCGCGCCTTGATGAACGCCTCGCCCATCGCCTTCCAGGCCGCGTCGGCGCCCTTCATCATGTCCATCCAGGCCTCGCTCGATGCGACCGATACCTGGTGCATTTGGTACATCGCCTCGTCGCGCCGCGAGCGCAGGGTCTCGAGCTGCTTCTCGTACTCGGTCTTCATGTCGGCCTGCGCCGCCTTGGTCTTTTCCTCCCACTTGGCGACCTCGGCGTTCCACTGGTCGAGCTGCGCTTTCAGTTTCTGAACGTACGCTTCGCGTGAGCTCATGGCGTCCTCCCGGTTTGACCGGCCAATTCTAACGCTAGCGCCCGCCCGCGACGTCGATGAAAGTC
This sequence comes from Burkholderiales bacterium, assembly GCA_035517095.1. Taxonomy (GTDB): domain Bacteria; phylum Pseudomonadota; class Gammaproteobacteria; order Burkholderiales; family SG8-39; genus DAHVFK01. The sequence continues at coordinate 47,581 of DATIZK010000089.1, forward strand.
CCGCTCGAGTACGACGCCTCGTCCGACAGCAGCCACAGGATCGCGCGCGCCACCTCCTCGGGCTGCCCGCCGCGCTTCATCGGCACCAGGTCCTTGACCCGGTCGACGCGCCCGGGCTCGCCGCCCGCGGCGTGGATCTCGGTGTAGATGAAGCCCGGGCGCACCGCGTTGACGCGGATGCCGTCGGCCGCGACCTCCTTCGCCAGCCCGATGGTGAGGGTGTCGAGCGCGCCCTTGGAGGCGGCGTAGTCGACGTACTCGTTGGGCGAGCCGAGCACCGAGGCGAGCGAGGATACGTTCACGATCGCGCCGCCCGCGCCGCCGCGGCGCTTGGACATGCGCCGCACCGCCTCGCGCGCGCACAGGAAGGCGCCGATCACGTTTACCGCGAACACGCGCTGCAGGCGCGCCGCGTCGATGTCCTCCAGGCGCGCCTGGCGCTCGAGGATCCCCGCGTTGTTGACCAGGCCCGCGAGCGGGCCGAGCGCGCGCTCGGCCTGGTCGAACAGCCGCAGCACCTCGCCCTCGGAGGACACGTCGGCGCCGAGCGCGACCGCCCTGCCCCCGGCGCGCGCGATGTGCTCGACGAGCGCCTCGGCCGCGGCGCGATCGCGCCGGTAGTTCACGCCCACCGCCCAGCCGCGCTCGGCCGCGAGGCGCGCGGTCGCGGCGCCGATGCCGCGCCCGCCCCCGGTGACAAGCAGCGCCTTGCTCATTGATCCTCGCTCACGCGCACCTGCGCACGGGAGAGATTCTGCAGCATGCGGCGCCGGCGCAGGATCGGCCACCACTCGTAGAGAAAGACCTGGATCGGGCGCCACATCGCGACCCAGCCGGCGATGACCAGGCTCTCGCGCACGATGCCGGAGAAGGGCCCGCTGCCGAGCGCCGCAGCCGCGTTCGCGCCCAGCGTGCAAAGCGTCAGGAACGCAAGCCCCACCAGCAGGCTGGTGCGCCCCAGGCGCAGCAGGCGCCGCAGCTCGCGCTCCGCCAGCTGCGCCTTGTCGCCGTAGAAGTTGTGCACCGCCTCGGCCAGCAACGCGGCGGGATCTTCCTCGTCGGGCTTGTGCTCGAGGTGGATCACCAGCAGGTATCGGCTGCCGGCGGGGAACTCCTGCGCCCAGCTCTCGATGAACTCCTCGGCGTTGGGGTCCAGGTCGCGATGGCGGAACGGCGTCGGGTCCATCGAGTTGAACAGCTGCCCGATCTCGCGCAGCCGCAGCGAGATCTGGTGCACCGGAGCGGCGGCGGACTTCACGCGCCGCCCTAGCCCGCCACCCGCACCACGGCGAAGATGAACCCCGCGCCGAGCACGGTGAGCCCCATCAGCACCAGCGCCGCGGCCGGGCGCTTTTGCGAATGCGCCTCGGGCAGGATGTCGGCGGTGCCTATGTAGAGCAGGAAGCCGGCGAAGAAACCCAGGAACAGCGCGAGCAGGCCGGGCGGGGCGCTGAACAGCAGCGTCGAGGCGGCCCCCAGCACCGGCGCCAGCGCGTCGAGCGCGAGCATCGCCAGCGCGCGCGGGGTCGGGTTGCGGTGCGCCAGCATCAGGCTGACGGTGTTCATGCCGTCGCAGAAATCGTGCCCGATGACCGCCAGCGCGACCGCGACGCCGACCGTCGGCCCGGCCTGGAACGCGAGCCCGATGCCCACGCCGTCCATGAAGCTGTGCCCGGCGAGCGCGAGCGCGGAGTACACGCCGACCTTGGGGTGGTGGTGCTCGGCGTAGTCGTGCTCGTGCGTGTGGTGCACCAGGACGAACTTCTCCAGCCCGTGGAACAGCAGGTAGCCCGCCACCAGCGCGACCATCGCGCCCGCGGCGTCGGCGCGGTGCGCCTGCGCCAGCGCGAAGATCTCGGGCAGGATGTCGAACGCGACCACGCCCAGCAGCACCCCGGCGGTAAAGCTCAGGACGAAGTGCAGGCGGTCGCGGAACTTGAGCGCGAACAGCCCGCCGATCAGGGTCGAGCAGAAGGTCGCCAGCGCGAGCAGGACGACGGTCATCGCCCGCCGCCTTCAGCGCAGCAGCTCGTAGGCGCCGCCGGCCTCGATCGCGCGCCGGTACGCGGGCCGGGCGTGGATGCGCGCGAGAAAGCCCGTGAGCTTCGGCCGGCTCGCGTCCAGGCCGCCGCGCGCGGCCGCGGCCTCGAGCGGAAAGCTCATCTGAATGTCGGCCGCGCTGAAATCGGCGCCGGCGAACCAGGGCCGCTCGCGCAGCTCGCCTTCCATGAAGTCCAGGTTGCGCACGAGGTTCGGCTCGACGAAGCTCTCGAGCACGCGGCGCGCGATGCCGCGCGCGACCGGGCGCACGAACAACGGCATCGGCCCGCTCTCGAGGCGCTTGAACACCAGCTTCATCAGGAGCGGCGGCATCGCCGAGCCCTCGGCGAAGTGCATCCAGTAGGTGTAGCGCAGGCGCTCGGGCGTGCCGGCGGCCGGAACGAGCTTCCCCTCGCCGTATCGGCCCGCGAGGTATTCCAGGATCGCGCCCGACTCCGCCAGCTTGAGCCCGCCGTCTTCGATCACCGGCGACTTGCCCAGCGGGTGCACCGCGCGCAGCTCGGGCGGCGCGAGCATGGTCTTCGGGTCGCGCTGGTAGCGCTTCACCTCGTAGGGCAGCCCGAGCTCCTCGAGCAGCCACAGCACGCGCTGCGAGCGGGAATTGTTCAGATGGTGGACGACGATGGTCACGGGGATGGGCAAAACGCGGCGGTTGATTATAGACTAGCCTCCATGCCCGCTTCGGCCGCCCGGCGCCAGCTCGAAGTCGTTCCCACCGCAACGGTCGGGGCCGAGGTGCGCGGCGTCGAGCTGGCGCGCGCCGGCGCGGGTGAGATCGAGGCCATCAAGCAGGCCTGGTACCGCCACGACGTGCTGGTGTTCCGCGGCCAGCGCCTGAGCGACGACGACCTGCTCGCCTTCTCGCGCCACTTCGGCGCGCTCGACGCGCCGCCGATCCAGGGCGCGGGGCGCAAGTCCCCGCCGGGCTATCCCGACATCCTCGTGGTCTCGAACGTGCGCGACGCGAGCGGCGAGCCGATCGGCACGCTGGGCGACGGCGAGGCCGCCTGGCACACCGACATGAGCTACGCCGCGCTGCCGCCCGACGCCTCGATGCTCTACGCGCTCGAGATCCCAGCCAGCGGCGGCGACACCTGCTTCGCCGGCATGAAGGCCGCGCTCGCCAGGCTGCCGCGCGTGCTCGCCGCGCGCGTGGCAAAGCTCGACATCAAGCACGACGGCACCTACGACTCGGGCGGCACCCTGCGCAAGGGGCTAAGCGCGACCGACGACCCGCGCAGCTCGCCCGGCACGCCGCACCCGGCGCTGATCGAGCACCCCGAGTCGGGTGCGCGCGCGCTCTACCTCGGGCGGCGGCGCAACGCCTACGTGATGGGCCTGGCGCTGGAGGAATCCGAGCGCCTGCTCGACGAGCTGTGGTCCTACGTCGAGACCTCGGTCTACCGCCACACCTGGGCGGTAGGAGACCTCGTGCTGTGGGACAACCGCACCACCATGCACCGGCGCGACGCCTTCGAGCCGTCCGCGCGCCGCGTCATGCACCGCACCCAGATCAAGGGCTCGGGCGCGCCGAAGCGCGCCGCACTCGAGGAGAAACCGTGGCAAAGGCAATTGGAATCATCCTGATCGTGGCCGGCGCGCTCGGGCTGGGCTACCGCAGCTTCACCTACACCAAGGAAACGCACCAGGCGCAGGTCGGCCCGCTCAAGTTCTCGGTCAAGGACACCGAGACGGTCAACGTCCCGGTCTGGCTCGGCGTGGGCGCGATCGTGGTCGGCGGCCTGCTGCTGCTCGTGGGCGGCAAGAAGGGCTAGCGCCGCGCCTCGAGCACTACCGAGGTCTCGATCTGGCGTTCGGGAATCGACCAGTACTTGCGCAGCAAGGCGTCCTTCTGCTTGTCCGCGACGAGCGTGAAGCCGTTGCGGAGGTAGAACGCGATCGCCCACTCGGCGGCCGCCCAGGTGCCCACCAGCAGCGGCTTCGTTGCGAGGCCCTGCACGTGGCGCAACAACGCTTGCCCGACGCCCTTTCGCTGCGCCTCCGGCGCGACGTAGGCGTGGCGCACCAGCGCCACCTCGCCCCTGTCCTGGATCCCCATCACGCCGAGCAGGCGCCCGCCTTCTTCGGCGCCCCAGAATTCGACCCCGTCGGCGATCTCGGCCTCGAGCTCTTCGCGCGCCATGTAGGGCTCGTGCCAGCGGTCGGCGGGGATCACGCCGCGGTAGGCCTCGGCCGCGGCGTTGACGATCGCGAGCAGCGCGTCGCGCTCCCCGGGCCGCAGCTCGCGCAGGCGCATCGCGGCGTCAGCGCGCGCGGGGCTTGCGCAGCGACGGGTTGAGCCGGTCGATGTCGGCCTGGACCTGCGCGCGGCTGCGCTGGTAGACCAGCTCGCGCCCCATCACGCTGCCGGCGTAGGCCAGGCCGTTGCGCGTGGGCGTGAGGGTGCACTTGACGTTGTTGATGCCTTCGCCCAGCACCACCTCGATCGAGTCGGCGCGCTTGCTGAAGACGACCGCCTCGATCGCCTTGCCGTTTTCCATCACCAGCCTGATCTTTTCCGGGTTCATTACGCCGCTCCGTCGAAGAAATCCACCACGCCGGTCGCGAGAGAATACTCCGCGCCGACCACCCGCAGGCCGTCGGACTGGATCAGCTGCTCGAGCAGGCGCGAGCCGTGGCGCAGGTGGTCGGCCGAGGCGCGGATGTTGGCCCGCACCGCCTCCCGCACCAGCGCCTCGGGGTCGCGCCGCAGCTCGGTCGCGAGCAGGCCTTGCACCGACGGGCGCACCCGGTCGACGATCGAGCGCAGGTTGGGCGACTGGCTCCCGCCCGGGCGCCCGAGCTCTTCCAGCGTGGCGAGGATCGCGCCGCAGCTGGAGTGGCCCAGCACCACCACCAGCCGGGTGCCGAAGCGCTCGGCGGCGAACTCGACGCTGCCGACCTGCGACGGCGCGACGATGTTGCCCGCCACCCGGATCACGAACAGGTCGCCCAGGCCCTGGTCGAACACGATCTCGGCCGGCACGCGCGAGTCCGAGCAGCCCAGGATGATGGCGAACGGCTGCTGGCCCGCGGCGACCTCGATCGGCCGCGTCGCGCTTGCGCCGCCGCGGTTGGCGACGAAGCGCCGGTTGCCCGCGCGCAGCCGCTCGAGCGCATCGGCGGCGGCGATCATCCCGCCCAAACTCGCTTCCCGGTCCGCAGCATCGCCGCCGCAGGCACACAGGCGGATTCGAACCTACGGAACGCGCCTCTCGCCACGGCGCTCTTTGGGGTTCGTGTTCCCCGTGACGATCGGCTTGTCCGGGTCGCCTTCCTGGAAATTGATGACGGTTTCCCGGCCGGCACGCGGAATGCGGGATGTCCCGACATTTGGCCCGGCTTTCTGCGTCTGGGGTTGGGGTGTTTGACCCTCGGGGACGAGGCGATGACCCGAATCACCGTGCCCAAAATAATAATACATGCTCTGTTTCTCCCCGGATTCGGTTGCCGGCCCCTGAGACGACCCGGTTTTCCTCTGCTCGACATGCGCCTTGTCGAGATGGGAACCGCCGGAGGCCCGGGCGCCCGCCTCGACGCCGGTTTGTCCGCCGGCATCCCCGGCCCCGGCCCGGGCGTTGCACGCCCAAGCGATTGCGGCCGTTCCCGCGACCAAGACTGCCGCCGTCCCTATCGATCGCTTCCTCATCCTCTACCTCCTGAAAGAAAGGGGCCGGACTCTCCGTTCGCTGTCCGACTGCGCCCTCCGCGCTCCGAGGACCAGGCAGCCATGGGAGACGGGCCGGATTATAGTCCGCGGTTCAAGCGGCCCTGCCCGCGGACCTGCCGCCGGCGAGCGCGAAGCCGGCCCCGAACACCAGCGCGAGGTAGGCTGCGGCGGCCCTCACAGTTCGACCTGCCCGCGCACCACCTCGACCACGTCGCCGCCGACCCAGACCTCGCCGCCGTCCCGGCGCAGGTGCACGCGGCCGGCGCGCCCGAGCGCGCCGCCCTGCGCCGCGACGTAGGAAGACCCGGCGAGTCCCGCGCCGATGAGCCACTGCGCCAGGCTCGCGTTCAGGCTGCCGGTGACCGGGTCCTCGTAGCCGCCGCCGCCGATGAAGGCGCGCACCTCGAAGGCCGCGTCGAAACCCGGCTCGTGCGGGCCGATCACGCCCAGCTTGAGCGGATCGAGCGCGGCCCAGTCCGGCGCGAGCGCGAGCACCTGGCGCGCCGAGCGCAGCATCACCGCGCACCAGCCCGGGCCGTTGTCGACCCACTGGTGGCGCACGATGTCCGCGCGCGCCAGCGAGAGCGCCTTGGCGATCTGCGCCAGCACTTCGGGCTCGAGCGGGCCGCTGCGCCTCAGCGGCGGCGCGGCGAACTCCAGCCGCGGGCCCTCGCGGCGCACGCGAACCAGGCCCGCGCCGCACTGCTGCACCACGACGCCGGCCGCGCGCGGCCGGCCGCCCGCGGCGAGCCAGGCGTGGCACGAGCCGAGCGTCGGGTGCCCGGCGAAGGGCAGCTCGCCCCCCGGGGTGAAGATGCGCACCAGGTAGTCGGCCGCCGGATCCGCCGGCGGCAGCAGGAAGGTCGTCTCCGACAGGTTGGTCCAGCGCGCGAGCGCCGCCATGCGCGCCTCGTCCAGGCCCTCGGCGCCGTGCACCACCGCGAGCGGGTTGCCGGCGAGCGGGTCGGCCGAGAAGACGTTCAGCTGCGTGAAGCGGTAGCTCGCCATCGCGCGCGGCGGCTCAAGCCGTGGCCAGGCGCCACGCCACGACGATCACGACCGGCAGCAGCAGCTCCGGGATCAGGTAGCCGAGCCAGACCGCGGCGGGCCTGGGCAGGCCGACGCGGCGCATCGACACCAGCCTGCCGACCCCGGCCATGAAGCGGTGCACGTTGTCCAGGCGCGGCAGCGTGTCGGGCTGGCCGAGGACCATCTGCAGCGCGCCGCCGACCATGGCGATCGCCGCGACGATGAACAGGCAGACCTGGACGATCTGCTGGCTGGCGAGCAAGGGGGCGGCGGGGTTCAAGCGCGCTCCGCCGGTCTTGCCGCGCGCGCCTCGAGCGCGGCCTTGTAGACCGAGTTCTTCGGCACCGCCATCAGGCGGCGCAGCATCGGCGCGAAGTAAGCCAGCGGCAGCGTCTCGCCGCGCGGGTCGAAGGCCCGGTTGTCGTACAGCGCCACGAACTCCTCGGTGCGCGCGTAGTGCGGGCTCGACTTGAACATGTCGCGCATGTTGCGGTCCATGCCGATGTAGTGGAAGAAGTTGTAGCCCTGGAAGATGCCGTGGTGCTGCACCATCCACAGGTTCGCCTCGCTTACGAACGGCTTGAGGATGGCGGCGGCGATGTCGGGATGGTTGAAGCTGCCCAGCGTGTCGCCGATGTCGTGCAGCAGCGCGCACGCGACGTACTCCTCGTCCCGGCCGTCCTTAAGCGCGAGCGTCGCCGTCTGCAGGCTGTGCGTGAGGCGGTCGACCGGAAAGCCGCCGAAGTCGCCGTTCAGCAGCTCGAGATGCGCCAGCACGCGATCGGGCAGCGCGCTGGCCATCTTCATCGCTTCCTGGGCGATCGCCTGCCAGTCCTCCCTGGTGCTGTCTTCCATGCGCGTGAACACGGGTCGGGCTGTCATGGGTCTCTCCTCGCGGTCGCGCCGCCGCATCGATCGGCGCCGGGCACGATGTTAAACCAGCGCCCCGGGGCGCGCTCAGGCCGGTCTGCGCCCGCCATGGCCGTACTGGTAGGTCACGCGGGCGATCGGGACCGCCGCGTACAGGAACAGCGCGACGCGCGGCTCGTAGAACGACGCGACGCTGCCGAGCAGGAAGGCGCATCCGACCGCGAGCGCGTTCATGGGTGCCAGAAGTATCGGGTGCTCGATCCCGAGCTTCTCCGTCAGCCAGCCGGTTTGACGATGGCATGGCACAAGCAGTCGCGCGGCGAGTCACTCATGTTCGGGTGAACGAGCCAGCGGCGCAGCCTCCCTTCGAGACAGAACGTAGCCAATGTCGACCGAGTGCTGCTCGCCCCGCGCCTCCAGCATCCCCGCGAACGATCCATCGCTCTTGAGCCGCAGACTCCACGCAAAGGCGAGCCGCTGTTGCCAAACATCCTCGCAACGACGCAGGAACTGCTCCGTCTCCGCGACGCTGCGATGCGGCCGCCAGGTCATATATCGCGACACCGCGGGATTCGCGGCGTAGCTTTCGAACACCGCCGCCGCGTCCGCTCTTGCCGCAGGCCGCAGCCTGAGACGCTTCGTCTCCCAGTCGGCGGGAGGCTCAAGCATGGCCCGCCGGACGTTCACGCCCACGGCCGCGCTTGATCCGCCCCTCGGCCAGCGTGGCTGCGTAAGCGCCAGGCTCGCCTTCGATTATTTCGAGCGCGCTGCGCGGTTGTTCGCGCAGGTCCCGCGGATGATAAGTCAGGCACAAATGGGACTCCTATCGGCCAGCACGCCCGAACCGTACCCAGGGTTCCTTCATGCCGAAAACTGGAATCGCAAGAATCACATCGGCATGGTAATTCTGCAGTTTGGCCACCAGCGCACCGTCACGAGTCACAGAAAAGCAGACGTTGCTCTGCGATCCGCCCAAGCCAAAGTTTGGTACCGACCAGTACGTTTCGCTAATCCGGGTGCAAGCTAACGTGCCTTTGATGCAGAAGCAGCCTTCGCGCTCTATGACAGCGGCGATATCGCTATCCGGAGTGATATGAAGTGTTATGAAAGCGTCTCCATTAATCGGGACCGAGCGAGGTCAGTTCACCCCAGGCCGGCGGGAAATTCTCATCTGTCATCGGATTCACGCTCCCTTCACGGCGAGAAACTCGCCGTTGCCCACTGCAACGAGGCAGGTCGCAAACTCGGGATCAGCCCTCACCAGCGTCACGAAGGGAGCCATCTGTTCCCGGTGAGACGTCGCGTTGTCCGCGATCAGCAAGCCGCCCGGTCGCAGAACGCGACGCAAGTGGGGCCACCAGCCCGGATACTCCGCACGCTCGGAGTCGAGGAATATCAAGTCGTATGCGCCGGCCTCACAGCGCTGCAGCAGGCGGCCCGCGTCGTCGTGTACCAGTGTGACAAATGGCGCAAGCCCGGCGCGCACGAAGTTGGCCGAGGCAAGCTCGAACTTGTACTCGGCGAACTCCACCGTGGTGACCGAGCCGCCGTTCGTCCTGGCGGCGTCGGCAAGCCAGAGGGTCGAGTAACCATTGGATGTGCCGATCTCCAGCACCCGCCGCGCCGCCGTAGCGCGTACGACCACGCTCAAGAACTCGCCGGTGTCGCGGGTGATGTTGAGCATCCGACGCGGGCGCTCGTTCGTCGCGGCGTCGTTTGCCCTGCCGAAGCGCTCGAGCTCGGACTTCAAGGCCTCAAGCGCGTCATCCATGTTTGTTTCCCGCGGCCGAACGTTCAGCATCGGCGTCGGCGCCCAGCGCCGCGCTGCATGCCATTGTTAGGCGTCCGGCTTCTAGCCACGAATTGCCGCCTCGATCACGGCAATGTCTATTTTCTTCATCGTCATCATTGCTTCGAACGCCCGCTTGGCGGCGGAGAGATCAGGGCTGGTATACGCCTTGGTCAATGCGATTGGCGTAATTTGCCAGGAGATGCCCCACTTGTCTTTGCACCAACCGCACTCGCTCTCTTGGCCGCCG
>DATIZK010000090.1:0-25838 GCA_035517095.1 Burkholderiales bacterium
GGTGTCGAGCAGCTCGCCGGCGCTCGGGCCGCTGCTGAAATACACCGGATTGCGCCCGACCGTGCCGGTGCCTGAGGCGTCCGGCCCGCCGTAGTTGCCGGTGGGCAGCTTTACGCCGAGCTGCAGGCCGAAGTTGTGGGTGGCAAGCAGGCCCTGGTAGCTCGCGATGAATTTCACGTCGCCCAGGCTCGAGCTGCGCGAGCTGCTCAGGTTGGCGGGATCGAGCTGGGAATCGTCGAACGGCGCCGAGGTCGTGTCGGTATAGCTGCTGTGGCTGCGGATGAGATACGGAATCTGCAGGTTCAGGTGCCAGTCGGCGTTCGGGCTGTAGGTCACGCCCACGGTGAGCTGGCGGTTGATCGTATCGTGCTCCAGCTCTCCGGTGGTCGGGTCGTTCACCACCTGCGCCGGCGACACGCTCGAGCTGCCGCGGCGCAGCTGGTCCTGGTTGATGTAGCTGTACATCAGGTTGACGCTCCAGCCGGAGGTGGCGGAATAGCCCATCGCGGCGTCCGCGCTCAGCGTGCAGCCGCAGGTGGCGCAGGCGAAGGCCGATCGCGAGATCAGAGCGGCAACGAATGACAGTGCAATTGCAAATGCGGTGCGCATACGAGACTCCCTTCGAATTTGGACAGGCGGAGCGACCGCAAAGCCGGTCGCCCGATGCGTTACGAACGAACGCCCGGCGGCGCGGGAGGCGAGCGCGATCTGAGGCAGGCGGATAGAAACCAGGGCGGCAGCGCGAAGCGGTAGGCGGCGCAAACTTCGTGCCTCGTCGCTTGCGCGCACAAGGCGCTCGGGATTGCGGGATGCAGCGCGCCATGCGCAACGCCGAGGGTGCAGAACGCGCAATGCGGCGTCAGCCGATGCGACGGCCCCTGCGGGCTCGGCAGCTGGCGGTCGCCGTCGTTGACCGCCACGATGCCCTTCGCGGTGCAGACCTCGGTGCCCGAGGGGTCCTGAACGCGCGGATCCGCGGCCGCGAGCAGCGGCCACAGGGTGTTGAGCACGATGCCCAGGATCGCCGCCCAGGCTGCCGCTTTGCGCTTCATGGCGTATCCGGTTGCCGGGTCAGCGCCGCGGGCAGCGGCGCGCCGGTAAGCGAATCGAGAAACGCGATCAGGTCGGAAATCTGCCCCGGCGTCAAGTGCGGGACGAGGTCGAGCGTGGCCTCGCGCTGGCCGACGACCCGTCCGTGGCCCGCCGCCTTGCCCTGGGCGTAGAACTGCAGCACGTCGCGCAGCGTGGCGAAGCGCCCGTCATGCATGTACGGCGCGGTGAGCGCGACGTTGCGCAGCGTCGGGGTCTTGAACTTGCCGAGCTCGGTCTCCGGCTTGGGCAGGTACGCCAGCCGGTCGCGCGCCGCGCCGCGCGGCGCGTCGCTGAAGCGCCCGGCGCCGTTGAACGGGTTTGCCGCGAGCTCGCGCACGGCGTCCGCGCGGCCGCTGTCGAGCAGCCGCCCGGGCAGGCGCGGCAGGCCGAGGTTGTGGAACTCGCCGTCGCTGAAATCCGGCCCGGAGTGGCACAGGGTGCAGTGCGCCGGCCCGACGAACAGCGCCAGGCCGCGCTGCGCCGCAGGCGAGAGCAGTCCGTCGGCGCCCGGGTCGCCGCGCCGCAGCGCGGCGACGTAGCGGTCGAACGGCGCGTCGCGGCTGACGAGCTCGCGCTCGTAGGCCTCGAGCGCCTTGCCGACGTTCGCGACCACGCGCTCGACCGCGGCGCGGCCCGCAAGCGGCGGCATCGGCCCGAACACCTGCGCGTAGGCGCGCTTGAGCGCGCGGTCCGACTCGACCGCGCGCGCGACGCGCTGCCGGCTGCTGCCCATCTCCTTCGGGTTCTCGAACACCTGAACCGGCTGCGACCAGAGCGAGTCGGCGCGCCCGTCCCAGAAGAACCAGTGCCCGTAGGCGACGTTGAGCAGCGTCGGCGTGTTGCGCGTGCCGGTCGCGAGGCCCTTCGCCAGTGGCCGGCCGTCGCTGAAGGCGCGCGCGGGCTGGTGGCAGCTCGCGCAGGCGATCCGCCCGTCGGCGGAGAAGCCGCGGTAGAAGAACAGGTACTGGCCGAGCCGCGCCGCGCCCGGATCCGAGGCGGCGCGGTCGGTCGCGTCCGGCGCCGGCGCGCCGAGCGGCGACAGCGCGTAAACCGCGGCGAGCGCCGCGGCACCGAGCCCCGTCATCTCACTTCCCGCAGCAGGGCAGCCTGAAGTAGGCGGTGCTCGGCTTGCCGCCCTGGTCCACGCTCACCTTCAGCACCCAGGGTCCCATCATGTGGAAATACATGCCCGACACGGTGACGACGCCGTCCTCGGTGGCGAGCTTGGGCGCGGAATCCATCCCGTGCGCGAAGCCGTGCTTCATGCCGTGGCGCATGCCGGCGTAGATCCCGACCTTCGCGTCGTCGAGCTTGCGGTGCGGGGCGCGGCCCTGGTAGACCGCGAGCCGGACGCTGAAATAGCTCTGGTAGGGAATCGGCGAGGGCAGCGAGAGCAGCTTGACCAGGTAGCGGTGGTCGGTGGTGTAGACGGCGCGCGCGACCTTGAAGTGCGCCGGCGTATCGGACATGGGCATCGGCATCTTCATGCCCTCGGCGGCGCCGGCGGGCGCGGCGAGCCCGGCGACGAAGGCGCCGAGGAAGAGGCGAATGGCGAAGCGGGTCACGGGTGTTCTCCTTGGGCAGCAACGGGCGCGCGCACGCCGGGGCGCACGCGCAGGAACGCGCCTCCGCGAGGAAGCGGGAAGTCGGTTACGGCCGGAGCAGGGCGGGCGGCGCGCGCGAAAGGAAATGAATCCGCGGCGCGAGCGGAACGCAAAAGAGGAAGACAATCAGAACCGCCGCGGGCGGGCCCGGCAGAAACACCGGCCAGGCGCCCGCGTGGCCCGTCGCGTTGCAGATCGAAGCGTAGGCGACGCACACCTCGATCGAATGCCCGAGCGGCGGCGCTTTCTTCGCGCCGTCGCGGATCACGCCGAGGTCGTGCTTGAGGTGCGTCAGATCGTGCAGCTGCGCGCCGGCCTGCCCCAGCAGCAGCGCGAGAATGGCGACAAGACTCGAAGCGCGGCGCATCGTCGTGTCCGAACCGGGGCAGGATAGCACTCCGCTCCGAGTCAGGGTGCGTCAAGCTTGGCCGGAGAGGAGAACGGCTTGCCGGCGTCCACCAGGAACATCACCAGCGCATGCAGGTCGCTGCTCCCGGCGCTGAAGACCTCCATCGGCGTGTAAGCGCCGCGCCCGCGCATCGAGTGGCCCGCATCGACGTAGCCCACGCCCGACCGGGTCCTCTGCCCGAGCCGGCCGCTCACCACGTAGAAGGTCTCCGAGCCCGGATGCATGTGCACCGGAGTCTTGACGCCCGGCGGCCCGCCCGTGCTGTTGATCCGCAGCAGGTACTCGTGAGCTGTGATGCGCGGCACGGGCCCGATCTCGGCCACCCAGGTTCCACCGGGCGTCGCGCCGCCCTTGGGCCCGAGCGTGAACAGCCAGACCTTGCCGTCGACTTCAGCCGCGAGCGAGGGGCTCGCCTCATTGCTTACCGTGTCCGGATTCCAGCGCTTGGCGTCCGCGACGGCCTGCGCCTGGGCGAGGGTCGGGAAATTCTCGACCCGCCAGTACAGCGGCCCGTCCGGCAGCTGCCCGATCTTCTTCTGGGCCACCGGCTTGACCACGAATTTTTGCTGCGCGGCCGCCGCAGACGGCAAGAGGAACCACCCCGCCGCCGCGGCGATGGCCATTCCCGCTATCAGGCGCTTCATTTGAGCTCCTTTCCTGCATCAGCGCGCGTCGAGTCAAGCTTCGCAGGGGACGAGAACGGCTTGTCGGCATCGACCACGAACATCACCAGCGAATGAAGCGCGGTCGCGCCGCTGCTCGAGACCCGCATCGGCGTGCCGGCGACGTTGCCCGCGCTGGCGTGGCCCGCGGCGACCCGCATCACTCCGTGCGGAGTCATGCTGCTCGTCTCGCCGGACAGGACGAAGAACGCTTCGGAGCCGGGGTGCGAGTGGGCCTTGGTGACGCTGCCCGGAGGGCCGCTCGCCTCGTTGACGCGCAGCAGGTACTCCTTCGCGACCGGGCGCGCGATCGGCCCGACTTCCGCGACTCTGGTGCCTTCCAGCGTGGACCCGCCCGCAGGGCCGAGCGTGAACAGCCAGACGTCGCCCGCCGCTTCGGCCACCAGGGACCAGGGGCCCGCGGCGGCCTGCGCGTGACTGAGCGCGTCGTCCACCCAGCTGCCGTGCTCGTCCACGCCGCTGCCGTAGAGGCCGTTGCTGAAGCGCTCGATGCGCCAGTACAGCTCCCCGGCCGGCAGCTGCGAGACTTTCTTCTCGGCCAGTTTCTTGATGACGAACCTGCCCTGCGCCAGCGCCGCGGGCGGCGCGAGCCCCAGCCCCGCTGCGATTGCCGTGACCATTAAGACCACAAACCGTTTCATGGCTGCTGCCTCCTGTTCGGGTAATTGCCGGATTGGCACCCGGCGCCTAACATGCCCCCCGCAGGGCTGGGAATTCCCGACGGAACGGCTATGCTTTTGCTATGGAAATGCGCGCGCGCCTTCTAGTCGGTGAGTGGTGGGCCGATCGCAGCACCAACGAGCTCGGCCGCGCGGGCGAAACGCTGCGCATCGAGCCCAAGGCGATGGAAGTGCTGATGGTGCTGGCGGCGCGCGCGGGCCAGGTGGTGAGCCGGGAAGAGCTCCTGGGCGCGGTCTGGCCGGGCGTGGTGGTAGGCGACGAAGCGCTTACGCAGAGCATCATCAAGCTGCGCCGCGCGCTGGGCGACAACCCGCGCGCGCCGGCCTACATCGAAACCATCTCGAAGCGCGGCTACCGCCTGATCGCGCCGGTGCGGCAGGGCGGGACGGCCGCGCCGGCCGCGCCCGCCGCGCGCCCGCGCGCGCCCTCGCGCCTGGTCTGGCCGGCGGCCGGCGCGCTGCTCGCCCTGGCGGCGGCGGCCTACGTGCTGCACTCCGTTTGGCGCCCGGACGCGCCCGGCGCGCTCGAAGCCGCGCGCGGCGGCGGCGCGGCGTTCGTGACGGTGACCGTGCTGCCGTTCGAGGCCCTGGGCCCCGACGCGGGCCAGGCCTATCTCGCGCGCGGCATCAGCAGCGACCTGATGACCGACCTGTCGCGCCTGCCCGGCCTGCGCCTGATCGCCGCCTCGCGCGCGGCGCCGAACGCTGCGGCCACGGCCCGCTACCTGGTCTCGGGCAGCGTTCAGCGCGACGCGCAAACCCTGCGCGTCAACGTGCGCCTGATCGACAGCGGCAGCGGCCAGCAGCTGTGGTCGGAGCGCTTCGAGCGGCCCTTCGGCGATCTGTTCAAGCTCCAGGACGAAATCGCGCGCCGGCTGACGCAGGTGCTGCCCGGCAAGCTGAGCGACGCGGTGCGCCAGCGGCTGGCCAAGCCGTACACGCGCAGCCTCGAGGCCTACGACGACTTCCTGCGCGCGCAGGCGCTGTTTCTCGTGCGGCGCAGCGAAGACAACGAGCGGGCGCGCGACTACTACCGCAAGGCGCTCGAGCTCGACCCGAACTTCGCGCGCGCCTACGCGGGCCTGGCGATGACCTACGCCATGGACTTTCGCCTCAGGCCGGGCGCCGGCTCCTCGCCCGCGCTGGCGCGGGCGTTCGAGCTGGCCCAGAGCGCGCGCCAGATCGATCCCGAGATCCCGGAAGTCTACTGGGCGCTCGCCTTCGTCGATGCGCAGGGCCGGCGTCACGAGCAGGCGATCGAGTCGCTGCGCAAGGCGATCGAGCTCAACCCCTCCTACGCCGACGCCTATGCGCTGCTGGGCGGCATCTACACCTATATCGGGCGGCCGGCGAAATCGATCGCCCTGCTGCGCACCGCAATGCGCCTCAACCCCGACGGCGGGCACCTGTACTTCCTGCTGCTCGGGCGCGCCTACCTGTTCGAGAACGACGCCGAGCAGGCGCTGATCAACCTGCGCCAGGCGTCGGCGCGCAACCCGGCCGACCTCGAGACGCGCCTCTACCTGACCGCGGCGCTGGTCGCGGCCGAGGACCGCCCGGACGCGCAGTGGGAGGCCGACCAGATCCGCACCCTCGAGCCGGGCTTCAAGCTCGAGCGCTGGCTCGAGAGCTATCCGCTCACCAGCGTCGCGGAACGCAGCAAGCTGCAGGCGTTGCTGCGCCTGGCCGGGCTCTAAGGCGGCGCCGGCGCTTACTCGATCCGCACCGGAACGCTCAGGTCGATCACCGACGGCACGGGCTTGCCGTCCTGCAGCGCGGGGAAGAAGCGCCAGCGGCCGAACGCCTGCAGCAGGAGCAGATTGAGCTGCGGCAGCGGCGTGGGCCGCAGCAGCGCGGCCTTCGCGCTGCCGTCGGCGGCTACCTCGAAGCGAACCACGGCGACCGTGTGCAGCGCGCGCCGGCGCAGCTCGTCGGGGATCTGCGGCATCGGCTTGAAGATCGCCCGCGCGCTCATGCGATCCCCGCCCAGAGCACCGGCGCGCGGCGCCGTGCCCGCGGCCGCCGCAACGGCAGGCGCCGGCGCCTGCGCCGGCGCCGCCGGAGCGGGCGGCGTGTGCTCGACCGGGACCTGCGCCGGAGTCGTCGCCTTGGGCCGCGGGGCGAGGCGGTGAACGGTTCGAGGCGGAGCGTGGCGAATTTCGTGCTCGAGCGGCGCCGGCGGGAGCGGCGCGACCGGTTGCGGCGCCGGCGGGATGACCACGATGCGCGCTTCGATCGGCTGCGGCGCCGCGGCCGGCTGCGCGACCCGGCCCAGCACGGACAGGAACGCGAACAGCGCGAGCGCGCACAGCCCGACGGCGAGCGGCAGGACGAACGGCAGCCGGCGCCACGGGCTGTCGAACGGCAGGCGCAGGATCAGCTCATCACTCATGCCTGACCGCGATCAGGAAGCGCTGCGCGCCGGCCTCGCGCGCGAGCAGCATGCAGCGCACGACTACGCCGTTGGGCGCCGCCTCGTCGGCAGCGACCGTGATCACCTGGTCGCCGGAGCCGAGCATCGGCTTGAGGCTGGCGACCAGGGTATCCGGCGTGACCGGGATCCGGTTGAGGAAGATGCGCCCGTCGCGCGTGACCGTCATGGTGATCGGTTGGGCGAGCGGCATCCGCTCTGCCGTGCCCTGCGGCAGGTTGACCGGCAGCGAATCGAGGCTCTGCATCGCCAGCGACGCGAGCATGAAGGTGGCGAGCAGGAAGAACATCACGTCGATCATCGGGATGATCTCGATCCGCCCGCGCCGGTAAGCCCGGGATTTACGCAGCTTCACCGGCGCGCTCCTGCTGGTCGAGGCGGATGCGATCGATCACCCGCGTGCCCAGGCGCTCCATCTGGTCCATGACCTGGGCCTGCAGGCGCGACAGGAAGTTGAAGCCGAACAGCGCCACCAGCGCGACGAAGATCCCGAACGCGGTCGCGATCAGCGCTTCGGCGACGCCGCCGGTGACGGCCCCCGGGTTGACCAGGCCCTTGGCGCCGAACAGGCGGAACGCCCCGATCATGCCTGAGATCGTGCCCAGCAGCCCGAGCAGCGGCGCGGCGGTCACGATCGTCTCGAGCGCCCACAGCCCGCGCCCGAAGGCTCTCTC
Source organism: Burkholderiales bacterium (assembly GCA_035517095.1). Classification (GTDB taxonomy): domain Bacteria; phylum Pseudomonadota; class Gammaproteobacteria; order Burkholderiales; family SG8-39; genus DAHVFK01. The sequence goes on from DATIZK010000090.1 coordinate 7,574, forward strand.
GATCAGGCTCGCCTCGTCCGCCGCGCGCGACTCGACCCACCACGCGGGCTTCAGCCGGTTGGCGGCGATCACCTGGAAGAAGCGCCCGTAGTAGTGCCCGGCGCGCAGGCGCAGCAGCCGCGCCTCGAACGCCTTCCAGTCGAAGTTGTAGGTCTCGACCAGGTCCATCAGGTCGTCCGCCAGCCTGCCGTAGCGCCAGTACACGTACAGCTTGTCGATGATCAGCGCCAGCGCGATCAGCGCCAGCGCCAGGATCGGATAGAGCCAGGCGCCTCCTACGTGGACGGCCTGCAGCATCTCGGTCATGTCGTGCATTTGTCGCTCCTTGGTGCGCCACCGCGCTCAGAAAAATTTCCGTATTCCGGCATAGATCGCGCGCCGCGGGCCGTATTGCGGCGCGAACACCCCGACGCCGCTGCCGGAACGGATCTGGTAGATGCGGTCGAAGGCGTTGATCAGGCTGAGGCTCGCCTCGATCGGCCCGCCCGCCACGTCCTTGAAGCGATGCGAGAGGCCCAGGTTTACCTGCGTGTAGGGCGCCACCGTGGCCCCGTTGGGGACATCGTCGCTGTCCTGCCGCAGCCCGGAGCCGTACACCAGATCGCCGCTGAAGCGGATGCCGAGCCAGGTGTAGGACAGGCCGCCCGAGGCCGTGATCCACTGGCTGTGGTCGGTGTAGATGTAGTTGTTCGCGATGTAGGCCAGATCGTCGGGCGCGAAATTGAATTGCTGCGAACTCACCTGGGTCGCGCGCTGCCGGCCGAAGGAGAGATTGCCGTAGACCGACCAGGGCTTGCGGTCGTAGCTGCCCGTGAACTCGAGGCCGTAGACGTTGGCGTGCGCGTAGTTGAACACCGACAGGATGATCGGCGCGCCGAACTGGCCCTCGTCGATCAGGTTTTCGGCGCGCTTGTAATACGCGTCGACGCCGAGCTTCAGGCCGGGCAGGAACACCCGGTCCGCGCCGACGTCGAGGTAGTGCGACCGTTCCGGCAGGATCGGCCCGTCCAGCGGCGGCGCGGCGGGCGTGTAGCCCCCGGGATAGCCCGTCGTGCCGGCGAACTTGGCGATCGACTCGCCGGAAATCAGCTCCAGCGCCGGCGGCGTGAAATAGCGCGAATAGCCGGCGTGGTAGGTGGTGGCCGCATCCGGCTTCCACACCAGGTTGACGCGCGGGCTGAGCTGGCTGGCGTCGGTGTAGGCGCGCAGCACGTCCAGGCGCGCGCCGTAATTGAGCGTCAGCGTCGGGCGCAGCTTCCATTCGTCCTGCAGGTAGGCGCTGTAGGTCCAGCCGGTGATGCTGCTGGCGTCGGCGATCGACAGCGGGCTGGTGCCGACGCTGCTGCAGTCCGCGCTGAGGCAGGGAAAGACGAGCGAAACGGTGTTCGAGCTGGCGTGCTCCGAGCTGACCAGCGCGCCGTAGCGCAGCGTGTGGCCGCCGCCGGCGCGGTAGGTGACGTCGGCCTGGATGCCTTGCGCGGTATCGTCGCGCGACGCGTTCTGCGCCAGGCCGTAGAACATCAGGTCGCCGACCGGGTCGGGGGTGTAGGCGAGGCTGCTCGAGCGGGCGAAGGCGGAAACCTGGTAGTCGTAGCTCTGCGTCGACTTCAGGTAGCTCAGCGCCGCGTAATCGTTGCTCTCCTGCTGGCTCTCGTCGAGCAGCGCCGAATCGAAGTCGGTCCGGCTGCCGTACTGGAACGCGGGCGCCTGGCCGGGGCTGTCCGGAATCTGGAACCTGCCGCGGTAGGTGCCGGCGATCAGGCTGACCTTGCTGCTCGCGTCCAGGATGTTCTCCAGGTAGGCGAAGCCGTGCCGCTGCCGCGTCGAATCGTGCAGCGGATTGCTGGCAGCGGTCGGATTCTCGATCCCGATGTCGTTGTGCAGCGCATCCCCGGCGACGTAGTAGTTGAGATTGCCCGCGGAGCCGGCGTATTCCGCGCTCGGCTGCAGCCAGCCGTGGCTGCCGCCGTAGAGGCCGACCGAACCGCCCGGCTGGAACGCGCCCGATTTGGTCTGGATGTCGACGATGCCGGTCGTCACCAGCCCGTATTCCGCCGGCAGCGATCCGGTGATCAGATCGATCGACGAGGCGAAGCGCGAGCTCAGGCTCTGGCCGAAGAAGCTGATGCCCTCGGGCAGGATCACGCCGTCTATGCGGTACTGGATGTTGGCGTGGTCGTTGCGCAGGTGGATCTGGCCGAACGAATCCTGGCTCACGCCCGGCGCCTGCAGCAGCGTCTGGTTGAGCGGAATGTCCCGCCCGCCGGGCTGGCCGTCCACCGCCTGACTGCTCAGGGTGTAGGTGGTTGCGCCGATGCGCGACTCGATCTCGCTGCGCGCCTGGGTCAGCTTCTGCGCGGTGAGCGCCAGATTGAGCGGCGCCTTCGAGGCCAGCGTCAGATCGGCGGACGCTCCCGCGGCGCCCACCGTCACGACCGCGGTCGCGGTCACGAATCCCGCCTTCTCGCCGATCACCGCGTATACGCCCGGCGCCACGCGCTCGAGAACGAATCCGCCGTCCTTGCCGCTGACGGTGCGCGCCACGGCTTTGCCCTCGGACGTCTCGAGGCGGATCGAGGCGCCGGCGATGGGGCGCTGCAAGGCGTCGCGCACCGTTCCCTCGACCCGCCCCGGGTCGACCGCGGCCGCGGCGGCGAGCCTCATGACGGCGAACGCCGCGAGCACAAAGATCGCATTTCTGAAATACGAGCAGAACATGTCCCTGACTCCCTGGTTGTGGATCGCGCGCACGCGCGCGAGCGGGCCTCCGCGAACGGACGCCGTCAGCTAGCTAGAGGGAGGCGGGCGCAGGCGGTGCGCGCGGGTCGAACTCGACGCGCAGCGCACGCGGCAGGAAAAAGACGAACAGGACCGGCAGCACCGCGGGGGCGCCTGCCGCAAGGATGTGCCAGATCCCCGAATGGCCGACGCTGTGGCAGATCACCGCGTAGGCCGCGCAGACCTCGATCGAATGGCCGAGCGGCGGCGTCTTTTGCTCGCCGTAGCGCACCACCGCGAGGTCGTGCTTCAGGTGCGCGAGGTCGTGCAGCTGCGCGCCGGCTTGCCCGAGCAGCAACGCAAGAATGGCCAGTAAACCCACGCGCGACCGACGAACCGGCATCAGGCCGACTTCCCCCGGCGTTGCGCGGCGGACCTGCATTTCCTGCAGACGCCCCTGAAAAGGATGCGATGCCCGGTGATGCCAACCCCTGTGTGCGACTCAAGCTCGGCCAAGTCTCTGGGCCGTAGTACGCAAGGCAATGGGACGAGTCGCTGGCAGTTGCTGCAATACAGGTGGTCGTGGTGCGTACCCGCCAGTTCGAAGCGCGCGCGTCCACTTTCGAGCACCACCTTCTCGATGACACGGTCCGCAGTCAGCTTCTCGGCAGCTCGAAACACGGAAGAGAAATCGATCGGTGCCCCCGTGCGGGCGAGCGATCCGTGCAGATCTTCGAGCGTCCATGCGTGACGCTTGCCGCGGGCCATCAGGCTCACTATGTCGGCGGAGATACGCGGCTTGCGCGCCATGCGAAGCAATGTACGCTGCCTTGGCCGGGCACGCAAATACTTGCGTAATGTTGCTATCGCCCCCGCCTCGCTAGCGGCGCCCCGGCCCCGGTACAATCGGCGCCGTGAAGGCCGCGCAACGGACCTGAGGATGGCGAACGAGAGCCGCGGCCGCAAGGCTGCGCTTATGCTCGCCGCGCTCGGCGTGGTCTACGGCGACATCGGCACCAGCCCGCTGTACGCGGTGCGCGAGACGTTCAGCGTTTCGCACGGCATCGCGCTGTGGCGCGAGCGGCTGTTCGCGACCATGGCGCGCAACGCGAGCGCGGTGGCCGACTACCTGCACCTGCCGCCGAACCGCGTCATCGAGCTCGGCACCCAGATCGAGTTCTAGCCGCATGCCGCACGAGTTCAATTTCGACGCGTCGCCGTTCGACGTTCTGAGCGCCACCGAGCGCGAGCGGGTGCGCGCGAGCGCGCAGGTCGCCCGCTTCGCGCAGGGCGCGACGATCCTCGAGCAGGGCGCCAAGCCGACGCAGCTGTTCGTCATCGCCCAGGGCTACGTGCGCCAGTTCGAGGGCGAGGAGGCGGTCGCGGTGCTGGGGCCGCAGGACTGCTTCGACGGCCGCGGCCTGGTCGCCGGCAAGGCGAGCAGCCGCTTCGTTGCGGCCGAGGATGTCGTCCTCCACCAGCTGCCCGGCCAGGTGGTGAACGAGCTGATTTCGGCCAACGCCACCTTCGGCGCGCTGCTGTTCTCCGACCTGTCCGAGAAGCTGGGCGCGCTGTCGGGCCGCGGCGGGCGGCACGAGCTGCAGTCGCTCATGAGCGCCCGCGTGCGCGACGCGCAGCTGCGCCCGGCGAACATCGTCGACGCCCGCACCGACGTGCTCGCCGTGGTGCGCATGTTCAGCGCGCGCGGCGTCACCAACACGCTGGTGCGAGACGCCGCCGCCGGGCCCGTGCGGCTGGGCATCTTCACCACCACCAACCTGCAGCGCGCGATCCTCGACGGGCGGCCGCTGGCGCGGCTCGCGGTGGGCGAGCTGGCCAGCTTTCCGCTGGTGACGGTGGGTCCAGGGGACCATCTGTTCGAGGCGCTGGCGCTGATGATCCGCCACAGGGTGCATCGGGTCGTGGTCGAGGAGGGCGGCCAGCCGAGCGGGATCCTCGAGCAGCTCGACCTGCTCGGCTTCCTGTCGAATCACTCCTACCTCATCGCGCTGCGCATTATGGAGGCGGGCGACCTCGCCGTGCTCGAGCAGGCCGCGCTGCAGATCGACGGCGCGGTCGCAAGGCTCTATCGCGGCGGCGCGAAGCTGGCGCTGCTGACCAGGCTGGTGCAGGAGCTCAATGCCAAGCTCTATGCGCGCGCCTGGCAGCTGGTCGCGCCGGCCGAGCTGGTGGCCAACAGCTGCCTGTTCGTGATGGGCAGCGAAGGGCGCGGCGAGCAGCTGCTGAAGACCGACCAGGACAACGGGCTGGTGCTGCGCGACGGCTACGCGGCGCCGCCGGACCTGGACACGATATGCAAGCGCTTCTCGGACGCGCTGAGCCGCTTCGGCTACCCGGAGTGCCCGGGCGGGGTCATGCTCAGCAACCCGACGTGGCGTCAGCCGCTGCACGGGTTCGTGCGCAGCCTCGAGCGCTGGCTGCTGCCCGGCGAATCCGAAGGCCTGGTCGCACTCTCGACCCTGCTCGACGCGCGCGCGGTGTGCGGCGACGCGGCCCTGCTCGAGGCGCTGCGCGACGAGATCTTCGCCCGCGTGGCCGAGGGCGACGCGCAGCTGCGTCGCTTCGCCTCCGCGATCGACGCCTTCGCCGAGGGCGGCGGCTGGCTGAGCCGGCTGCTGCATCCGCGCGGCGGCGAGATAGACCTTAAGAAGGCCGCCATCTTCCCGCTGGTGCACGGCGTGCGCAGCCTCGCGCTCGAGCGCCACGTCCGCGCCAGCGGCACGGTGGACCGGATCGAGGCCCTGGTCGGCGCCGGCAGGCTCTCGCGCGAGGCGGGCACCGAGCTGAACGACGCGCTGCACATACTGCTCGAGCTGCGCCTGAAGGCCGCGCTGGCCCAAATCGAGCTGGGGCATGCGGCCTCGGGAAGCGTGAGCCCCGAGCAGCTGACCAGCCTCGATCGGGCGCTGCTGAACGACGCCCTGGCCGCGGTGCGGCGCCTGCGCTCGATGCTGCGCTACCACTTTCGGCTCGACGCGGTCTGAGCGCCGGCGCGCGTTCCTTGTCGCCGGTCAACGAGGCGCGTTGACGTCAGTTTGGCGCAAGACTTCTGCGCTAGTGTGGCGCACATGCTTGCGTCGGCCTTGCGCAAGGTCGGGGCCGTCGCTGCATGCCGCCGCTGCTTGTCGGGTTCGGAGCGGCGCCAACCACAAGGGGAGAGGGCAATCATGATTCGTGCGGCCAGCTGCAAGCGGTCGGCGTTCGACCGTGCATTGCGTAGCGCGGGAAGCGGAGGCTTCCATGTCTGAGCTCATGACGGGCAAGATCCAGAGCAATCCGAAATACCACCGCTTGGTCAAGCGGCGCGACTCGCTCGCGTGGACCCTCACCATCTTGGTGCTGGTGATCTATTTCGGCTTCATCCTGCTGATCGCGTTCGCGCCCGGCTTTCTCACCCAGCCGATCGCGGCCGACAGCGTGATCCCGGTAGGCATGCCGATCGGCGTAGGGGTGATCCTCGCTTCCTGCCTGCTGACCGGTATCTACGTCTATCGCGCGAACCGGACTTTCGATCCGCTGATCCAGGAAATCATCAAGGAGGCCTCGAAATGAGAACCCCTAGCGCAGTGGCTTCGGCCTTGCTGGCGCCGGTGATGCTGCTCGCGGCGGACCTGGCGCGCGCGGCCGACGGCGGCCCGGATGCCTCGGTCAACTGGCACGCGGTGGTGATGTTCATCGTATTCGTCGCGATTACGCTGTGGATCACCTACTGGGCAGCGACGCACACCAAGACCGCGACCGATTTCTACGCCGCGGGACGGGGAATCACCGGGCTGCAGAACGGCCTGGCGATCGCCGGCGACTACATGTCGGCGGCCTCGTTTCTCGGCATCGCCGCGCTGGTGTACTTCAACGGTTTCTACGGCCTGATCTTCTCGGTCGGCTGGCTGGTCGGCTGGCCGATCATCCTGTTCCTGATTGCGGAGCGGCTGCGCAACCTCGGCAAGTACACCTACGCCGACGTCGCCTCGTTCCGCCTCAGGCAGGGCCCGGTGCGCACCATGGCGGCGATCGGCTCGCTGATCGTCGTGATCTGGTACCTGATCGGGCAGGCCGTCGGCGCGGGTCAGCTGCTGCACACGCTGGTGCCGCAGATCTCGTACAAGGTCTCGATCATCATCATCGGCGCGCTGATCATCACCTACGTCACCTTCGGCGGGATGAAGGCGACCACCTGGGTGCAGATCATCAAGGCGGCGCTGCTGCTCGGCGGCGCGACCCTGATCGCGCTCGGGGTGATGGCGCACGAGGGCTGGAGCTTCGGCAAGCTGTTCTCCGACGCGGTCGCGGCGCATCCCAAGCACCTCGAGATCATGAAGTCGGTGGTGCCGATCGGCGCCAAGGCGAACCCGATCGAGTCGATCTCGCTCGGCCTGACGCTCATGTTCGGCACCGCCGGGCTGCCCCACATCCTGATGCGCTTCTTCACCGTGACCGACGCCAAGGCCGCGCGCAAGTCGGTGCTCTACGGCACCTGCTTCATCGGCTACTTCTACATCCTGACCTTCATCATCGGTTTCGGCGCCATCGTGCTGGTCGCCAACAACCCGCTGTACGTGGTCGACGTCACCAAGAACGTCCTCGCGCTGAAGGGGGGCAGCAGCATGCCGGCGGTGTACCTGTCGCACGCGATCGGGGGCGATTTCTTCCTCGGCTTCATCGCCGCGGTCGCGTTCGCCACGATCCTCGCGGTGGTCTCGGGGCTGACGCTGGCGGGCGCTTCGGCGTTGTCGCACGACATCTACGCCAACGTGATCATGAAGGGCAGGGCGACCGAGGCGCAGGAAGTATGGGTGTCCAAGCTGTGCGTGATCGGGCTCGGCATCCTGGCGGTGATACTGGGCATCGCGTTCGAGAAGCAGAACGTGGCCTACATCGTCGCGCTGACCTTCTCGATCGCCGCCTGCGCCAACTTCCCGATCCTGGTGCTGTCGGTGTTCTGGAAGGGCCTTACCACGCGCGGTGCGGTGTGGGGCGGCTACGTCGGCATCTTCGGCTCGATCGGCCTGCTGATCATCGGGCCGACGGTCTGGACCAAGGTGCTCGGCATGGGAGCGGCGATCTTCCCCTACGACTTCCCGACCTTCGTCGTGCTGCCGGCGGCGCTCATCGTGGCCTACGTCGCCTCGGTGACCGACAAGAGCGAAAGCGCGGCCAAGGAACGCGCCGCGTTCGACCTGCAGGAGGTCCGCTCCGAGACCGGACTGGGGGCGGAGCTGGCCGCGGCCCACTGAGCGGCGCGGCTTGGCGCGGTCTGATCAGCCGCCGGGTTCGTCCCGGCGGCTTCTTTCTTGCCTCGCGCCAGCCGGTGCGCTAGAGCACGTGCAGCGCGGCCGGGAACCAGACGCCGGCCACGCACAGCGCCGCGCCGACGACGCCGAGCGCGCCGGCGATCCAGGCCAGCGCCGGCATGGCGGTGATGATCGAGGCCGAGGCGAGCACGATCCCGATCTGCACCGCGGCCGAGGCGAGCTCGTAGTGGTGGTAGGCGGCCATGGCGCGCTCGCGCCGCTGCTCGGCCTGCTTCGCGCGCGCCGAGAGCTCCTTGCGGCCCTCGCCGGTCTCGGGCTCGGACTGGTAGCGCTCGACGATCTTCTGCCACGCCTCGACCTGCCTGTTCGCCGCCTCGCCCGCGGCGAGCGCCGCGAGCTGCTCGGCCGCGGTGCTGAGCGTGGTCTGGCGGATGGTCTTGGCCTGGAAGAACGACCACAGGTTGGAGGCCTGGATGTTGGCGTCGAGCGCCGCGGTCTGGGCCGACTTGCCGAGCGTCTCGGAGAACGCGAGCACCAGCGCCAGCACCGCGATCAGCAGCGCGATGCCCTTGTTGTGCTCTGCATGCGATTCGACGTGCGCGCCCGACATTCCATCCCCCCGCCTTCGGCGTCAGGGCGCGGATTCTAGCGCGGGCGCGCCGCGCTTAGTAGCCCGGCGAGCGCGACGGCGGTGAACGCGGCGCCGGCGTAGAAGGTCGCCGCCGGGCCGTGGGCCTGCCACAGCCAGCCCGCGAGCAGGCTCGCGCCGATCAGCACCACGCCGGTCACCAGGTTGAACACGCCGAACGCGGTGCCGCGCGCCTCGGGCGGCGCCGCGGCGGCGACCAGCGCCGAGAGCAGGCCCTGCGTCAGTCCCATGTGCACGCCCCACAGCGCGACGCCGGCGAACACCGCGCCGGCCGAGTGCGCGGCGCCGAGCACGAGGTCGGCCGCGATCAGCGCGGCGAGCCCCCAGCCGATCAGCGCGCGCTGCCGGCCGCGGTCGGCGGCGATCCCCGCCGGGTAGGCGACCAGGGCGTAGACCAGGCTCATCGCCGCCATCACCAGCGGCACCCAGGTCTGCGCCAGGCCGACGTTTGCCGCGCGCAGCACGAGGAAGGCCTCCGAGAAGCGCGCCAGGGTGAGCACCGCGCCCAGCCCGACCACCAGCCAGTAGCGCGCGCCGAGCCGGCCGAGCATCGCCTTCGACAGCGGGCTCTTGGCCTTCGCCGCGCGCACGCCGCCGGGCTCGCGCACCGCGAACACGATCAAAAGCACGCAGGCCACGGCCGGCACCACCGCGACCCACAGCACTGCGCGCAGGCTCCCGGCGAGCAGCGCCATGAACCCCACGGCGGCGAGCGGACCGAGCACCGCGCCGACCGAGTCGAGCGCCTGGCGCAGGCCGTAGGCGGCGCCCTGCGCCTCGCGTGGCGTGACGTCGGCGATCAGCGCGTCGCGCGGCGCGCCGCGGATGCCCTTGCCGATGCGGTCCATGAAGCGCGCCCCGGCCACCAGCCCGATGCTGGTTGCCAGGGGAAAGAGCGGCTTGGACAGCGCCGCCAGGCCGTAGCCGAGGCCGACCAGCAGCTTGCGGCGCCCGAGCCAGTCCGACAGCGTGCCGGAGAACACCTTGGTGATCGCCGCGCTGCCTTCGGCGATGCCCTCGATCAGGCCGACCTCGAGCATGCTCGCGCCCAGCACCGAGGTCATGTAAAGCGGCAGCAGCGCGTGCACCAGCTCGGAGGAGCCGTCCATCAGCAGCGACACCAAGCCCAGCGCCCACACGGTGCGCGGCAGCGAGCGGCGCGCCACGGCGGCGGCGCTCATGGCGTGTCGGGCTGCGCCGTCTCGCGCGGCGGAGGGTGGCCGCCGCCGAACTGGCGCGCGCGCAGCTTCTCGGCCCCGGCCAAGGCCGGGATCAGGACCGTGAACAGCGGCCCGCTGGTGAGCACCAGCGCGCTCGAGAACGGCGTCGACAGGCTGATGCCCCAGGTCAGCAGCCCGACGTGCGCGGTGTGGCCGACCAGGCCGCAGGCGGCGAAGCGCGGCAGGTCCTCGCGCCGCGGCCAGGATTTGCGCAGGTGTCGCCGGCACACGACCATGGTGAGGAGCGCGGCCGCGAGCGACCAGCGCTCCACGGACCGGCCGACCGGAACGGCTGCTGCGCGCGAGTCCATCTGCGCGCGCAGCTTACACCAGAGGCCGGGCTAGGCTCCCAGAGGGCGCGCGGCGCGCAGCGGCGCCGCGTTCGACTCGAGCACGCTGATCTCGCCGCCGAGCTCGGCGCCTTCCTCGACCTTGATCTTGGCGTAGCGGATCTTGCCCGAGACCTTGCCGGTGGCGTGGATCACGAGCTGCTTGCGCACCGTGAGCTCGCCCTCCAGGCGGCCGTGGATCTCGGCGTTGTCGACCGCGACGGTGCCGCTGAAAATGCCCTGCGGCGCGATCTGCAGCACGCGCGCGTCGAGCGTGGCCTCGATGCGGCCCTCGACCGCGAGCGTGTCGCAGTCGGTGATCTCGACTCCCTTCATCTTGATGTCGGGCCCGACGATCAGCTTCGCTTCGCCCTTGCCCGCTGCCTTGGCGGCGTCGGCGTGCGGGGCCGGCGCGGGCGCGGGCGGAACTGCACGCTCGGGCGCGGTGGCCTGAGGCGCCGCTGCGGCGGGCGTGCGCGCGGGGGGAAACGTCTCGTCGCGGCGGCGGAACAGACCTTCTTTTTGCAGCATGTGGATTCCTTCGTGGTGGTTGAACGGCGTCCAAGCCATGCACTTTGCGTGCCGAGAAGGAAACCGTTCCGATACAGCGAGTTGCGATTGCGCAGCAGCGCGCCGCTGTCGCCCCGGACCGACGCCCGCCGCGCTAGCGCTCGGCGAGCGGCGGGCGCGCGCGCGCTTCGCGCGCCACTGAGCGCTGCGAGGCGAGCGAGAGCGCGGTCAGCTCGCTCGCGAGCATGCGCAGCACGTCGTCGAGCGAAAGGATCCCGACCAGCCTGCCCTCGGCGTCCACCACGGGAAGGCGGCGCGCGCCGCTGTCCTGCATCTTGTCGACCGCCTCGAACACGCCGTCGGTTTCCTGAGCCAGCGCGAGCTCGCCCGACATCAGGTCGCCCAGGGTGAGCGATTCCGGGCGCACTTGCGCGTCCGCGATCACCGCCACCACGATGTCGCGGTCGGTGACGATGCCGATCGGGCGCGTATCGCCGCCGCGCTTGTCGATCACCACCAGCGCGCCGACATGGTGGTCGCGCATCAGGCGCGCGGCCTGGCGCAGGTCGGTCTGGGGCTCGGCCACGACCACCACGCGGCTGCAGATCTTCTTAATCTCCATGTCCCCTCCGGACGGCCAGGCCGTCAGGCTAGCGCCAGCGCCCGGATGCCGTTTGACCAGGATCAAGGCGGCGCGCCTCAAAAGCGTGCGTCGCGCGCGCCGCGCGCACCGAAACCATGCGGCGCGCTTCGCTCGGCTCGCGGCGCAGCGCAGCCGCGCGCCATGGCACGTTCGTTGCGAGAGCCCGGGGCGAGGCAGCTGCGAGGCGGCCGGGATCCCGACAACTCTTCAGAGAGGACAAGCATGAAACGACGCACATTCGTCAAGGGCCTGACGCTGGGGGCCGCGACGGCCGCCGGCGGGCTGGTCGCGCCGAGCATCTGGGCCAAGGGCAAGACCGTCAAGGTGGGCGTGCTGCACTCGCTCTCGGGCACGATGGCGATCAGCGAGACGGTGCTGAAGGACATCGACCTGATGACCTTCGAGGAAATCAACCGCAAGGGCGGGGTGATGGGGCACATGATCGAGCCGGTGGTGGTCGATCCGGCCTCCAACTGGCCGCTGTTCGCGGAGAAGGCGCGCCAGCTGCTGACGGTCGACAAGGTGGCGGCGGTGTTCGGCTGCTGGACCTCGGTCTCGCGCAAGTCCGTGCTGCCGGTGTTCGAGGAGCTCAACGGGCTGCTGTTCTACCCGGTGCAGTACGAGGGCGAGGAGCTGTCGTACAACGTGTTCTACACCGGCGCGGCGCCAAACCAGCAGGCGATCCCGGCGGTCGAATACCTGATGAGCGAGGACGGCGGCGGCGCCAAGCGCTTCTTCCTGCTCGGCACCGACTACGTCTATCCGCGCACGACCAACAAGATCCTGCGCTATTTCCTGCACGCCAAGGGCATCACCGACGCCGATATCGAGGAGGTCTACACCCCCTTCGGGCACAGCGACTACCAGACCATCGTCGCCGACATCAAGAAGTTCGCCGGCGGCGGCAAGACCGCGGTCGTGTCGACCATCAACGGCGACTCCAACGTGCCGTTCTACAAGGAGCTCGGCAACCAGGGCCTGAAGGCGACCGACATCCCGGTGGTCGCGTTCTCGGTCGGCGAGGAAGAGCTGCGCGGGGTCGACACCAAGCCGCTGGTCGGCCAGCTCGCGGCCTGGAACTACTTCATGTCGCTCAAGAACCCGGTCAACGCGGCCTGGAAGAAGGAGTGGGCCGCCTATACCAAGAGGAAGAAGCTGCCCTACGCGGACAAGCCGCTCACCAACGACCCGATGGAGGCCAGCTACGTCGGCATCCACATGTGGAAGCAGGCGGTCGAGAAGGCCGGAAGCTTCGACGTCGACAAGGTGATCGCCGCCGTCGGCGGGCAGAAATTCCGCGCCCCGGACGGCTTCACGATCGAGATGGACCCCCAGAACCACCACCTGCACAAGCCGGTGTTCATCGGCCAGGTGCGCGCCGACGGGCAGTTCGACGTGGTGTGGAAGACCAAGGGTCCGATCAAGGCGCAGCCGTGGAGCCCGTACCTGCCGGAGGACAAGGGCAAGGAGGAAATCGCGGTAAAGATGACCAAGAAGAGCTGAGCAGGCGGTGCGCAGCCTGATCCTGGCCGCGCTGCTCGCGCTGGCGGCGCTCGCCCCGCCGCCGGCGCTGGCGCTGGACGCCGCGGTGGTGCACAAGCTGGCCCTCGGCGACACGAGCGAGGACAAGATCGCGGCGATCAACGCGCTGCTCGAGTCCGGCGACGAGCAGGCCGAGCCGCTGCTCAAGGCGCTGCTCGCGGGCAACGTGCAGACCTCGGGCGAGCGGGTGCTGATCATCCAGGGCGACTCGGCGACCGACGCGGTGAGCGGCGAGAAAATCTCGCCGCTGCCGGCGGACGCGAGCGACGTGGTGCTCAACAACCGCGTCCGCGGCGTGCTCGACTCCGCGGTCTCGGCGCTGCGCCTGGTGTCGCGCGACCGCGCCACGCGCCTTAAGGCCGCGCGCGAGCTGGCCGACGACCCGCGCGCCGCGGCGCTGCCGGTGGTGGAAAAGGCCCTGGCGCGCGAGACCGACCCCGAGATCAAGGGCGTGCTCGAGATCGTCGCCGCGTCGGTGCGCCTGCACGCGGGCAGCAAGGCCGACCGCCTGGCCGCGATCCGCATTCTCGCCGGCTCGGGCAACTCCAGGACCGAGACCCTGCTGCTGCCGCTGGTGGAGAAGAAGCCCGACGGCAGCTGGGCCGAACCGGACGCCCAGATCCGCGCCGCGGCGCAGGCGAGCCTGGCCGACGTGCGCGGGCGGCTGGCCTGGGGCGAGCGGCTCGGGCTGCTGTTCGCCGGCGTGAGCCTGGGCAGCATCCTGATGATCGCCGCGCTCGGCCTGGCGATCACCTACGGCCTGATGGGCGTGATCAACATGGCGCACGGCGAGCTGATCATGCTCGGCGCCTACGCCACCTACGTGGTGCAGAACCTGTTCCACGCCTGGGCGCCGGGCGCCTTGGACTGGTACCTGGTGGCGGCGCTGCCCGCGGCGTTCGCGGTCTCCGGCGGGGTCGGCATGATCCTCGAGCGCACGGTGATCCGCTGGCTCTACGGCCGGCCGCTCGAGACGCTGCTCGCCACCTGGGGCATCAGCCTGATCCTGATCCAGTGCGTGCGCTCGATCTTCGGCGCGCAGAACGTGCAGGTCGACAACCCGAGCTGGATGTCGGGCGGGGTGCAGGCGCTGCCCAACCTGGTGCTGCCGTACAGCCGGATCGTGATCATCCTGTTCGCCGCCGCGGTGGTGGGCGGGATCTGGCTGCTGCTCACCCGCACCCGGCTCGGCCTTTACGTGCGCGGCGTGACCCAGAACCGCGCCATGGCGGGCTGCGTCGGCGTGCCGACCGCGCGCGTCGACACCCTGGCCTTCGGCCTGGGCTGCGGGATCGCCGGGCTGGCCGGCTGCGCGCTGTCGCAGATCGGCAACGTCGGGCCCGCGCTCGGCCAGGGCCTGATCGTCGACTCGTTCATGGTGGTGGTGCTGGGCGGCGTCGGCCAGCTCGCCGGCACCGTGTACGCGGGCATCGGCCTGGGGCTGGTGAACAAGCTGCTCGAGTCCTGGTCGGGCGCGGTGCTGGCCAAGATCGCGGTGCTGGTGTTCATCATCATCTTCATCCAGAAGCGCCCGCAGGGCCTGTTCGCGCTCAAGGGCCGGGCGGTCGAGGCATGACCCGGCTGTTCAGCCCGCGCGGCTGGATCGCGCTCGTTGCGTTCGCGGCCGCGCTGCTGCTGGTGGTGCCGGTGCTGGCGCTCGCCGTGCCGGAGAGCAGCGCGCTGCACCTGTCCCAGTACTGGGTGGGCCTGTGCGGCAAGTTCCTGTGCTACGCGATCGTGGCGCTGGCGATGGACCTGGTGTGGGGCTACGCCGGGATCCTGTCGCTCGGGCACGGCCTGTTCTTCGCGCTCGGCGGCTACGCCATGGGCATGTACCTGATGCGCCAGATCGGGCTGGACGGCGTCTACCACAGCCACCTGCCGGACTTCATGGTGTTCCTCGACTGGAAGGCCTACCCCTGGTACTGGAGCTTCAGCGAGCATTTCTGGTACTGCGCGGCGCTGGTGGTGCTGGTGCCGGGACTGCTCGCCTACGTGTTCGGCTGGTTCGCGTTCCGCTCGCGCATCAAGGGCGTGTACTTCGCGATCATCACCCAGGCCCTGACCTACGCCGCGCTGCTGCTGTTCTTCAGGAACGACACCGGCTTCGGCGGCAACAACGGCTTCACCGACTTCAAGCGCATCCTCGGCATCCCGATCGCGACGCCGCAGATGCGGGTCGCGCTGTTCATGCTCAGCGCCGCGGCGCTGCTCGGCACGCTGCTGCTCGCGCGCTGGCTGGTAAGCTCCAAGTTCGGCCGCGTGCTGGCCGCGATCCGCGACGCCGAGCAGCGCGTCATGTTCTGCGGCTACAACACCGAGCACTACAAGCTGTTCGTGTTCACCCTGTCGGCGGTGCTGTGCGGCATTGCCGGCGCGCTCTACGTGCCGCAGGTCGGGATCATCAACCCGAGCGAGATGTCGCCCGCGAACTCGATCGAGATCGCGATCTGGGTCGCGGTCGGCGGGCGCGGCACGCTGGTCGGCGCGCTGCTCGGCGCGTTCGCGGTAAACGGCGCCAAGAGCTTCTTCACCCAGGCCTTTCCCGAGATCTGGCTCTACTTCCTCGGGCTGCTGTTCGTCCTGGTGACCCTGTTCCTGCCGCAGGGCGTGGTCGGCGCGCTGCGCCTGCTGCGCCGGCCGGCGGCGGCATGAGCAGCATCGCCTACTCGAGCGCGCTCGACTCCAGTCCGCCCGCGGGCGAGGCGCTGTACGGCCGCATGGCGACCGCCGGCCTGGACACCAGCCACGGCGCGATCCTGTACCTGGACGACATAAGCGTCAGCTTCGACGGCTTCAAGGCGCTGAACAGCCTCTCGCTCAGCATCGACGTGGGAGAGCTGCGCTGCGTGATCGGGCCCAACGGGGCGGGCAAGACCACCATGATGGACGTCATCACCGGCAAGACCCGGCCCGACGCGGGGACCGCCTTCTTCGGCCAGACGATCGACCTGACCCGGCTGAGCGAGGCCCAGATCGCGCAGGCCGGCATCGGGCGCAAGTTCCAGAAGCCGACCATCTTCGAGCAGCACACGGTGTTCGAGAACCTGGAGCTGGCGATGAAGGCCGACAAGCGGGTGCGCCGCACGCTGTTCGCGCGCCTGTCTTCCGAGGAGCGCGACCGCATCGCGTCGATGCTGGCGCGCGTCGGGCTCGCCGGCGCGGCGGACCGCAGCGCCGGGCTGCTCTCGCACGGCCAGAAGCAGTGGCTCGAGATCGGCATGCTGCTGATGCAGGAGCCGAAGCTGCTGCTGCTCGACGAGCCGGTGGCCGGCATGAGCGACGAGGAGACCGAGCGCACCGCGGAGCTGTTCCTGTCGCTCGCCGGCAGGCATTCGCTGGTGGTGGTCGAGCACGACATGGCGTTCATCGCCCGCATCGCGCGCAAGGTGACCGTGCTGCACGAGGGCAGCGTGCTGGCCGAGGGGCCGCACGAGCAGGTGCAGGCCGACCCGAAGGTGATCGAAGTCTACCTGGGGCGCTGAGATGCTCGCGATCGAGGGCCTGAACCAGTACTACGGCGGCAGCCACATCCTGCGCGATCTCTCGTTCGAGGTCCCCGCGGGCAAGGTGACCACGCTGCTCGGGCGCAACGGCGTGGGCAAGACCACGCTGCTGAAGACGCTGATGGGCCTGATTCCGGCCGCGAGCGGCGTGGTGAGCTTCTACCGCAAGGACATCACGCATGCCAAGCCGTACTTGCGCGCCCGCGCCGGCATCGGCTACGTGCCGCAGGGGCGCGAGATCTTCCCGCGCCTGACGGTCGAGGAAAACCTGCTGATGGGAGTGCGCCGCGTGCCCGAGCGCATCTACGAGATGTTCCCGGTGCTGAAGTCGATGCTCGGACGGCGCGGCGGCGACCTCTCGGGCGGGCAGCAGCAGCAGCTCGCGATCGGGCGCGCGCTCGCGATGGCGCCGCGGCTGCTGATCCTGGACGAGCCGACCGAGGGCATCCAGCCCTCGATCATCAAGGACATCGAGCGCGCGATCCGCGCCCTGGCGGCGAGCGGCGAGATGTCGATCCTGCTGGTCGAGCAGTACTACGATTTCGCCCAGTCGCTCGCCGACCAGTACCTGGTGATGGAGCGCGGCGAGATCGTCCTGCGCGGCGCCGGCGCCGACATGGAGAAGGACGGCGTCAAGAAGCTGCTGGCGGTATGATCCGCGCATGCGGATCGCGGAGCCGGTCGCGGCGCCCTGGAAGGCCGAGCTCGCGCTGCGCTTCGAGCGCGCGGCCGGGCGCACCGTGCTCGCCGCGCGCCGCCACGACGGGCCGCTGGTGGTGCAAAAGCCGCTCTACCCCGAGGGCGGCGAGGTGTGCCACGCGATCGTGGTCCACCCGCCGGCGGGAATCGCGGGCGGCGACGAGCTCGAGCTCTCGCTGCGCGCGGGCGAGGGCGCGCACGCGCTGCTCACCACGCCCGGGGCGGGCAAGTGGTACCGCTCGGCCGGGGCCCTGGCGCGCCAGCGGCTGGACTTCGAGCTCGCGCCCGGCGCGCTGCTCGAGTGGCTGCCGCAGGAGACGATCGTGTTCGACGGCGCGCTGGCGGCACTCGAGTCCGAAGTGCGCCTGGCCGGCGACGCGCGCTATCTCGGCTGGGAGATCCTGTGCCTGGGCCGCACCGGCTCGGGCGAGCGCTTCGCCCGAGGCGAAATCCGCCTCGACAACAGGCTCTATCTGGACGGCAGGCTCGCGTGGCTCGAGCGCGGCCGCATCGAAGGCGGCGGCGCTCTGCTCGATTCGCCCGCCGGCCTGCGCTCGCACCCGGTCTGCGCCACGCTCATCGCCGCCGGCGCGCAATTCGATCTCGCCGCCTGCCGCGCGATCGAAGACCTCGCCGTCACGCAACTGCCGCAGGTTCTCGTCGCGCGCTACCTTGGCGACTCAAGCGAACGCGCCAAGCACCTCCTCGCGCGCCTGTGGTCCGTGCTGCGCCCCGCGCTCGCCGGCCGCAACGCCGTCGAGCCGAGGATCTGGCGGACGTGACCACGGACCTGCACATATTCGTTTCCGAGGTTGCCAAGCACAGCGCTTCAACTCAAATCGTTAGTTGGGCACGCCGCTGACCGGACAGCCCCCGCTCTAGCGAGTCTGTCGCTGTCGCCGGTGGCCGCTATTCGGCCTTTGCCGTCGGGCTATCCTTCCGGAGCAAGCGGCGGCAATGGCGTCAAAAACAGACGCTAGCGCCACCCGATCCAGCAGTTTTAGTCGGCGAAAGTCGCTACCGAGTCGCGAGCAAAAGGGGAGGCTTTTGGCATTGAGGCGCAGGACAAACTCACTCAATCTAAAATTGTGTACGTCTATTTCTTCATCTTTCTCTTCGTTCGTTTCGCAGCGGCAACACGCCTCCGCCGTCCCTGTCTTTTCCGTCGATCATGCT
>DATIZK010000091.1:0-28835 GCA_035517095.1 Burkholderiales bacterium
GCGCGCTGTGTCCGACCTACCGCCGCGGCTGCTACGGCTGCTTCGGACCGATGGAGACGCCGAACGCGCATGCGCTGGGCCAGCGCCTGCGCGCCCTCGGCATGCCGGCGCGCGACGTGCTGCGCGTGTTCCGCAACTTCAACGCGCAGGCCGAGCCCTTCAAGACCGAAAGCGAGCGCCATGACGCGTAGGACGATCCAGGTCGACTATCTCGCAAGGGTCGAGGGGGAGGGGGCGCTGCACGTCACGCTGCGCGACGGCGCGGTGCGGGCCGTCGAGCTGCGCATTTTCGAGCCGCCGCGCTTCTTCGAGGCCTTCCTGCGCGGGCGCGCGTTCGGCGAGGCGCCCGACATCACGGCGCGCATCTGCGGCATCTGCCCGGTGGCCTACCAGATGAGCGCGGTGCACGCGATGGAGGACGCGTTCGGGGTCGCGATCGACGCGCCGCTGCGCGCGCTGCGCCGGCTGCTGTACTGCGGCGAGTGGATCGAGAGCCACATGCTGCACGTCTACATGCTCCACGCGCCCGACTTCCTGGGCTACGAGAGCGCGATCGCCATGGCGCGCGAGCACCGGGCCGAGGTCGAGCGCGGGCTGCAGCTGAAGAAGGTCGGTAACGAGATTCTGCAGCTGCTCGGCGGACGCGAAGTGCATCCGATCAACGTGCGCGTCGGCGGCTTCTACCGCACACCCACGCGGCGCGAGCTCGCGCCGCTGGCCGAGCGGCTTAAGTGGGCGCGCGACGCCGCGCTCGAGACGGTGCGCTGGGTCGCGCGCTTCGAGTTCCCCGACTGCGAGCGCGACTACGAATTCGTCGCGCTGCGGCACCCGGACGAATACCCGTTCAACGAAGGGCGCGTGGTGTCGAACAAGGGCCTGGACATCGGGGCGCGCGAGTACGAGCAGCACTTCGAGGAGCGGCACGTCGCGTACTCGACCGCGCTGCAGTCGGTCATTCGGGGCCGGGGCGCCTACCTGGTCGGGCCGCTGGCGCGCTACAGCCTGAACTTCGACCGACTCTCGCCGCTCGCGCAGGAGGCGGCGCGTGCCGCCGGGCTGGGCGCGGTGTGCGCCAACCCTTACCGAAGCATCGTGGTGCGCGCGGTCGAGACCCTGTACGCCTGCGACGAGGCACTGCGGCTGATCGAAGGCTACCGCGAGCCCGAGCGGGCCGCGGTGCCGCTCGAGCCGCGCGCGGGCGCCGGCTGCGCCTGCACCGAGGCGCCGCGCGGCCTGCTGTACCACCGCTACGCGCTCGACGCCGAGGGCACGATCACCGATGCCCGGATCGTGCCGCCCACCTCGCAGAACCAGTCGAGCATCGAGGACGACCTGCGCGCTTTCCTGCCGGACTGGCTGGAGATGGACGACGAGGCGCTACGCTGGCGCTGCGAGCAGACCATCCGCAACTACGATCCCTGCATTTCCTGCTCCTGCCATTTTCTCAAACTCGAGGTCGAGCGTGGCTAGCGCGCCGGTGGTCGTGATCGGCGTGGGCAACGCGCTGCGCGCCGACGACGCGGCGGGCGTCCTGGTCGCGCGCCGGCTGCGCCCGCGCGCCGGGGTCGAGATCCGCGAGCAAAGCGGCGAGGCGACCGCGCTGCTCGAGGCGCTGCGCGGGCGCGCCGCGGCGCTGATCGTCGACGCCGCGGCGGGCGCCGAGCCGGGCCGGCTGCACCGCCTGGACGCGGCGGCCGAGCCGCTGCCGCAGGGCCTGTTCGGCTGCTCGACGCACGGCTTCGGCCTGGCCGAGGGGATCGAGCTTGCGCGCGCTCTCGGCGCGCTGCCCGGCGCATGCGTGGTGTACGCGCTCGAGGGCGCGCAGTTCGCCACCGGCGCGGCGATGTCCGCGGCGGTCGTGGGCGCGCTCGAGGCGCTGGCGTCGCGCGTCGATGCGGAGCTCGACCTCCTTGTGCGCGACGAGCTGCTCAGAGCTCGAACTGCTGGTTCAGGCTGGGCATCTCGACCCGCGTCCCCTTGAGGCGCGGGGCGAGGGCGCGCATCGCGGCCTCGTCGCCGTGAACCAGGAAAGTACGTGCCGGTGCGGACTGCGCGTGCCAGGCGAGCAGCTCGGCCTGGTCGGCATGCGCCGAGAAACCGTTGATGGTGAAGATGCGCGCCCGCACCGCGATCTCCTCGCCGTAGATGCGCACGCTCCTGGCGCCGTCGATGATGCGCCGCGCCATTGTTCCCTGGGCCGCGAAGCCGACGAATACGACGCTGCAGTGCTCGCGCGCGAGGTTGTGCTTGAGGTGGTGGCGCACCCGCCCGCCGGTGCACATGCCGGAGCCCGCCATGATCACTGCGCCGCCGACGATGCGGTTGATCGCCACCGACTCGGCGGTCTCGCGCGTGAAATGCAGCCCCGGGAGGCGGAACGGGTCGCGGCCGTCGCGGAACAGCTCCGCCGTGCGCGCCTCGTAGAACGCGGGATAGCGCTCGAAGATGGCGGTGGCCGAGATCGCCATCGGCGAATCGAGGAACACCTGGATCGAGCGCGACAGGCGCCGCTGCTCGATCCCGGCGCGCAGGTAGAACAGCAGTTCCTGGGCGCGCTCGAGCGCGAAGGTCGGGATGATCACGTTGCCGCCGCGTTCGAAGGTGTCGGCCACGGCCTGGTACAGCTCCTCCACCGACG
The DNA here is from genome assembly GCA_035517095.1 of Burkholderiales bacterium. Lineage (GTDB taxonomy): Bacteria > Pseudomonadota > Gammaproteobacteria > Burkholderiales > SG8-39 > DAHVFK01. The sequence goes on from DATIZK010000091.1 coordinate 2,639, forward strand.
GCGCCAGCGGCTTGTGCAGCCGGTCGCCGTAGGTGGTTTCCATGACCACCGCGTCGGCGTGCGGCGCCGGGGCGGGGTTGCGCAGCAGCGGCCGGCCGGCGTTGCCGAGATCGCCCGAGAACAGCACGCGGCGCCGCTCGCCGCCCTCCTCGAGCTCGAGCAGGATGCTGGCCGAGCCGAGGATGTGGCCCGCATCGAGGAAGGTGGCGCGGATGCCGGGCGCGATCTGCAGCGCCTGGCCGTAGGCGGCGCTGCGCCCGAACGCGTCCTGGGTGTTGAGCGCATCGAGGATCGAGTACAGCGGGCCGATCGCCTCGCTTTGCTTGCCGCGGCGCTCCGCCCAGCGGGCGCGGTGGCGCGCCTCCTCCTCCTGCAGATGGGCGGCGTCGAGCATCACCAGGCGCGCCAGCTCCCGAGTCGGCGCGGTAGTGACGATCTCGCCGCGAAAGCCGCGCTTGACCAGCAGCGGCAGCCGGCCGCAGTGATCGAGGTGGGCGTGCGTCAGCAGCACGTGGTCGATCCCGGCCGGCTCGAAGCCGAAGGGGGCCGCGTTCTCTTCCTCGATCTCGCCCCCGCCCTGGTACAGGCCGCAGTCGATCAGGACGCGACGGCCGGCGCACTCGACCAGGTGGCACGAGCCCGTGACGCCGCGGTCGGCGCCGTGGAACGATAGCTTCACGCTGATCTCCCGTCTCAGGTTTCCGGAAAAAGCGGCTCGCCGGCCAAGCGGTACCAGTGCAGGATTCCGTCCCAGATCTCCTGCGCAGTCTCGGCGAACCAGAGCAGCTCGCGGTCTTCGGCGTCGATCACGCCCTCGGCGATCAGAAAATCCAGGTCCACGGCGCGCCGCCAGTACGCCTCGCCTACGAGGATTATCGGCAGCGGCTTGATCTTGCGGGTTTGCACCAAAGTCAGGGTCTCGAACAATTCGTCGAAGGTACCGAAGCCGCCCGGAAAGGCGACCAGTGCCCGCGCGCGCAGCAGGAAATGCAGCTTGCGCAGCGCGAAATAGTGGAACTGGAAGCACAGTCCGGGGGTGACGTACGGATTCGGGTATTGCTCGTGCGGCAGGGTAATGTTCAGCCCGACCGACTTCGCGCCGACGTCGTAGGCGCCGCGGTTGGCGGCTTCCATCACCCCCGGCCCGCCGCCCGTGACCACCGCCACCCGGTCGCCTTCGGCGCGCTCGCCGGCCTTTCCGACCAGGCGGCCCAGCTCGCGCGCGACCTCGTAGTAGCGGCTCTTGGCCAGCACCCGCTCGGCGACGGCGAGGCGCTTGTGGCGTTCGGCATCGCGCGGGTCCTCGCCCAACGAGCGCCGCAGCTCGTCGACGCGCCGCCGGGCGGCCGCCGGTTCCGCGATGCGCGTGCTGCCGAACACGACGATGGTGTGGCGGATGCGGTGCTGCTCGAGCAGGAGCTCGGGCTTCAGGTAGTCGAGCTGCAGGCGCGGTCCGCGCGTGTCGTCATGCTGCAGGAAATCGACGTCGCGGTCGGCCTCGCGATAGCTCGCGCTCTCGAGGATGGCCTGGATCCGGCGCGGCGCGTCCGGATCATCCTGCTTGGGCTTGGGCTCCTGCCAGGGCAGGGGTTCGCGCCGCATGCGCGGATGCGCGGGGCCCGGGATGGTCGGCTTTACGTCGGAGGATTTCGGCTCGTGATCGCTCATGGACTGTCGGCTCGCTTGCGCCGCGGCGCTCCAGAATCGCTTTAGCCGCCATCGTGAAGCTTCGGCAACCGGAAACGTTTGACACAGGTCAAGGCAGCGCATGTGGCGCGATATGTAATGAGCTTCGAGAAACAGGAGGCAGATCATGTCCGGTGAATATCGCTATATCCGGTTCTTCAACGAAATCGGCATAGACGATGTTCCGTCGGTAGGCGGCAAGAACGCGTCGCTCGGCGAGATGTACCGCGAGCTCATGCCGCAGGGCGTGCGGATCCCGAACGGCTTCGCGATCACCGCGCAGGCCTACCGCTACGTGCTGGAGAAAGCCGGCCTCGCGCAGCGCCTGCGCGATGCGCTCGACGGCCTGCGGTCCGAGGACATGGAGGATCTTGCGCGGCGCGGCAAGCAGGCGCGCGACCTGGTGTATGGCGCTCCGCTGCCGCAGGACCTGCGCAAAGAGATTCTGCAGGCTTACGGGTCGTTGCAGAAAGAGTACGGCCCGCGGCTAAGCGTCGCGGTGCGCTCCTCGGCCACGGCCGAGGACCTGCCGGACGTGAGCTTCGCCGGCATGCACGAGACCTTTCTCAACGTGCAGGGCGACGAGCCGCTGCTCGACGCCTGTCGGCGCTGCTTCGCCAGCCTGTTCACCGATCGCGCGATCCACTACCGCATCGACCAGGGATTCGACCACTTCAAGGTGGCCCTGTCGATCGGCGTGATGAAGATGGTGCGCTCCGATCTGGCGGCGAGCGGCGTGATCTTCAGCCTCGATACCGAATCGGGCTTTCGCGACGTGGTGTTCATCACCGGCGCCTACGGCCTGGGCGAGAACGTGGTGCAGGGAGCGGTCGATCCGGACGAGTTCTACGTCTTCAAGCCGACCTTCGAAGCGGGCCGCCGCGCGGTGCTGCGGCGCAGCCTGGGGAGCAAGAAGATAAAGATGGTCTACGCGCACGGCGGCTCGCGCAACACCACGCGCAACCTGCCGACCTCGGAGGCGGAGCGCACGCGCTTCTGCATCGACGACGGCGAAGCGCTGACGCTGGCCGACTACGCGATCAAGGTCGAGAAGCATTACAGCGCCAAAGCCGGCAAGCCGCGCCCGATGGACATGGAGTGGGCCAAGGATGGAGACGATGGGAGGCTCTACATGGTGCAGGCGCGCCCGGAAACCGTGGCCTCGCAGAAGCGCGGCAACGTGCTGGAGATCTACTCCGTCAAGGGCGCGGGCGAGGTGCTTGCCTCGGGCCGCTCGGTGGGCGAGAAGGTCGTCAGCGGCGCGGTGCGCGTGATCGAAAACGTCTCCCATTTGGCGCAGTTCCGGCCCGGTGAAGTGCTGGTCGCCGACACCACGACGCCGGACTGGGAGCCGGTGATGAAGACCGCGGGTGCGGTGGTGACCAACCGCGGCGGGCGCACCTGCCATGCGGCGATCGTGGCGCGCGAGCTCGGCATCCCCGCGGTCGTCGGCGCGGACAACGCGACCACCGCGCTCAAGAGCGGAGAAACTGTCACGGTGTCGTGCGCCGAGGGTGACGTCGGCCGGATCTACCGCGGCAAGGTGCCGTTCGAGGTGCAGCGCACCGACCTCGCGGGGCTGCAGCGCCCGGCGACCCAGATCATGATCAACCTGGGCAACCCGGAGCTCGCGTTCAAGACCAGCTTCCTGCCGAACGACGGCATCGGGCTGGCGCGAATGGAGTTCATCATCAGCGAGTCGATCAAGGTGCACCCGATGGCGCTCGTGCATCCGGACAAGGTCGCCGACGCGGCCGAGCGCGCCACGATCGCCCGGCTGTGCCGCGGCTACGCCAAGCCGGCCGACTTCTTCGTCGAGCGCCTGGCCGAGGGCGTCGGCACCATCGCCGCCGCGTTCCATCCGAAGCCGGTCATCGTGCGCATGTCGGACTTCAAGAGCAACGAGTACGCGGCGCTGATCGGGGGGCGCGCGTTCGAGCCGAACGAGGGCAATCCGATGATCGGCTTTCGCGGCGCAGCGCGTTATGCGCACCCCGCCTACGCCGAGGGCTTCGCGCTGGAGTGCGCCGCGATGCGGCGGGTGCGCGAGGTCATGGGATTGACCAACCTCAAGCTGATGATCCCCTTCTGCCGCCGCATCGACGAAGCCGAGCGCGTGCTCAAGGCGATGGCCGAACATGGCCTGGCGCGCGGCAAGGACGGGCTCGAGATCTACGTCATGTGCGAGATTCCCAACAACGTGATCCAGATCGACGCCTTCGCGCAATTGTTCGACGGCTTTTCGATCGGGTCGAACGACCTTACCCAGCTCACGCTGGGCGTCGACCGCGACTCGGAGATCGTGGCCTTCGACTACGACGAGCGCGACGACGGGGTGAAGCAGATGATCCGGCTCGCGGTCGAGGGCTGCCGGCGCAATCACCGCCACTCCGGGCTGTGCGGCCAGGCGCCCTCCGACTACCCCGAGATGGCGCGGTTCCTGGTCGAGATCGGCATCGACTCGATGAGCCTCAACCCGGACGCGGTGCTCAAGACCACGCTGCAGGTGCTGGAGCTGGAAAAAACGCTCGGGCGCGATGCTTGACTACCTGCCCTGGTCGAGCGGCGCGCTGACCTGGATCGGCATCGCGCTGTGCGTGAGCCAGTCGGCGATGTTCTCCGGGCTCAACCTGGCGATCTTCAGCGTCAGCCGGCTGCGCCTGGAGGTGGAGGCGGCCGGAGGCAAGCGCGACGCGGCGGCGCTGCTCGGCCTGCGGCGGGACTCGAACCTCACCTTGTCGACCGTCTTGTGGGGCAACGTCTCGGTCAACGTGCTGCTCACCCTGCTGTCGGACTCGGTGCTGGCGGGCATCTCGGCCTTCGTCTTTTCCACCGTCGTCATCACGTTCTTCGGCGAAATCATCCCGCAGGCCTACTTCTCGCGCCATGCGCTGCGCGTGGCGGCGCGCCTGGCGCCGGTGCTGCGGGCTTATCGGGTGATCCTGTTCCCGCTCGCCAAGTCGACCGCCTTGCTGCTCGACTGGTGGCTGGGGCCGGAGTCGATCAGCTTCTTCCGCGAGCGCGACTTCCGCGCGCTGATCATGCGTCACGTCGAGTCCGGCGGCAGCGAGGTCGGGCGGCTGGAGGGGACCGGCGCGCTCAACTTCCTCGACCTGGACGACATCGCGGTGCGCGACGAAGGCGAGCCGGTCGATCCGCTGAGCGTGATCGAGCTGCCGGTAGTCGACGGCAGGCCGGCGCTGCCGCCGTATGCGCGCTCGCCCGACGACCCGTTCCTGCGCCGGCTCGACGCCTCGGGCAAGAAGTGGGTCATCTTCACCGACCGCGCCGGTCAGCCCTGCCTTGTGATGGACGCCCACCATTTCCTGCGCGACGCGCTGTTCGACAAGGGCACACCCAAGCCCGAGGCGTACTGGCACCGCCCGATCGTGATAACCGACTTGCGCACCCGCCTGGGCGACGTCATCGGCCGCATGAAGGTCACCCCGGAGCATCCGGGCGACGACGTGGTCGACAACGACCTGATCCTCATCTGGGGCCCGCGCGAGCGGCGCATCATCACCGGCGCGGACCTGCTCGGCCGGCTGCTGCGCGGCATCGCGACGCGCGAAGGCCTGTCGGCTCGCAAGGCCGGCTAGCCGCGCGCCATACCCATGGCGCCACCGGATGCCGATCGCGCCACAGCCCGCGCCGCGCCAGTCTCGCATCTGCCTCGAGCGTATAGAGCGCGGACGTCGGCGCAGCGTACTGCGCGTACACCCAGGCCATGCCGCGGCGCACCTGTTCGCCGTTCGCATTGATGCCGGCGCACATCACCCAGCCCAGCTTGCGACCCTCGCCGTCGAATCCCCGATCCTGCGCCTGCGCCAGCTTGCCGGCGCAGAGCTCGGCGAGCGACTGCCGGGAGCGCGTTCCGAAGCGCTGCGCCTGCTCGGGCGCGTCGATGTCGGCGAGCCGGATTATTTGTTGCTGCCTGTCGGCGCCGAGGATCGTAAGGCTGTCGCCGTCGGCGACCCCGACCACGCGGCCCACGAGCTCGCCCGCGCCGGCGGACGGCACGTACGCGAGCGCGAGGGCGCACGCGGCGATCGCAACCGTGAGGCTGCGAGCTGTCACCGCAACCGCGGCTCGTGGTCGGGGTTTGCCATGCGTCGCAGGCTGTCGCGCATGTCGAATGGTGGCGCGACCCACCCCCGAAAGCAGCCTGATCACGGCATCCACCTCACGGTACATTCGATGGCGCTTAGTCTAGCGCCTGGACTGAAGCGGCGCGGGGATACAATCCTCGCAGGGATGCGCATGAGTGCTACGACGGCGGCGGGCGACCAAGTCCAATCCACGGCGCTGGCAGTGGCGCAGCTGCGCAAGACTTACGGCCGCACCACGGCCGTGGATGGCGTGAGTTTCTGCGTCGGCCACAACGAGATCGTCGGCCTGGTCGGCCCCAACGGCGCGGGCAAGACCACCATCATCAACATGATCCTTGGCGTCCTGGAGCCGAGCGCGGGGACGATCCGGGTCGGCGGCGTGGATCTCGCCACCAGCCGTTCCCGGGCGCTGCAAGCCACGAATTTCGCCGCGGTCTACGCGCCCCTGCCGGGGAATCTGACCGTGTACCAGAACCTGCGCGTGTTCGGCCTGCTGTACGGCGTCGCCGAGCTGCGCGCGCGCATCGACGCGCTGCTGGCGCAATTCGAGCTCGATCGTTTTCGGGACGTGAAGTGCGGCGTGCTCTCCTCGGGCGAGCAGACCCGCGTCGGGCTCGCGAAGGCGATGCTCAACCGGCCGCGCCTGCTGCTGCTGGACGAGCCGACCGCCTCGCTCGATCCCTCGGCGGCGCGCGACATCCGGGCGCGGATCCACGAGTTCGCCGCGCAGGGAGCGTCCGGCATCCTCTGGACCTCGCACAACATGTACGAGGTGCAGGAGGTCTGCGACCGGGTGCTGTTCCTCTCGCGCGGCCGGATCCTGCTCGAAGGCAATCCCAGGACGCTGCCCCGCGAACACGGCAAGGAGAGTCTGGAAGAACTCTTCGTCACCGTGGCGCGCGAACCGCTCAGCCTTGGCGAACGTTGAGCGCCATGTCCTTTACCCGCACCCTCGCGATCGTGCTGCGCCAGGCCTATCTCATCCGCGGCAGCTTCTCGCGCATGTTTCCGCTGTTCGCCTGGGTCGCCATCGACATGATCCTTTGGGGATTCATCACCAGATACCTCAACAGCGTCAGCTCGTCCGGCTTCGATTTCGTGCCCGCGCTGCTGGGCGCCGTGCTGCTATGGGATTTCCTGGTGCGGGTGATGCAGGGCGTGACCATGGCCTTCTTCGAGGACGTGTGGTCGCGCAATTTCCTCAACATCTTCGCCACGCCGCTCACCGTCGCCGACTACCTCGCCGGCCTGATCCTCTCCAGCGTGGCCACCAGCGCGGTGGGCCTGGCGATCATGCTCGCGCTCGCCACGACCATCTTCGGCCTGTCCTTCCTGGCTTACGGGATCATGATCATTCCGTATCTGCTGATCCTGTTTCTGTGCGGCATCGCCCTGGGGATCGTCAGCAGCGCCGCGGTGCTGCGCATGGGGCCGTCGGCGGAATGGTTCATCTGGCCCTTGCCCGCCCTGATCTCCCCCTTCGCCGGCGTTTTCTACCCGATCGAGACCCTCCCCACCTGGATGCAGTACGTGTCTGGACTGCTGCCGCCTTCCTACGTGTTCGAAGGCATGCGGGCAGTCCTGGCGGGCGAACCCGTTTCCCTCATCTCGGCACTGTGGGGAGGAGGCCTCGCGGTCCTGTATATCCTGCTGGCGTGCTGGTTCTTCTCCCGAACCTACCGCTACGCCGTCCGCACCGGCCTTCTGGCGCGCTACGCGGCCGAAAGCGCCGGCTAGGAAATTGCCTTAGCCGGGGTCCATGCTTAGCCGCACACCCCCACATACCCGCAGGCGGTGCAGTAGTCGCAGCCGTCCTTGCGGATCATGGTGTAGTTGCCGCACTCGGGGCAGCGCCCGCCTTGCATCACGGGCGCCTGGCCTTTCTTCTCGGGCGTCTCGAGGATGCCCATCTGCTGCAGCGGGATGCCGCGCTCGTCGAGGATGCCGAGCATGGCGTAGCGGTGCAGGATCAGGCGCGCGAGGTAGGACACGGTGGAGGGGTAGGTCTGCTGCTTCTTGCTGCCGGGCACGAAGGCCATGAAGTCGCCCAGCGGCTCGGGAAATTCGAGCAGCTTCCTCAGCTTCATGCCGATCCAGGCCGGGTCGAGCACGCGCATGTCGAGCGACAGGATCTTGCACAGGCCGTCGAAGCAGCGCGGGTATTCGCCCGAGAGCCACATCGAGTAGGGGCGGGTGAGGCCGTCGGGCAGGGTGATTTCCTTCAGCCCGAGCACGAAGTCGTCGCCGGTGCGCGGGTTGAGCACGTCCACGGTCCACGACATGGTGCCGTCGGTGCCGGTCTTGGGTTCCTTGTGGCTGAACATGGTGTCGAGCACCGGGCTCGGGCCCTCGCCCAGCGCGCCGAGCTGGTCGACGCGCCAGCGCACCACCTGGGCGAACGCCGACACGACCGAGGGCATGAGCTTGCGCTCGCCGTGCGGCGGGAACGGCATCTCGAACGGCTCGTCGCCGCCGGCCTTGGCGAGCGTGTCGAGCTTGAGCTTGAGCCAGCCGTGGTCGTTGGCGCGCATGTCCATCGACAGCGCCTTGGCGAGCGCGCCCAGGCCGCGCGGTTGCTCGCTGCCGTTGACCCAGACTTCGAACGCGTGCCTGGTGCCGTTCTCGACGTGACCGACGAACACGGCGAACTGGCCGTGCGGGTGCTCGATCATGTAGGTCCAGGCCGGGTTGCCTTCGGTCAGCTGGGGCCGGCCCGGCCAGCGCAGGCTGGCGAGCACAGGCTGCGGCACGGTCTTGATCTCGATGCGCCGGTTGACGTCGTCGCTGCGGAAGTCCTGCGGCTGCCCGGCCGGCTTGTCGACGCTCAGCACCGAGCCGAGCACCTTGTTCGGGCGGTAGGTGGCCAGCCCCTTCAAGCCCGACTTCCAGGCGTGGAAATAAAGGTCCTGGAAGTCCTCGTAGCGGTAGTCCTCGGGCACGTTCACGGTCTTGGAGATGCTGGTGTCGATGAACGGCGCGACCGCGGCCACCATCTGCTCGTGCGCGCGCGCGCTGATTTCCAGCGCGGTGACGAAATAGGGCGGCAGCTTCTCCATCTCGCCGCCGAGCGCCTTGTAGCGCCGCCAGGCGTGGTCCTCGACCGGGAATTCCTTCATGCTGCCGTCGGGCATGCGCTTCTTGCGCGTATAGACCCAGGAGAACGGCGGCTCGATGCCGTTCGAGGCGTTGTCGGCGAAGGCCAGGCTGATGGTGCCGGTCGGCGCGATCGACAGCAAGTGGCTGTTGCGGATGCCTTGCTTGCGGATGACGGCCTTGATCTCGTCCGGCAGGCGCGCCGCGAAGCTGGTGCCGGAAAGGTAGAGGTCGGCGCTGAACAGGGGAAAGGCGCCGCGCTCGCGCGCCAGTTCGGCCGAGGCGCGGTAGGCGCTGTCGCGCATCGCTTCCGCGATCTGCGCGCCCATGCGGCGCGCTTCGTCGGTGTCGTAGCGCAGGCGCAGCATGATCAGCGCGTCGCCCAGCCCGGTGAAGCCCAGGCCCACCCGGCGCTTGGCCATCGCCTCGGCATGCTGCTGCTCGAGCGGCCAGGCGGTGACCTCGAGCACGTTGTCGAGCATGCGGGTCGAGACCTCCACCACCTTGGCGAAGTGCTCGTAGTCGAAGGCGGCCCGGTCGCTGAAGGGCTCGCGCACGAAGCGGGTGAGGTCGATCGACCCCAGGCAGCAGCAGCCGTAGGGCGGCAGCGGCTGCTCGGCGCAGGGGTTGGTGGCCTCGATCGTCTCGCAGTAGTTCAGGTTGTTGTCGCGGTTGATGCGGTCGAGGAACAGGATGCCCGGCTCGGCGTGATCGTAGGTCGAGCGCATGATCTGCTCCCACAGCTGGCGCGCCGGGACCTTGCGGTAGACCCACATCCCGTCGTCGCGCTGGTAGCCGCCGTTCTCCGGCCAGGGCTTGGCCTTGTGCACCAGCTCGACGTCCCGGTCCTGCTCCACCGCCAGCATGAACGCGTCGCTCACCCCGACCGAGATGTTGAAGTTGGTCAGCTCGCCCTGGTCCTTGGCGTGGATGAACTCCTCGACGTCGGGATGGTCGCAGCGCAGCACCCCCATTTGCGCTCCGCGCCGCGCGCCGGCCGATTCCACCGTCTCGCACGAGCGGTCGAACACGCGCATGTACGACACCGGACCGCTGGCGCGCGAATGGGTGCCCTTCACCTCGGCGCCCTTGGGCCGGATCGAGGAGAAGTCGTAGCCCACGCCGCCGCCGCGGCGCATGGTCTCGGCCGCCTCCTGCAGCGCGGTGTAGATGCCCGGCTTGCCGTCGACGACTTCCGATATGGAGTCGCCGACCGGCTGCACGAAGCAGTTGATCAGCGTGGCCTGCAGCGCGATCCCGGCCGCGGAATTGATCCGGCCCGCGGGAATGAAACCGTCCTCGAGCGCGCGCATGAAGCGGCGCTCCCAGTGCGCGCGCTTGTCCTCCGGCTCGGCCTGGGCCAGCGCGCGCGCCACGCGGCGCCGCACCTCCTCGATCGTCGTTTCCTTGCCCTTGGCGTACTTCTCGATCAGCGCGTCGCGCGAAATCTCCTGCGCCGCAAGCGCCGCCGCGGCGATCGACTGGGTGCCGGTTTGGTCGGTATTCATCCTTGTTCTCTCCCGGTTCGACGTTATCTTGTAATCGGGATCAAATGTTCCGCCTAATGCCTTGAAAACACAACCTGTTCGACGTCATGGATTCGCGACCTACTAGATCTAGTGGCAGCGCCGAGGCCGCGCAAACCCCCCTCGGCGGGCATCCGCTTGACTCTGCGGCCGATTCGGCCGGCCGCGCCGGCGTGCCGGCGCGGCTACCGCTCGTACTGTACGATTATACAGTATCACGGCGGCGCGCGCGGCGCAGCGTTTCCGCCACCTCGGCGTGCCCGAGGCGCAGCGCATGCTCGATCGGGGTGTCGCCCTCCCGGGTGGCAAGGGAAGGGTCGGCGCCGTGGCGCAGGAACAGCTCGACCATCTGCAGGTTGCCCTTGGTCACCGCGTAGGCGAGCGGGGTATAGCCGTTCTCGTGCGTCAGGTTGGGGTCGTAATTCATCGCCAGCACCTTCTGCGCGTAGACTAGATTGTCACGCTCGATGGCGTAGAACATCGCGCGCACGGCCTCGGGGCTGCGCTCGCGCGGCTTGGGCTCGAGCCCGGTCGGCAGCAGCTTGACCACGTAGTTGATGAGCGAGATGCCGACCAGCGCGATCAGCGCCAGCACCAGCGGCACGCGCGAGATGTTGAGCCCGTCCGCGATGCGCTGCGGCATGTTGGCGCCCGTGATCAGCAGCACGACCGCGAGAAAGAAGAAGAACTTCAGGTAGAGAAACAGGCCGATCACCACGCTGCAGGCGAGCACGGCGAGCAGCAGCTTCGGCTCGATCCCGAGGCGGTCGACGACATACTCGCGCGGCAGGTTGGCGATCAGGGCGGTGACGGCGATGAGCCCCATCAGGACGAGCTCGCGGATGCGCATCCTGGCGAGGAAATCCAGCTTCTCGTGGCTCATGTCCGGCTGGCCTGCAAGGTAGAATTCAACGCTGTATGTCCAAGGCCTTCCTAAAGGATACCGAGACGGATACCGAGACGCCGCTGGAGGACGCGGGCGGCGATCCCGCGGCGCTTCCGGTCGGGTCGAAGAACTATATCTCACCGGCCGGGTACGCGCGCCTGAACGCCGAGCGGCGCCAGCTGGTCGAGGTCGAGCGCCCCGAGGTGGTGAAGGTGGTGTCGTGGGCGGCGTCCAACGGCGATCGCTCCGAGAACGGCGACTATATCTACGGCAAGCGCAGGCTGCGCGAGATCGACCGGCGCGTGCGCTATCTGATCAAGCGGCTCGAGAACGCCGAGATCGTCGATTCCGCCGGGCGCGATACGGACCAGGTATTCTTCGGCGCCACGGTGGCGCTGCGCTCGGCCGCCGGCGAGCGAACCATCACCATCGTCGGGGTAGACGAGGTGGACCCGGCGCACGGCCGGGTGTCGTGGATCTCGCCGATCGCGCGCGCGCTGCTCAAGGCACGCGCCGGCGACACGGTCACGCTCGCGACCCCCGCGGGTTCCGAGACGCTCGAAATCATCGACGTGAGCTACGCCAGGATCGACTAACCGGAGATAACAAATGACTCTTCTGAAAGAGTTCAAGGAGTTCGCGGTCAAGGGCAACGTGGTCGACCTCGCGGTCGCGGTCATCATCGGCGCCGCGTTCGGCAAGATCGTCTCCTCGTTCGTCGGCGACATCGTGATGCCGCCGCTCGGGCTGCTGATCGGCGGGGTCAACTTCACCGATCTGGCGCTAACGCTCAAGCCGGCCAGCGGCTCGACCCCGGCGGTGGTCTGGGCCTACGGCAAGTTCCTGCAGGCGGTGTTCGACTTCGCCATCATCGCGTTCGTCATCTTCATCGCGGTGAAGGGCATCAACCGTCTCAAGCGCGAGGACCAGGCCGCGCCCGCAGCGCCGCCCGCGCCGCCGCGGCAGGAGATCCTGCTGGAAGAGATCCGCGACCTGCTCAAGCGCAAGTAGCCCGCGCGGCTACCTGAAGTCGCCCGCGCTCATCACCGACAGGCGCGCGGGATCGAGGTGGCGCCGCAGTGCGGCATTCACCTGCTTTGCGCTTAGCGTCGCGATTCGCTGCTCGAGCCGTGCGTCCCAGTCGAAGCCGCGCTGCCGGTAAAGGTGATCCGCCAGGCGTTCGGCGAGCGCGCGGTCGCTGCGCCGCCCGAGGCGCCTTGCTTCGACCAGCGCCTTGGCGCCGCTCTTGACCTCGGCGGCGCCGAAGCCGTCGCGCACCGCGCGCGCCAGCTCCTCCCGCACCGCCTGCTCGACCCGGGCCTTGTTGCCGGGGGCGAAGATCGCGGAGACCCTGAAGGCGGCGACCGGGTAGAACGCGCCCGCGCTGAAGGTGGTGTAGACGCTGTAGGACAGCCCTTCGGTTTCGCGCACGCGCTGCGGGATGCGGGCCGAGAGCGAGCCGCCCAGCAGGTAGTTCGCCAGCAGCAGCGCGGGGTAGTCGGGGTCGTCGTCGCGCAGCGCGACGTTGAAGCCGGCGCGCAGCGCGGCGTTTGCCTTGTCGGGGGTGCGGAACTCTCCCTCGAGCGGCGGCTGGTCGTAGTAGCGCGCGGCGACGCGCTCGAAGGGGCGGGGAGTCTTCCAGCCGCCGAACAGCTCCTCCAGCTGGCGCGCGAGCACCGCGGGGTCGAACTCGCCCACTGCGGCGAAATCCGCGCCGGTGGCGCCCAGCAGCTCGCGATAGCAGGCTTCGGCCGCTGTCACGCTCGCCGTCTGGAGCTGCGCCACGTCCTCGTCGATGGTCTCGGTGTAGTAAGGGTGTCCCCTGGGATAGGGGTTCAGGTGACGCGACAGCTGCAGGCCGGCGATCGCCGTCGGATCGCTGCGCAGTTCTTCGGCGTCGGTCAGGCGCGCCCGCCTGAGCGCCTCGAACTCCTCGGGCGGAAACGCGGGCTGCTGCAGCGCCTCGGCGACCAGGCGCAGCGCGTCCGCGAGCCCGGCGGCGGGAACCTCGAGCCGCGCGCCGTCACCTCCGATCGCCGCCGTGGCGCTCAGCCGCTCGAAGGCGTCTCTGAGCTCGGCGCGGCTGTGACCGCGCGTGCCGCGCTCGAGCATGCTGCCCGCGAGCGAGCAGTCGGTGACGCGCCCGGTCATGCTCTGCTCGTCGCCCCAGTGCAGCAGCAGGCGCGCGACGACCGTGTGGCCGCGCGTTTTCTTCGGCAGCAGGGCGACGCGGATGCCGTTGGCGAGCGTGCGTCGGGTCACGCGCGCCTCGATGTTGGCCGGCGTGGGGTCGAAGGCCTCGCCCGCGGCGGGTGCTTCGCCGCCGCGGTAGCCGGCGAGCGCCTGCTCGAGGTCCGGCGCTGGCGGGATCTCGGCCCGCTCCGGGTGCCGGGTCGGCAGGAATACCCCGAGCACGCGGTTGGCCGGCTTGAGGTAGCTGACGGCGACGCGCTGCACGTCGGCGCCGCTTACCGCGCGCAGCCGGTCGCGGTAGAGGAAGAACAGGCGCCAGTCGCCGATCGCGGCGAACTCGGACAGCGCGGGCACCAGCGCGCGCGTGTCGCGCTGCGCCTTGTCGAAGTCGTTCAGCAGCTCGGTCTTGGCGCGCCGCAGCTCCTCGGCGCGCACCGGGTGCCGGCCGATTCCTTCCAGCTCGGCCAGCAGCGCGTCGCGCGCCGCGTCGACCGAAGCGTCCTTCGGCAGCCCGGCGCCGAACGAGGCGAATCCCGGGTCGTGCAGCGCGCGCTCCGAGCCCCAGGTGTAGTTCGCCAGGCCCTTCTTCACCAGCGCACGGTGCAGCCGGCCCGAGGGCGTGCTGCCGAGCACGCTTACCAGCACGTCGAGCGCCGGGTAGTCCGGGTCGCTGCCGGCGGGGATGCGGTACAGCGCGCTGACGATCGGCGCCTCGCCCACGCGGCGCAGGGTCACCGAGCGCGCGCCGTCCTGCGCCGGCTCCTCGGTGTAGAGCGAGGGCAGCTCGCGCGCCGGGCGCGGGATCGGGGCGAAGTATTTCTGCACCAGCTCGAGCGCGCGCGCCGGATCGAAGCGCCCGGCGACGATCAGCAGCGCGTTGTCGGGCTGGTACCAGGTGCGGTAGAAGGCCTGCAGGCGCGCGATCGGAACGTTCTCGATGTCCGAGCGCGCGCCGATGACGGGGTGGCCGTAGTTGTGCCAGGCGTAGGCCAGCTGCAGGGTGCGCTGGAACAGCACCGCGCCGGGATCGTTCTCGCCCATCTCGAACTCGTTGCGCACCACCGTCATCTCGCTCTCGAGATCGGCCTTGGCGATGAACGAGTTGACCATCCGGTCGGCCTCCATGCCGAGCGCCCAGTCGAGGTTCGCCTCGCTCGCCGGCATGGTCTCGAAGTAGTTGGTGCGGTCGTAGGCGGTGGTGCCGTTCCAGCGCGCGCCGCGGGCGGCGAACTCGCGCTTCAGGTCCGGGTGCCGCGGCGCGCCCTTGAACAGCATGTGCTCGAGCAGGTGCGCCATGCCCTTTTCGCCATAGTCTTCCTGGCGCGAGCCCACCAGGTAGGTGATGTGCACCGTGAGCGTGTCGATCCCCGGGTCCGGCACGGTGAGCACGCGCAGCCCGTTGTCGAGCCGGTACTCGGTCACCCCTTCGATCGCCGCCACCCGCCGCGGCGCTTCGGTCGCCGCGGCATTGACGCCGATCAGCGCCGCGCCAAGGCAGGCCAGGGCGACGCGGGCGGCGTAAAGTGGCGCGATGGGCATGGGCGGCGGCACTGGCCGGTTATTCTATCGGCCGATGCCGCCGCCCAGGAGCGCTATTGCTGCGACGGCGCTGCGCGCCGGCGCGAGGCGCGCTGCGCGGCGCGCTGCTCGCACTGCGCCGGATCCTTCGCCCTGGCGCACAGCTGCTTGGTCATGCAGGCGCGCCGCTCGGGCCCGGGCGCGGTGTCCTTGCAGGCCTGCCTGGCGGCCTCGAACGCCTCGCGCCGCTCCTTGCGCCGCGCCTCGCACCGGGCCGGGTCGGGCGCTTGGTCGCAGGACCTGGCGCGCGCGCCCGGAGGCGTGGGCGCCGCACCCGAGGGGCCGGACTGGGCGTAGGCCGCGCCGGCGGCGAGCAGCAGGGCGGCGAGGGCGGGAATCAGCCGTTTCATGGAGTTCTCCGTTGAAGTGACAAGGCCCCAACAACGTCCGCGCGCCGTTCCCGCCGACCGCGCATGTGTAAAGTTTGGTTGCGGCGTCTCAGCCGAGCTGGCCGAGCATCGTCTCGGCGCCCGAAACCTCGTACTTGCCCGGCGCCTCGACGTTGAGCTGCTTCACCACGCCGTTGTCGACCAGCATCGAGAAGCGCTGCATGCGCAGGCCCATGCCGCGCGCCGAGAGGTCGAGCTCGAGCCCGAGCTTCCTGGTGAACTCCGCGCTGCCGTCGCCCAGCATGCGGATCTTGCCGCTCGCCTTTTCGTCGCGGCCCCAGGCGTTCATCACGAAGCCGTCGTTTACCGCCACGCACCAGACTTCGTCCACCCCCTTCTTCTTCAGCTTGTCGAGGTTCGCCACGTAGCTCGGCACGTGCTTGGCCGAGCAGGTCGGGGTATACGCTCCCGGCAGGCCGAAGATCACGATCTTCTTTCCCTTGGCCGCCTCTACGACGCTGACTTCTTTCGGCGGCATCGGGCAGCCGGTGGCGTCGAAATCGAAGGATTCGCTCAGCTTGGCGTCAGGGAGCCGGTCGCCGATCTTGATCGTCATGGCCATTCTCCTGAGGTGATTGTTGATTACGGGCGCAAATGATAGCGCATGCTATTTGATGCGGTACACTCGCCCGCGCCGCTTGCCGCGAGTCGGCGATCCCTTGCGCAGGCGCGAACCGTAGTTGAAGCTGTTGTCGCCTTTTTCCTTGGCTGCCTCGCGCATGCGCGTTTCGGCGATCGTTTCGCGCGCCATGGCGGCGCCGTGCTTTCGTTTCATGGCCGTCGTGTCCTCTTCGTGAGGGAGCGATTCTACCCGAGCCGCGCGTGCCTGCGGCCGCGTTCGAAGGTCCGTTTCCCGCTTTGCGGTATAGTGTCCGGGGAAGGGCCGACGGCATGCAGCAAGCGGTGAAAACCCCGGCAGGCGAGCACCGCCTGACCTTGAGCGAGGTCCTCGACTGGCTGGTCGAGGACGGCATGGTCGACCCCGCCGCCGCCGCGCAGCTGAAGAAGGAGCGGCGCTACTACCTCGGCAGCCAGCACCCCCTGGTGGGCGTTGCGGAGCAGAAGTGGAAGAGCCTGGCGGCGCCGCAGCGCGCGCTCACGAGCGACGCGCTGGCCGAGTGGCTGGCGCGCAGGGTGGGCATGCCCTACCTGCACATCGATCCGCTCAAGATCGATTTTTCCGCCGTGACCGAGGTCATGTCGAGCGCGTACGCGACGCGCTTTCGCATCCTGCCGGTCGGCATCAGCGCCAAGGAGGCGGTGATCGCCACCGCCGAGCCGTTCATCCGCGAGTGGGAGCGCGAGCTTGCGGTCATCCTGAAGGTCGAGGTGCGGCGCGTGATCGCCAACCCGGTGGACATCGAGCGTTACCAGGTCGAGTTCTACAACCTGGCCAAGTCGGTCAAGGGCGCCAACAAGTCCGCCAGCGGCGCGAGCGGGCTGTCGAGCTTCGAGCAGCTGGTCGAGCTCGGCAGCGGCAACAAGCAGCTCGACGCCAACGACGCGCACGTGGTGCGGGTGGTGGACTGGCTGTGGCAGTACGCGTTCGAGCAGCGCGCGAGCGACATCCACATCGAGCCGCGGCGCGACATCGGCATCGTGCGCTTTCGCATCGACGGCGTGCTGCACCAAGTCTACCAGATACCGGCCGGGGTGCTGAACGCGATGACCAGCCGGATCAAGATCCTCGGCCGCATGGACGTGGTCGACAAGCGCCGTCCGCAGGACGGGCGGGTCAAGACCCGCACGCTCGACGGGCAGGAGGTCGAGCTGCGCCTGTCGACCCTGCCGACCGCATTCGGCGAGAAGCTGGTGATGCGCATCTTCGACCCCGAGGTGCTGATCCGCGATTTCGCCGAGCTCGGCTTCACGCGCGAGGACCACGAGCGCTGGCGCGAGATGACCGAGCGGCCGAACGGCGTGGTGCTGGTCACGGGCCCGACCGGCTCGGGCAAGACGACCACGCTCTACTCGACGCTCAAGCAGCTCGCGACCCCCGAGGTCAACGTCTGCACGATCGAGGACCCGATCGAGATGGTCGAGCCGCAGTTCAACCAGATGCAGGTGCAGCCGGCGATCGAGATCGGCTTCGCCGAGGGGCTGCGCGCGCTGATGCGGCAGGACCCGGACATCATCATGGTGGGCGAGATCCGCGACCTGGAGACCGCCGAGATGGCGGTGCAGGCGGCGCTCACCGGGCACCTGGTGCTCTCGACCCTGCACACCAACGACGCGCCGAGCGCGGTGACGCGCCTGCTCGAGCTCGGCATCGCGCCCTATTTGCTCAACGCGACCCTGAACGGCGTGATGGCGCAGCGCCTGCTGCGCACGCTGTGTCCGCACTGCAAGCGCCAGGTCGAGCTGAACCGGTCCGAGGACGAGGCGGCGTGGGACATGCTGGTCGCGCCGTGGAAGTCCAGGCGCCCGGCCACCATGTATGCGCCGGTGGGCTGCCTCGAGTGCCGCATGACCGGCTTCCAGGGCCGCATCGGGGTGTACGAGACGCTCGTCTGCACGAGCGAGATCAAGGACCTGGTCGCCGCCGGCGCCGATCTGGCACGCATCCGCGAACGGGCCTACAAGCAGGGGATGAAGCCGCTGCGCATCAGCGGCGCGATGAAGGTGGCGGCCGGAGTAACGACCATCGACGAGGTCCTCAAGATCGCGCCGCCGGCGCGCGATCCTGCGGCGGCCTGAGCGCGTGCGCCGCAGCCTGCGCCGGTTCCTCGCCCAGGTGAAGCGCGACGCGCTGCTGCGCGGCGTGCTCCTGTACGTGGCGATCACCGGGCCGCTCGCGCTCGGTCTCAAGCTTGCGCTCTCGCCCTATCTTTCGCCCGAGGCGCTCGCGGCGCTCGACGCGGCCCTGCTTGCGCTGCTGGCGGGCGGGTTCATCTTCGTCCTGGTGCAGGGATCGCTGCGGCGCGGCGAGGACGAGATCATGGCGCTGCGCTCCGACAGCGAGCGCTTCCGCAGCCTGACCGCGCTTTCGGCGGACTGGTTCTGGGAGACCGACACGGAGCACCGCATGACCTGGTTGAGCGGCGGCGCGCCGGTGATGATGATCTTCGGCCAGGGCGCCGCCTATGGCAAGCGCTTCTGGGAAGCGCCCGGGGTCGAGGTGGAGCCCGAGGCGCTGGCGCGGCACCTGGAGCAGATCCGCTCGCGGCAGCAGTTCTTCGACCTCGAGCTCGCGCGCCGCGACGAGCGCGGCGCGCGCGTGTTCCACATCGTCTCCGGCCAGCTGCGGGCCGACGCCGCCGGCAACTTCCTCGGCTACCGCGGCGTAGGGCGCGACGTGACCGAGCAGCGCGGCGTCGAGCGCGCGCTGGCGGCGGCCAAGGAGCGGCTCGAGCTCGCGCTCGAGGGCGGCAACCTCGCGACCTGGGACTGCGACCTCGAGCACGACGCGCTGCACCTCGGAACCGGCTGGGCGCAGGTGCTCGGGCGCAAGCCCGACATCAGCGAGCCGAACGCGGCGCAGGTACGCGAGCTGGTGCATCCGGACGATCGCGCCGCGGCGCATGAGGCAGTGGTAGGCGTGCTGAAAGGAGAGTGCGCGGAATTCAGCGTCGAGGTGCGCGTGCGCTCCGCCCACGAGCGGTGGAAGTGGCTGCACGCGGCGGGCCGCGTCACCCTGCGCGGCGCCGACGGGCGCGCGCGGCGCGTGTCGGGGATCGCGGCCGACATCGACGTGCGCAAGCACGCCGAGCAGGCGCTGCGCGAGGCCGAGGAACGCTACCGCGCGCTGATCGAGCTCGCCCCGGACGGTCTGCTGGTGCACAGCGGCGGCATCATCGAGTACGCCAATCCGTCCGCGGCGCGCATCCTCAGGGCGGCGAGCCCGTCACGCCTGATCGGGATGCGGCTCGAGGAACTGGTGCATCCGGACGAGGCCGAGCGCCTGCGCGAGCGCATGCAGTACCTCGCCGCGGGGCCCGGCAGCACCGCGTTCGAGGAGCGGCGCCTGCGCTGCTTCGACGGCAGCCAGGCGGTGATCGAGGCCGCCGGCGTGTCCTACCTGGAGCGCGGCCGGCTGGTGGTGCAGTCGGTGCTGCGCGACGTGAGCGAGCAGCGCCGTGTGCGCGAGGAGCTGGCCGAGCGCGAGCAGCGCTTCCGCGACGTGGTCGAGGCGGCCGGCGAATACGTGTGGGAGACCGACGCCGCCTGGCGCTACACCTATCTCTCGGCGCGGGTCGAGGCGGTGCTGGGCTACATGCGCGCGGAGATGCTGGGGCGGCCGCCGCAGGATTTCATGCCTCTGGGCGAGGCGCGCGCCAACGACGAATGGTTCGCGCGCAAGTCGGCCGAGGGCGCGCCGTTCCGCGACTTGGTGTTCCGCACCATCACCAAGTCCGGCCGCGTCATCTGGCAGTCGGTGAGCGGGGTGCCGGTATTCGACGCCGCGGGCCGGCTGGCGGGCTACCGCGGCACCGGCGCCGACATCACCGCGCGCAAGCAGGCCGAGGAGAGAATCGAGTACCTCGCCACGCGCGACGCGCTGACCGGTCTGCCCAACCGCCTGCTGCTAAACGACCGCGCCAACCAGGCGATCCTCGCCGCGGCGCGCAGCCGCGGCCAGCTCGCGCTGCTGTTCATCGACCTGGACCGCTTCCAGCTGGTGAACGACTCGCTCGGGCACCAGGTCGGCGACGCGCTGCTGCGCGCGGTCGGCGAGCGGCTGGGCAACACGCTGCGGCGCGACGACACCCTGGCGCGCCTCGGCGGGGACGAGTTCGTGCTGCTGTGGAACGGGCTCAAGAGCGGGCCCGACGCCGCGGTCGTGGCGCAGCGCGTGCTCGGCATCCTGGCGCGGCCGTTCACGGTCGAGGGCCACAGCCTGAGCATCGGCGCCTCGATCGGGATCAGCATCTATCCGGCCGACGGGCACGACTCGGCGACGCTGCTCAAGAGCGCCGACACGGCGATGTACGCCGCCAAGGACGCCGGGCGCAACGCGTTCCGCTTCTTCGCTCCCGAGCTGCACACGCGCGCGGTCGAGCGCCTGACGCTCGAGAACGACCTACGCCGCGCGCTCGCGCGCGGCGAGCTTAGGCTGCACTACCAGCCGGTGGTGCGGGGTTTGCGCGGCGGATCGGTCGTCGGCTGCGAGGTGCTGGTGCGATGGCAGCATCCGGAGCGCGGCCTGCTGCTGCCCGACGCCTTCATTCCGCTGGCGGAGGCCTGCGGCCTGATCCGGGCGGTGGGGGAATGGACGCTGGAGCGCGCGCTGTCGCAGATCGGCGCCTGGCAGCAGTCCCTTCCCGCCGCGCCGTGGTTCGCGCTCAACGTCTCGGCGCCGGAGCTGGCGCAGGGCGAAGGCTTCGTCAGACAGCTGCGCGATGCGATGGCGGCGCACCGCATCGCCGCCGGCAGCCTCGAGCTGGAGGTCACCGAGCGCGTGCTGATGTCGCACCTGCCCGAGAACGTCGAGACCCTGCGCCAGCTCGGCCAGGCCGGGGTGCGGCTGGCGATCGACGACTTCGGCACCGGCTATTCGAGCCTTTCGTATCTTCGCCGCCTGCCGATCGACAAGCTCAAGATCGACCGCTCGTTCCTGCACGAGTTCGCCTCGAACCCCGCCGACGAGGTCATCGTGCAGACGATCACCGCGATGGCGCGGACGCTCGGCCTGTCGGTCGCCGCCGAGGGCGTCGAGACCGAAGCCCAGCTCAGGCGCCTGCTCGCGCTCGGCTGCGAGGAGTGGCAGGGCCACTACTTCAGCCCGCCGGTCGAGGCGGCCGAGTTCGAGCGACTCCTGAAGCAGCGCCTGGCCGCGGCTTCCTGAGCCGCGCAGGCCCTACCGACAGCAAAGCGAAGGCGGTCACTCTCTGATTTGCTACGTCCGCTATCGGCCACAAGCCGTCACCGGGGCGCGTCGCTCGATAGCCGACGCTGTGCCAGTAACTCGGGGACGGGATTTCATCCGCTGCTTGACTCTGACCGCTGTGCAGTGCGGCCGGTACCTCTGCCTGGATGCGCTTGGATCCCCGCGGATGACACCGGGTCACGCAGGATTGCGCCTTTCCTGCTGTCGGTCAGTGAATTGCCTGCAGCCATGGAAGTACAACTGCAATGAGACCGGCAAAATAGATCAGCCCGAAGATGAGGCCTAACTTCCAGAATTCACCCTTGCCGATGTAGCCGCTGCCGAAATACATCGGCGCGGGTCCCGTCGCATAAGGCGAAATCACGCCCATGAGTCCGAGCGAATAGACGCATAGTAGCGTCAGCGTAGACACCGACATGCCGGTGATGCCCGTACCGACTGCGAGCACTACCGGCAACACCGCCGCCGTGTGCGCGGTGATACTCGAGAAGAAATAGTGGATCCAGAAGAACAGCGTGACCAGCAGAATCATCGCCAATGTGGGAGACATGGAGCTAAGCGGCTTGGCGAAGCCTACGGCGACCCATTTGATGAACCCAATCTCGTTCAAGCCAGAGGCGAGGGTCAAAAGCGTCGCGAAATAGAAGAACACCTCCCACGCGCTCTTCTCGGAAATGATATCCGCGAAATCGACTACGCCGGTGAGGAGCAGAAGCGACACGATCACGAACACGACCATGGTCGGATTGATGTAATTCTTGCCCAGGTAAGGCAGTGCGATACTTGGATTTGATCCCGTGATCCACAGAAACATCGCTATCAGCACGAGCCCGAGCATCATCCATTCGTTGCGCGATAGCGGGCCCATGGCCTTCAGCTCGCCCGCGGCCCAAGCCGGAATCTCCGGGCTCTGTTTCACTTCGGGCCGGCAAACGAGATAGCTAAGCAAGGGCACGACAACGATGAGGAGAATTCCGAGGGGCGCGAAGCCGACGAACCATTGCACCCACGCGACCTCTACGCCAACCGTCTTCTTGGCGATCGCAAGCGCTGCCCCGTTAGGCGCAAGTGCGGTCAGAAACAAGGAACTTGTGACAGCCGTGGCCGCGAATGCCGTCCACATGACGTAGGTACCTATCTTCCCTGCCGTGGGTCCCGGCTCGGAGGCGTAAATGCGCGGGATATTGCTGATGATCGGAAAGATGGTGCCGCCGCTGCGGGCGGTATTTGACGGCGTCGCGGGAGCGAGCACCAGGTCCGCGAGAGTAATGGCGTAGCCCAGGCCAAGTGTGCGGCGGCCAAGAGCGCGAACGAGCAGCAGCGCGATCCGCTTGCCCAGGCCGCTCTTGCGGTAGCCGATGGAGAAGACAAATGCGCCGACAATGAGCCAGACCGTGCTTTCCGAGAAGCCGCTCAATACCCATCGCAGGGACTTGTTCGGATCGGGGTCCACGTAGCCCATGATCCCGGCGAAGGTTAGGGCGATCAGCCCGACCGCGCCGGCAGGCATCGACTCGAGAATGAGGCCCGTGATTGCCGCCGCGAAGATCGCGAAGTAGTGCCATTGATTGGGGTTCAGTCCTACGGGAATCGGCGCCAAGAAAATCACAAGCCAGACGATGAGCGGAGTCACCGCCTTCCATCCCATCTTCATGACACGCTCCAAAGGAACCGGATTTGCACGCTGATGAAGTGCATGCTGATCCTTCCAAGTCGATGCATCTTGATTTCGGTCAAGTTCATCCCAACCGAAATGCTCAGTATTTCCCGCCCAGGCGATCAGGCCCGTTAGGCCGAAATAGCTGAGTAGCTGACCCTCCGCGCGCCATTGTGGTGGTGGCATCGCAAAGATCCGC
Source organism: Burkholderiales bacterium (assembly GCA_035517095.1). Classification (GTDB taxonomy): domain Bacteria; phylum Pseudomonadota; class Gammaproteobacteria; order Burkholderiales; family SG8-39; genus DAHVFK01. Next base: position 25,782 of record DATIZK010000091.1, read on the forward strand.
CTTCTGTTATTCGGCCCACGCATTGAATGACGACAGTCAACCTATGACAGAGGCGGCTCGGGGTCGGAAGCGGACGGTCACGGAGATAGCGCGTCACTCTCCTACGGGCCCGCAATTGCGCGCTTGCCGTCGGATTTCGCATTCGCCTTCCCGAGCTAGTCTAGCCGCGCGCCGGGCGCACTCGGCACAGGAGCGCCTTGAGGTTGGTCTGATCCGAGACCGGGTCGCGCTGGTTCTTGTCGGTGAGGAAGTTGACCGAGCGCCACGGGTGGTAGGGCTGGCGCTCGCCCCAGCCGATCGGCACGAACACGGCGTCGGGCCGGATGCCGGCGTGGAGCCAGGCGATTGCCTCGATCGCGCCGTACGCGGTCTCCACGCGCACCCGCGCGCCGTCGGCGATGCCCAGCCGCGCGGCCTTGTCGGGGTGGATCTGGCAATACAGGTCCGGCCACATCTCCTGCGCCTGCCAGAAGTAGTGCGTCAGGCTGTGGAAGTGCGCCGCAGGCGGGCGCCCGGTGACCAGCTCGGTGTCGAAGCCTCGCGCGCGCAGGCGCGCGCCGGGGCCGTCGGGCGCGGCGGCGACGATGCGCGCGCGCGCGGTCGAGGTGTCGGGGCGGCAGAAGGGCGACAGCACGCCCGGGTCGGCGTCGGCGTGCAGCAGCTCGACCCAGGGCAGGTCGACCAGTTGCTCGCGCTCGCTGTAGAACTCGGGCAGGGCGGACAGGCCGAGCGCGGCGAACTTCGCCTCCATCGCCTCGGTCCAGAACTCGAGCTTGCCGCTCGGGGTCGGAAAGCGCCGGCCCGGCGCGCCCGCGGCGCTGCTGCCCTCGAGGTAGAGCGTGTCGAGCTCGGGCGAAGCTTCGCTCGCTACCGGCTGGCGCACCCAGCGGTACGGCACCGAATGCAGCCGCTTCTGCGTCGCGCCGCGCAGCAGTTCGTTGTCGATGCAGGCCTCGTCCCAGAACACGCGCGGGTCCTTCCAGGCTTCCTTCAGCACGTCGCCCATCCCGAGGCGCCGGCCGAGCTCGATCCAGATCCAGCCGTCGGCCTTCGCTTCGCCCGGCGGCTCGATCATCTTGTCGATCCAGACGATGCGCCGGTCGTCGTTGCCGCGCCCGATCTCGCCCTTCTCGATCCCGGTCGCGGCCGGCAGGACGTAGTCGGCGTAAGCCGAGGTCTCGTTGGCGAACAGCTCGATGTGCACCAGCAGCTCGAGCGCGGCGAAGGCCTCGCGCGCCGCGTCCTGCCCGGGCCACTGCGCGAGCGGGTTGTTGCAGGCAACGAGCGCCTTGATCGGGTAGGGCTTGCCGCGCGCCATCGCCTCGGTCCAGCCGGTCGGGCTGCGGCGCACGCGCGGGCGCGAGATCTTGGGCCGGCGCGCTTGCGGCGCGTTGGGCGCGATCGGGGTGCCGTGGCTCATGTTGAAGTACGCGCCGCCGCGCCGGCCCCAGTTGCCGCTGATCGCGGCGAGGAACATCAGCGCGCGGTTGGTCTGGGTGCCGTTGGTGTGCTGGTTGACGCCGCGGCTGGCGAAGATGACGCAGCCGTCGGCCGCCGCGACCTCCTCGGCCAGACGCCGGATCTCGCCCGCCGCGATCCCGGTCACCGGCTCGGCCCACTCGGGCGTATAGCCGCGCGCGAGGATGAAATCGCGCCAGCGCTCGAAGCCGAGCACCCATTCGGCGCAGAAGCGCGCGTCATGGAGATCATTTGCGAGCAGGTGCTGACACAGCGCGAGCGCGAGCGCGAGGTCGGTGCCGGGCCGGATCGCGAGCCAGCGGTCGGCCTTGCTTGCCGTCACCGTCAGGCGCGGGTCGACCACCACCATCTTCGCGCGGTTTCTCAGCCGCCAGTCGTTGACCATGCCGAAGTAGACCGGGCGCGTCTCGGCCTGGTTGTCGCCCAGGTAGAGGTACAGCTCGGCCGAGCCGATGTCCTCGGGCGTGTAGCTGTTGCCCGAGCCGATGCGCCCCTGCGTCAGCTCGTAGGCGACGTTCTTGCCGCTGGCGCAGAACGGGTCGGTGCCCTCGTGGTTCGGCGTGCCCCAGAGCTGCGCGAACAGGCGCGTATAGCCGAGGTAGTCGAGCATCCCGGTGCGGGTGCCGATGAAAAGTGCAAGTGCCTCGGCACCGTGTCGCTCTCTTATTCCCTTCAGTTTTTGCGCAATCTCATCCAGGGCCTGCTCCCACGACACGCGCTCGAAGCGGTTCTCGCCGCGCGCGCCGACGCGCTTTTGCGGGTACAGCAGCCGGTGCGGGCTGCGGTAGAGCTGCAGCGTGAGCTGCGACTTGGGGCACACCCGGCCGCGCAGCAGCGGATCGTCGTCGTTGCCGGTGATCTTGACCAGCTCCTCGCCGCGGAAATGGAACTTGGTGCTGCAGCAGTTGAAGCAGATGTTGCAGCCGCCGGGCACGACGCGGTCGGCTTCGGCGTTCTTTCGTTCGACTCGATACGGGAATTCGGCCTTCGCTTCGATCCTGGCTCCCTCCGCTGCGGCAGGCCGCCGCCCCGCCGCCTGCGGCGCGAGCCGTTCGAGATAGATCGTGGCAGGGCCGAGCAGGAAGGCGTCGTTGTCGCGCGGCGTGCGGCCTTCCAGCGTCGCGCGCGCGAGCAGCTCGTCGCGCCGGCCGAAGCCGATCGCGCGCGTCGGGCAGACGCTCGCGCAGGCGGTAGTGAGCCCTTCGGCGCGGCGCTCGCGGCACAGGTCGCACTTCAGCGCGTGATGGCCCTCGGCGTCGTAGCCCATCGCGCTGTAGGGGCAGGCGATGACGCACTCGCCGCAGCCGGTGCAGCGGTCCTCGATCACGCTCACCACGCCCGAGACAGGGTCCTTCGCGATCGCCTTCGGGTTGACCGGACAGGCGCGCAGGCAGGCCGGGCGCTCGCAGTGCTGGCAAGCGAGGGTAAGAAAGGCGAGCGAAGGCTCGGCCGCGCCCGCGCTCCATACCACCTTGTTGCGGTATGCGCCCGGCCCGAGGCGGTGCTCCTGCTTGCAGGCGACCTCGCAGCTCTTGCAGCCGGTGCAGCGCTCGAGGTCGATCATCAATGCAAGGC
>DATIZK010000092.1:0-17259 GCA_035517095.1 Burkholderiales bacterium
CAAGTCCGCCGAGCTGGCGCGCATCCTGGTCAGGGCGGGGGTCGACCTGCGGGTGGCCATGACCGAGGCAGCGACACGTTTCGTCACGCCGATCACGATGCAGGCGCTGTCGGGCCAGGCGGTCTGGACCGACCTGTGGGATCCGCGGGTGCCGGACAACATGGCGCATATCGAGTTGTCGCGCGACCGCGACCTGATCCTGATCGCGCCGGCGAGCGCCGACTTCATGGCCAAGCTGGCACATGGCCTGGCCGATGACCTGCTCTCGGCACTTGCCCTGGCGCGACGCTGCCCCATGATGCTGGCCCCGGCAATGAACGTCGAGATGTGGGACAACGCGGCGACGCAGCGCAACGTTCTCACCCTGCGCGACGACGGTGTCGCGTTCGCAGGTCCAACCGCGGGAGACCAGGCCTGCGGCGAGACGGGGATGGGACGCATGCTCGAGGCGCAGCAGATCGCCGAGGAAGTCGAGGCGCTATTCCAGCCCAAGGTGCTCGCTGGCAAGCGAGTGCTCGTCACGGCGGGACCAACCGAGGAGCCGATCGATCCGGTGCGGGTCATCACCAACCTGAGCTCCGGCAAGATGGGATACGCCGTGGCGCGCGCGGCGCGCGAAGCGGGCGCCGAGGTAACGCTGATCAGCGGGCCGGTCGCTCTGCCCGCGCCGGGCGGCGTGACGCGCGTGAGCGTGCGTACGGCGCGCGAGATGTTTGACGCGGTGAAGGCCGCAGTGGGCGGGAGCGATATCTTCGTTTCTGTGGCCGCGGTCGCGGACTACCGGGTCAAGAGCCCTGCGTCGAACAAGATAAAGAAGGACTCCGGCCGCGGCAGGACGCTTGAGCTGGAGGAGAACCCCGACATTCTCGCCTGGGTGGCAGCGCGGCAGGCGCCGCCGCTATGCGTGGGCTTTGCTGCGGAGAGCGAGGACGTGGCGAGCAATGCGCGCGCCAAGCGCAGCAAGAAGAAGCTGCCCCTGCTGGCCGCGAATCTGGCGCAGCGGGCACTGGGCGCCGACGAGAACGAAATTACGCTTTTCGACGAGCGCGGCGAGCACCCTCTCGGGCGCGGACTCAAGATCGATCTGGCGCGCAAGCTGATGCTGCACCTCGCGGGGATGGGCGCCGGCAGGAAGCGGGACTAGGGACATGCGCCACAGGCTCGAGCTGAAGATCCTCGACCCGAGGATCAGGCACGACATGCCGCATTACGCGACGCCGGGGGCGGCGGGACTGGACCTGCGAGCCTGCCTAGAACTGCCCCTGACGCTCGCGCCGGGCGACAGCGAGCTGGTGCCGTCCGGGATCGCGATCCACCTGGACGACCCGGGCTTGGCAGCGGTGGTTTTGCCACGCTCGGGACTGGGCGCAAAGCACGGCATCGTGCTTGGCAACCTGGTCGGGCTGATCGACTCGGACTACCAGGGGCAGGTGCTGGTCTCGGTCTGGAACCGTGGCCGGGACGCGTTCACGATCCAACCGATGGATCGGGTCGCGCAGCTGGTCGTCGTGCCGGTGGTGCAGGTCGAGCTGCACGTGGTGCAGGAATTCGCCGAATCGCCGCGTGGCACCCGCGGCTTTGGCAGCACGGGCCGAGGCTAGCCTCAAACTACGGCAGTCGGCTCTTCCGCGAAGCTGAGGCGAATTGTCTCGGTGTCGTCGACGTCGATCGTCACCTTGCCACCGTGCACGAGCCTGCCGAACAGCAGCTCGTCGGCAAGCGCCCGCCTGATCGTGTCCTGGATCAGGCGCGCCATCGGCCGTGCGCCCATCAGGGGATCGAAGCCCTTCTTGGCAAGGTGCTCCTTGAGCTTCTGGGTGAAGATCGGCTCGACCTTCTTTTCCTCCAGCTGTTCCTCGAGCTGCATCAGGAACTTATCCACCACGCGCAGGATGATCTCGTTGTCGAGCGAACGGAACGAGATGATTGCATCAAGCCGATTGCGGAACTCGGGCGTGAACATGCGCTTGATCGTTTCCATCTCGTCGCCTGCCTGCTTCGCGAGCGTGAATCCCATCGAGTTCTTCGACAGCTGCTCAGCGCCCGCGTTGGTCGTCATGACGATCACGACGTTGCGGAAGTCCGCCTTGCGGCCGTTGTTGTCGGTGAGCGTCCCGTGGTCCATTACTTGCAGCAGAATATTGAAGATGTCCGGGTGTGCCTTCTCGATCTCGTCCAGCAGCAGCACCGAATAGGGCTTCTTGGTGATCTGCTCGGTGAGCAGACCGCCCTGCTCGAATCCGACGTAGCCCGGCGGCGCGCCGATCAGGCGCGAGACCGCATGGCGCTCCATGTACTCGGACATGTCGAAGCGGATGAGCTCGATGCCCATGCAGTAGGCGAGCTGGCGCGCGACCTCGGTCTTGCCGACGCCGGTCGGGCCCGAGAACAGGAAGCAGCCGATCGGCTTCTGCGGATTGCCCAGCCCCGAGCGCGCCATCTTTATCGCGCTCGCGAGCGCGTCGATCGCCGTGTCCTGACCGAACACGACCGCCTTCAGGTCGCGATCCAGCTTGGCCAGCGCGCTGCGATCATCGGTGGACACCGACCGGGGCGGAATGCGCGCGATCTTGGCGATGATGTCCTCGATCTCGGCCTTGCCGATGATCTTCTTCTGCTTGCTCTTGGGCGCGATACGTTGCGCCGCGCCGGCCTCGTCGATGACGTCGATCGCCTTGTCCGGCAGGTGCCGGTCGTTGATGTAGCGCGCCGAAAGCTCCGCCGCGGTGCTGAGCGCATTGGCAGTGTACTTGACGCTGTGGTGCGCCTCGAAGCGGGTCTTGAGGCCCTTCAGGATCTCGACCGTCTCCTCGATCGATGGCTCGTTGACGTCGATCTTCTGGAAACGCCGCGAAAGAGCGTGGTCCTTCTCGAACACGCCGCGGTACTCGTTGTAGGTCGTGGCGCCGATGCACTTGAGCTGTCCGGTCGAGAGCACCGGCTTGAGCAGGTTGGACGCGTCGAGCGTGCCGCCCGACGCCGCGCCGGCGCCGATGACGGTGTGGATCTCGTCGATGAACAGCACCGCGTTCGGATTGTCGACCAGCTGCTTCAGCACCGCCTTGAGACGCTGCTCGAAGTCGCCGCGGTACTTGGTGCCGGCGAGCAACGCACCCATGTCCAGCGCGTAGACCGTGCACTTCGCCAGCAGCTCGGGAACGCTGCCCTCGACGATGCGCCGCGCAAGGCCCTCCGCAATCGCGGTCTTGCCCACGCCGGCCTCTCCCACCAGCAGCGGATTGTTCTTGCGCCGGCGGCAAAGCGTTTGAATCACTCGCTCTAGCTCTCTGTCGCGGCCGATGAGCGGGTCGATCTTGCCCGCCAACGCGAGCGCGTTCAGGTTCTGGGTGTAGTTGTCGAGCGGGCTGTTGGCGGTCTCGGCCTGCCCTTCCTGCTCGGCCTCCTGTTCGCCCTTACCGGAGTGCGGCTGGGGCGTCTTGGTAATGCCGTGCGAGATGTAGTTGACCACGTCCAGACGGGTGATTCCCTGTTGTTGCAGGAAGTACACCGCGTGCGAATCCTTCTCGCCGAATATCGCTACCAGTACGTTTGCTCCGGTGACCTCCTTCTTGCCCGAGGACTGCACGTGCAGGATGGCGCGCTGGATGACGCGCTGGAATCCGAGCGTGGGCTGGGTGTCGACTTCGCGATCGGCGGCGATGCGCGGCGTCTGCTCTGCGATGTGCTGGGTCAGGTTCTTGCGCAGCTCGTCGATGTTGGCGCCGCAGGCGCGCAGCACCTCGGCCGCAGTGGGATTGTCGAGCAGGGCGAGGAGCAGGTGTTCGACGGTGATGAACTCGTGGCGCTTCTGGCGCGCCTCGACGAACGCCATGTGAAGACTAACTTCGAGCTCCTGGGCAATCATGCTACGTTTCCTCCATCACGCACTGCAGCGGGTGCTGGTGCTTGCGCGAGTAGGCGGCCACCTGCTGCACCTTCGTCGTGGCCACATCGCGAGGATACACCCCGCAGACCCCGATGCCTTCGCGGTGAACCTTGAGCATCACCTGGGTTGCCCGTTCCCGCGTCATGCTGAAGAACTTCTGCAATACCAGCACGACGAACTCCATCGGCGTGTAGTCGTCGTTCAGCAGCATGACCTTGAACATCGGGGGCGGCTTGAGCTTGCTCTTGCGCGCCTCCAGTACGGTATCGTCTCTGAACTGCGTCGCCATGCCGCCCGTTTGCTATGCGCCCTCGAGCTCAATGAGATCAGACATCCTTTTCGCTTGCCCGTTCCCGCTCCGCGTGACGTGATGAGTCGCTTTCCTTTCCCAAGACTCTCGCAGCTATCCTAATCAATGTGCCGGGGCGGCGCAATGCGATCGCCGTGACGGATGCGGCACAATTGGCGCACGGGACACCGCGGCAGCGCTCTCGGGCGCCCCTTGACGGCGCCGGGCGGGGGGGGTAAAAGGCGAACCGTGTTTGATTTCAGGCTGTCTGTTTCGCCATCGAGAGGGCGGCGGGGTCGTGAAGTTCAGGCATCCCGGGTATTCCCGCGGTATTCCTCAAAACCAGTTGGAAAGGAAGCGGCTCATGGCGACAGGCACCGTTAAGTGGTTCAACGACGCGAAGGGCTACGGGTTTATCACGCCGGACGACGGCAGCGAAGACCTGTTTGCGCATTTTTCCGCGATCAACATGTCGGGCTTCAAGACTCTGAAGGAAGGCCAGAAGGTTTCCTTCGATGTGGTTCAGGGTCCGAAGGGAAAACAGGCCTCGAACATCCAGAAGGCCTAGCCGGTTTCCGGCACAGGATTTGAAAAGGCCGCCCTCGGGCGGCCTTTTTTATCACATGCGCTCGATCATCGCCTGCCCGAACCCCGAGCAGGAAACCTGCTTGGCGCCCTGCATCTGGCGCGCGAAGTCATAGGTCACCACTTTGTCGCCGATCGCGGCCTCGATCGATCTCACGATCGCGTCCGCGGCCTCGATCCAACCCATGTGGCGCAGCATCATCTCGGCCGAGAGGATTTCGGATCCCGGGTTGACGTAGTCTTTGCCGGCGTACTTCGGCGCGGTGCCGTGGGTGGCCTCGAACATCGCCACCGAGTCGGACATGTTCGCTCCTGGCGCGATGCCGATGCCGCCGACCTCCGCCGCGAGTGCGTCGGAGATGTAGTCGCCGTTCAGGTTGGTGGTCGCGAGCACGTCGTATTCCGCCGGCCTGAGAAGAATCTGCTGCAGCATCGCGTCGGTGATGACGTCCTTGACCACGATGTCCGGGCCGCCCTTGGGATTCTTGAAGCTGCACCAGGGGCCGCCGTCGATCGGCTTGGCGCCGAACTCCTTCTGCGCCAGTTGGTAGCCCCAGTCGCGAAAGCCGCCTTCGGTAAATTTCTGGATGTTGCCCTTGTGCACCAGAGTCACCGACTTGCGCTTGTTGTCGATCGCGTACTGGTAGGCCTTGCGAATCAGCCGCTCGCTGCCCTCGATTGAAACCGGCTTGATGCCAATCGCCGAGCTGCCGGGGAAGCGGATCTTCTTGACCTTCATCTCCTTGATCAGGAAATCGATTACCTTGTTCGCCTCGGCCGATTTGGCCGGCCACTCGATGCCGGCATATATGTCTTCGGCGTTCTCGCGGAAGATCACCATGTCGACCTTGTCGGGTTCCTTTAGCGGGCTGGGCACGCCCTTGAACCAGCGCACCGGGCGCAGGCAGACGTAAAGGTCAAGCTCCTGGCGCAGCGCGACGTTGATCGAGCGGATGCCGCCGCCGACCGGCGTGGTGAGTGGGCCCTTGATCGAGACCACGTACTCTTTCGAGGCCTCGAGCGTCTCCCCGGGCAGCCAGACGTTCTCGCCGTAGACCTTGCACGACTTCTCGCCGGCATACATCTCCATCCACACGATCTTCTTCTTGCCGCCGTAGGCTTTCTTCACCGCGGCATCCACCACCTTGATCATCACCGGCGTGATGTCGACACCGGTGCCGTCGCCTTCGATGTAGGGGATGATCGGGTTGTCCGGCACCGCGAGTGAGAAGTCCTTGTTCACCTTGATCTTTTCGCCGCCTGCGGGGATCTTGATGTGCTTATACGCCATGACCGCTCCTGGGAAGAAGAAAGCCTAAAAGATATATTATATAAGAGTAGGTCGCGGCTCCTTCGGCGCAGGGCCGAGACCTTGCCGGCGCGCAAAATCATACGCCGCAGCTCCGCCAGCGCCAGCTGTCAACCGACCCGGCACCTGAGCGTTGTTGGGCAGCGTCCCGGCGCAGGCCGGGCGTCGCTGTACAACGACAACGTTCAACTCTATAGAGAAGGCATTCAAATGAAAAAGCTGCTGTCCATCCTGATCGCCGCGGCGTTTACCGCGGTCTCGTTCCAGGCACTCGCCGCGGATGAGAAGAAGGAAGAGAAGACCGAAATGAAGGCCCCGAAGAAGGCCAAGACCGCCAAGAAGCACACCAAGGCTAAGAAGGTCGCCAAGAAGAAGACCGAGAAGCAGGAACCCGCCAAGCAATAAGCGCTGATTGCAGCGCTGGCAAAAGGCAGGGTATCGTTCCCTGCCTTTTCCTTTTTTGGTTGCCGTGAAGCGCTTCCTCGCCGCTTGCCTTGTCGCCGCCCTGCTCATCGCGGGGCCCGCACGCGGCCAGCCCGGACCGCTTCCTCAGGTTGAGCTCTCGCTCGAAATGCGGCAGATCCACGCCGAGCTCGCCGTAACGGTTCCCGCCCGCATGCAGGGGCTCATGTACCGGACCTCCCTCGCGCCCAACCGCGGCATGCTGTTCGTCTACGAGCGGCCCGCCATGGAGTGCATGTGGATGAAGAACACCCTCATTCCGCTATCGGTCGCCTTCTTCGACCAGGCAGGAAGGCTCATCAACATCGAGCGCATGCAGCCGCAGACCGAAGACTCGCACTGCACACAGCGCCCGGCGAGCTATGCGCTTGAAATGGAGCAGGGCTGGTTTGCGCGCAACGGAATCGGCGCGGGAGCTGTGTTGCTCGGACTCGAGGGGCTCAAGCGCCTACGCTGAACGCGTTCGGGCGCAAGAAAAACGGGGCCGCCTGAGGCCCCGTTCTCAACGAACGTTCGGCGGCCTACAGCCCGCCGTTTTGCTGCGCTACCATGCAAAACAGCAGCGGGATCGACAGCAGCGTGTTGATGCGAGATGCCCGACCGGCGAGTTTGCCCGCCGCAGCCTTGGCGTCCGCAGCCGCTTCGACCAGGCCCAGTACCTTCTTCTGGTTAGGCCAAATGATGAACCACACGTTGAACGCCATGATCAGGCCCATCCACATCCCAAGCCCGATGGCATATACGCCCTTCTGCAACAAGAGCGCCTGCCAGATGTAGCCGTTCATCGAGGCGAGAATCAGACCGGTTACCACCGTCGAGAGCGCCGCCCAGCGGAACCAGAACAGGGCCGCGGGTGCGATCACCTTTGTGATCGCCGGCTTGTGCTCGTCCGGGATCTTCGGCATTGACGGTGTTTGCACGAAATTGAAGTACCAGAGCAGTCCGATCCACATCACGCCCGAAAGCACGTGCAGCCAGCGGAAGAAGAATGCCCACCAAATCGATTGATCGACCGGGATCCACGAGCCCGTGACCGCGCCGACAACGACTATGATAATGATCAGCAGGACAACGCCCGCCGTGACAGTTCGTCCGAGCGACTGAAGGATGGCACCCATGCTTTTTCTCCTTATCGAAGTAGAGCAAAGCGTGAAAAGTCTAGCATAACGTCGCGATCCGATAGCCACGGCTGGCTAGTGGTATTGCGGCGCCGCAGTGTGGCACGGCTCCAGAGGCCGCATCACGGTGGCTGCGGCGGCGGCAGCGAGGCGCACTCCTGGAAAATACGGGCAGTGCAGCGTGCGCAGATTGCGCGATCGAGTCGCCCGAACACGGCGGCAATCGCCTCGCCCTTGGAGCGGAACACGTTCTCGTCGCCGATCTCCTGCATGAAGCCGCAGTTGCGCAGCACGTCCTCGACCGGTTGGCGCGTGCCCTGGAGATAGAGCTGGCCGTTGTCCAAGCGGCGCCGGCGCGCCTCGTGCAGAAGAACTTCCGCTCCCGCAACGTCGACAAAGTTGATGTTACGGGAAACGATCAGCAGATGCTTCTGATCGCGCGTGACTTCGCGCAGCGTTTCGAAATGAGATTCGACATGGTCCACCGCACCGAAGTAGATCGAGCCTTCGATGCTGAGGATCTTGAGTTGAGGGCACTCCGGCAACCCTTCCGAAGTCGGGGAAAAAGCGCGCTCGCTGTGGCGCGGGTCCGGAACCAGGCTGCGCATGACCGGGCGTGAAGTGCGGTAAAGGTACACCACCAGCGACGCCATCACCCCGACCAGGATCGCGTACTCGAGCGGGATAACGAGCGTCGCGATCAGCGTCGCGCCGAGTACCGCGGCCTCCTGGCGACTCGCGCGCAGGTACATGCGCATCTGCTTGAGGTCGATCAGACCCCAGCCCGCGAGCACCAGCAAGCCGGCGATCGCCGGCAGCGGCAACAGCGCCGCGACCGGCGCGAGGACCAGCAGCAGCAGGACGAGGAAGATCGCGGCCAGGACCGCGGACACCGGTGTGCGCGCCCCCGATTCATAGTTGATCCCGCAACGGTTGACCGATGCGCTCGACGGATAACCCGAGAAGAACGCCGCCGCCACGTTCGCCAGTCCCTGGCCGATCAGCTCCTGGTTGTTGTCGATGCGCTGCCCCGAGCGGATCGCGATCGCGCGCACGATGGCGATTGCCTGGGTCACCGACAGAATGGTTACCGCGAGCGCCGGGCCGAACAGGCTGCTCAGAGTGTCCCCTGTCAGGTCGGGCACTGATAGCGGCGGCAGCGCGCTTGGCAGCGCACCGAGCGTGCGGATGCCGGAAGCCTCGCCGCCAAGGAACGCGCTTACGCCCAGGGCCGCCGCGGTGCCGACGACGGTTGCGACCAGCATCGGCGCCATGCGCGGCACGAAGCGCTTGGCGAGCGCGCCGGAGGCGATGGTCACCAGGCCGACCGCGAGCGCCCAGGGGCGCATCTCGTCGAGGTGGACGATCGTGTTGTGTACCATGTCGACGAATACACTCGCGCGCGGCACGTGCACGCCCGCAAGCGGTCCGAGCTGGCTCACGATGATGATGAGGCCGATTGCGGCCGTAAAGCCGATCACCACGCCGTTCGAGATGAAATTGACCAGAGTGCCCAGGCGGAACAGGCCCATCATCATCATCAGCAGGCCGCACATCAGCGAAAGCGTGAGGGCCAGCGTGACGAAGTCGGTCGAGCCCGGTCGGGCGAGCGGCGTGAGCATGGCGAGCACCATCAGCGACACCGCGTTGGTCGGCCCGGACACCGCGTGCAGCGACGAACCGAACAGGCCGGCGATCGCGGTCGGCACCATGGCACAGTAAAGTCCGTACTCGGGCGGCAAACCGGCGAGCGTGGCGTACGCCACGCCCTGCGGCAGCACGACCACCGCGCCGATAAGCCCGGCAATCGCGTCCGCGCGCAGCGAATTGCGGTCCACTCGCGGCCACCAGGCGAGGAAGGGAAACAGGCGGCGGAGAAGGGGCTGCGCGGGCAAGGGTGGGCGCCGGGGTGTCGCGGTATCTTAGCAAGATACGCGCGGCGCGATTCGTCCTTGCGTGCGCGCGGACGCGCTCCTACTATCGACATAAAGGACGCTTATGCCGAAGCTCGCCGCCAACCTGTCGCTGCTGTTCCCGCAGCTCGAGTTCGGGCAGCGCTTCGCCGCCGCGGCGGTGGCAGGATTTCGCGCCGTCGAGTATCAGTTTCCCTACGCCTGGAGCCCGCACGAGGTTGCCGCGCGCGCACGCGATGCGAAGCTGGAAGTGGTGCTTCACAACCTGCCCGCGGGCGACTTCGCCAGGGGCGAGCGCGGCATCGCCTGCCTGCCCGGGCGGCGCGAAGAGTTTCGCGACGGCGTCGGGCGCGCGATCGAGTACGCCCGCGCAGCCGGCTGCCCGCGGCTGAACTGCCTCGCGGGCCTGATTCCCGAGGGAGCGCCGCGCGCGCCGTACTTCGACGCGCTGGTGGAGAACGTGCGCTACGCCGCGGCGGCGCTGCGCGAGACCGGCATGATGCTGATGCTGGAAGCGTGCAACCGGCGCACCGTGCCGGGCTTTTTCGTCGCCACCAGCCGCGAGGCGCTCGAGGTACTGGACGCCGCCGGCGCCGACAACGCCATGCTGCAGTACGACATCTTCCACATGCAGATCATGGAGGGGGACCTCGCCGCGACCACCGAGCGGCTGCTGCCGCGCATCGGCCACATTCAGCTCGCGGATGTGCCGCAGCGCCACGAGCCCGGGACGGGAGAAATCAATTTCCCGTTCCTGCTCGAGCACCTGGACCGCATCGGCTACCGTGGATGGATCGGCTGCGAATACAATCCGATGGGTGACACGCTGGAAGGACTGAAATGGGCGAAGCCGTACCTGTAGCCCGCATCGACGCCGTGCGCCAGCGCGAGGTTGTGCGCCGGCTGCGCGAGTTCCTGCCCGCGCACGCGGTGCTGTTCGAGGACGAGGACACGCGGCCCTACGAATGCGACGGGCTCACCGCGTACCGCCGCGCGCCGATGGTGGTGGCTCTGCCGGAGACCGACGAGCAGGTGCGGCGCGTGCTGCAAACCTGCTCGGCGCTTGGCGTGCCGGTCGTGCCGCGCGGCGCGGGCACCGGACTCTCGGGCGGGGCACTGCCGCTTGCCGACGGGGTGCTGCTGTCGATGGCCAAATTCATGCGCGCGCTGCGCGTCGATCCGGTGGCGCGCCTCGCGGTGGTGCAGCCGGGTGTGCGCAACGCCGCCATCTCCGACCTGGTGGCGGCGTTCGGGCTCTACTACGCGCCCGACCCTTCGAGCCAGATTGCGTGCTCGATCGGTGGCAACGTGGCCGAGAACTCGGGCGGGGTGCACTGCCTCAAGTACGGGCTGACGGTGCACAACGTGATGCGAGTGCGGGGCTACACCATCGACGGCGAGCCGGTCGATTTCGGCGGCGAGGCGCTCGACGCGCCGGGCTACGACCTGCTCGCCCTCGCGATCGGCTCCGAGGGCCTGCTGGTCGTCATTACCGAGGTGACGGTCAAGCTGTTGCCCAAGCCGCAGCTTGCGCGCGTGGTGATGGCGTCGTTCGGCGACGTGGAAACGGCAGGCAAGGCAGTGGCCGCGGTGATCGCGGCCGGTATCGTGCCGGCGGGGCTGGAGATGATGGACAAGCCGGCGACGCAGGCGGTCGAGGAGTTCGTGCGCGCCGGCTACGACTTGGAGGCGGCGGCGATCCTGCTGTGCGAGTCCGACGGCACGCCGGAGGAGGTGGAGGATGAGATCGCGCGCGTCAAGCAGGTGCTGTCCGACGCGGGGGCGACCCGGATGACAGTCTCGCGCGACGAGGCCGAGCGGCTGCGCTTCTGGTCCGGACGCAAGGCGGCGTTCCCGGCCGTCGGGCGAATCTCGCCCGACTACTACTGCATGGACGGAACCATCCCGCGCCGCCGCCTGGGCGAAGTCCTGCACTTCATCGGCGAGATGGAAGCAAAGTACGGCCTGCGCTGCCCGAACGTGTTCCACGCCGGCGACGGCAACCTGCACCCGCTTATCCTGTTCGACGCGAACGACCCCGGGCAGCTGCAGCGCACCGAGCAGTTCGCACGCGAGGTACTCGAGAAGTGCATCGAGGTCGGCGGCACGATCACCGGCGAGCACGGCGTCGGGGTCGAGAAGATAGATCAGATGTGCACCCAATTCGGGCGCGAGGAGCTCGAGACCTTCCACGCGATCAAGCACGCGTTCGACCCCGCCGGCCTGCTCAACCCGGGCAAGGCGGTGCCTACGCTGGCGCGCTGCGCCGAGTACCGCGGCATGCACGTGCACGGGGGCCAGCTGCCGTTTCCCGATCTGCCGCGCTTCTGATGCAGGCCGCGCTCGAGGCGATGGCCGAGCGGGTGCGCGCGGCGGCGCAGGGCGCCCAGCCGCTGCGCCCGCGCGGCGGCGGCAGCAAGGACTTCTACGGCAACGAGCTCGCCGGCGAGCCGCTCGACACGCGCGCCTACGCCGGCCTGGTGAACTACGAGCCGAGCGAGCTGGTGGTCACGGCGCGCTGCGGCACGCCGCTCGCGGAGCTCGAGCGGGTGCTGGCCGCCAACGCTCAGATGCTGGCGTTCGAGCCGCCGCATTTCGGCCCGGGCGCCACCCTCGGGGGCTGCGTCGCCGCCGGGCTGTCGGGCCCGCGGCGCGCGAGCGCCGGCGCCCTGCGCGACTTCGTGCTCGGCGCGCGCCTGCTCGACGGGCGCGGCCGCGTGCTCGCCTTCGGCGGCGAAGTGATGAAGAACGTCGCCGGCTACGACGTTTCGCGCCTGCTCGCGGGCTCGCTCGGCACGCTCGGTGTGATCCTCGATGTCTCGCTCAAGGTGCTGCCGCGCCCCGTGGCCGAGACGACGCTGCGGCTCGAGGCGCCGCAGGACAAGGCGCTGGAATGGATGAACCAGTGGGCCGGCAAGCCGCTGCCGATCTCGGCCACTTGCTATCTGAATGGCGAACTGAGCCTGCGCCTGTCGGGCGCCGCGGCCGCGGTGCGCTCGGCACGCGAAACCCTGGGCGGCGAGGAGATCCGAGACGGGGAGGCCTTGTGGTCCGCGGTGCGCGAACAGACGCATCCGCATTTTGCGCCCGAGGCGCCGCTGTGGCGCCTGTCGCTGCCCTCGAACGCTCCGCCGCTGCGCCTGCCGGGCGAGGAGCTGATCGAATGGGGCGGGGCGCTGCGCTGGCTTTCGTCCGCCGCCGAGGCGCGCACGATCCGCGCGGCGGCGCAGCGCGCCGGCGGCCACGCGACGCTGTTTCGCGCGCGCGACAAGTCGCCCGGGGCATTCCCGCCGCTTGCGCCGGCCCACATGAAGCTGCAGCGCGAGCTCAAGGCAGTGTTCGACCCCGGGCGGATCTTCAACCCCGGCCGGCTGTATCCCGACCAGTGAGCAGGCGCTTTTCCTCCAGCTTTATGTTGTCGCGCGCGAACTGCGCGTACGGCGAGTCCGGGTATTTTCCGAGCAGCGTGCGGTACAGCTTGAGCGCGGCCTCGCCCTGGCCGGCTTCGCCCGCCTTGCCGGCGACTTCGACCAGGCGCTTTTGCGCGCCGAGCGCGTCGCCCGCGAGCAGCGCGCCCGCGTGCAGCGCCCACGCCGCCTGCATGAAGCTCCCCGCGCCTAGCAGGGCGCGCCCGAGCGCCTCCCACTGCGCCGCCCCGAGCCGCAGCTCGGCGCGCTCCTCGATGTACTCCGCAAATACGCCGGTTGCCGCGCCCGCCTGGCCGGCGGCGAGGCACAGCTCGATCGCCTGCGCCGCAGCGCGCCGCCGCAGCGCGGCGTACGCCTCGCCGGGCGCCAGGCGCCGCGCGAGCAGCGCCGCCGCGACCGCCGCCTGCGCATCGCGGCCGTTCTCGATCAGCGCCAGCCGCGCCAGCGCGAATTCGCCGAACAGCTCGCTCTCGCCGAGGCGGGCGACGCGCGCCCTCGATTCCTCGAAAGTGAGCTTCGCCGCTTCCTGCGCCGCGGACTTCTTCGGCGCCGCCGCGGCCAGCGCCTCGGCCATGAACGCCGCCAGCCGGGCTTCCTCGCCGTCGGCCGCGTCCGTCCCGTCGCGCTGGCGGCGCCAGGAAACGATCGGCACCGCGGCGACCGGTCCGAGCAGCAGACCCCAGAAACCGGTCAGCACGAACCCGATCCCCGCGGCCAGCGGCAGGATCATCTTCCAGTTGGTTCGCTCCATGCGCCCTCCCTTCGCGCGCGGCCGGCGCAACTATAGAGCCTGGCCCGGGATCTGAACAATGCAGACCAGTCTGGCCGACTTTATCCGCGGCACGCCGCAGGGACGCGAGGCGGACGCGATCCTGCGCAAGTGCGTGCACTGCGGTTTCTGCACCGCGACCTGCCCCACCTATCAGCTGCTGGGCGACGAGCTGGACGGGCCGCGCGGGCGCATCTACCTGATCAAGCAGGTGCTCGAAGGCGCGCCGGTGACCGAGCGCACGCGCCTGCATCTGGACCGCTGCCTGACCTGCCGCGCCTGCGAGACGACCTGCCCGTCGGGCGTTGAGTACGGCAGGCTGGCCGACATCGGGCGCGAGCTCGTAGAGCAACGCGCGCCGCGGCGCAGTCTGGGCGCGCGCGGCACGCGTGCGGCGCTCGCTTTCGCGCTGCCGCGCACACGACTGTTCGGCGCGGCGCTGCGGCTGGGGCAGCTGCTGCGGCCGCTGCTGCCGGGAGCGCTGAGAGCGAAGCTGCCACCGCCTGCGGGCGCGCCCGGCGCCTGGCCGGCGCCGCGCCATGCGCGCCGGATGCTGGTGCTGGCGGGCTGCGTGCAGCCGGTGCTTGCGCCGGCGGTGAACGCCGCCGCCGCGCGCGTACTGGACCGGGCTGGCATATCGCTGCTCGAAGCGCGCGGCGCCGGCTGCTGCGGCGCGCTGCGCTTTCACCTGAACGAGCAGGAGGGCGGGCGCGACGACATGCGCGCGCTGATCGACGCCTGGTGGCCGGCGCTCGAGCGCGGCGGGGTCGAGGCGATCGTCATGACCGCCAGCGGCTGCGGCTCGACGGTCAGGGAATACGCTCATTACCTGGCCGGGGATCCCGCCTACCGCGACAAGGCGGCGCGCATTGCCGGCATGACGCGCGACCTGTCCGAGGTGGTCGCCGCCGAGGCCGGAGCGCTGGGCGGGCGGCCGGGCGGCGGGGCGCCGCGCGGGC
The DNA here is from genome assembly GCA_035517095.1 of Burkholderiales bacterium. Classification (GTDB taxonomy): domain Bacteria; phylum Pseudomonadota; class Gammaproteobacteria; order Burkholderiales; family SG8-39; genus DAHVFK01. The sequence goes on from DATIZK010000092.1 coordinate 14,719, forward strand.
GGGTGGCGTTCCAGTCGCCCTGCTCGCTGCAGCACGGGCAGCAGATTCGCGGCACGGTCGAGGCGCTGCTCGCGCGCGCCGGCTACGAGCTCACGCCCGTGGCCGAGCCGCACCTGTGCTGCGGCTCGGCCGGGACCTATTCGATCCTGCAGCCCGCGCTCTCGCTCGAGCTGCGCGCGCGCAAGCTCGGCGCGCTGCAGGCCGGCGTTCCGGCGCAGATTGCGACCGCGAACGTCGGCTGCCTCGCACACCTGCAGGCCGGCACCGGGACCCCGGTCAGACACTGGATCGAGCTGGTCGACGAGGCACTGGAGGGTACAATTCCCGCATGAACGCCCCCCAGAGCGCGGACGCGCTGGCGCTCGCCGAGACCGAGGTGAAAGTGGTGCGCGCGGCCTGCCCGCACGACTGTCCCGACACCTGCGCCATGCTGGTGAGCGTCAAGGACGGCGTCGCGGTCAAGGTCCAGGGCGATCCGTCGATGCCGTTCACCGACGGCACGCTGTGCACCAAGGTGGCCTACTATCTCGAGCGCACCTACTCCCCCGAGCGCGTGCTGCATCCGCTCAAGCGGGTCGGGCCCAAGGGCAGCGGCGAATTCCGTTGCATCGGCTGGGACGAGGCGCTGGACGAGATCGCAGCGCGGCTCAAGGCTCTCGCCGCCTCGACCGAGGGCCCGGAGACCATCCTGCCGTGCAGCTACGCCGGCACCATGGGGATGGTCCAGTACAGCTCGATGGACCGGCGCTTCTTCCACAAGCTGGGCGCGTCCCTGCTCGACCGCACCCTGTGCTCGAGCGCGGGCAAGTTCGGCCTCAAGGCTACCCTCGGCGGCTCGGTGGGCATGGACCCGGAACGCTTCGACGAGGCGAAGCTGATCATCCTTTGGGGCGCGAACCCGGTCGTTTCGAACCTGCACCTGTGGTCGCGGGTGCAGCAGGCCAAGCGGCGCGGCGCCAAGGTAGTGGCGATCGATCCCTACCGCAGCCTGAGCGCCGAGAAATGCAGCCAGCACATCGCGCCGCTGCCGGGCACCGACGGCGCGCTCGCGCTCGGCATGATGCACGTGCTGGTCGCCGAAGGCCTGATCGACCGTGACTACATCGCGCGCCACACGCTCGGCTTCGAGCAGCTCGCCGAGCGCGTCGCGCGCCATACGCCGGAATGGGCGGCGCAAACCTGCGGCATCGCGCTCGACGAGGTGGTGGATCTCGCGCGCGAGTACGGGCGCGCGCGCCCGGCGGCGATACGGCTCAACTACGGCATGCAGCGCCACGCCGGCGGCGGCATCGCCGCGCGCACCATCGCTTGCCTGCCGGCGCTCACCGGCGCCTGGCGCGAGGCGGCCGGCGGCATCGTGCTGACCACCGCGGACTTCTACGGTTTCGACCATGCCGCGCTCGAGCGCCCGGACCTGCTCGCCGGGCGCCGGCCGCGCGTGATCAACCAGTCCGCCCTGGGCGATGCGCTCACCCGCGCCGAGCCACCAGTGCGCGCGATGATCGTCTACAACAACAACCCGGTCGCCGTCTGCCCCGATTCGGAGAAGGTGATTGCGGGATTCTCGCGCGAGGACCTGTTCTGTGTCGTAATGGACTCGTTCCTGACCGACACCGCGGACTACGCCGACATCGTGCTGCCCGCCACCACGCAGCTCGAGCACCACGACGTGCACAAGTCCTACGGCCACCTTTACGTGCTGGGCAACAGCCCGGCGATCGCGCCGGTTGGCGAGTCGCTGCCGAACTCGGAAGTGTTCCGACGCCTGGCAGCGCGCATGGGGTTCGACGAGCCGTGCTTCCGCGACAGCGACGAGGACATCTGCGCCCAGGCGCTCGCATCAAGCAGCCCCCGCATGCGCGGCGTCGCCTGGCGCGAGGTGAAGCAGAAAGGCTGGCAGCGGCTGCAGCTGCCCGAGCGCTTCGCGCCGTTCGCCGCGGGCGGCTTTCCTACTGCGTCGGGCAAGTGCGAGTTCTACAGCGAGTCGCTCGCGCGCCAGGGCCTGGATCCGCTGCCGTTCTTCAATCCGCCAGCGGAGTCGATCGTGAGCAACCCCGAGTTCGCCGAGCGCTTCCCGCTCGCGTTCCTGTCGCCTCCGGCGCGCCACTTCCTCAACTCGACCTTCGCCAATCTGAAGCGCTTCCGCGACTTCGAAGGCGAGCCGCGCCTCGAGATGCATCCCGAGGATGCGGCGCCGCGCGGCATTCGCGACGGCGATCGGGTGCGGGTGTTCAACGCACGCGGTGAATTCAGCCTGCGCGCGCGCGTGAACGGCAAGCCGCGGCGCGGCGTGGTGGTGGCGCCGTCGGTGTGGTGGAAGAAGTTCGCGCCGGATCGGCGCAACGCGAACCAGGTCACCTCGCAGCGTACCTCCGACCTGGGCGGCGGCGCGACCTTCTACGATTGCCTGGTGCAAGTCGAAAGACTGGCCTGAGAAACGGAGGGCCGGCGATGCCGGGCGCGACGCACCTGTTCCTAAGTGACGAGCTCGGCGGCTACGGTTTTCCGGCCGGGCATCCGCTGTCGATCGACCGCCAGGGC
>DATIZK010000093.1:0-19249 GCA_035517095.1 Burkholderiales bacterium
CGTATTCCGGGCCCGCGTGGCCAGCGACCGGCAAGGAAATGTCGCGCGCCCTACGCCGTGACGCAAGCTTCATGCAAGCCAGCACCCGATAGCGGGCTACAGATGTCGCGCCAATGAACTCCAATTCGCCGCTGCAAGCCGCGCGCGGCTGGATCGACGCCGCGCGGCGCGTGGTCGTGCTGACCGGCGCCGGCATCTCGACCGATTCGGGAATCCCCGATTTCCGCGGCCCGAACGGCGTGTGGACCAGGAATCCCGCCGCCGAGAAGCTCTCGACGCTGCAGCACTACCTCGCCGATCGCGAGGTGCGCCGCGCGGCCTGGCGCGGGCGCCTGGAGTCTCCGGCGTGGGGCGCGCGCCCGAACGCCGGCCACCTCGCGCTCGCCGCGCTCGAGCGGCGCGGCAAGCTGCACGCGCTGATCACGCAGAACATCGACGGCCTGCACCAGAAGGCGGGCAACTCGCCCGAGCGCGTGATCGAGGTGCACGGCACGATCCACTTCGTCACCTGCTGGGGCTGCGGCTGGAAGGGCCCGATGCAGCCGGTGCTCGAGCGGGTGCGCGCGGGCGAGGACGACCCGTGCTGCGAGGCCTGCGGCGGGATCCTCAAGAGCGCGACCATCTCGTTCGGCCAGCAGCTGGTGCCCGAGGTGATCGCGCGCGCGATGCGGGCGGCCGAAGAAGCCGACCTCCTGCTCGCGGCCGGTTCGAGCCTGCAGGTCTATCCGGTCGCGGGCGCGGTGCCGGCAGCCAAGGCCGCGGGCGCGCGCTTGGTGATCATGAATGCCGAGCCGACGCCCTTCGACGAGATTGCGGATGCGGTGCTCAACGGTCCGCTCGGCGAGCTGCTGCCGCGGGTCTGCGCCGGTTCCAGCGAAAGTCCACCGGCCCCGCAAGCAGGATGAGGAACACGCGGAACACGTTGTGCAAGGTGACGAAGGCCGGCTCGACGCCGAGCGCGAGCATGCAGAGGGTCGAGAGCAGGGCGATCAGCCCGCCGCCCCGGCCGCGAGCGCGGCGAGTGCCTGAAGAATCATCGCTCAAACGATTGTCAAGGCTCGGTGAGAAATCACGCGCCGCGGCTGGCAGCGCCCGCGCAAGTGGGCAATACTAGCGCCATGAGCGACAAACCTCTCGTGCTGATCGTCGACGATACCCCTGACATACTGAAGGTCATCGGTACCATGCTCAGAACCCAGTACCAGACCAAGACCGCCGCCAACGGCAAGCAGGCCATCCAGGCGGCGCTGACCGCGCCAGTGCCGGACCTCATCCTGCTCGACATCATGATGCCGGATCTGAGCGGCATCGAGGTGTGCCAGCATCTCAAGGCCGACGACAGGACGCGCCATATCCCGGTCATCTTCCTGACCGCGCTGGGGGAAGTCGGCGACGAGCAGCGCGGATTCGCGGTCGGCGGCTCGGACTACGTCGTCAAGCCCATCTCGCCCGCGATCCTGCTGGCGCGCGTCAAGACCCACCTCGCGCTCAAGGCGGCGGCCGACTTTCTCAAGGACAAGAACAAGTTCCTCGAGCAGGAAATCGCGCGCCGCACCAACGAGCTGCACGTGATCCAGGACCTGACCATCGTCGCGATGGCGTCGCTCGCCGAGACGCGCGACAACGAGACCGGCAACCACATCCGCCGCACGCAGAACTACGTGCGCGCGCTGGCGAAGAAGCTGCAGACGCACCCGAAATTCGCCGCCGCGCTCGACGACGAGACGATCGAGATGCTGTTCAAGTCGGCGCCGCTGCACGACATCGGCAAGGTCGGAATTCCGGACGCGATCCTGCAGAAGCCCGGCAAGCTGACGCCGGCCGAATTCGAGATCATGAAGACCCACACCACGCTCGGGCGCGACGCGATCCTGGCGGCCGAGAAGCTGATCGACGCGCCGAGCACCTTCCTGCATTTCGCGCGTGAGATCGCGCACTACCATCAGGAGAAGTGGGACGGCTCGGGCTACCCGGTGGGCCTCGCGGGCGAGGCGATCCCCGTTTCCGCCCGCCTGATGGCGGTCGCGGACGTATACGACGCGCTGATCTCGCGCCGGGTCTACAAGCCGCCGTTCCCGCACGAGCAGGCGGTCGCCGTCATCCGCGAGGGCCGCGGGGGCCACTTCGATCCCGACATGGTAGACGCGTTCCTCGAGATCCAGGACGAGTTCCACGCCATCGCCGAGCGCTACTCCGACAGCGAGGAGGAGGTTGCGGCCAAGGCGCGCGTCTAGCGTCATGCGCGTCGCGGTCGTCGGAGCCGGACCCGCGGGGCTGCTGTTCTCCCTGCTCGCCAAGCGCCGCTTCCCGGCCTGGCGGATCGAAGTCGCGGAGCGCAACCCGCCCGAGGCCACCTTCGGCTTCGGGGTGGTGTTCTCGCAGGGCGCGCTCGCCTTCCTCGAGCGCGACGCGCCCGAGCTGCAGCGCGAGCTCGGTGCGCGCATGGAGCGCTGGCCGATGCAGCGAATCGTGCACCGCGGCGAGCGGATCGACATCGACGGCAACGGCTTCTCGGCCATCGCGCGGCTGGGGCTAAACCGCTTGCTGCAGAAGTTGTGCCGCGAAGCGGGCGTCGAGATCCGTTTCAATCGCACCGTAAGCGCGCTGGAGGAGCTCGGCGCCGCGGACCTGGTCGTCGGCGCCGACGGAGTGAACTCGATCGTGCGCAGCGCGCGCGAGCGCGAGTTCGCGCCGCACGTGCGCCGGCTGACGAACAAGTTCGCCTGGTACGGCACCGCGCAGCGCTTCGACTGCCTGACGCTTACCTTCCGCGAGAACTCGGACGGCGCCTTCGTCGCGCACCACTACCGCTACGCGCCCGACATGAGCACCTTCATCGTCGAGTGCGACGCGGGTACCTGGCGCCGTGCCGGCTTCGAGCGCATGTCGGACGCCGAATCGCGCGCCTACTGCGCGCGCGTGTTCGCGCCCGACCTGGGCGGGCATCCCCTGGTCTCGAACAAGTCGGTCTGGCGCCAGTTCCCGCTGCTCGCCTGCCGCGGCTGGAGCGCAGGCGACGCGGTGCTCATCGGCGACGCGCTGCACACGGTGCACTTCTCAATCGGCTCGGGAACGCGGCTCGCGCTGGAGGACGCGATCGCGCTCGAGCGCGCCTTCGCGCAGGCGGGGGAGGACGTGCCGGCGGCGCTCGCCGCGTTCGAGCGCGAGCGCCGGCCGGTGGCGGAGAAGCTGCTGCTCGCGGCGAACCTGAGCTCCTACTGGTACGAGGGATTCCCGGCCAAGATGGCGCTCGAGCCCTGGCAGCTCGCCTACGACTACATGACGCGCAGCGGCCGCATGAGCGACGAGCGGCTGGGGCAAACGGCGCCGCGGTTCATGCAGAGCGTGGCGAGCGCCCGAGCGCGGCGCTAGACTCCCAGGTAGCGGTGCTGCAGGCCCTGGTCCGCGGCGAGCGCAGCGGAAGTGCCGCTCCACACCACGCGGCCCTTTTCGAGCACGTAGTGCACGTCGGCGACGCGCGTCAGCGCCCTGACGTCCTTGTCGATCACCAGGATCGAAAGCCCGGAGGCCTTCAGCCGCTCGATCGAGGCGAAGATCTCGGCGCGCACGCGCGGCGCCAGGCCCTCGGTCGCCTCGTCGAGGATGAGCAGCCGCGGGTTGGTCATCAGCGCGCGGCCGATGGCGAGCATCTGCTGCTCGCCGCCGGAGAGCTGGTTGCCGAAATGCCGCCGGCGCTGGCGCAGCTGCGGGAACAGGGCGAATACGCGCTCCAGCGTCCACGGCTGCGCGGCCCCCGAGCGGTTGGCGGCGGTAGCGACGAGGTTCTCGTATACGCTGAGGTTGGGAAATACCTGGCGTCCCTCGGGTACCAGGCCGATGCCGGCCCGCGCGGCGCGATAAGACGGCGCGCCGCGCAGCTCGCGTCCCTGCAGCCGGATCGAGCCCGCTTTGGGTTGCACGATGCCGGTGATCGAGCGCACGGTGGTGGTCTTGCCCATGCCGTTGCGCCCGAGCAGGCTGACCACCTGCCCCTCGGCGATGGTGAACGACACGCCGAACAGCACCTGGCTCTGGCCGTAGGCGGTCTCGAGCGCTTCGACCGCGAGCATGTCAGTCCTCGCCCAGGTAGGCCGCCCGCACCTCGGGATTGGCGCGGATCTCGGCCGCCGTGCCGGTGGCGATGATGCGGCCGTAGACGAGCACCGAGATACGGTCGGCGAGGGTGAACACCGCATCCATGTCGTGCTCGACCAGGATCATCGTCTCGCGGCCCTTCAGCCCGGTGAGCAGGCGCACCATGCGCTGCGATTCCTCGGCGCCCATGCCCGCGACCGGCTCGTCGAGCAGCAGCAGCCGCGGGCGCGTGGCGATCGCCATCGCGATCTCCAGCTGGCGCTGCTCGCCGTGCGCGAGGTTCGCGGCCGGCACGTCCGCGCGCGCGCCGAGGCCTACCTGCTCGAGCACCGCGCGCGCCGGGGCGCGCAGCTCCGCGTCGGAGCGTGCCGGCCGCCAGAAGCGAAAGCTGTGTCCGGCATGCGCCTGCACCGCAAGCGCCACGTTGTCCAGCGCAGTGAAGTCGCGGTACACGCTGGTGATCTGGAACGAGCGTGCGAAGCCGCGGCGCGAGCGCGTCGCGGCGTCGAGCACGGTGATGTCCTCGCCGGCGAAGCGGATCCGCCCCGCGTCCGGACGCAGGTCGCCCGCGAGCTGGCTGATGAGCGTCGTCTTGCCCGCGCCGTTGGGCCCGATGATCGCGTGCGTCTCGCCCTCGAGCACGTCGAGCAGCACCTCGTCGGTGGCGCGTAACGCGCCGAAGGACTTGCTCAGCCCGCGCACCTCGAGCAGCGGCTCAGGCATCTTCCTCCCCCCGCCACAGCAGGCTGGCCAGTCCGCGGCGCGCGAACAGGACGACCAGCACCAGCAGCGGCCCCAGGATGATCTGCCAGTGCTCGGTCCAGTTCGAGAGCGCGTTCTCCAGCACCAGCAGCACGAGCGCGCCGAACACCGGCCCGACCGTGCTGCCGATGCCGCCGAGGATCACCATGAACAGAATGTCGCCCGAGCGCGTCCAGTGCATGATATCCGGCGTCAGGTAGGCCGTGTGGTTGATCAGCAGCGCGCCGGCGAGACCGCAGATTCCGCCCGCGATTACGAACGCGGCCAGCCGGTAGCGGTAAGGCGAGAGACCGATGGCCCGCGTGCGCGCCTCGTTCGACTTCGCGGCGCGGATGACCATGCCGAAGCGCGAACCGGCCAGGCGGCGCACCAGGAGCACGACCAGCACCAGCAGCCCGAGCACCAGATAGTAGAACTGGGTGCCGTTGCCCAGGTCGATCAGGCCGCCGAACTGGCTGCGCATCGGCAGGCGCATGCCGTTGTCGCCGCCGTACACGTCGAGCGAGATGCCGAGGTAGTACAGCATCTGCGTGAACGCGAGCGTGATCATGATGAAGTAGATGCCGCTGGTGCGCACGGAGATCGCGCCGATCGCGAGCGCGAGCAGCATCGCGGCGCCGATCGCCACCGCCCATTGCAGCAGCCCGTCGTTAACGCCGTAGACCGCCAGGATGGTTACCGCGTAGGCGCCGACGCCGAGGTAGGCCGCGTGGCCGAACGACACCATCCCGCCGTAGCCCAGGATCAGGTCCAGGCTGACCGCCGCGATCGCGAAGATCATCACGCGACGCAGCAGATCGACGTAGAAGGGCTGGCCCACCAGGACCGCCACCGGCGGGGCCGCGGCGAGCAGCAGCACCAGTGCGATAAGTGCGATGCGACGCCGCCCGAACCTCATGTCAGTGCCCGCGCGCCGGGAACAGCCCTTCGGGACGCAGCGCCAGCACCGCCGCCATCAGCAGATAGATGAGCATGGAGGCGAGCGCGGGGCCCGCGCTTTGTGCCGCCGGGGGCGAAATCAGCGTCGCGAGCGCCGGTTTGAGGAACGCGCGCCCGAGCGTGTCGACCATGCCGACGATGAGCGCGCCGGCAAGCGCGCCGCGGATCGAGCCGATGCCGCCGATCGCGATCACGACGAAGGCCTGGATCAGCACCGGGTCGCCCATGCCGGGCTGCACCGAGTAGATCGGCGCGGCCATCGCGCCCGCGAGCCCGGCCAGGGCCGCACCGAAACCGAACACGAGCGTGTAGAGCAGGCGGATGTTCACCCCGAGCGCCGCGACCATGGTGCGGTTCGAGGCGCCGGCGCGCACCAGCATTCCCAGGCGCGTGCGCGCCACCAGGTACCACAGTGCGGCGGCCACGCCGACGCCGACGGCGATGATGACCAGGCGGTAGAGCGGATAGCCGAAAGCCTCGCCGAACTGCACCGTGCCGGAAAGCCAGTCGGGCAGATTGGTGTACAGCCCGACGCGGCCCCAGACGATCGCGATCAGCTCGTTGAAGAACAGGATCAGGCCGAAGGTGGCGAGCACCTGGTCCAGATGGTCGCGCTGGTAGAGCGTGCGCAAGGCGATGACCTCGATCACCACCCCGACGAGCATGGTCGCGGGCAATGCGAGCAGGACCCCGAGCACGAGCGAGCCGGTCCAGTGGTAGAAGGTGACCGCGAGGTAGGCGCCGACCATGTAGAACGAGCCGTGGGCGAGGTTCACCAGGTTCATGATGCCGAAGATGAGCGTCAGCCCGGCGGCCATCAGGAACAGCGTCACGCCGAGCTGCGCGCCGTTCAGGACCTGTTCCAGGACGAGTTGCAGGTTCATCGCGTGGCGCGGCCAAAAAAAGAGGGCGCGACCGAGCCGCGCCCTCGCATCGACTGTATCTCCCCCATCGCTACTTCATCTTGCACTCTTCGTAGTACGCGTCCTTGTGGTTCTTGAAGATCGTGTCCTCGACTTTCATCACGATGCCGTGCGGCCCCTTCTCGGCGCGCAGCAGGTAGAAGTTCTCGATCGGGAAGTGATTGACGTTGTAGGTGTAGTGGCCGCGGGTCGACTTGTACGGCACCGACTCCATCGCCTTGATCAGTCCCTCCTTGTCCTGGAGGTTGCCCTTGACCGCGCGGATCGCGCCGTCGATCAGCATGATGCCGTCGTAACTCTGGGCGCCATAGAACGAGGGCGTGTAGCCGTACTTCTTGCGGAAGTCGGAGATGTACTTGCGGTTGGCCGCATTGTCGAGCTCCGAGCTCCAGTATCCCGTCGACCACAGGCCAACCGCGCTGTCGCCGAGCGCGGGCAGCGTGGTCTGGTCGACGGTGAACGACGAGTACAGCGGGATCTTGCCGTGCAGCCCGGCCTGATCGTATTGGCGGATGAAATTGATGCCCATCCCGCCGGGCAGAAACACGAACACCGCCTTCGGGTTCTTGGCGCGCAGCTGGCTGATCTCGGCCTGATAGTCCTGCTGGCCGAGCTTGGTGTAGACCTCGTCGGCGATGCGGCCGTTGAAGTCGCGCTTGAAGCCCGCCAGCATGTCCTTGCCGGCGGCGTAGTTGGGCGCCATGAGGTAGACGTCGTTTACGCCCTTCTTCTGCATGTACTCGCCCATCGCCGCGGGCGTGTCGTCGTTCTGCCACGAGGTGGTGAAGAACATGCGGTTGCACTGGCTGCCCGCGAGCTGGTGCGGGCCGGCGTTGGTGCCGATCATGAACACGCCCTGCTCGGTGACGCTCGGCGCCACCGCGAGCATGATGTTCGACCAGATGATGCCGGCGACGAACTGCACCTTGTCGTCCTTCACCATCTTGTCCGCGACCTGCAGTCCGACGTCGGGCTTGAACTGGTCGTCGCCGAAGATCACCTGCGTGTCGAGGCCGCCGACCTTGCCGTGCAGGTGCTCGAGCGCGAGCTCGACCGAGTCCTTCATGTGCTTGCCGATGATCCCGGCCGGCCCCGAGAGCGTGGTGATGAAGCCGATCTTCAGCTTGTCAGCCGCCGCCGCGGGCTGCGCGGCGAAGACTGTCGCGACGAGTGCGGCGGCCAGTGTGCGCGACACGGTATGCAACATATTTCCCCCTCCTTGTCGTTTTCGCCGGCGGCGAGGCGCCGGGCCAAGGCAGTCTAGCAACGCGCTGCCCGAAGTGTCCAGACGCCTGAGCCGGTACACTTGCGGCATGAACTATGTTGCCGGTTGCGCGTGATGCAAGCGCCGCGCGCATTGCGCGTCTTGCTCGGCCTCGCGCTGCTCGGGCTGCTGCTGTTTCCGCTCGTGGGCGAGCGCTTCTACGTCCAGTACGCGGCCAGGATCATGATCATGGCGATCTTCGCCATGAGCCTCGACCTGCTGGTCGGCTATACCGGGCTGGCGAGCCTGGGCCACGCGCTGTTCTACGGCATCGCCGGCTACGCGCTCGTCATGGCGAGCGGCGGCGCCGCGGTCAGCCTGTGGTGGTCGCTGCCCGCGGCGATGCTGCTCTCGGCGCTCGCCGCGCTGGCAGTGGGCGCGCTGGTGCTGCGCACGAGCGGGATCTACTTCACCATGGCGACGCTCGCCATCGCCCAGACGGCATATTTCTTGGTCCGCGACTCGAAATTCTTCGGCGGCCTGGACGGTTACTACCTCAACGCCAGTCCGCTGCCGCGCCGCTACTACCTGACGCTCGGGATTGCGGCGGCGACCTACGTCCTGCTGCGCACGATCGTGCGCTCGGCCTTCGGGCGCGTGCTGGCCGGCATCCGCGAAAACGAGCCGCGCATGCGCTCGCTCGGCTTTCCGACCCTGCGCTACAAGCTCGCCTGCTTCGTGCTCGCCGGCGCGCTCGCGGGCCTGGCGGGCTGCCTCAGCGCGCTGCAGGACGGCGTAGTGAGGCCCGAGCAGCTCGGCTGGCAGCGCTCGGCCGAGGCGCTGGCGATGGTGATCCTGGGCGGCAGGGGCACGCTCGCCGGGCCCGCGCTCGGCGCGGGCGCCGTGATGCTGCTCGAGCTCGCGTTCTGGGGCGGGGCGGGCCATGGCTGAGGTCGCGCTGCGCACCGTAGGCTTGAGCCGCTCCTTCGGCGGCGTGGCGGCCGTGTCGGGCGTATCGCTCGAATGCCGCAGCGGCTCGGTGCACGCGCTGGTCGGCCCCGGCGGCGCGGGCAAGACCACGCTGATCGACATGCTCGCGGGGGAGCTCGCGCCGAGCGCCGGGCGCATCGAGCTGTTCGGCGTCGACGTCACCGGGCTGCCGCCGGAGCGCATCGCGCGCCGCGGCGTCGGGCGCAGCTACCAGAAAACCAGCGTCTTGCTGCGCTTGAGCGCGTTCGAGAACTGCCGTCTCGCGGCCCAGTCGCGCCTGACGGGCTGGATGAGGCTGTTGCGCCGCGTCGAGCGCTACCACGAGGTGAACGCCGCGGCCGCGCGCGCGCTCGCCGCCGCCGGCCTGGCCGACCGCGGCGACGAGCTCGCGTCGGCGCTCTCGCGCGGCGAGCAGCGCAGGCTCGAGATCGCGATGACGATCGCCACCGCGGCGCGCGTGCTGCTGCTCGACGAGCCGCTCGCCGGCATGGGGGCGGCGGAGGCCGCGCGCATGCTGGCGCTGATCCGCGGGCTCAAGGAGCGACACGCGATCCTGCTGGTCGAGCAGGACATGGATTCGGTGTTCGCGGTCGCCGACGTGCTCAGCGTGATGGTCGACGGCGCCGTTCGCGCGAGCGGCCGCCCGGCGGAAATCCGCGCCAGCCGTCAGGCCCACCAGCGCTACCCGGGCGTCTGATGCTCAAGCTCGAACGAGTCGGCAAGCGCTTCGGCGAGCGCGTCGTGCTCAATGACGTCTCGCTCGAGGTCGCCGCGGGCGAGTACGTCGCGGTGATCGGCGAGTCCGGCATCGGCAAATCGACCCTGCTAAACGTCGTCGCCGGGCTCGAGCCGCTCGACAGCGGCCGGGTCCTGTTCGGCGCGGCCGAGATCAGCGCGCTCGACGACGACGCCGCCACGCGCCTGCGGCGCGAGCGCTTCGGCTTCGTGTTCCAGGCCTTCCACGTCCTGCCGCAGCTGACGGTGGAGCGCAACGTCGCCCTTCCGCTGCTGCTGCGCGGCGTGCCGGAGCCGGAGATCGAGCGGCGCGCGCGCGCCCTGGTCGCTGCGGTCGGCCTCGCCGGGCGCGAGGCGAGCCTGCCGCGCGAGCTCTCCGGCGGCGAGCTGCAGCGCGTCGCCATCGCCCGCGCCCTGGTCGGCGAGCCCCAGCTCGTGCTGGCCGACGAGCCCACCGGCAACCTCGACCCGGTAAACGCGCGCCAGGTGCTGGCGCTGTTCAGGTCGCAGGTGAAGCAGAACGGCGCCGCCGCGATCCTGGTCACGCATTCGGAGGCGGCCGCCGCCGGCTGCGACCGGCGTTACCGCCTCACCACCGAGGGACTGAGCAAGCTTGACTAGGGAATCCACTGCGCCGTCGGTTCTCTACCTTCACGTGCTCGCCTTCTGCGCCGGCATGTCGATCATGGCGATCGAGCTGTGCGCCGCGCGGCTGCTGGCGCCGTACTTCGGCAGCTCGACTTTCGTCTGGACCAATGTCATCGGCGTCATCTTGATCGCGCTCGCGGCCGGCTGGCCGACCGCCGCCCGCGGCTCGCGCTCCTGCTCAAGCTGCTGCTCGCGGCCTGCGCCTACCTGGTCGCGCTGCCGTACGCGGCGGCGCCGCTGCTCGGCGCGCTCTCGCTGCCGCTGGCGAGAATGCATTCGTCCTTCGGCTTCATCTTCGGCGGCTCGCTGGTCGCGCTTATCCTGCTCTTTTCGCCGCCGATCGTCGTCATGGGGATGACCAGCCCCTTCCTGATCCGCCTGCTGGCGCAGCGGCGCCAGGTGGGCGAGGCGGCCGGAAGCATCTTCGCCGTCTCGACGCTCGGCAGCGTGCTCGGCACCTTCCTGCCGGTGCTACTGTTCATCCCGACGCTGGGCACGGGCAAGACGATCATCGCCTTCGCAGGCGGGCTGCTGTTGGTCGCGGCGCTGGGGTTGCGCCGGCGCGCCGCGGCCGTCCTGGGCCTGCTCGCGCTCGCGCCGCTGCTCGGCCCGGCCCCGGCCATGCGCCAGCTGCCGGGGCAGATCTGGGCCGGCGAGTCGGCCTACCAGACCATCCAGGTGGTCGACCGCGGCAGTTTCCGCTTCCTCGCCTACGATGACGCGGCGGGCTGGCAGACCGTGGCCAACCGGGCGGGGCCCCTGACCGGGCGGTACTACGATTATTACTCGCTGCTGCCGCGGTATCTCGACCGCTCCGCGCGCAGCGCGCTCGTCATCGGACTGGGCGGCGGCGTCATCGCCAACCAGCTGCGCCACTACTACCCGCAGATCTCCCTCACCGGGGTGGAGATCGACCCGCTCGCGATCGACGTCGCGCGGCGCTTCTTCGCGCTCGATCCCGCGACGCGGGTCGTCAACCAGGACGGGCGCATCTTCGCCAGCCTCGATCGCGGGACATACGACATCGCCGTGGTCGACGCGTACACGCGGCAGGTCTACATTCCCTTTCACCTCGCGACGCGGCAGTTCTTCGCCCAGGTGAAGAATCGCCTTGCCGCCGACGGCCTGCTCGCCATGAACGTGTCGTCGGTGCGCAAGGACTCGCCGCTCGTTCGCGCCCTGTGCGCCACCCTGCGCGCGGTCTTCGCCCACGCCTATGTCATGAGAATCCCCGGCTCTTACAGCAACGTCGTGCTGGCGAGCGACCGGGCCCTGAACTTCGCCGTTCCAGCCGGGACCCTGGACCCGCAGCTGGAGCGTCTCGCGGCCGTCGGCTCGGCTGCGTTCCGGGAGGACCTTGCCGGCGCTCCGGAGCCCCCCCTGACCGACGATCGCGCGCCGCTCGAGCTACTGATGGACTGGGAGCTGCTGGCGCGCCGCGCGGGGCCAGGTTGATAGATTGGGGCGGAGGAGTAACCTATCCCGCGGTGACGCTCCAGCGCGGCTAAACCGGAACCGGGGGAAATGCATATGGCGACCAGGAAGAAGGCGAAAACCAAGCGGCCGAGCAAGCCGGCGAAAAAGCCGATCGCGCGCAAGAAGGCTCCGCCGGCCAAGAAGGCGCCCGCGAAAAAAAGCCCGCCGCTGCGGGTCGCAGCGAAGAAGAAGGCGAAGAAACCGGCGCCCCGACCGCTGCGGGCCCCGAAGGTCAAGCCGGCCGCGCCGGCCGTCGCGCCCGCGCCCATGGCGGGCGAGGAGCGCATCGGCAGCGTGACGCACTATTACGGCGAGCTCTCGGTCGCGGCGGTGCGCATCGAGTCCGGAAGTCTGCGCCTGGGCGACACGATCCACGTCGTGGGCCACACCAGCGACTTCCGCCAGCGCGTCGAGTCGATGCAGATCGAGCACGAGCCCGCCGCCGAAGTCCGGGCGGGCCAGGAAATCGGATTGAAGGTGACGGCGCACGCGCGCGAGCACGACGCCGTGTATAAGGTCACCTCGACATAGATAAGAGGGCGGGACAATGGGCAGGTCGACGAATCGGGATCTTCGCAACCGCAGGCGCAAGCAGACGATCAAGGACAAGCTGCGGCAGCAGAAGAAGCAGCAGAAGAAGGCGCGCTCGAAGTAGCTTTACGGAAGGATCCGAATCCGCGCGCGGCGCGTCAGCGCGTCATCTGCCCCCACAGGCGCGGCTCGAGCGACGCCGCAGCCATGAATCCGCCCATGAAGGCGCCGCCGATGCCGAGGCTGACGGCGTCCTGTCCGGCGAGCAGCAAACCCGGCACCGGCGTGCGCACCCGGAGCGCGGGGTGGGTGATGCGCTCGGCGGACATCTCGAGCCCGTAGGCGGAGCCGCGGTCCGCGGCGACGTAGGACGCCTGCGACAGGGGCGTCGAGAGCTCGTGGAAATCGATCAGCGGCGCGAGCCGCGGGAAATGGCGGCTGAATTGCGCCAGCAGGCTTTCGGCGATCCAGGCCTTGGTTGCCTGGTATTCCTCCGGACGCCGTCCCGGCGCGCTTTGCGACCAGGCGGCGAACGGCTCCCAGCGGCAGAAAGCGACGACTTCCGCGGTATGGCGCTCCGGGTCCGGGTGCGCCGCGTCCTTGAGCGAAGGAAACGACACGAACAGGCAAGGCGCTTCCTCGTCGGTCGGGTGCTCCCAGACGCGGCCGACGTCGTTGGTCGCGTACACCCACACGTTCGCCTGCGTGGCGCCCTGGGAGCGGATGTCGCCGTGGAATCCCAGGTACAAGGTCACGTAAGTCATGCCGGACTTCAATGATTCGATCTCCCGCCGCCATTCGGGAGCGGCTGCCGGCGCAAGCGCGGCGACCGTGTTGCGCGCGCCCATCGCCGACACGACGCTGGGCGCGTCGATCGACTCGCCGCCGGCCAGGCGCACGCCGGCGGCGCGGCCGCCGGCGACGCGGATCTCGGCCACCGCGGCGTTGGTTCGCAGCTCGCCGCCCGCCGCGCGGACCGTTTCCCCCAGCGCCTCGGCGAATCGGGCCGGGCCGCCGACCGGGTAGTAGGCGCCGCCGAAGTAGCTGCCCATCACCAGGGCATGGACCGCGAACGGGGCGCTTTCGGGCGCAATGCCGTAATCGCCCCAGCGCGCCGAGAGCAGCGCCGCGAGGCGCGGGTCGCGCATGCCGCGCACCGCTCCCGCGGCGGTGGTGCCGAGCGCGCGGCGGATGCGCCCGGCGTTGAGCCACCGCAGCGCGGCGCCTGCGGGTGCCGGAAGCGCCCTGGCCGCGAACAGCGCCATGCTCGCCTTCTGCGCCTCGTCGCAGGCGGCGAACCAGCGCTCGATCGACCCGGCGTCGCCGGGGAAGTCGCGCTCGAGGCGCGCCAGAAAAGCCGCGCGCGGCGCTTCGATCGGGAACTCGAGACCCGGCAGCCGCACGATGTCGTAAGGAGAGCCGAGCGACGCGAAGCGCAGCCGCCCGTCGCTCAGCCAGCGCAGCATGCGGCCGAACCGGTTCTCGGGCTCGGGACCGTCGCCCAGGCCGCCGAGGTAGTGCAGCCCGGTGGCGAAGCTGTATTCGCCGCGGCGGAAGGTCTGGGTGAGGCCCCCGAGCTGGTAGTGCCGCTCCAGAACGAGCACCCGCCGGCCACGCTTCGCCAGCGCCGCCGCGGCGGCGAGGCCGCCGATCCCCGAGCCGATGACGATCGCGTCCAATCCGCTCCGGCTCATGGCCGCACCAGACCCATGGCGCGCCGCATCAGGATGAAGGGCGTCATCTTCGATTCCGTCTGATCGATCGTGCCCGCCAGGTAGAGATCGAGATCGGCCGCGTAGTAGAGGAAGGAGCCGGTCGAGCCGGAGTTGCCCCACAGAGGAGGAAACCTCGCCAGCGCCCTGACCGGCTGCGGCAATTCGAAGTACATCGTGCCGTAGCCGTACCGGATCGGAAACTGCCAGCGGTGCCACTGGTGCATTCGTTGCAGAGTGTCGCGCCGGATGATCCGCCCCTGGTTCAGAGCCTTGAGGAAGGCGATCATGTCGCTTGCCGTGGAGACGATCCCGCCGTCGGCCCAGTACGCGCTGTTGGCGCGCGAGCGCGTGATGTTCGTCTTGCCGTGATACACGTTCGCAGGCGGAACAGTCGCCGCGAGGTTGCGACCGGGATGCCCGACGAGCCAGGTGTGGTCCAGACCGAGCGGGCGGAAGAAGAAGTCCTCGAACACGACGTGCAGCGGCTTGCCGCTGACGGCCTCGATGACCTTGCCCAGCAGCTGGTAATTGGTGTCCGAATAGGACGTCTTCGTGCCCGGCGGGGAGTCGGGCTTCATCTCGTCGCGCGCCCGGGCGATCGTCTGCTCGACGCTCCACTTCCGGTCCGGCTGCTCGCGCAGCAGCTCGGCAAGGGTCTTGCCGTCCTTCGCTTTTTCGCTGTAGTAGTCGGCGATGCCCGAGCGGTGCGACAGCAGCTGGGCGATCGTGATCTCGCTGCTGTAGTCCTTCCCGCCATAGACGTTGATGCCCCGAATCAGGTCCTGCGGCAGGTACTTCGCCATCGGGTCCTCGAGGGAGATCAGACCCTTTTCGTACAGCAGCATGATCGCCGTCGCGACATACAGCTTCGTGACGCTGGCGATGTAGATCGGGGTGTCGGGCGCGATCGCGGTATCGGCCGCGCCCGCCCAAATCATCGGGCCGTCGCCCTTCGATACCGCCAGGACGCAGTTCCTGATGTTCGGATCCGTCCGCACCAGGTTCGAGACGATGTCCTGCAGGCCCCGGCGCAAGTCCTGCGGCTGCCGGTCCGCGCGCGCGAGCCACAGCGCCGCGGCGCCGCCCGCCGCGAGCAGAGCAAGCACCAGCGCCGCGTGCCTAAGCCGCATCCGCCCACGTTAGCCGCAAGTGGCGCGCGCGACTTGACGGCGATCAAGTCAGGCGAGGCGGCGGGATGAAGCCCCCGTAAGCCTGCTCGATCAGCTCGGCGAGCCTGAGCGGGGTGCGGTCCTCGAGCCAGGGACCGACGATCTGTGCCCCGACCGGCAGGCCTTCGGGCGACAGGCCGAGCGGAATCGACGTCGCGGGCAGGCCGGGCAGGGTCGCGACGCCGGGCCAGACGAGCTGGTCGACGTACGGATACGCGCGGCCGTCGATCAGGATGCGGCGCGCCTCCTGGTCCGGCGAGTGATCGTGCGCATAGGCCGGGGTCGGCATGACCGGGCAGATCACGGCGTCGAGCTCGCGAAAGAGCGCGCGCCACTGCGCGCGCAAGCGGGCGCGCAGGCCGTCGCACATGACCCAATCGCGGTGGCTGAGCGCGGCCCCGCGCAGGCGCTCGGCCGCGAGGCTCCGGTCGTCCGCCTTGAGGCTCGCCGCTGCGGCCTTCATGCGCTCGTAGACTTCCGGCGGGTATACGGCGGCGAGGAACGAGAACAGCAGGCGCATGTACAGGCGCGTCGAATCGGCCAGGTCGGGCAGCAGGCTGCTCTCGCGCGCGACCCTGGCGCCGGACTTGGCGAGCCGCCCCGCGAGCGCGTCCAGCGCCGCACGCACGCTCGCCGCGGCTGGCAGCAGCGGATGCGAATCGAGCACGAGCACGCGGAATTCCTCGATCCGGGCGTGGCGCGGCGCGGGCAGGGCGAGGCGGTAGCCGCGCCCGGCCTCGATCTCGTCGGGGCCGGCGACGACCTCGAGCAGGTCGGACAGATCGCCCGCCGAGCGGCTCATCGGCCCGACCACCGCCAAGTCCCGCTCGAGCGGCAGCGGCGGGAAAGGCGGCGGCGTATGGCCGCGCGCCGGCACCAGGCCAAAGGTCGGCTTGTGGGCGTAGACGCCGCAGTAGTGCGCGGGCGAGCGCAGCGAGCCGCCGATGTCGGAGCCGAGCGACAGCGGCCCGTAGCCGGCCGCGAGCGCCGCCGCCGAGCCGCCCGACGAGCCGCCGGGGGTGCGCGCGAGGTCGAACGGATTATTGGTCGTGCCGTAGATCTCGTTGTAGCTCTGCCAGTCCGCCAGTCCGACCGGGACGTTGGTCTTGCCGAGAACGACCGCGCCGGCGGTCTTCACCCGGGCGACGATCAGCGCATCCTCCTGCGGCACGAAGTCCTTCTGCGGCACGAAGCCCCAGGTCGTGGCCAGCCCGGCGACGTTGAACGATTCCTTGACCGTCAGCGGAATGCCGCTGAGCGGGCGAAGCTCGCCCTTGGCGATCGCCGCGTCCGCCGCGCGCGCCGCCTCCAGCGCGCGCCCGAAGTCGCGCACGCAGACCGCGTTTATCTCGGCGTCGTACCGCTCGATGCGCGCGATCGCGTCCCGCGCCAGCTCGAGCGCCGAGACCTTCTTCGCTTTGAGCGCCTGCGCCAGCTCGCGCGCGCTCAGGTAGGTCCATTTGGAAGCTGTCACTGTCCGTCTCCCTTGGCTCACGGTTTCCGCCGGCCGAACAGCCGCCGCGCGGGGTACAGAAGCTGCTTGCCGCCCAGCGCCTCTTCGATCCTGAGGCCTTCGTTCCATTTCGCCATGCGCTCCGAGCGCGAGAAGCTGCCCACTTTCAGCTGCGGCACGCCCCAGCCCACCGCAAGGTGGACGATCGAGACGTCCTCGGTCTCGCCCGAGCGCGCCGAGACGATGGCGCGGTAGCCGAGCTCGCGCGCGGCGTTCCAGCAGGCGAGGGTCTCGGTGAGCGTGCCGACCTGGTTGGGCTTGAGCAGGATCGCGTTGCAGGCGCCGCCTGCGGCGCGCAGCCTCTGCTCGCTGGTGACGAAGTAGTCGTCGCCGACGATCTGCACCCGCTCGCCCGCGGCCCTGGTCAAGGCTTTCATCGCCGCGACGTCGTTCTCCGCGAACGGGTCCTCGATCGAGACGATCGGGTAGGCCTCGAGCCAGCGCAGCAGCATGGCCTGCATCTGCTCGGCGGACAGGGACCTGTTCTCGAGCGAAAGCTGGTAGCGCCCGCCGCGCAGCAGCTGGGTCGCGGCGATATCTAGCGCGATGGCGCAGTCGCGCCCGGGCTCGAAGCCGGCATCGGAGATCGCGCCGACCAGCTCCGCGAGGCCTTCCTCGTTCGACTTGAACGCCGGCCACCAGCCGCCCTCGTCGGCCACGCCGGCGAGCCGGTTGCGCTTCGCCAGGCGCGCGCCGGCGGCGCGGTAAACCTCGGCGGTCCACTCGAGCGCCTCGGCGAAGCCGCCCGCGCCGGTGCATACCAGCATGTAGTCCTGGATGTCGACGCTGCCGCGCGCGTGCGCGCCGCCGCCGTAGATCTGGATCTGCGGCACCGGCAGCGCGACCGGCTTGTTGCCCGCGAGGTAGCGCCAGAGCGGCTTCTTCGCCGCCGCGGCCGCGGCCTGGGCGCAGGCGAGGGACACCGCGACCATCGCGTTCGCGCCCAGGCGGGCCTTGTCGCGCGTGCCGTCGAGCTCGATCAGCTTGCGGTCGATCGCGGCCTGGTCCTCGACCCGGGCGGTTAGCAGCGACTTGCGCATGATGCCGTTGACATGCTCCACCGCCCGGCCGACGTCGATGCTCTTCGCCTCGCCCGAGCCGGTCGAGGCGCCGGCGGGGGCGATCGCGCGCCCGCTCGCGAGCGGCGTCGTGCCGCGCCCGACCACCACCTCGGCCTCGACCGTCGGACGGCCGCGCGAGTCCCACACCCGCCGGCCGCGCACGTTCAGGATCTTCGCCATGCGTCCCGCACCTGCGCCAGGCGCGCCGGCGGCGCTTCGATCAGCGCGCCCGCGACGCGTCGCACGCGGTCTTTCTGCGACGCCTCGGTTATGTATTCGACCGGGGACTTGCCGTCGACCCGCGCGAGCAGCAGGCCGGGCAACAGCGACGCCGCGCGAGATTCGAGGGAAGAGGGATCTTCCCAGGAGCACGTTTGCAGGTAAGCGCCGTAGAGAGAATCAAAACAACCCAGGAAACCCTCACCCGCCGCGGGGACCCACAGGCACTTGAGCAGCATGTGGTTTAGGCAGAAGGCGAGGTCGAACGCGGGGTCGCCGTACCAGGCGCACTCGGCGTCCAGCAGCACCGGGCCCTCGGGCCCGAGCAGGATGTTCTTCGGGCTGACGTCGCCGTGCACCAGCGCGAGGCGCGTGCTTGCCGTACGCGCGGCGAGCGCCTCGAGCGGCGCGGCGAGCCCGGGATGCGCGCGCGCGGTCGCGACCAGATACGGCTCGAGGCGGATGGCGTAGAAGCTCGCGTCGGTGGCGAACTCGGCCGCGACGCCCGGGTCGCCCGCGGTGGCGGCGTGGATGCGCGCCAGGCGCTCGCCGACGGCGCGCGCGAAGCCCGCGTCGGCGCGGCCGGCGGCGAGCTCGGCCTTCCACAGCGGCAGGCCGCCGAGGTATTCCATCGCGAAGCAGCCGGCGTCGTCGTCCGCGGCGAGCACGCGCGGCGCGACGCCGGGCACGATGCGGTTCGCGGTCTCGATCCAGCGCCGCTCGTAGCGGTTGCGCTCGACCGGTGCTTCCCAGCGCTGCGCCGTGCGCAGGCGCGGCAGCGCGCGCTTGACGCACACCGTCGCGCGCCCGAGCTCGACGCGCCAGATGTCGGACGACACCCCGCCGGCGAGCGCCTGCGCCGCCGGCGCCTCGCCTTGCGCCGCGAGCCCGCTGCGCCGCAGGAAGGCGAGCACAGGTTCAGGGAGCGAGGCGCTCGATGGCCCAGCCGCTGCCATGCGGGCGGTAGCGCAGCCGGTCGTGCAGCCGGTCGGGGCGCCCCTGCCAGAACTCGATCGCCGACGGGATCACGCGATAGCCGCCCCAGCGCGGCGGCCGCGGCGGCTTGTCGCCGTGGCGCCGCCGGGCCTCGGCCAGCGCGCGCTCGAGCGTGGCGCGGTCGGGCACCGTCGCGCTCTGCGCCGAGGCCCAGGCCGACAGGCGCGCGCCCAGCGGGCGGCTGTCGTAGTAGGCGTCGGAGGCCTGCGCCGCGACGCGCTCGACCCGGCCGTCGATGCGCACCTGGCGCTCGAGCTCGGACCACAGGAACAG
>DATIZK010000094.1:0-61282 GCA_035517095.1 Burkholderiales bacterium
AGCGACGGCAGCGTGCGCGCGACCGTGTCGGTGATGTCCGCCGGCGTCTGCGCGAGCGCGGCGCTGGCGGCCAGCAGCGCCGCGGCGAAGGCGATGCGCGCGCTCAGGCGGCCTTCTTCTCGTCGCGCAACGCGCGGCGCAGGATTTTGCCGACGTTGGTCTTGGGCAGCTCGGCGCGGAATTCGACGTGCTTGGGGCGCTTGTAGCCGGTGAGCTGCTCCTTGCAGTAGGCGAGGATGTCCTGCTCGGTCAGGCCGGGGTCTTTCTTCACCACGTACAGCTTGACCACCTCGCCCGAGTGCTCGTCGGGCACGCCGATCGCGGCGCACTCGAGCACGCCCGGGTGCATCGCCACCACCTGCTCGACCTCGTTCGGGTACACGTTGAAGCCCGACACCAGGATCATGTCCTTCTTGCGGTCGACGATGCGGATGAAGCCCTTGTCGTCCATCACGCCGATGTCGCCGGTCTTGAGGTAGCCGTCCGCGGTCAGGACCCTCGCGGTCTCCTCGGGCTGCTGCCAGTAGCCGGCCATCACCTGCGGGCCCTTGATGCAGATCTCGCCCGTGCCGCCGATCGCCAGCGTCTTGCCCTGGTCGTCGCGGATCTCGATGTCGGTCGACGGGATCGGCACGCCGATCGAGCCGCTGTAGCCCGTGAGGTCGAACGGGTTCATGGTCGCCACCGGGCTGGTCTCGGTCAGGCCGTAGCCCTCGAGCAGCACGGTCCCGGTGACCTCCTTCCAGCGGTCGGCGACCGCCTTTTGCACCGCCATGCCGCCGCCGCTCGAGATCCTGAGCGCCGAGAACTCGAGCTCGGCGAAATCGGGGTGGTGCAGCAGCGCGTTGAACAGCGTGTTCACCCCGGTGATCATGTTGTAGCGGTGCTTGCCGAGCTCCTTGACGAAGCCCGGGATGTCGCGCGGGTTGGCGATCAGGATGCTCAGCCCGCCGAGCTTGAGGATCACCAGGCAGTTCACCGTCAGCGCGTAGATGTGATACAGCGGCAGCGCGGTGATGATCGAGGGCGCCTCGCCCTTGAGGCCGAGCTCGAGCCAGCCCGCGACCTGCTCGATGTTGGCCAGGATGTTGCGATGGAGCAGCATCGCCCCCTTGGACAGCCCGGTGGTGCCGCCGGTGTACTGCAGGAAGGCGATATCGTCGTGCCCGGTCGGGTAGGGCTCGAACGGCTTGCGCGCGCCTTCGGCCAGCGCGGCGTTGAAGCGCAGCGCCCTCGGCAGCGCGAACGCGGGCACCATCTTCTTCACGTTGCGCACCACGAAGTTCACGATCATGCCCTTCGCGCCCAGCAGGTCGCCGAGCGAAGCCACCACCACGTGCTTCACCGACGTGCGCGCGAGCACGCTCTCGAGCGTGTGGGCGAAATTCTCCAGGATCACGATCGCTTCCGCGCCCGAGTCCTTGAGCTGGTGCTCGAGCTCGCGCGCGGTGTAGAGCGGATTGACGTTGACCACGGTGCAGCCCGCGCGCAGGGTGCCGAACAGCGCCACCGGATACTGCAGCACGTTGGGCAGCATGATCGCCACGCGCGCGCCCTTGCCCAGCCCCACCGCCTGCAGCCAGGCGCCGAAGTCGCGCGAGAGTTTGTCCAGCTCCCCGTAGCGCAGCGACTTGCCCATGCCGCAGTAGGCCGGGCGCGCGCGGAACTGCGCCACGCACTTGTCGAACAGGTCGCCGACCGAGCGGTGTTGATCGTAGCGGACCTCGGGCTCGACGCCCGCGGGATAGCTCTTGAGCCAGATGCGCTCCATCTTCGCCTCTCTCCTTTCGTTTTTCTTGCGCGCGGCGCTAGTCTAACTCCGCCCGCGCCGCCACGCGACGAACGACGAGGCGAGGCAGCCGGCGCCGATCGCCGCGTACGCGGCCAGCCAGGCGGTGGCGCGCGTCGCGCCGCCGGCGGCGTCGAGCGCGGCGCCGAATACCATCGGGCCGATCATGCCGCCGGCGAATCCCATGAGCGAATAAAGCCCCATCGCGGCGCCGCGCAGCGCCTCGGGCGCCGCCGCCACCATGCCCGCGGTGAGCGTGGCCGATTCGGCCATCACCAGCATTGAATACGTCACCAGCACCGCGAGCACCGCGGCCCAGTGCCAGCCCGCCGCGCCGGCGAGCAGCATGCCGCTCGCGCCGGAGCCGAGCATCGCGATCGAGATCCAGCGCCGGCGGCCGATCCTGAGCGCGACCTCGTTGCCGAGGATCGACGCCGGCACCGCGCAGACGTTGACGAACGCCGCGATCAGCGCCAGGTTCCAGGGAAAGCTCGCGCCGCCCGCGTGCAGCCCGGCGGAGAAGGCGAGGAACGCGACCATCCAGCTGCGCGAGCCGAACAGCTCCAGGCAGTGCATCGCGTAGCCGAGCGCGAAACCGGCCACCGGCCGGATCGCGAGCAGCCGGCGCCAGGCGGCGAGCGGAAACAGCGTCGCGAGCGAGAACGGCGCCGCCGCGCTCGCCGCGGCCGGGGCGCGCGCGCCCAGGCCCGCGCACACCAGCGCCGCGGCGGCGAGCGGCCCGGCCGCGGCGGCGATGAACGCCCACTGCCAGCCGGCGAGCGCGCTCACCGCGCCGGCGGCGGCGAGCGAGAGCGCGGTGCCGATGCCGAAGAACGAGGTGTAGAACGCGATGTAGCGGCTCTGCGCCGGTCCGCTGACGCGATCCGAGAGCAGCCTCAGGCCCGGCATGTACATCGCGGCCACGCCGCTGCCGAGCAGGACCTGGAACGCCACCGCGCTGGCGAAGCCCTGCGCCAGGAAGCCGAACCCGGCGCTGCCCGCCGCGGCGAGCAGGCCCCCGGCGAGGTACACCCTGCGCCCGTCGACGCGGTCGGTGAGCGCGGTCCAGTACGAAACGCTCGAGGCGTAGCCGACGAAGAACATGCCGCTCACCGCGCCGGCCTCGGAGTTGTTCAGCTGCCACAGCGCGCGCAGCTGCGGCAGCAGCGCGGCGAAAGTGGAAAAGCCCGCCATCGACAGGATGTGGGCGGCCAGCATGATGACCGCCGTCCTGCGGGCCGAACTCACCTGTTCTTGAACCCCGGCTTGCGTTTCTCGACGAACGCGGCCATGCCTTCTTTCTGGTCGGCGAGCGCGAAGGCGGCGTGAAAGATCCTGCGCTCGAAGTGCACCCCCTCGGAGAGCGAGGTCTCGTAGGCGGCGTTGATCGACTCCTTGATCATCATCACCACCGGCAGCGAGTAGGCGGCGATCTTGTGCGCCACCGCCAGCGCCTCGTCCATGAGCTTGTCGAGCGGCACCACGCGCGACACGAGGCCCGCCTGCTCGGCCTCGGCGGCGTCCATCATGCGCGCGCTGAGGCACATGTCCATCGCTTTCGCCTTGCCCACCGCGCGCGGCAGGCGCTGGGTGCCGCCGGCGCCCGGCAGGATGCCGAGGTTGATCTCGGGCTGGCCGAATTTCGCGTTCTCGGCCGCGATCACGATGTCGCACATCATCGCCAGCTCGTTGCCGCCGCCCAGCGCGTAGCCGGCCACGGCCGCGATCACCGGCTTCCTGATGCGTCGGATGTGCTCCCAATCGCGCGTGATGTAGTCGGCGCGGTAGACGTCGATGAAATTCCAGTCCTTCATCGCGCCGATGTCGGCGCCCGCGGCGAAGGCCTTGTCGTTGCCGGTGATGACGATCGCGCCGATCGCGTCGTCGGCGTCGAACGCATACAGCGCCTGGCCCAGCTCCTGCATCAGCTGCGGGTTGAGCGCGTTCATCTGCTTCGGGCGCTCGAGCGTGATGAGCGCCACGCGGCCCCGCGTCTCGGTGGTGATGAGCTCGTATGCCATCTTCAGGCTCCCTTGAGGTATTCGTCGGTCGGCTGCACCTTTGCGAACAGGCCGTTCAGCGCGGCGAGGAACGCGCGCTGCACCTGCGCCGCCGGCACGCTCTCGCCGCCGTAGCTCTGCGCGCGCGTGGCGCAGGCATCCGCCAGCAGGGTCAGCTTGTAGCCCAGGTCGGCGGCGGCGCGCACGCTCGAGTCGACGCACATCTGCGTCATCATGCCGGCCACCACCAGATGCTTGATGCCGGCCGCGTCCAGCCGCTGCTTGAGGTCGGTGGCGCGAAAGCTGTTGGGGAAGTTCTTCTCGATCACCGCCTCGCCCGCGGCCGGGGCGACGCCGGCGTGGATCTCGGCGCCTGTCGTGCCCGGGATGAAGAAAGTCGCGCCCGGGCGCACGGACAGGTGGCGCACGTGAAACACGGGCAGCTTGCGCGCGCGAAACGCGGCGAGCGCGGCGCCGGCTTTCGCGCCCGCGGCGTCGGCCCCCTCGAGCTCCATCGCTCCGCCGGGGAAATAGTCGTTCTGGAGGTCGATGATCAGCAGCGCGGTGTCGCTCATTTCGGGCTCGCCTTTTTCATCTCGGACAGCGGCATCACGCTCGCGTCGCGGAAGCGCGCGCGCGCGGGCTCGACTTCGGCCAGCGCGACGGTCTCGCGCATGGTGGCGAGGCTGCGCCGCGCGAGCTCCTGGTACTGGCGCGTCGCGTCGCGCTTCCAGGCCATCTCTTCGGCGGAGAGCTCGCGCACGACCTTGCCCGGCACGCCGAGCACCAGGCTCTTGGGCGGCACCTCGAATCCGGCCTTGACGAACGCCATCGCGCCCACGATCGAGGACTCGCCGACCACGGCGTTGTCGTTTACCACCGAGTTGATGCCCACCATGGCGTTGCTCTTGACCACGCAGCCGTGCAGCACCGCGCCGTGCCCGATGTGGCCGTCGGCCTCGACCACCAGGTCGCGGTCGGGGAACGCATGCAGGATGCAGCAGTCCTGGACGTTGGCGCCCTGCTCGATCACGATGCGGCCGAAGTCGCCGCGCAGGCAGGCGCAGGGGCCGACGTAGACGCCCGCCGCGACGATCACGTCGCCGATCAGCACCGCGCTCGGGTGGACGTAGGCAGCGGGATGAACGACGGGGACGATGCCGTCGATGGCGTAGACCTTGAGCATGCCGGAGCGATTCTACTGCCCTTTGGTGTAAGCTTTCGGCCACTGTCTCGCACGGGCCGCCATGCCGCAGCCGATCCTCGTTGCCGTCGACGCGGGTGTCCAGACCATCACCCTCAACCGCCCCGAGCGGCTGAACGCCTTCAACCCCGAGATGCACCGCGAGCTGCGCGCCGCCCTGGGGCGCGCGGAAGACGACGACGCGATCCGCGCCGTGCTGCTCACCGGCGCAGGGCGCGGCTTCTGCGCCGGGCAGGACCTGTCCGAGCGCGACGTCGGCGGCGACGCCGCGATCGACCTCTCGGTGACGATCGGCACTTTCTACAACCCGCTCGTGCGCCGCATGCGCGCGCTGCCCAAGCCGATCGTGTGCGCGGTCAACGGCGTCGCCGCCGGCGCGGGCGCGAACGTGGCGCTCGCCTGCGACCTGGTGCTCGCGGCGCGCTCGGCCTCCTTCATCCAGGCCTTCGCCCGGATCGGGCTCATCCCCGACTCCGGCGGCACCTGGCTGCTGCCGCGCCTCGCGGGCCGCGCGCGCGCGCTGGGGCTCGCGCTGCTGGGCGAAAAGCTGGCGGCCGAGGACGCCGAGCGCTGGGGCCTGATCTGGAAAGCGGTGCAAGACGACAAGCTGATGGACGAGGCGGGCGCGCTCGCGCGCGCCCTCGCCGCCGGCCCGACCCGGGCCTACGGGCTGATCAAGCGCGCGCTCGACGCCTCCGGGACGAACACGCTCGACGCCCAGCTCGATCTCGAGCGCGACCTGCAGCGCGAGGCCGGGCTCACGGCGGACTACCGCGAGGGTGTGGCCGCGTTCATGCAAAAGCGCAAGCCGCAGTTCAAGGGGAAATAGCCGGATGGACAAGCTCGCGCTGGCACGGGCCACGGCGGAGGCGATGACGCGCGAGGACCGCTGCTCGGCCTGGCTCGGCATGCGCCTGGAGGAGGTGCGCCCGGGCTACGCGCGGGTGTCGATGACGGTGAGCGGGAACATGGTCAACGGCCACGACCTGTGCCACGGCGGCATGATCTTCACCCTCGCCGACACGACCTTCGCCTACGCCTGCAACAGCCACAACCAGCGCGCGGTCGCCGCCGGCTGCTCGATCGAGTTCCTGGCGCCCGCGCACCTGGGCGACGTGCTGACCGCGGAAGGGCTCGAGATCGCGCACATCGGGCGCAGCGGCGTGTACGACATGAAAGTGACCAAGCAGGACGGACAGCTCATCGCCCTGTTCCGCGGCAAGGCGGCGACGATCAAAGGCAAGCTCGTAGGGGAGGAGGCATGACGGCATTCGCGCTCGAAGCGGTCGAAAAGGCGCCGCTGGCGGACCTGCGCCGGCTGCAGCTGCAGCGGCTGCAGTGGTCGCTGCAGCACGCCTACGACCACGTGCCGCACTACAGGGACAAATTCGACCAGGCGGGGGTCGGGCCGCGGGACTGCCGCACGCTCGCCGACCTGGCGAAGTTCCCGCTCACGACCAAGGCCGACCTGCGCCAGACCTACCCGTTCGGCATGTTCGCGGTGCCGATGGACAAGATCGTTCGCATCCACGCCTCCTCCGGCACCACCGGCAAGCCGACCGTGGTGGGCTACACCGCCAAGGACATCGACACCTGGACCAACCTGATGGCGCGCTCGATCCGCGCCGCGGGCGCCAAGCCCGGCGAGAAGGTGCACGTGGCCTACGGCTACGGCCTGTTCACCGGCGGGCTGGGCGCGCACTACGGCGCCGAGCGCCTGGGCCTCGCGGTGATCCCGCTCGGCGGCGGCATGACCGAGAGGCAAGTCCAGCTGATCCAGGACTTCAAGCCCGAGATCATCATGGTCACGCCCTCGTACATGCTCGCGATCGCCGACGAGATGGAGCGCCAGGGCATGGACCCGAAGCAGTGCTCGCTGCGCGTGGGCATCTTCGGCGCCGAGCCTTGGACCAACGAGATGCGCAACTCGATCGAGCAGCGCCTCGGCCTGGACGCGATCGACATCTACGGCCTGTCCGAGGTGATGGGCCCGGGCGTGGCGCAGGAGTGCATCGAGACCAAGGACGGGCTGACGATCTGGGAGGACCACTTCTATCCCGAGATCATCGACCCCGAGAGCGGCCAGCCGCTGCCCGAGGGCGAGAAGGGCGAGCTGGTGTTCACCACCCTCACCAAGGAAGGGCTGCCGGTGATCCGCTACCGCACGCGGGACCTGACGCGCCTGCTGCCCGGCACCGCGCGCAGCATGCGCCGCATGGAGAAGATCACCGGGCGCTCGGACGACATGCTCATCATCCGCGGGGTCAACGTGTTCCCGTCGCAGATCGAGGAGATGATCCTGAAGCAGCCCGAGTTGAGCCCGCACTACGTGCTCGAGCTGTCCAAGGACGGCCCGATGGACCACCTCACGGTGCTGGTCGAGCTCGCCGCCGGCGCCGCCGACGCGGCTTCCGCGGACAAGCTCAGGCACAACATCAAGTCCCTGATCGGCGTCAGCACCGACGTCAAGATCGTGCCGATCAGCTCGATCGAGCGCTCGATCGGCAAGGCCAAGCGCGTGATCGACAAGCGCCCGAAGTGAGGGGGCTGCGCGACAAGTCGGTGCTGGTGACCGGCGGCGGCGGCGCGATCGGGGCCGCGATCTGCCGCCGCTTCGCCGCGGAAGGCGCGCGCGTGCTGGTCGCGGACAAGAATTCGGAATCCGCAAAAGCAGTTGCGAATGAGGTTTCGGGGACAGCCCTGGTGTTCGACGTGTCCGACTATGCCGAAGCCAGGAAGGCGCTCGCTAGCGCCGGGCAAATCGACGTCCTGGTCAACAACGCAGGCTGGGACCGGTTCCAGAACTTCCTCGACACCGATCCCGCCGAGTGGGAAGCGCTGATCGCGATCAACCTGAGGGGCCCGCTCAACATGCACCACCTGGTGCTGCCGCAGATGGCCGCGCGCGGCGCCGGGAGAGTAGTCAACATATCTTCGGACGCGGCGCGCGTCGGCTCCTCGGGCGAGGCGGTGTACGCCGCGTGCAAGGGCGGCATCCTGTCGCTCACCAAGACGCTCGCGCGCGAGCTCGCGCGCAAGGGCGTGACCGTCAACGCGGTCTGCCCGGGGCCGACCGACACGCCGATCCTGCGGGGCTTCCTGGGCGAGGGCGAGGCCGGCAAGAAGGTCTACGACGCGCTGGTGCGCGCGATCCCGATGAAGCGCGTCGGCCGGCCCGACGACGTGCCCGGCATCGTCGCCTTCCTCGCCTGCGACGAAGCGGCCTACCTCACCGGGCAGGTGATAAGCGTCTCAGGCGGCCTGACGATGGCCGGCTGAAGCACTTCTGGCCTCGAGCGCGAGCAGCGCCACCTTCTTGTCGATCCCGCCGGCATAGCCGGTGAGGCTGCCGTCGGCGCCGACGATGCGGTGGCAGGGCACGATCACGCCGATCGGGTTGCGCCCGGTCGCCGCGCCCGCCGCGCGCGCGCTGCCCGGGCGGCCGGCGCGGCGCGCGAGCTCGGCGTAGCTGATCGTTTCGCCGAACCCGACGCCTGCGATCGCCTTCCACACGGCGCGCTGGAACGGCGTGCCCTCGGCCGCGAGCGCGACGTCGAACTTCCTGCGTTTGCCGGCGAAGTATTCGTCGAGCTCCCGCCTCGCCTGGACCAAAGGCGCCGCGCGCGGCTCGCGCCGCCAGTCGCCGTCGATCTCCTTGAAATGCTTCTGGCCGACGAAGTACGCGCCGCACAGCGCCTCCCCGTCGGCGACCAGCAGCATGCGCCCGCAGGGGCTGTCGTAGTAGTCGTAGCGTTTCATTTCCGTTCTCCTTTTCGTTCCCCTTTGACGAGCGATTGCCACAGGTGCATCACCGCGTAGGCGCGCCAGGGCCGCCAGCGCTCCGCCGCGGCGAGCACGCGCTTCGGGTCGGCGAGCTTCATCGCTTTCATGACGCCGTAATCGGCGTGCGGGAACGCGTCCGGCCAGGCGAGCGCGCGCAGCGCGATGTACTGCGCGGTCCACTCGCCGATGCCCGGCAGCGCGCGCAGCTTCGCCAGTGTCGCCTCGATCTGCGCGCCCGGAGCGAGATCGAGCTCGCCGCCGGCGACCGCGCACGCAAGCGCCAGGATCGAGCGCGCGCGCACCGCCGGCACGCCAAGTCTTGCAATTCTCCGGTACGGCAGGGCGGCGATCCGGTCGGCGGTCGGAAACAGCGTCCTAAGCGATTCAAACGGCGTCTCGAGCGGGTCTCCGAAGGCTTCGGCAAAGCGGCCCGCGAGCGTGCGCGCCGCGGCGACGCTCACCTGCTGGCCGAGGATCGCGCGCAGCGCGATCTCGAAGCCGTCGAACGCGCCCGGTACGCGCATGCCGGGGCGGCGCGCCGCAAGCGGGCCGAGCGCGTGCGCGACCTCGGCCGGATGGCAGGCGAGGTCCATCAGCGCCTTCACCCGCGCGAGCATCGGCGGCAGCGCCTTGCCGAGCGAGGCCGCCACGCTCACCCGCAGCGCGGGCTTGTTGCGGGCCGGCGCGATCTCGATCCAGCCGCTATGCCACGCCCCGCCGCTCGAAATGCGCACGGTGCGGCGGTACGCGGTCCGGTCGCAGGCCTCGACCCCCGCGATCGCGCGCGCGCCGAGAAAGTCCGCGATCGCGCGCCAGTCGTAGGGCGGGCGGTAGCCGAGCTCGAACGCGAGCGCGTCGCCCGCCGCGGCCGGCAGCAACGCCTTGCGCAGCTCGCGCGGGCGCAGCCGGTAGCGCTCGCGGAACAGCGCGTTGAAGCGGCGCACGCTGCCGAAGCCGCTCGCGTACGCGACCTCGGTCACCGGCATGCGCGTGTCGGTAAGGAGCTGCTTCGCGAGCAGCAGGCGCTGGGTCTGCGCGAACGCGACCGGGGAGACGCCGAACTCGGTCTGGAACGCGCGCCGCAGGTGCCGGTCGGTCACTCCCAGGCGCTCGGCGGCGGCCTCGATGCCGTCCTCGTTCACGCTGCCCGCCTCGATCAGCAGCGCCGCGGCGCGCGCGGTGCGCTGCACCGCGTCGATCGTGGCGTTGCCCGGCGCGAGCTCGGGCCGGCAGCGCAGGCAGGGCCGGTAGCCGGCGCTCTCGGCCGCCGCGGCGCTCGGGAAGTAGCGGCAGTTCTCGCGCCGCGGCGGGCGCACCGTACACACCGGACGGCAGTAGATGCGGGTCGAGGACACGGCGACGAAGAAGCGCCCGTCGAAGCGCGCATCGCGCGCGCGCAGGGCGCGGTAGCAGGTGGTCGGGTCGAGGCGCATGGACCCCATTATGTATCGCCGCGCGCCCCGATACTCGCCGTTTTCGGACATCGGAATCCGCCCTGGTCCGGCGCTAAAATAGGGACAGACCCCATTTTTTCGCCATGTTGAAAAATAGGGTCTGTCCCTATTTATGAGCTATCCCCACCTCTTCCGGCCGCTCGACCTGGGCCACGTCAGGCTTGCGAACCGCATCATGATGGGCTCGATGCACACGGGCCTGGAGGAGCTGCCCGACGGCATGCAGCGCCTGGCGGCGTTCTACGCCGAGCGCGCGCGCGGCGGCGCGGCGCTGATCGTGACCGGCGGCTTCTCGCCCGACGCGGCGGGCAACCTCGGTCCGCACCCGGCGATGATGGCGAGCGGCGCCGACCGCGACCGCCATCGCGTGATCACGCGCGCGGTGCGCGACGCCGGCGGGCGCATCTGCCTGCAGCTGCTGCACGCGGGGCGCTACGGCAAGCACGCGGCGATCGTCGCCCCCTCGCCCGTGAAGTCGCCGATCAACCCGATCGTGCCGCGCGAGCTGACTCCGGCCGAGATCGAGCGCACGCTCGATGCGTTCGGCGCGAGCGCCGCGCTCGCGCGCGAGGCCGGCTACGACGGGGTCGAGCTGATGGGCTCGGAGGGCTACCTGATCACGCAGTTCCTCGCCCCGCGCACGAACCGGCGCGCCGACGACTGGGGCGGCAGCCTCGCGAACCGCATGCGCTTCGCGCTCGAAGCCGTGCGCCGCACGCGCGCCGCGGTCGGAGCCGACTTCATCGTCGTCTACCGCATCTCGGCGCTCGAGCTGGTCGAAGGCGGCCTCTCGGGCGAGGAGATCGTGCGGCTCGCCAAGGAAGTCGAGGCGGCCGGCGCGTCGCTGCTCAACACCGGAATCGGCTGGCACGAGGCGCGCATCCCGACGATTTCGCAGGCGGTGCCGCGCGGCGCGTTCGCCTGGGCGACCAGGCGCCTGAAGGACGCGGTCTCGATCCCGGTGATCGCCTCCAACCGCATCAACGCGCCGGAAGTGGGCGAGCAGATCCTCGCGCGCGGCGACGCGGACATGGTGTCCCTTGCGCGCGCTTTGCTCGCGGACGCCGAGTTCGCGCACAAGGCCAAAGCCGGCGACCGCGCCGGGATCAACATCTGCATCGCCTGCAACCAGGCCTGCCTCGACCACATCTTCGACGGCCGCTTCGCCTCCTGCCTGGTGAATCCACGCGCGGGAAGAGAAACGAAACTGGCTTACCTAAAGACCAAGAATAAAAAACGCATTGCGGTGGTCGGCGGCGGCCCGGCGGGGCTGTCCTGCGCGGCGATCGCCGCCGAGCGCGGCCATGAGGTGACGTTGTACGAGAAGGACGCCCAGCTCGGCGGCCAGTTCAACCTGGCGAAGATGATTCCCGGCAAGCAGGAGTTCGCCGAGTCGGTGGCCTACTTCGCCGAGCGCGTGCGGCGCGCGGGAGCGAAGATCGTCCTGAATACAAGTCCCTCTCCGGAAACGCTCAAGGGATTCGACGAAGTCGTGCTCGCCACCGGCGTCGATGCGCGCCGGCCCGAGATCCCGGGGCTCGAGCACCCGAGCGTGGTCGGCTACGCCGACGTGCTCGCGGGCCGCGCCAAGGTGGGCGAGCGGGTCGCGATCGTCGGCATGGGCGGGATCGGCTTCGACGTCGCGCTGTACCTGCTCGAGCGCTCGAGCCGCGCGACGCTCGACCCGCAGGCGTTCCTTTCGCACTGGGGCATTTCGCGCACGGGAGAGCTCACCCAACCCGCGGCCGAGCGGCCTGCGCACCGCATCACGATGCTCAAGCGCTCGAGCACGCCGTTCGGCGACACGCTGGGCAAGACCACCGGCTGGGTGCACCGCGCCGAGCTGGCGAGAAACGGGGTGAAGATGCTCAAGGGCGTCGCGTACCGCAGGATCGACGATGCGGGCCTGCACATCGCGCTCGAGGGCAAGGAACAGATCGTTCCCGCCGACAGCGTGATCCTGTGCGCGGGCCAGGTCTCGCGGCGCGGCATCGAGGCGGCGCACGTGATCGGCGGCGCGCGCGAGGCGGGCGAGCTGGACGCCAAGCGCGCGATGCTCGAAGGCGCGGAGCTCGCGGCGCGGCTGTAGGATCTGGCTTAGAATCGCCGCACAGCGGCTCGCGGGAGAGCGCATTGGGAACGGTCGTGGCACTATCCGGGCAGGTGGGCGGCGCGAAGCTCGCGGACGGCCTGTACCGGCTGCGCGGGCGCGACCTCGCGGTGCTGGTGAACACCGGCGACGACTACGAGCATCTGGGCCTGGCCTTCTCGCCCGACATCGACACGATGCTCTACGCGCTGGCGGGCATCGCCAGTCCGACCAGCGGCTGGGAGCCCGCGGGCGAGTCGCGCGCGCTGTACGCGATGCTGAAGTCCCTCGGCGGCCCCGACCGGCCGATCATGGGCGACAAGTCGCTCGCGGCGCCGATTCTGCGCGCGCACGGCCTGCGCCAGGACCGCGGCCTGACCGAGATCACGCTCGAGTTCTGCCGCCAGCTCGGGGTCGAGGCGCGCGTGCTGCCGATGAGCGACGACCCGGTGCGCACCAACGTCCTGACCGCCGACGGCGCGGTGCCGTTCCCGGAATATTTCAACGACCTCGGCTGCGACCCGCCGGTGCTCGGGTTCCAGTACGCCGGCGCCGAGGACGCGCGAATCCCGGACGCGGTGCTCGACGTGCTGCACTCGAACGACCTCGAGGCGGTGGTGATCGGGCCTTGCAACCCGTTCCACTCGATCCGCCCGATCCTCGAGGTGAACGGGCTGCGCCAGCTGCTGCGCAAGCGCGGCGCGCCGGTGATCGCGGTGACGCCTATCGTCGGCGGCAAGGCGCTCACCGGCTCGGCGGGCAAGATGATGCGCGAGCTCGGCCACGAGGTGAGCGCGCGCTCGGTGGCGATGGAGTACTACAAGCTGGCCGACGGCTTCGTCATCGACGGCGCGGACCGGGAACAGGCCGAGGGCATCATCGCCTGCGGCATGGAGGTGGTGGTCGCGCCGACCGTGATGCGCAACCTCGAGGACCGGGTGCGCCTGGCGCAGACCGTGCTCGACTTCGCGCGCGCGATCCGCGAGCGCAGGCTGCAGGAGGCCTAGAGCGCGGCTAGCGCCGCCGCGACGATCGCGTCGCGGTCGACGCCGAAGAATTTCCTCAGCGCGACGCGCGTGTCGCTGCGCCCGAAACCGTCGGTGCCCAGCGCGACATAGCGCCGCCCCGGCGGCGCCCAGGCGCGCGGCAAGTCGGCCACCGCGCTCACGTAGTCGCTCGCGGCCACGATCGGACCCTTCGTGCCTTCGAGGCACTGCGCGATCCACGCCTTCGACGTTTCATTTCTTATTTCTTTCACGGCCGCGGACGCGCCGGACGACGCGAGACCGTCCCACCTGAGCTCTGTCCAGCTGGTGACGCTCCAGACGTTGGCGGCCACGCCGTGCTCGCGCTCGAGCAGCTGCGCCGCGGCGAGCGCCTCGCGCAGGATCGGCCCCGAGCCGAGCAGCTGCAGCTTGGCGCCGGCGCGCTCCTCGAGCAGGTACATGCCCCTCAGGATGCCTTCCTGCGCGCCCGCGGGCAGCGCCGGGTGGGCGTAGTTCTCGTTCGACACCGTGAGGTAATAGAAGACGTCTTCCTGCGCCTCGAGCATGCGCCGCGCGCCGTGCTCGACGATCGCCGCCAGCTCGTAGCCGAAGCAGGGGTCCCAGGCGCGGCAGTTCGGA
Organism: Burkholderiales bacterium; assembly: GCA_035517095.1. Lineage (GTDB taxonomy): Bacteria > Pseudomonadota > Gammaproteobacteria > Burkholderiales > SG8-39 > DAHVFK01. Next base: position 13,945 of record DATIZK010000094.1, read on the forward strand.
ATGGTCGAGGCCGCGAGCTGGCTCGTTCCGTCCTGGTGCTGCAGGCCCTCGCCCGAGAGCGTGGTGCGCCCGGCGGTGCCGCCGACGAGGAAGCCGCGCGCGCGCGAGTCCGCGGCGGCCCAGATCAGGTCGCCCACGCGCTGGAAGCCGAAGATCGAGTAGTAGATGTAGAACGGCAGCATCGGCTCGCCGTGCGCGGAGTACGCGGTGGCGGCGGCGAGCCAGGACGACAGCGCGCCCGCCTCGGTGATGCCCTCCTCCAGGATCTGGCCGTCCTTCGCCTCGCGGTAGTACAGCAGCTCCTCGTGGTCCTCGGGCGAGTAGAGCTGGCCGAGCGCGGAATAGATGCCGCTCTGGCGGAACAGCGTCTGCATGCCGAATGTGCGCGCCTCGTCGGCCACGATCGGCACCACGCGCGGTCCGAGCTGCGGGTCCTTGAGCAGCTGCGCGAGCAGCTGCACGAACACCATGGTGCTCGACTGCTCGCGCGCGGTGCCCTCGGCGAAGCGCGGCAGGCCCGGCACGGCGAGCTTGGGCGCCGCCGCCGTGCGCGCCGGCAGGTAGCCGCCCAGGCGCGCGCGCTGCGCGTGCAGGTATTTCATCTCGGGCGCGTCGGGGCCGGGCTTGTACAGGCGCAGCGCGGTGACGTCCTCGTCCGACAGCGGCAGCGCGAAGCGGTCGCGGAACGCCTTCAAGGCCTCGTCGTCCAACTTTTTTTGCTGGTGGGTGCCCATCTTGCCCTGCCCCCAGTGGCCCATGCCGTAGCCCTTCTTGGTCTGCGCCAGCACCACCGTGGGCCGGCCCTTGTGCTCGAGCGCCGCGTGGTAGGCGGCGTAGATCTTCACCGGGTCGTGCCCGCCGCGGCGCAGGCGGTCGATGTCGTCGTCCGACATGTCGGCGATCAGCGCCGTGAGCTCCGGATACTTGTTGAAGAAGTGCTCGCGGTTGAAGCGCCCGTCGGTCGCGGCGTAGGTCTGGAACTCGCCGTCGACCGTCTCGTGCAGGCGCTTCAGAAGCACGCCGTCGTCGTCGCGCGCGAACAGCGGATCCCAGTCCGAGCCCCACAGCAGCTTCACCACGTTCCAGCCGGCGCCGGCGAACAGGCCCTCGAGCTCCTGCACGATCGAGCCGTTGCCGCGCACCGGCCCGTCCAGGCGCTGCAGGTTGCAATTGACCACGAAGATCAGGTTGTCCAGGCCCTCGCGCGCCGCGAGCGACAGCCCGGCGAGCGACTCGGGCTCGTCCATCTCGCCGTCGCCGACGAAGGCCCACACCTTGCGCGCGGCGCCCTGCTTCAGGCCGCGGTCGGCGAGGTAGCGCATGAAGCGCGCCTGGTAGATCGCATTGATCGGCCCCAGGCCCATCGAGCCGGTCGGGAACTGCCAGAACGCGGGCATCAGGTACGGGTGGCAATAGGACGAAAGCCCGTTGCCGGTCGTTTCGCGGCGGTAGTGCATCAGGTTTTCTTGCGACAGCCTGCCTTCCAGGAAGGCCCGCGCGTACACCCCCGGCGCCGAATGGGGCTGGAAGTACACCAGGTCGCCGTCGCGCCCGGCGCGGAAGAAGTGGTTGAAGCCGACCTCGAACAGGTCGGCGGCGGAGGCGTAGCTCGCGATGTGCCCGCCCAGCTCGGGGTGGGCGCGGTTGGCCTGCACCACCATCGCAAGCGCGTTCCAGCGCACGATCGCCGACAGGCGCTGCTCGAGCTCGAGGTTGCCGGGGAACTGCGGCTGCTCGGCCAGGGCGACGCTGTTGCGGTAGGGCGTGTTCAGCACCGGCGGCATCGGCACGCGGCGCGCGCGCGCGTGCTCGAGCAGCTTCCTGAGCAGGAACATGGCGCGCTCGCGCCCTTCGGCCTGCACCAGGGAATCGAAGGCGTCGAGCCATTCGCGCGTCTCGGCGGGGTCGGCGTCGGGGGGATTGACGCGCCAGAATGAGGAAGAGGCGATGTCGGAGAGGTCTGTCATGGGGCGCTTCGCGACCGGGTTCCGGGAATGTCGATCCTAGCGCGCCCGGGCCGGACCGTGCTACACTGCGCGCCGCAGACTTAGTCAAGCAGTGAATTTGTGCAGACCTCTTCCCGCCGCATCCCGGCGTCCGTAGTGGCAGACAGTTCCCGTTCTTGATCGTCGTGCCCGGCCGCCTTGGCCCGGTTCTGCCTCGGCTAATCAAGTTAAGGAAACAGAATGGCCACCGGTACAGTGAAATGGTTTAGCGACCAAAAAGGCTTCGGCTTCATTACCCCCGACGGGGGCGGCGAAGACGTTTTCGCGCATCACAGCGCGATCCAGATGAGCGGCTACAAGTCGCTCAAGGAAGGCCAGAAGGTCGAGTTCGAGTCGCAAAAAGGCCCCAAAGGCATGCAAGCGGCCAACGTCCGCCCGCTCTGAGTCGGCGCGACGCAGCAAGCAAGGCCCGGGAAACCGGGCCTTTTTTTTGGCTGCTATGATCAGGCGCGGGAAGCCCGCCCGGGGGAGGCCGCGATGAGCTCAATACCTGTCAAGCGCAAGCTGTCGGCGATCCTCGCCGCCGACGCGGTCGGCTACAGCCGCATGATGGGCGCCAACGAAGAGACGACCCTCAAGACCCTCTCGGCGCACCGCGCCGTGATCGACGGCATCATCGAGTTTCACGACGGCCGCATCGTCGGCACCGCGGGCGACAGCGTGCTGGCGGAGTTCGGCAGCCCGGTCGAGGCGGTGCGCTGCGCGGTCGAGATCCAGGACGCGCTGCGCACGCGCAACGACAGTCTGCCCGAGGACCAGCGGCTTCAGTTCCGCGTCGGCGTGAACCTGGGCGACGTAATGGTCAAGGGCGACGACCTGCTGGGCGACGGCGTGAACGTCGCGGCGCGCCTGGAAAGCATCGCCGAGCCGGGCGGCATCTGCATCTCGGCCAGCGTGTACGACCTGATCCGCGGCAAGCTCGACCTGGGCTTCCAGGACATCGGCGAGCAGAGCCTGAAGAACATCGAGCATCCGATCCGCGTCTACCGCGTCGCGCGCGACGGCAGCGTCCCGCCGGGCAAGGTGCGCAGGGCAAGGCGCAGGCACGGGCGCGGCGCACTGCTCGGGCTGGGGGTGGCGGCGGTCGCGGCGGCGGCCGGCTACGGCTACTTCGTCTGGCTGCCCGAGCAGCGCGAGGCGGCGCAGGCCGAGCTCGCGCGCGCCGCCGCCGAGGCCGCTGCGGCAAGGCGCCAGGCTGCCGCGGCGGGCGCCAGCGCCGAGCAGGCGCAGCGCGCGCTCGAGGCCGAGCGTGCCGCGGCGGAGAAGGCCAAGGCGGACGCCGAAGTGGCGCGCGCGCACGCCGAGACCGAAGCCGCCAAGCGCAAGGCCGAAGCGGAGCTGGCGGCCGCAACGCAGGCGCGCGACGCCGCGCAGCGCGAAGCCGACGCGGCCGAGGCCGCCGCCGAGCGCGCCGGGGCGGAAAAGGCGGCGCTGGAGAAGGCTGCCGCCGACAAGGCGGCCGCGCAGAAGGCCGCTGCGGAAAAGGCGGCCGCCGAGAAGGCCGCGGCGGCAAAGCTCGCCGCCGCCCAGGCCGCCGCGGCAGCGGCGCCGGCGCGCCACTACGACGGCAAGTGGTCAGCGTTCGTCGTGTGCGAGCCCAACCAGCGCTTTCCCGAGCGGACCTTCGGTTTGCGCGCCTCGGTGGCGAACGACCGGTTTTCGTTGCGGCGCGGCCAGGCCGGCGAGCCGGGCTTCCTCGCCCTGCAAGGGACCCCCGACGCCGACGGACGGCTGGTGCTGATCGGCCGGGGACTCACCGGCAAGCGCAGCTGGCACCCCGGAACAGCAATCGAGGCGCGCTTCGAGGGCAGGATCGAGGGCAGTCGCTACGAGGGCCCCGGCGCATGGGGCAACCGCCAATGCACCGCGAAGCTCGAGCGGGCCGAATGAAGAATCCGGCCGCCAACAAGCCCCTGGTGCTGGTAGTCGACGACGACGAGAGCATGCGCGCGCTGTTGCAGCGGCACATGGAGACGGACGGCTACCGGGTGTGCACGGCCGAAGACGGGCTGCGCGCCGTGGTCGCGGCCGAGGCCGAGCTGCCGGACATCGTGCTGCTGGACGCGCAGATGCCGGCCATGGACGGATTCCAGGTCGCCGAGGCGTTCAAGTCCTCCGAGCGCACGCGCACCATCCCGGTGATCATGGTCACCGTGCTCGGCGATCACCGCTCGCGCATGCGCGCGCTCCAGGCGGGGGTGCAGGAATTCCTCACCAAGCCGGTGGACCGCAGCGAGCTTTCGCTGCGCGTCAAGAACGTGCTGCTGCTGAAGGAATACAGCAACTTCCTGGCCGACCGCAACCGGCTCCTCGAGCAGCAGGTGCAGGAGCGCTCGCGCGAGGTGCTGGGCAGCTACCGCGAGACGATCGAAACCCTGTGCCGCGCGGCCGCGTACAAGGACGAGGAAAGCGGCGCGCACGTGCGCCGCATCAGCTACTACACCGAGGACATCGCGCTCGCGATCGGCATGAACCCGGGCTTCTGCGAAGCGATCCATTACTCGAGTCCGATGCACGACATCGGCAAGATCGCGATCCCGGACGCGATCCTGTTCAAGCGCGGGCCGCTCAATCAGGAGGAGTGGGAAATCATGAAATCGCACGCCGCGGTCGGCGCCCAGCTGATCGGCACCGGCGATTCGCCCTATCTGCGCATGGGGGCCGAGATCGCGATGCACCACCACGAGCGCTGGGACGGCAGCGGCTACCCCGGGCGCCTGAAGGGTCAAGTGATCCCGATCTCGGCCCGCATCATGAACATCTGCGACCAGTACGACGCGCTGCGCTCGACGCGCCCGCACAAGCAGGCGCTGTCGCACGAGAGCGCGTACGAGATCATCACCGTCGGCGACGGCCGCACCATGCCTGCGCACTTCGACCCTGACGTGCTGGCGGCCTTCAAGCGCTGCGCCGGGCGCCTGCGCGAGATCTTCGAGTCGATAACGGACTGAACTGTGGTGCCGGCTGCAGGAATCGAACCCGCGACCTTCGGTTTACAAAACCGCTGCTCTACCGACTGAGCTAAGCCGGCCCGCGCCAGGGCAAGTCTACTTCAGCGCCGCCTACTTGACCCGCCGCAGCGTCGGCTTGCCGGCAGGCGGCTTGGGCGGCTGCGGCGCTTCGTCCGCGGGCGCGCGCAGCGCGGCGGGCCGGGCGAGCGGCTCGGTCTCCGCTTCGGCCTGCGGCGCGGGCTTGGACAGGTCGACCTCGAAGGTCATGCCGTGCCCCGTCTCGCGCGCGTACAGCGCGTAGACGTTCGCCACCGGCACCGAGAGCTGGCGCGCGGCGCCGGCGAAGCGCGCCGAGAACTCGATCAGCTCGTTGCCCATCTGCAGCTTGTGCACCGCGCCCGGGCTGACGTTTAGCGTGATCTCGCCGTTGCGCACGTGTTCCGCGGGCACCAGGGTGTTGGCGTCGACCTTGACCGCCAGGTGCGGGGTGTAGCCGTTGTCGACGCACCATTCGTACAGCGCCCGCAGCAGGTACGGCTTGGTGGGGATTTCGCCCATCGCGCCGCTTACTTGCGCATCACCTTTTCGGAAGGTGTAAGCGCCTCGATGAACGCGGGCCGCGAGAAGATGCGCTCGGCGTACTTCATCAGCGGCGCCGCCGGCTTGCCGAGCTTGATGCCGTAGCGGTCCAGGCGCCACAGCAGCGGCGCGATCGCCACGTCGAGCATGGTGAAGTCGTCGCCCAGCATGTGCTTGGTGCGGGTGAAGATCGGCGCCAGCTCGATCAGGCGGTCGGTGACGTGGGCGCGCGCCTTTTCGATCTGCTTGTCCTTGCCCGATTCGAGCGCGTCGATGTGCGAGAACAGCTCCATTTCCATGTTGAACAGCATCAGCCGCGCGCGCGCGCGCATCACCGGGTCGGCCGGCATCAGCTGCGGGTGCGGGAAGCGCTCGTCGATGTACTCGTTGATGATGTTCGATTCGTACAGCACGAGGTCGCGCTCGACCAGCACCGGCAGCCGGTTGTAGGGGTTCATGACGGCGATGTCTTCCGGCTTGTGGAACAGGTCGACGTCGATCACCTGGAAGTCCATGCCCTTTTCGTACAGCACGAAGCGGCAGCGGTGGCTGAAGGGGCAGGTGGTTCCGGAATAAAGCTGCATCATGTCGCGTTTCCTCGTGCGGCGCCGCCTGGCGCCGCGGCCGCTACTTCACGTCTTTCCAGTATTCTTTCTTCAGCAGGTAGGCGAAGATGAACAGCACGCCGAGCACGAACAGGACCACGATCCCGATGCGCTTGCGCTCGACCGCGGCGGGCTCGCTCATGTACACGAGGTAGTTCACCAGGTCGCGCACCGTGGTGTCGTACTCGACCTGGTTCTGCCGACCGGGGCTCAGCTGGCTCCACTTGTACCGCACCGTCTCCTGCCCGCCCACCTCGCTGTCGACGACCTCGAGCGCACGCTGGCCCTGCAGCGTCCAGAGCACGTTGGGCATCGCGACGTTCGGGAACACCGCGTTGTTCCAGCCGCTGGTCGCCTTCGGGTCGCGGTAGAAAGTGCGCAGATAGGTGTACAGCCAGTCCGCGCCGCGGTAGCGCGCGATCACCGACAAGTCGGGCGGCGCGACGCCGAACCAGGCCTTTCCGTCCGCCTGCGTCATCGCCACCGTCATGGGGCCGCCGATCTTGTCGGAGGCGAACATGAGGTTGTCCTCGATCTCCTCTCGCGTCAGCCCCAGATCCTCCAGCCGGTTGTAGCGCATGTACTCGGCGCTGTGGCAGCTCAGGCAGTAATTGGCGAACGTTCGCGCCCCGGCCTGCAGGCTCACCAGATCGTGCGGATCGATCGGCGCCCGGTCGAGCCGGTAGCCCTCTTCCGCGGCCAGCGACGTTCCCGAAATCATCAGCGCGGCCAAGGGCGCGAGCAGCGGTGCAGCAAGCAGCCTATGCATGATGTTCATCCTTCGCCCTCAGTGCGTTACCCGTTCGGGCACCGGCCGCGTCTTGTCGCGCGAGGTGTACCACGGCATCAGCAGGAAGAACAGGAAGTAGAGCGTGCCGAAGATGCGGCCGACCACGGTGGCGCGCTGGGCGTTGCCGAGCCAGGGGCCGAACTGACCCCAGGCGTTGGTCGGCACCGTGCCGAGGTAGCCCAGGACGACGAACGAAACCACGAAAATCGCGAGCGCGCCCTTGAATAGCGGGCCGCGGTAGCGGATCGACTTCACCGGGCTGCGATCGAGCCAGGGCAGGAAAAAGAAGATCAGCACCGCGGCGCCCATCGCCATCACGCCGGGAAACTGCGAGTCGAACATCGGCGGCACCGCGCGCAGGATCGTGTAGTACGGCGTGAAGTACCACACGGGCGCGATCTCGGCCGGAGTCTGCAGCGGATTGGCCGGAACGAAGTTGTTGGCTTCCAGGAAGTAGCCGCCGCCGTTGGGCACGAAGAACATGACGTAGGCGAAGATGGCGAGAAACACGACCACGCCGACGATGTCCTTGACCGTGTAGTAGGGGTGGAACGCGATGCCGTCGAGCGGATGGCCGTCGGGACCCTTTTTCTTCTTGATCTCGACGCCGTCCGGGTTGTTCGAGCCGACGTCGTGCAGCGCGAGCAGGTGCACCGCCACGAGCGCCAGCAGCACCAGCGGCAGCGCGATCACGTGGAAGGCGAAGAAGCGATTCAGCGTCGCGTCCGAGACGACGTAATCGCCCCGGATCCAGAGCGCGAGGTCGGGCCCGACGAAGGGGATCGAGTTGAACAGGTTGACGATGACCTGCGCGCCCCAGTACGACATCTGCCCCCACGGCAGCAGGTAGCCGAAGAACGCCTCGCCCATCAGGCTCAGATAGATGAGCATGCCGAAGATCCACACCAGCTCGCGCGGCGCGCGGTGCGAGCCGTAGAGCAGGCCGCGGAACATGTGCAGATAGACGACGATAAAGAACGCCGACGCGCCGGTGGAGTGAATGTAGCGGATGATCCAGCCGCCCGGCACGTCGCGCATGATGTACTCGACCGAGCCGAACGCGAGCGCCGCGTCGGGCTTGTAGTTCATGGTCAGAAAGATGCCCGATACGATCTGGATCACCAGCACCAGCAGCGCGAGCGACCCGAAGTAGTACCAGAAGTTGAAGTTCTTCGGCGCGTAGTACTCGCTCAGATGCTTGCGGTACTCCTGGCCGAGCGTCGGCATGCGCGCGTCGATCCATTGCCACAGTGCACTCGCCCGAGAAGCCATCGCCTACGCCTCCCCTTTTTCGTCTTTGCCGATGACGATCCTGCCTTCCGAGAGATACATGTAGCGCGGAATCCACAGATTGGTCGGCGCCGGAACGCCTTTGTAGACCCGCCCCGCGAAGTCGTACATCGAGCCGTGACAGGGACAGTAGAAGCCGCCGTTCCACGCCGCCCCCATTTCGGCCGTGTCGCTCGCCGCCTTCTTCTCCGGCGTGCACCCGAGGTGGGTGCACACGCCGATGATCACCGCCAGGTCCGGCTTTCTCGAGCGGTACTCGTTCTTGGCATAGTCGGGCTGGTGCGGGACGTCCGAGTCCGGGTCCGCCACCACCGCGTCGTCCTTCTTGATGTCCTTCAGCTGGTCGTCAGTGCGCCTGAACACCCATATCGGCTGCCTGCGCCACGAGTAAGTCCTCAGCTCGCCGGGCTTGAGCGCCGAAAAGTCGACCTCCACCGGCGCGCCGGCCGCCCGCGCGCGCTCCGAAGGAAGCATGCTGGCGACGAAAGGCACGGCAGCCCCGACCGTGGCGCTTCCGCCCAATACGGAGGTTGCGACCACCAGGTTGCGCCTGATCTTGTCTGGTTTCTTGCTGTCGCTCATGAGATGTGAACCTGGCTGGGGGATGGCGGGAATCCGGAGCAGCCGGGGATTATAGCGACGCACTACCGCGAAGTCCAAGCTTTGGCAGCTAAGCATTTCAATATTCTGACGTTTTTGCCCCTCATAAGCTCGGGGACTAGGCCGCCTTCGCGCTAATCTTTTGGCCCGCTATGGTAGGCTGAACGAGCCATGTACCGGCTCTGGCTGATCTTCTCGCAAGCGGCGACCGTCGCCGTGGCGGTGCTGTTCGTGGTCTCGACCTTCCACCCCGAGTGGCTGCCCGCGCGCGCGCTGCAGCGGCCGCCGATTGCGCTGCTGCAGCAGCCCGCCGCGGCGCCGCCGTCCGGGGCGGCGTCCGGGGCGCGCACCGAATCGCTGCACGACGCGGTCGAGCGCGCCACGCCTTCGGTGGTGAACGTGTTCACCTCCAAGGAGGTGCACGTGCCGCGCAACCCCTTGCTCGACGATCCCCTGTTCCGGCGCTTCTTCGGCGATCAGGCGCCGGACGAGGCGCGGCGCGCGACCAGCCTCGGCTCGGGCGTGATCGTGAGCCCCGACGGCTACATTCTGACCAACCAGCACGTGGTCGACGCCGCCGAGGAGATCGAGGTCGCGCTGCCAAACGGCAACAAGCTGCTCGCCAAGGTGGTCGGCAACGACCCCGAGACCGACCTCGCGGTGCTGCGGGTCAACGCCCAGGGGCTGCACGCGATCACCTTCGGTTCCTCGGACGCGCTGCGCGTGGGCGACGTGGTGCTCGCGATCGGCAACCCGTTCGGCGTCGGCCAGACCGTCACCTCGGGCATCGTCTCGGCGCTCGGGCGCAGCGGCCTGCAGATCAACACGTTCGAGAACTTCATCCAGACCGACGCCGCGATCAATCCCGGCAACTCCGGCGGCCCGCTGGTGGACGCGCGCGGCAACCTGATCGGCATCAACACCGCGATCTACTCGCGCAGCGGCGGCTCGATCGGCATCGGCTTCGCGGTCCCCGTCTCGACCGCCAAGATGGTGCTGGAGCAGATCGTGCAGACCGGCACGGTGACTCGCGGCTGGATCGGGGTCGAGGTGCGGTCGATCACGCAGGACATCGGGGACTCGTTAACGCCCGACGAGTCCAAAGGCGTGCTGATCGCGGGCGTGCTGCGCGGAGGCCCGGCCGACAAGGCGGGCGTCAAGCCGGGCGACGTGCTGCTCGCGGTGGGCGACAAGCAGGTGTCCGGTACCCCTAACATGCTGAACGTGGTCGCCGCGCTCGCCCCCGGCAGCCGCAGCAGCCTGAAGCTGCGGCGAGGCGCCAAGGACCTGGTGCTCCAGGTCGTCGTCGGCCGGCGGCCCAAGCCGCCGGCGCGGCCCGAGGAATGAGCGCGCCGTCCCTGCCGCGCGACGCCGAGAGCGTGCTCAAGCTCGCGGCGCGCTCGATGTTCGATCTGTTCTCGAGCATGAGCGAGGGCATGATGCTGGTCGATCGCGGCGGGCGCGTGGTGTGGATAAACGAGAGCTACAAGCGCTTCCTGCCCGCGCTCGGCTTCGAGCGCGCCGAGGATTTCGTCGGCAAGCCGGTCGAGCAGGTGGTGCCGAACACGCTCATGCGCCATGTGCTCGAGAGCGGCAAGCCGATCCTGCTCGACTTGCTGACCAACAAGGCCGGCACCTTCGTGGTGAGCCGCATTCCGCTGCGCGACGAATCGGGCGAGGTGATCGGCGTGCTCGGGATGGTGCTGTTCGACCATCCGGAGACCACGCTGCAGCCGCTGATCGGCAAGTTCGCGCGGCTGCAGAAGGACCTCGACGAGGCGCGGCGCGAGCTCGCCGCGCAGCGCCGCGCCAAGTACACCTTCGCCAGCTTCGTCGGCTCCAGCCCGGCAGCGCTCGAGGTCAAGCGCCAGGCGCGGCGCGCGGCGCAGACCGAGGGCAACGTGCTGCTGGTGGGCGAGACGGGCACCGGCAAGGAGTTGCTTGCGCACGCGATCCATGCCGCTTCGGCGCGCGCCGACAAGCCGTTCATCGGCGTGAACCTGGCCGCGGTGCCCGAGACGCTGCTCGAGGCGGAGTTCTTCGGCGTCGTGCCGGGGGCCTACACCGGAGCCGATCGCAAGGGGCGCGAGGGGCGCTTCGTGCTGGCCGACGGCGGCACGCTGTTTCTGGATGAGGTCGGCGACGCGCCGCCCGCGCTGCAGGCTAAGCTGCTGCGCGCGCTGCAGGAGCAGGAGATCGAGCCGCTCGGCTCGAACAAGGTGATCAAGGTCGACGTGCGGGTGATCGCCGCCACCAGCCGCGACCTGAAGGCGCTGGTCGGCGAGGGGCGCTTTCGCGAGGACCTGTACTACCGCCTGAGCGTGCTGCCGATCCGGGTGCCGCCGCTGCGCGAGCGCCTGTCGGACCTCGAGGCGCTGGCGGAGAACCTGCTCGAGAACATCGCCGCGCGCACCGGCATGCCGCAGCGCGAGCTCAGCCCGGCCGCGCTCGCGGCGCTCGCCGGCCACGAATGGCGCGGCAATATCCGCGAGCTGCGCAACGCGCTCGAGCAGGCGGCGATGCTGACCGACCACGCGCGGCTCGCGGCGGCAGACTTCGCCGCGATCCTGCCGCGCGCCGCGGCTGGCGGCGCCGCGGCGTCGACCGCATCCGCCCTGCGCCCGCTGCCGCAGCTCATCGCCGAGCTCGAACGCAGCTCGATCCGCTCCGCGCTCGAGGCCACCGGCGGCAATAAGGTATCGGCCGCGCGCCTGCTCGGAATCTCGCGCGCGACTCTCTACGAGAAACTGGCTGAGATAAGGCGCCTGTCCGCTTAGCGGACAAAGTGTCCGCATGGCGGACATCACACGCTCGCAGCACGAGCCTGATTTCAAAGGTAATCGGAGGTCGACGCATCCTTTGTGTCCGAATGTCGGACAAGGCGCGATGCGTGTATGCGCTCACAGTGTATCGTCAAATCCTATAAATCATGTACTTACCAGATCTGGCACGCGCATTGCGAAGCGAGGTAGGTTGTTCTTACTGAGGAGGGAGTATGAAAGGCACGCTCAAAGTCGCTGCGGCGCTGGCGCTCGCGGCCGGCGCCGGACTGGCGTCCGCGCAAGACATCAAGATCGCGCACGTCTACGGCAAGACAGGGCCGCTCGAGGCCTACGCCAAGCAGAGCCACACCGGGCTGATGATGGGGCTGGAATACGCGACCCGCGGCACGATGGAGGTGCTCGGGCGCAAGATCGTGGTGATCGAGAAGGACACCCAGAACAAGCCCGACGTCGGCAAGGCGCAGCTGGCCGCTGCCTACGGCGACGACAAGGCCGACATCGCGGTCGGTCCGGTCAACTCCGGCATCGGCGTGGCGATGCTGCCGGTGGCCGAGGAGTACAAGAAGATCCTGCTGGTCGAGCCCGCCGTGGCCGACTCGATCACCGGCTCGAACTGGAACCGCTACATTTTCCGTACTGCGCGCAACTCGACCCAGGACGGCCTGGCCGCCGCCGCGACGCTCAAGGGCGACGTCTCGATCGCCACCCTGGCGCAGGACTACGCGTTCGGGCGCGACGGGGTGAAGGCGCTCAAGGACGCGCTCGAGCGCGTCGGCTCGCAGGCCAAGATCGTGCACGAGGAATACGCGCCGCAGAAGACGACCGATTTCACCGCTCCCGCCGAGCGGATCTTCGCCGCGCTGAAGGACAAGCCCGGGCGCAAGGTGCTGGCGATCATCTGGGCCGGCCCGAACCCGGTGACCAAGATCGCGGCGCTCGACCCCGGGCGCTTCGGCATCGAGCTCGCTCCGGGCGGCAACATCCTGCCGGTAATGAAGGGCTGGAAGGACCTCGCGGGCGTGGAAGGCGCGATCTACTACTACTACGGCTTTCCCAGGAACAAGATGAACGACTGGCTGGTCAGGGAGCACGAGAAGCGCTACGGCATGCCGCCCGACTTCTTCACGTGCGGCGGCATGGCGGCGGCGGTCGCGATCGTCGACGCGATCAAGAAGGCCGGCGGCACCGACACCGAGAAGCTGATCTCGGCCATGGAAGGCATGTCGTTCGATACGCCCAAGGGCGGCATGACCTTCCGCAAGGAAGACCACCAGGCGATGCAGGACATGTTCGAGTTCCGCATCAAGAAGGCCTCGGAGCAGAAGAACGAGTGGGACCTGCTCGACCTGGTGCGCGTGATCCCGGCCTCCGAGCTTCCGGTCCCGATCGCGAACCACCGTTGAACGCATAGCGCGGGAGGAAAGGACCGTGGAACACCCGGTCCTGGAAACCCACGGCCTGACGATCCGCTTCGGCGGACACGTGGCGGTGAACGCGGTGTCCTGCGCCTTCCGGCCGGGCACCCTCACCGCCATCGTCGGGCCGAACGGCGCCGGCAAGACCACTTACTTCAACCTGATCTCGGGCCAGCTCAGGGCCACGAGCGGCCGGGTGTCGCTGTTCGGCGAGGACATCACCTCGCTCGGCGCGCCCGCGCGCACGCGGCGCGGGGTGGGACGCGCATTCCAGCTCACCAACCTGTTTCCGCGCCTCACGGTGCTCGAGAACGTGCGCCTTGCGGTGCAGGCGCGCGCCGGCCTGGGCAAGGACCTGTGGTCGATGTGGGGCCGGCACGTCGAGCTGATCGAGAGGGCCGAGCACACCCTGCACCGCGTGGCGCTGGCCGACAAGCGCAACCTGGCGGCCGCCACGCTGCCGCACGGGGATCAGAGAAAGCTCGAAGTGGCGATCCTGCTCGCGCTCGAGCCCGAGGTGTTCATGTTCGACGAGCCCACCGCCGGAATGAGCGTGGACGAGGTGCCGGTAATCCTCGAGCTGATCGAGCATATCAAGGCGATGGGCGACAAGACGGTGCTGCTGGTCGAGCACAAGATGGACGTGGTGAGGTCCCTTGCGGACCGCATCATCGTGCTGCACCAGGGCGAATTGGTGGCCGACGGCGCACCCGAGCAAGTCATTGCCTCGCCGATCGTGCAGGAGGCTTATCTCGGAGTGGCGCATGGCTGAGCCGATGCTCTCGCTCGCCGGGGTCAACACCCATATCGGCCAGTACCACATCCTGCAGGGAGCGGAGTTCGAGGTGGCGCGCGGCAGCCTGACCATGCTGCTGGGCAGGAACGGCGCCGGTAAGACCACCTGCCTGCGCACCATCATGGGACTGTGGCGCGCTTCCGCGGGGCGAATCCGCTACGACGGGGCCGAAATCCAGAATCTGAAGACGCCCGATATCGCCCGCCTCGGCGTCGCTTACGTGCCCGAGAACATGGGCATCTTCGCCGGGCTGACGGTGCGCGAGAACATGCTGCTCGCCGCGCGCGGCGGCGCGCCCGATCCGAAGCGCCTGGACTGGATCTTCGGCCTGTTCCCGGCGCTGCAGAAGTTCTGGCAGACGGCCGCAGGCAATCTTTCCGGCGGCCAGAAGCAGATGCTCGCGATCGCGCGCGCGATCGTCGAGCCGCGCAAGCTCTTGCTGGTCGACGAGCCGACCAAGGGCCTCGCGCCGGCGATCATCGGCAACATGATCGGGGCCTTTCGCGAGCTCAAGCGCACCGACACCACGATCCTGGTGGTGGAGCAGAACTTCCAGTTCGCGCAGTCGCTCGGCGACGCGGTGGCGGTGATGGACTCGGGGCGCATCGTTCACCGCGGGCGCATGGACGCGCTGGCGGCCGACCGGGCGCTGCAGGCGAAGCTGCTCGGCCTGTCGCTGGAGGCGCACCAGTGAAGCGCGACTGGCTGCCGCTCGCGCTGCTCGCGGCCCTGCTGCTCGGCTCGCTGCCGCTGGTCGCGAGCCTGCCGATCTGGCTCACGCTCACCGTGGCCGGCCTGGCGATGGGGATGATGATCTTCATGATGGCCTCGGGCCTGACCCTGGTGTTCGGCCTGATGGACGTGATGAACTTCGCCCACGGCGTGTTCATCTCGGTCGGCGCCTATGCCGCGACCTCGGTGCTGCTGGCGCTCAGTCGCCAGGCCCAGGCGCCCGGGCTCGCGGCCAACCTGCTCGCGATCGGCCCGGCGGTGCTGGCGGCGATCGCGCTCGCGGCGCTGCTGGGCTGGTTCTTCGAGCGCGTCGTCATCCGGCCCGTGTACGGCGACCACCTGCGCCAGATCCTGGTCACCATGGGCGGCCTGATCGTGGTCGAGCAGCTGATCATCGTGCTCTGGGGGCCGGACCTCATCTCGCTGCCGCGCCCGGCGGCGCTCACCGGCTCGTTCATTTTCGGCGAGGCGGCGATCGAGCGCTACCGCGTGCTGGCGGTGGCGGTGGGCCTCGCGCTTTTCGGCGCGATGTGGCTGCTGCTCAGCCGCACCCGCATCGGCCTGCTGGTGCGCGCCGGGGTCGAGAACGCCGAAATGGTCGAGGCGCTCGGCTACCGCATCCGGCGCCTGTTCGTCGGCGTGTTCGTCGCCGGCAGCGCGCTCGCGGGCCTGGGCGGTGCGATGTGGGCCATGTACCAGGAATCGGTCAACCCGCAGATGGGCATGCAGGTGCTGGTGATGATCTTCATCGTCGTGATCATCGGCGGGCTCGGATCGGTCGGCGGCTGCTTCGTCGGCGCGCTGCTGGTCGGACTGATGGCGAACTACACCGGATTCCTTGCGCCCAAGCTCGCGCTCGGCTCCAACATCCTGCTCATGGTGCTGGTGCTGCTGTGGCGTCCGCGCGGGCTCTACCCGGTGGCGAAATGATCCGCTTCCTGCTCTCGGGCGACCTGCCTCGCAGCCGCGCGCTCGCGGCCGCGCTCGCGCTGGTGCTGGCCGCGCTGGTACTGGCGCCGTTCATCTTTCCCGGCACGCGCTCGCTCGACGTGGCGGCCAAGATCGCGGTGTTCGTGGTGCTCGCGGCGAGCTACGATCTGCTGCTCGGCTACACCGGGGTGGTGTCGTTCGCGCACACCATGTTCTTCGGCATCGGCGGCTACGGCATCGGCCTCGCCGCGGCGAACTGGGGCTCGGGCTGGGGCAGCCTCGCGGCCGGCAGCGTGCTCGCGCTCGTGCTCTCGGCCGCGGTCGCCTTCGCCGTGGGCCTGCTCAGCTTGCGCGTGCGGGCGATCTTCTTCGCCATGATCACGCTCGCGGTGGCCGCGTTCTTCCAGATACTCGCCTCGCAGCTGTCCTGGCTCACCGGCGGCGAGGACGGCATCAACTTCGGCCTGCCCCGGCTGCTCGCTCCGCGTCTGGCGTCGTATTACCTGGTGCTGGCGGGCTCGCTCGTGCTCTTCCTCGTGCTGCTGCGCATCGTCAACTCGCCCTTCGGCCGCGTGCTGCTGTCGATCCGCGAGAACGAGTTCCGCGCCGAGGCGCTCGGCTATCGCACCGTCGTCTACCGCACGGTGGCGAACTGCATCGGCGCGCTCGGCGCGACCGCGGCCGGGTTGCTGTACGCGGTCTGGCTGCGCTACACGGGGCCCGCGGCGACGCTGTCGTTCGACATCATGGTCGACATCCTGCTGATGGTGGTGATCGGAGGCATGGGCACGATGTACGGCTCGGTGCTCGGCGCCACGATCTTCGTCCTGGCGCAGAGCTACCTGCGCGACCTGATGAAGCTCGCGAGCGGCGCCGCGAGCGGCGTGCCGCTGCTGCCCGACCTGCTGCATCCCGACCGCTGGCTGCTCTGGCTCGGAGTGCTCTTTATCCTGTGCGTCTACTACTTTCCGACGGGCATCGTGGGACGGCTGCGAAAATGATGTCGAAATACGTGATCTGCGAGGGACGCGAGATCCACTACACCGAGTGGGGCGCGGGCAACGCGGAGGCGCTGATCGCCTGGCACGGTCTTGCGCGCACCGGGCGCGACATGGACGACATCGCCGCGCATCTCGCGCCGCGCTACCGCGTGATCTGCCCCGACACCATCGGCCGCGGGTTGTCGCAGTGGAGCGCGCAGCCCGAGAAGGAATACTGCCTCGAGTTCTACGCGGGGCTCGCGCTCGCGCTCGCCGACCGGCTCGGGCTCGAGCGCTTGCACTGGCTCGGCACTTCGATGGGCGGCGCGCTCGGCATCCGGCTCGCCGCCGGCGCGATGAAGGGCCGCATCCGCCGCCTGGTGCTGAACGACATCGGGCCCAAGCTCGGCGAGGCCGCGGTCGAGCGCATCCGCAGCTACGCCGGCAGCCCGCCCCAGTTCGAGCGCGTGAGCGAGCTGGAGCAGTACTTTCGCACCGTGTACAAGCCCTTCGGCCGGATGTCGGATGAGCAGTGGCGCCGCCTGACCGAGACCTCGGCGCGCCGCCTGCCCGACGGCAGGGTGACGCCGCACTACGATCCGAACATGGTGCTTCAGTTCACCCACCACCCGCGCGACTACGACCAGTGGGAGGCCTGGGACGCGATCGACGTGCCTACGCTGTGCCTGCGCGGCGAAGCCTCGGATCTGCTGCTCGCCGACACCGCGGAGCAAATGCGCAAGCGCGGCCCGCGCGCGGTCGTGGTCACCATCGCCGGCTGCGGCCACGCCCCGGCGCTAAACGTGCCGGACCAGTTCGCCCTGGTAGAGCGCTTCCTGAACGGTCGCTGAGTGCTCGCGATCTTCACCGTTACCGCGCCGTTCTTCGCGCTGATCCTGTGCGGCTACCTCGCGGCGCGCTTGCGGCTGCTGCCCGAGAACGCGGTGCCGGCGCTCAACACCTTCGTGCTGTACTTCGCGCTGCCTTGCCTGCTGTTCCGCTTCAGCGCCCGCACCCCGTTCGACAGCCTGGTCAACCTGCCCGTGTTCTTCGCCTACCTGACGACCGGCCTCGCGCTGTTCGCCGCATTCGCGGCCGTGTCGCGCTTCGCGGTCGGCGAGAGCCTGCGCGACGCGGCCTTCGCCGCGCTCGCCGCTTCTTGGTCGAACTGGGGCTACATGGGCTTCGCGCTGCTGCCGGCGATTCTCGGCAAGGGTGCGGCGGCGCCGCTGATCGCCGCCGGCATGGCCGACCTGCTGTGCATCGTCTCGGCCGCGCTCGCACTCTCGGCGCTGCAGGACCACCACGGCGCGGACGCCGGCGCGGCGCTCGCCGGCGTGCTCGCGCGAGTGGCGCAGAACCCGATGATCTGGTCGGTCATCGCCGGCGGCGCGTTCTCCGCGACGCGGCTCACCCTGTGGCAGCCCGCCGACCATCTCGTCCAGCTGCTCGGGCAGGCCGCAGTCCCGGTGGCGCTGTTCACCATCGGCGTGTCGCTCTACCGCCCCGGCACACGCGTCGCGCGCACCGACGTGTTCGTCATCACCGGCGCGAAGCTGTTGCTGCACCCCTTCCTCGCCGCGGTGGTGGCGCTGTACCTCTTCCGCCTGCCGCCACTGCAAGCGCATACGCTGATGCTCGCCGCCGCGCTGCCGGTCGCGGGTACCGTGTTTCTGTTCGCCGAGCGCCAGGGCGCCGACGCGGAGCGCATCTCGGCCGCGATCCTGGTTTCGACCGCGCTCGCCTTCCTAAGCTTCAGTGCCTTGTGCGCGGCGTTCGGGCTGCGGCTCAGCCCCTAGCTCTCAACTGCGGTCGAGCTCGCGCTCCATTTCCTCGTCGCTCAGCGGCTTGTCGTCGCCGCCCTGCTTCGCCTCGGCGGCGCGCTTGGAGACGAAGCGGGCGAAGAACAGGCCCGACTCGTACAGCAGGCACATCGGCACCGCGAGCATGAACTGCGAGATCACGTCGGGCGGGGTGATGACGGCGGCGGCGATGAAGGCGCCGACGATCACGTAGGGGCGCGCCGAGCGCAGCTTGTCGACGCTCACCACGCCCATGCGCACGAGCACCATGACGACGATCGGGATCTCGAAGGTGACGCCGAAGGCGAGGAACATGGTGATGACGAAGCTGAAGTAGGCCTCGATGTCCGGCGCCGGCGTGATGCTCTTGGGAGCGAAATGCTGGATGAAGGTGAACACCCGCACGAACACGACGTAGTAACAGAACGCGACGCCGGAGAGGAACAGCACGGTGCTGCTGATCACCACCGGCAGCGCGAGCTTGCGCTCGTGCTCGTAGAGGCCGGGCGCGATGAAGGCCCAGGCCTGGTAGAGCACGTAGGGCAGGGCCACGAGGAAGGCGACCAGCGCGGTGACTTTCATCGGCACCAGGAACGGCGTCACCACGCCGATGGCGATCATTTTGCTGCCCTCGGGCAGGGCGCGCATCAGCGGCTGGGAGAGGAAATCGTAGATCGGCCCGGCGCCGGGCCACACGTACAGCCCGACGAACACGACCAGCACCGCGGCCACCGCGTGCACCAGCCGCTGGCGCAGCTCGATGAGATGCGAGATGAACGATTCCTGGTCGGTCATTCTTGCTTCGCCGGCACGGAAGGCTTGTCCGGCGGGGCGGGCTGGTCCGGCGCGGCGGCGCGATCAGGCGCAGAGGACTTGTCCTCGACCGCGTCGGCGACCGTCTTGTTCAGATCCTGCTCGGTCTTGCTTAGCTCGTTGCGCACCGAGGTTTCGACCTCGGTCGCGGCCTGCTGCATCGAGTCGCGCATCTTGCGCAGCTCGTCGAACTCCATTTCACGGCTGATGTCGGCCTTGACGTCCGCGACATAGCGCTGCAGCCGCCCGGCCAGGTGGCCGATGGTGCGCGCGACGCCGGGCAGGCGCTCCGGCCCGATCACGATCAGCGCGACCACCCCGATCACCATCAGCTCGGTGAATCCGATATCGAACACGGCGGCTTCGTGAGTCCGGAGATGAAAAGGGCGCCCGCTGGGCGCCCGTCAGAAGGTTCGGCGGCGGAGAATGCTAGGCCTTGGTTTCGGTCTTGCTCTTGACCTCGCCCTCGACCGTCTTGCCCGTCACCTGCGGCGCGGAACCGGCCTCGCCGCCCTTGTCGGCGCTGCCCTCGCGCATGCCTTCCTTGAACCCGCGTACCGCCCCGCCCAGGTCCGCGCCCATGTTACGCAGCTTCTTGGTACCGAAGATCATCATCACGATGACCAGCACGATCAGCCAGTGCCAGATGCTGAATGAACCCATAACAACCTCCTATTTTTGCCGCTGGATCATGGGGCCAAGCGAATCCGGCCCGCCGATCACGTGCATGTGCAGATGATACACCTCCTGGTTGCCCACCCGGCCGGTGTTGATGATGGTGCGAAAACCGTCGCTTGCGCCCTCCTTGCGTGCCAGCTGCCCGGCGAGCGCCAGCATCTTGCCCAGCGCACGGTGCTGCGCCATGCCGGCCTCGTACAGCGACGCCACGTGCTCCTTGGGGATGAGCATGAAGTGCACCGGCGCCAGCGGCCGGATGTCGTGGAAGGCGAGCACGTCGTCGTCCTCGTACAGCTTCTTGGCGGGGATCTCGCCGCGCACGATCTTGCAGAAAACGCAGTTCGGATCGTTCATCGTCGCCCCTATTTCTTGCCGCGCGAGGCCTTCTCGTCGATGCCCGAGATGCCCTCGCGCCGGTGCAGCTCGGCCAGCACGTCGTCCGGCCCCAGGCCGTGCTGGGCGAGCATGATCATGCAATGAAACCACAGGTCGGCGGTCTCGCGTACCAGCTGCAGCCGGTCGCCGCTCTTGGCCGCGAGCACGGTCTCGGTAGCCTCCTCGCCGATCTTTTTCAGCACCGCGTCGCCGCCCTTCGCGCTCAGCCGCGCGACGTAGGATTTCTCCGGGTCGCCGTCCTTGTGCTGCTCGATCACGCCCGCGATGCGCTCGAGCGCTTGGTACAGCCCAGGTTTCGTCATTTCTTGCCGTAGATGAGCGAAGGATCCTTCTTCACCGGGTCCGTCGTCACCCACCTCCCGTTGTCCAGCTTGCGGAAATAGCAGCTTTCGCGCCCGGTGTGGCAGGCGATGCCGCCGACCTGCTCGACCTTGAGCAGGATCGCGTCGCCGTCGCAGTCCAGGCGCAGCTCGAGCACCTTCTGCACGTGCCCCGACTCCTCGCCCTTGCGCCACAGCCTGGCGCGCGAGCGCGACCAGTACACCGCGCGGCCGCTCTTGGCCGTTTCCGCCAGCGCCTCGCGGTTCATCCAGGCCAGCGTCAGCACGCGGCCGCTGGCGGCGTCCTGTGCGATCGCCGGCACCAGCCCCTGCTCGTTCCAGCACAGCTCGTCGAGCCAGCCCTCGCTCATAACCTGACCTCGATCCCGCGCGCCTTCATAAGCGCCTTGCACTCGCCCACGGTGTGCTCGCCGAAGTGGAAGATGCTCGCCGCCAGCACTGCGTCGGCGCCGCCCTCGATCACGCCCTCGGCCATGTGCGCGAGCGTTCCCGCGCCGCCCGAGGCGATCACCGGCACGCCCACCGCGTCGCACACCGCGCGCGTCAGTCCCAGATCGAAGCCCTCGCGCGTGCCGTCGCGGTCCATGCTGGTGAGCAGGATCTCGCCCGCCCCGGCCCGCTCCATGCGCCGCGCCCACTCGATCGCGTCGATCCCGGTGGCCCTGCGCCCGCCGTGGGTATAGACCTCCCAGCCGCCGCCGGTCCTTTGCTTCGCGTCGATCGCGACCACGATGCACTGGTTGCCCACCTTGTCCGAGGCATGGCGCACCAGCTCGGGATTCTGCACCGCCGCGGTGTTGATGGAAACCTTGTCCGCGCCCGCGTTGAGCAGCCGCCGCACGTCCTCGACCTTGCGCACCCCGCCGCCGACCGTGAGCGGGATGAACACCCGCTCGGCCACCGCCTCGATGACGTGCACGATGATGTCGCGCTCGTCGGAGCTCGCGGTGATGTCGAGGAAGCACAGCTCGTCTGCGCCCTGCTCGTCGTAGCGCGCCGCGATCTCCACCGGATCGCCGGCGTCGCGCAGGCCGACGAAATTCACCCCCTTCACCACCCTGCCCGCGGTCACGTCGAGGCAGGGGATGACGCGCTTGGCGAGCGACACCGCGCTACTCCTTGCCCACCGCCTTGTCTGCGGCCGCCTGCGCCTGCTTGAAGTCGAGCTTGCCTTCGTACAGCGCGCGCCCGGCGATCGCGCCGATGATGCCCTCCGCGGCGAGCTTGGCGCACAACGTCTCGACATCCTTCACGCTGTCCAGTCCGCCGGAGGCGATGACCGGCGTCTTGATCGCCTGCGCGAGCTTGAGCGTGGCCTCGATGTTGATCCCGCCCATCATGCCGTCGCGCCCGATGTCGGTGTAGATGAGCGCTTCGACGCCGTACTCCTCGTACTTCTTCGCCAGGTCGACGACGTCGTGCCCGGTCATCTTCGACCAGCCTTCGACCGCGACCTTGCCGTCCTTGGCGTCCAGCCCGGCGATAATGCGCCCCGGAAATGCGTAGCAGGCATCCGACAGGAAGCCGGGGTTCTTCACCGCTGCGGTGCCGATCACCACGTACTGCACGCCGGCGTCGATATAGCTCTCGATCGTGTCGAGGTCACGGATGCCGCCGCCGATCTCGATCGGCACCTGCTCGCCGACGGCCTTGATGATGGCGCGGATCACCTTCTCGTTCTTCGGCCGGCCCGCCACCGCGCCGTTCAGGTCGACGATGTGCAGGCGCCGCGCGCCCTGCGCGGCCCAGTGGCGCGCCATCGCCACCGGGTCCTCGGAGAACACGGTCGCGCTGCTCATGTCGCCTTGCTTCAGGCGCACGCAGCGCCCGTCCTTGAGGTCGATCGCGGGAATGATCAGCATGGCTCGGTCGGGGGGCGGCACGGCGTCGTGACGCCTGGGCGCGCGGGGGGCGCTGGGAAAATCAGGGTTGCCAGTAAACGAAGTTGCGCAGGAGCTGCAATCCAGCCGCTTGGCTCTTTTCCGGATGGAACTGTACGGCAAAGATATTATCGCGCGCAACAGCGCTGGTAAAGGGCGCGCCGTAACTCGTGCGTCCGCTGCGCACGGAAGGGTCGGCCTCGTCGGCATAGTAGCTGTGCACGAAGTAAAAGCGGCTCGAATCGGCGACGCCCTGCCACAGCGCGTGGCGCCGCGCCTGCGCAACCTCGTTCCAGCCCATGTGGGGCACCTTCAGCCGCTCGCCGCTGCGCGCGTCGCGCATCTCGGGCGCGAAGCGTCGCACCGTCCCGGCGAGAATGCCCAGCCCAGAAACGCCGCCTTCTTCGCTGCGCTCGAACAGCATCTGCAAGCCGATGCAGATGCCGAGAAAGGGCTTGTCGCGCGCGGCCTCGAGCACCGGCTCGACCAGGCCGCGCGCCGCGAGCTCGCGCATGCAATCGGGCATCGCGCCCTGTCCGGGCACGACCACGCGCTCGGCGGCACGGATCTGCGCCGCGTCCGCGGTCACCCGCACCCCGGCGCCGGGCGCGACGTGCTCGAGCGCCTTGGACACGGAGCGCAGGTTCCCCATGCCGTAATCGACGACTGCAATGGTCAACTTACAGAGAACCCTTGGTCGAAGGAATGCTCCCGGCCGCGCGCGGATCGGCTTCCGCTGCCATGCGCAGCGCGCGGGCGAAGGCCTTGAACAGCGTCTCGCACTGATGGTGCGCGTTGTCGCCGCGCAGGTTGTCGGCGTGCAGCGTGACCTGGGCGTGGTTGACGAAGCCCTGGAAGAATTCGTGCACCAGGTCGACGTCGAACTCGCCGATCAGCGCGCGCGTCCAGGCGACGTGGAACTGCAGCCCCGGCCGCCCCGAAAGGTCGATCACCACGCGCGACAGCGCTTCGTCTAGCGGCACATAGGCGTGGCCGTAGCGCCGGATGCCCGCCTTGTCGCCGATCGCCTTGGCGAAGGCCTGGCCGAGCGTGATGCCGATGTCCTCCACGGTGTGGTGGGCGTCGATGTGCAGGTCGCCCTTGGCGTCGATCTCGAGATCGAGCATGGCGTGGCGCGCCACCTGGTCGAGCATATGCTCGAGAAAGGGGATTCCGGTGGCCAGCCTGGCCGCGCCGCTGCCGTCGAGGCTCAGCTTGACGCGGATCTGCGTTTCCTTGGTGTTGCGGACGACTTCGGCGGTACGCATGGGATTGTCAGAGCGCTTCGCGCAGCGCAGTCAACAGTATACGGTTTTCGTCCGGCGTGCCGACGGTCACGCGCAGGCAGTCGCGCAGCAGCGGACCGTCGAGGTTCTTGACCAGCACCCCCTGGCGGCGCAGGGCTTCCCAGGTGCGCGCCGCGTCCGGCACCCGGAGCATGAAGAAATTGGCCTGCGACGGGTACACGGTCACGCCCTTCAGTCGGGCCAGCGCGGCGCCAAGCTCGGCGCGGTCGGCGCGGATGCGCGCGGCCTGCGCCTCGAGCACGTCGATGCGCTCGAGCACGTAGAGCGCAGCGGCCTGGGTCAGCACGTTGACGTTGTAGGCCTGGCGCACCTTGTTGAACTGCTCGATCCAGCGCGGCGCGGCGGCCAGGTAGCCGAGCCGGATCCCGGCCAGCCCGAGCTTGGACACGGTGCGCATCACCGCCAGGTTCGGGAACTCGGCCAGGCGCGGCATGAAGCTCTTCTGCGCGAAGACGTGGTAGGCCTCGTCGATCACCACTACGCCGCGCGCGGCGCGCAGGATCGCGACGACGTCGTCCTCGCGATACAGCACGCCGGTCGGGTTGTTCGGGTAGGCGATGAATACCAGCGCCGGGTCGCGCGCTTTCATCAGCGCGACGAAGGCGTCCACGTCCAGCGTATAGTCCTCGCGCAGCGGCACCGCGAGCGCCTTCATCCCGGACAGCACCGCGTCCACGCCGTACATGACGAAGGTCGGCGCCGGGTACATCATCGATGCGCCGGGGCGCGCGAGCGCGAACGTCACCATCTGGATCAGGTCGTCCGAGCCGTTGCCGAGCAGCAGCTCGGCGCCCGCCGGCACCCGCATCGTGCGCGCCAGCAGCTCGCGCAGCCTGCGCCCGGTAGGCTCGGGGTAGCGGTTGAGATCGACCGCCGCCAGCACCTGCGCCAGCTCGCGCCGCATCTCCTCGGGCAGCGGGTAGGGGTTTTCCATTGCGTCCAGCTTGACCATGTTCCCGGCCTCGGGCACGTGGTAGGCCTTGAGCGCCAGGATCTCGGGTCGCACCAGCTCTTCGGGCGTCACTTGAACCTCGCCTCGGCCGAGCGCGCGTGCGCGCTCAAGCCCTCGCCCTCGGCCAGCGTCGCCGCGAGGCGCCCGAGCGTCTCTGCGCCCGCGCGCGACACGCCGATCAGGCTCGTGCGCTTCTGGAAGTCGTACACCCCGAGCGGCGAGGAAAAGCGCGCCGTGCCCGCGGTAGGCAGGACGTGGTTCGGGCCGGCGCAGTAATCGCCCACCGCCTCCGAGCTCCAGCGCCCGAGGAAGATCGCCCCGGCGTTGTTCAGCTTCGGCAGCCAGGCTTGGGGCTCGGCGACCGATAGCTCGAGGTGCTCCGGCGCAACCCGATTTGCGAGCGCGCAGGCCTCGTCCAGGTCGCGCGTGAGCACCAGCGCGCCGCGCGCGGCGAGCGAAGCCTCGATCACGGCGCGCCGCGGCATCTGCGCGATCAGCCCCTCGGCCGAGCTTTGCACCGCGTCCAGGTACTCGGCGCTGGGCGAGAGCAGCAGCGCCTGCGCCAGCTCGTCGTGCTCGGCCTGCGAGAACAAGTCGAGCGCGACCCAGTCCGGCGGCGTCGAGCCGTCGCCGATCACCAGGATCTCCGACGGCCCGGCGATCATGTCGATTCCGACCTGGCCGAACACCTGGCGCTTGGCCGCCGCGACGTAGGCGTTGCCCGGGCCGACGATCTTGTCCACCCGCGGCACGCTCGCGCTGCCGTAGGCGAGCGCGGCCACCGCCTGCGCCCCGCCAAGCGCAAACACGCGATCGACCCCGGCCAGCGCCGCGGCCGCGAGCACCAGCGCGTTCTTCTCGCCGCCGGGCGTCGGGCTCACCATTATCAGCTCGCGAACGCCTGCCACCCTGGCCGGAATCGCATTCATCAGCACCGAGGAGGGGTAGGCGGCCTTGCCGCCAGGGACGTACAGCCCGACGCGCTCGAGCGGGGTGACGCGCTGCCCGAGCAGCGTGCCGTCGGCCTCGACGTACTGCCAGGACTGGGCGAGCTGGCGCTCGTGGTAGCGGCGCACGCGCGCCGCGGCCTCGCGCAGCGCACGCGCGCGCGCCTCGGGCAGAGCGGCAAGCGCGGCCTCGAGCTCCGCGCGCGGGATCTCCAGCGCCGCTACCGACGCCGCCTGCATGCGGTCAAAGCGCAGCGTGTACTCGATCAGCGCCGCATCGCCGCGCGCGCGCACGTCCTTGATGATCGCGCGCACGCTCGATTCGATCGCGTCGTCCTGCGCCGCCTCGTAACGTGTGAGCGTGGCGAGCGCGGCGTCGAAGCCCGGCTCGCGGCTCGAAAGCCGGCGCAGCTTCACCGCCGCTCCTTTGCTGCGCGCGCGAAGGCATCGACCAGCGGCTGCAGTCGCGCGCGCTTGATCTTGAGCGCCGCCTGGTTCACCACCAGCCGGGCCGAGACCGGCATGATCTCCTCGACCGCGACCAGGTTGTTGGCACGCAGGGTGCTGCCGCTCGAGACCAGGTCGACGATCGCGTCGGCCAGGCCCACGATCGGCGCCAGCTCCATCGAGCCGTAGAGCTTGATCAGGTCGACGTGCACGCCCTTGGCGGCGAAGTGCTCGCGCGTGGTGCGCAGGTACTTGGTGGCGACGCGCAGGCGCGCGCCCCGGCGCACTGCGCCCTCGTAGTCGAAGCCCTTGCGCACCGCCACCATCATGCGGCAGCGCGCGATGCCGAGGTCAACCGGCTGGTACAGGCCCTCCCCGCCGTGCTCGACCAGCACGTCCCTGCCGGCGATGCCGAGGTCCGCGCCGCCGAACTGCACGTAGGTCGGCGTGTCCGAGGCGCGCACCACGATCAGTCGCAGGTCGCGCCGGTTGGTGCCGATCACGAGCTTCCTGGACGCCCCCGGGTCCTCGTCGGGCCGGATGCCCACGCGCGCGAGCAGCGGCGCGGTCTCGTCGTAGATCCGTCCCTTGGATAACGCGATGCTGATCAGACCCATGGCTCAAAAGCAAACAAGCCCCTCGACGGGGCCTGCGATGCGCAGCTGGCTAGGGCCCGAATTCTACCGCAGTAGTATCATGCGCCGGTCATCGCCCGGGAAGAACCTGCCCGCAGTCATCGTGGAAGACTCGAGCCGCACGCGCGTCTGCAGCGTCCTTTTCGTCGACGTGGTCGGCTACTCCAAGCAACCCGTGGCGGAGCAGCTTCTGCTCAAGCAGGCGGTGCGCGACCTGCTGAACTTCGCCCTGGACCAGATCGATCCGCGCGAGCGCAGGATCCAGGACACCGGCGACGGCGCGGTGGTGGTGTTCACCGGCGATCCCGAGGACGCGCTTTTCGCCGCCATGTCGACGCGCGACTCGGCCGCCAAGCTGCGCGTGAGGCTGGGAATCAACCTCGGCCCGGTGTACCTCTCGGAGATGAGCGACAGCCAGACCAACATGGTGGGCGACGGCATCAACGTCGCGCAGCGCGTGATGAGCTTCGCCGAGCCCGGTCAGCTGCTGGTGTCGCGCTCGTTCCGCGACGTCGCATACTGGCTCTCGAGCGAATACGACCGCCTGTTCGTGCCCGAGCCGTCGCGCCAGGACAAGCATGGCCGCATGCACGAGCTTTACTCGGTGACTACCAGCGTGCGCGCCGGGCGGCGCGTGGCGGAGATCGCGGCCAGCCTGCGGGCGCAGCGCCCCTCCGCCGCGGAGCCGAAAGAGACCGTTGCGAACGCGCCGGCGAGGGTGTTCGACGCCGGATCGCACCTGGTCATTTCCGGCTACGGCAAGGCCGGCGTCGAGCAGGCGTTGAACGAGCTGGCGAGCCGCGGCGCGCGCGTCATCTCGCGCGTCGAGGCGATCGGCAACAAGTGGGTGGCGACCTGCGAACATCCGGACGCCGCGGCGTGCAAGGTCGAGGAATTCGGCTTCACCCGGCTGGTCACCGGCCCCACGCGCGAGCTGGTGGCGGCGAAGCTCAAGGAGCTTACCTCGCTCGGCGGGGTCCAGGTGGGCGAGATCGAGCTGACCGACGGCCTCTGGACCGGCATGTGCGACTTGAGCAGCGCCAGCCGCTGAGCGCGCCCTAGCGCAGGCGCTCGACGCGCGCGCCCAGGGCCGCAAGCTTCTTTTCGAGCGATTCGTAGCCGCGGTCCAGGTGGTAGATGCGGTCGATCACGGTTTCGCCTTCGGCTGCGAGCGCGGCAATCACCAGGCTCGCCGAGGCGCGCAGGTCCGTGGCCATGACTTGCGCTCCCGACAGGCGCTGCACGCCGTTCACGACCGCGACGTTTCCCTTCAGCTCGATGCGCGCGCCCATGCGCGCCAGCTCCGGCACGTGGGTGAAACGGTCGAGGTAGATCGTGTCTTCGATCACGCTCGTGCCGGCGGCGATCGCGCACACCGCGATCATCTGCGCCTGCATGTCGGTCGGGAAGCCGGGGAACGGCTGCGTCACGACGTTCACCGCTTTGGGCCGCGGCGGGCCGGAGACCGCGACCGCGTCGCCGCTGCGCTGGATCGTGCAACCCGCTTCCTCCAGCTTGTGCAGCGCCGCCTCGAAATGTCCCGGCACGACGCCCAGCAGCCGGATGCGGCTGCCCGTCATCGCCGCCGCGGCCGCGAATGTCGCCGCCTCGATGCGATCGGGGATGATCGTCGCGTCGATCGGGCGCAGCGCGCTCACGCCCCGGATCGTCAGTCGCCGCGAGCCCAGCCCCTCGATGCGCGCGCCGCAGGCGACCAACGCGTCGCCCAGCGCGGTCACGTCGGGCTCCAGAGCGGCGTTCTCCAGCACGGTCGTGCCCTGCGCGGTGACGGCCGCCATCATGAGCTGCGCGGTCGCGCCGACCGATACCACGTCGAAGCTGACCGTCGCGCCCCGAAGCTTGACGTCGCGGCCGACGATGTAGCCGTGCTCGATATCGAGCTTCGCGCCCATCGCCTGCAGCCCGGCGAGATGCAGGTTGACCGGCCGCGGTCCCCAGGCGCAGCCCCCGGGCAGGGACACCCTGGCCTGGCCGAAGCGCGCGAGCAGCGGCCCGAGCACGTAGATGCTGGCGCGCATGGTCTTCACCAGCTCGTAGGGCGCCTCCACCGATTCGACGCCGTGCGTGTCGATCGTCAACAGGTTGCCGTCGAACGACACCTTGGCGCCGAGCAGCTCGAGAACCCTGGCGAACGTCTGCGTGTCGCGCAGCCTCGGTACGTTGCGCAGCCGGTGCACCCCGGGCGCCAGAAGCGTCGCCGCCATGATCGGCAGCGCCGCGTTCTTGGCGCCCGATATCGTGACGTCGCCTTGGAGCGGTTTACCGCCGGTAATGCGCAGCTTATCCACCGGCTCGCCACTCCTGCGGCGTCAAGGTGCGCATCGACAGGGCGTGGATCTCTTCGCGCATCCGGTCCCCGAGCGCCTGGTACACGAGCTGGTGGCGCTGCACCCTGCTGCGGCCCTCGAACTGGCGCGACACGATCAGCGCCTGGAAGTGCTCGCCGTCGCCCGCGACCTCGAGGTGCGCGCACTCGAGGCCCGCCGCGATGCCCTGCCTGACGCTGTCCGCCGTCACCATCGTCCTATCCCCGCAATCTGTAGCCGCGCTTGAGCAGTCCGAGCGTGCCCGCCGCGATCAGCGCGAAGCTTAACCCGACCACGGCCAGGCTCACCACGGGCGACACGTCCGAGACGCCGAAGAAGCCGTAGCGAAAGCCGTCGATCATGTAGAAGAAGGGGTTGGCGTGCGACATCGCCTGCCAGAACTGCGGCAGGGAGTGGATCGAGTAGAACACCCCCGAGAGGAAGGTCAGCGGCAGGATGACGAAGTTCTGGAAGCCCGCGAGCTGGTCAAAGCGCTCGGCCCGGATGCCGGCCACCAGCCCGAGCGTGCCCAGCAGCGCGCTGCCCAGGAGCGCGAACGCGAGCGCCCACAGCGGCGCGTCGAAGCGCAGCGGTACGAACCACGCCGCGGCGGCCAGCACGCCCAGACCGACCGCCATCGCGCGCGCCATCGAGGCGAGCACGTAGGCCCAGAAAAACTCGACGTACGACACCGGCGCGAGCAGCACGAAGACCAGGTTGCCGCTTATCTTCGACTGGATCAGGCTGGAGGAGCTGTTGGCGAACGCATTCTGCAGCACGCTCATCATGACCAGGCCCGGAACCAGGAACGCGGTGTAGCTCACGTCCCGGTAGACGTTCACCCGCCCCTCGAGCGCGTGGGCGAAGATGAGCAGGTAAAGCAGCGCGGTGAGCACCGGCGCAGCCATGGTCTGGAAGCTCACCTTCCAGAAGCGCAGCAGCTCCTTGTAGAGCAGAGTCGCGAAGCCGGTCATCACGGCCGCCCCATCACGCTCATGAAGACCTCTTCCAGGTCGGGTTGTTCGAGCTCGAACTCGGTCACGCCGACGCCTGCCTGGCGCAGGCCGGCGAGCACGCTCTCGATCTCGGCGTAGCTCTCAAGCCGCAGCGTGACGCGCGCGCCCTCGCGCCCGACCAGGCGCGCGGCGAGCGCCTCGGGCAGCGCCTCGCGCTCGAGCCCGAGCTTGAGGTACAGGCCGGAGAAGCTCGCCAGCAGGTTGCGCGTCGAGTCGAGCGCCACCACCCGCCCGGCCTTGAGCATCGCGATGCGGGTGCAAAGCGACTCCGCCTCCTCGAGGTAGTGCGTGGTGAGCACCACCGTGTGGCCGTCGCGGTTCAGGCGCCGCACGAAATGCCACA
Source organism: Burkholderiales bacterium (assembly GCA_035517095.1). Taxonomy (GTDB): domain Bacteria; phylum Pseudomonadota; class Gammaproteobacteria; order Burkholderiales; family SG8-39; genus DAHVFK01. Next base: position 44,286 of record DATIZK010000094.1, read on the forward strand.
GGCCCTGGCGCAGTTCCACGTCCACACCCGCGGTGGGCTCGTCGAGCACGATCACGGGCGGCTTGTGCACCAGCGCCTGCGCGACCAGCACGCGGCGCTTCATGCCGCCCGAAAGCGCGCGCATGTTGACGTCCGCCTTCGAGCCGAGGTCGAGGTAATGCATGATCTCGTCGATCCAGGCGTCGTTGGCGCGGATGCCGAAGTAGCCGGACTGGAAGCGCAGCGTCTCGCGCACCGTGAAGAAAGGATCGAATACCAGCTCCTGCGGCACGATGCCGAGCAAGCGGCGCGCGCGGCGATAGTCGGTCGCGACGTCCGCGCCCAGGATCGCGACCGAGCCCGCGTCGGCGCGCGCCAGCCCGGCGACGATGCTGATCAGGGTGGTCTTGCCCGCGCCGTTGGGCCCGAGCAGGCCGAAGAACTCGCCCTGCGCGACGGCGAGGCTCACGCCGTCGAGCGCGCGCAGCGTACCGTAGCGCTTCTCGACGCCGCGGATCTCGATTGCGGGCGTCAGCGGCGCGCGCCGGGTACGGGCAGGAGCCCGTCGACGCCGTACAGCTGCGCGATCGTCTCGAGGCCCTGCGGCAGGTTGGCGAAGGCGATTTCGGCATCGTGCTGCTTCGCTTCCCGCAGCCAGGCGAGCAGCATTGCCAGCAGAGAGGAGTCGAGCTCGGTCACTTCGCCGAGATCGATCGTGCGCGCGCCGTCCCTGATCTGCTGCCGGCCTTCCTCCAGCAGCTGCGCGACGTTCGCGAGCGTCACCGGGCCGCGCAGCTTCAGCATGGTGCCGTCGCGTTGCATCACTTCTTGCCCTGCTCCCCGGATTGCGCGAGCGACTCGTTCTTGGCGTGCAGGTTGCGGATCAGGCCGTCGATGCCGTCGGCGCGGACGATGTTGCCGAATTCGGTGCGGTAGTTGGCCACCAGGCTGACGCCCCCCACGGAGACGTCGTAGGCCTTCCACCCGGCCGCGGTCTTCTCCATCCCGTAATCGATCGACACGGGCTCGGTTCCGGGCTGGATGATGCGCACCTGCACCGTCACGTCGGTGTCGCTCGGGCGCGCGTGCAGCGGCCGGAAATCGAACTTCTGGTCGCTGTACGCCGCAAGCGCACTGGCGTAGGTGCGCACCAGCAGCGTCTTGAACTCCTCGGTCAGGCGCGACTTCTGCTCGGGCGTGGCCTTGCGCCAGCCCAGGCCCACCGCGGTCGCGGTCATGGTGGCAAAATCGAAGTGCGGCAGCACCTTGGCCTCGATCAGGCCGATTATCTTCTTGCGGTCGCCGCTCCGGATCTCACTGTCGCTCTTGATGATCGAGACCACCTCGAGCGTGACCTGCTTCACCAGCGCGTCGGGCGGCATGTCGGCGTTCTGGGCGGCGGCGAGCGTCGTAAGCGCCGCGAGCGCGAGGCCCGCGAGCGCGCGTTCAGCGCCGTGCGGCATAGGTCGAATCTCCCGCTTCCGGGCTTGCCTGCGACCGCGGCTCGCGCGGCGGCCTGCCGTCGTAGATGAGGCTCCTGCGGCGCTGCAGGTAAGCGTCGCGCACGAACAGGTAGGGGTCGAGCGCAGCCTGCTCGAGCAGGCGGCTGGCGTCGAGCAGGTCGGCGCGCTGGCTGGTCGCGCGCAGCAGGACCGCCGCGTTGCGCTGATCCACCGGGTAACGGTTTCCGACCGGGTCGAAGTACCAGTCGAAGACGGTACCCACGGCGTCGCGCGCGTCGCTCGGTCCGAGCAACGGCAGCACGAGGTAGGGCCCGCTGTCCGCGCCCCAGCGGCCGATCGTCTGGCCGAAGTCCTCGTTGTGCTTTTCCAGTCCCATGTCGCTCGCCCAGTCCGCGATCCCGACCACACCGAAAGTCGTATTGACCGCGAAGCGCATCCAGTCGGTCAGCGCCTCGCCCAGCTTGCCCTGCAGCAGGTTGTTGACGCCGATGAACAGATCGGCGATGTTGGAGAAGAAATTGCGCACCCCGTTGCGCGCCGGATCGGGCAGGACATCCTTGTACGCGGTCGCGACCGGCTTGGCGATTGCCTTGTCGAAGGCATCGTTGAAGCGGTACACGGAGCGGTTGAAGCTCTCGAACGGATCGCTCGGATCGGGGTTGGGAACGCTCGCACAGCCGCCGGCCACGGCGAGCGCCAGCGCGAGCAGCAGGGCATGCGCGCCGCGGGTCACTTCGAGTTGTCCTTGCCCTCGGCCGCTTTGCTGAACAGGAACTGGCTGATCAGGTTCTCCAGCACCACCGCCGACTGGGTAAGTTTGATTCTGTCGCCGTTCGCGAGCATCTTGCTGTCACCCCCCGCCTCGAGCCCGATGTACTGCTCACCCAGCAGCCCCGAAGTGAGGATCTTGGCCACGGTGTCGCGCGGGAACCGGTAAGCCGCTCCCAGGCTCAGGGTAACGACCGCCTCGTAGGTCTCGGTATCGAACCGGATGTCCGCCACCCGTCCGACCACGACGCCCGCGCTCTTAACCGGCGCGCGCACCTTCAGGCCGCCGATGTTAGCAAAATTGGCCTTCACTTCGTACGTCTGGGCGGAGGAGAAGGACGCCAGGTTTCCCACCTTGAGGGCGAGAAACAGCAGCGCCCCGAGGCCCGCCGCGACGAGAATTCCGACCCAAAGATCGATCGTGGAGCGATTCATGTTGCGCTACCTCCGGTGAACATAAGCGCGGTGAGCACGAAGTCCAGCGCCAATATGGCAAGCGACGAAGTGACCACGGTGCGCGTGGTCGCACGCGAGACACCCTCCGCGGTCGGGGCGGCGTCGTAACCCTCGAATACCGCGATCCAGGAGACTGCGATGCCGAACACGACGCTCTTGAGCACGCCGTTCAGGATGTCCTCCCGCACGTCGACAGCGGCCTGCATCTGCGACCAGAACGCCCCTTCGTCTACGCCGATCAGCTTCACCCCCACCAGGTAGCCGCCGAAGATTCCCGTGGCCGAGAACAGCGCCGCGAGCAGCGGCATCGAGATCACGCCGCCCCAGAAGCGCGGCGCGACCACGCGCGCGATCGGATCGACCGCCATCATTTCCATGGCGGAAATCTGCTCGGTCGCCTTCATCAGCCCGATCTCCGCGGTGATCGCCGAACCCGCACGGCTGGCGAACAGCAGCCCGGCCACCACCGGGCCGAGCTCGCGCACCAGCGACAGCGCCACCAGCACCCCGAGCGCCTCGGACGATCCGTAGCGCTCGAGCGTGTGGTAGCCCTGCAGGCCGAGCACCATGCCGACGAACAGGCCCGAAACCAGGATGATCACGAGCGACAGCACACCGGAGAAATAGATCTCGCGGATCGTCAGGCTGAAGCGCCGCAGCGCAGTGCCCGAGTGCAGCAGCATGTAGCCGAAGAAGCGCGCGGCGAAGCCGAGCTGCCAGACCCCCGAAGTGACCTGGTTTCCCAGCCGCTCGAAATACCCGCGCAGCGCCTTGCCTGCCATCTCAAACCTCCGTCAGCTCGAGGTCAACGTCGTATTCCGGCGCCGGGTAGTTGAACGGCACCGGGCCGTCGGGCTTGCCATGCACGAACTGGTCGACGAACGGCTCCTGCGAGGCGCGGATCTCCTGCGGCGTACCCTTGGCGACGACCTGTCCGTCGGCGACGAAATAGAGGTAATCGACGATGTCGAGGCACTCCTGCACGTCGTGGCTGACCACGATCGAGGTGGCGCCTAGCGCGTCGTTCAGGGTCCGGACCAGGCGCGCGATGACGCCGAACGAGATCGGGTCGAGCCCGGTGAACGGCTCGTCGTAGAGCATCAGCTGCGGATCGAGCGCGATCGCGCGCGCAAGCGCCACGCGGCGCGCCATGCCGCCGGAAAGCTCCGACGGCATCAGCTGTGCCGCGCCGCGCAGCCCGACCGCCTGCAGCTTGAGCATCACCAGATCGTGGATCATGTCCTGCGCGAGGTCGGTGTGCTCGCGCATCTGGAACGCCACGTTGTCGTAGACCGACATGTCGGTGAACAACGCGCCGAACTGGAACAGCATCCCCATCCGACGGCGCATGGCGTAAAGGCCGTCCTGGTCGAGCCCGCTGGTCAACTGTCCGAGCACCCGCGCCCGCCCGCGCGTGGGCAAGTGCACGCCGCCGATGATGCGCAGCAGGGTCGTCTTGCCGCAGCCCGACTGCCCCATGATCGCCACCACTTTGCCGCGTGGAATCGTCACGCTGACGTCGCGCAGCACCGCTCGCCCCGGGTCGTAGCCGAACCAGACGTTCTCGACCTCGACGATGTTGGAGTCCGGCAAGAGGGGAAGGGCGCCGCAGGCAAAGGGCGGATTTTACTCGAATACCTATATATTAGCGTCCATGCTCACGTCCAATGAACCTCGGGCGGCGCCCGCGGTAAGCGTGGTCGGCCTGGAAAAGCGCTATGGCGCACGCGCCGTGCTGCGCGGGGTCGACCTTGCGGTCGGAGCCGGCGAATCGGTCGGGCTGGCGGGGGTGAACGGCGCGGGCAAGACCACGTTGATCAAATGCCTGCTTGATCTGTGCGCCCACGATGCGGGCCGGATCGAGCTGTTCGGCGTGCCGAGCAGCCGTCCGCAAGCGCGCCGCCGGCTGGCGTACGTCCCGGAGCGCTTCGTGCCGCCGCACTATCTGCGCTGCCGCGAGTTCCTCGAGCTGATGCTGTCGCTCACCGGCGCGCGCTACGACGCCGCGCGCGCCGCGGCGCTGCTGGCCGAACTCGAGCTGGAGCCGGAGGTGCTCGAGCGACCGGTGCGCGAGCTGTCCAAGGGAATGACCCAGAAGCTGGGGCTCGGCGCCTGTTTCCTGGTCGAGCGCGAGATCTACGTGCTGGACGAACCCATGAGCGGCCTTGACCCTGCCGGCCGGGTCGCGGTCAAATCGGTGCTGCGGCGGCTCGTCGGCGAGGGGCGAGCGCTGCTGATCACGTCGCACGTGCTGGCCGACATCGAGGAGCTTTGCGCCGCGGTGGCGGTGCTGGACCGCGGCGCGATCAGGTTCCGCGGCGCGCCAGCCCAGCTCTGCGACCGTTATTCGGAGCCCAACTTCGAGCGGGCATTTCTGAGATGCATACGCGGTGATGGCAACTAACCTGCGCGAAGCGCGAGAGGGCAAGCCGTCGCTGCTCATCGTCGACGACGACGAGCTGATCACCGACACGCTGTCGTTCGCGCTCGGCACCGATTTCGAAGTCCTCACGGCCGATTCGCGCGAGCAGGCCGTTTCGCTGCTGCGCCAGCTGCCGCAGGCGCCGCAGCTCGCGCTGGTCGACCTCGGGCTGCCGCCGGTGCCGCACGTTCCCGACGAGGGATTCCAGCTCATTGCGGACCTGCTGGCGCATTCGCCGAGCATGAAGATCTTCGTCCTGTCGGGCCAGAACGACGCCGCCCATGCCCGCCATGCGCGCACCCTGGGCGCGTCGGAGTTCATCGCCAAGCCCTGCGACCCCGCGACGCTCAAGCGCACGCTGACCCGCGCGCTCGAAGTGCGCGCTGCCGAGCTCGGCCGGCGCCCCGAGGAAGCGGTAGGCCTGGTTGGCGACTGCCCGGCGCTCGCCAAGCTAAGGAGCCAGATCGCCCAGTTCGCCGACTCGCCGTTCCCGGTCCTGATCGAGGGCGAGTCGGGCAGCGGCAAGGACCTGGTGGCGCAAAGCCTGCACCGGCAGTCCGCGCGCGCATCCAAGCCCTACCTCGCGCTCAACTGCGCCGCCATCTCGCCTTCCCTGGTCGAGCCGACGCTGTTCGGCTACGTCAAGGGCGCCTTCACCGGCGCCAGCGGCAACAAGTCCGGCTACTTCGAGGACGCGCACGACGGCACGCTGTTCCTGGACGAAATCGGCGAGCTCCCGCTCGAGATGCAGGCCAAGCTGCTGCGCGTGCTTGAGAACGGCGAGTACCAGCGCGTCGGCGAGACCCACGGGCGCGTCTCGCGCGCCAGGGTGATCGCCGCGACCAACCGCGACCTGCGCCAGGAAGTCAAGCGCGGCAGCTTCCGCGCCGACCTTTACCACCGCCTCTCGGTGCTGACCCTGAGCGTGCCGCCGCTGCGCGAGATGGAGGCCGACAAGCTTCTGCTGCTGGAGCACTTCCGCCGCTTCTACGCCGAGCAGTCCGGGGTGCAGCCGTTTTCGCTCGACGCGGCGGCCGAGAAGCGCTGGCTCTCCTACCCGTTCCCCGGCAACGTGCGCGAGCTGCGCAACATCGTCATCCGGCTCACCACCAAGTACGCGGGACAACGCCTCTCGGTCGCGGAGCTGGAGCCGGAGTTCGACCTCGAGACGCCGCTCGGCCCGGCGGGCGGCGAATCCGGCCTGCTCGCGCAGGCGCTAAGGCAGATCGAGCGCGAGCGCGGCTTCCACCTCGATCAGACGCTCGGGGCCTGGGAGCGCGCCTACATCGAAGCCGCGCTGCGCCTGACCAACGGCAACATGAGCCAGGCTGCCAAGCTGCTGGGCGTGAACCGCACCACGCTCTACAGCCGCATGAGCGCCGCGGGCGGTGATTCGCAGCCCCAAACCAAGGGCTAGCGGGGCCCGCAGCGCATGTACCTCGAGCACTTCGGGCTGAGCGAGCCGCCGTTCCGCATCACGCCGCATACCGACTTCTTCTTCGACGGCGCCGACCGCGGCGCGACGCTCGAGGCGCTGATCTACGCGATCCTGAACGACGAGGGCATAGTCAAGGTGAGCGGCGAGGTCGGCAGCGGCAAGACGATGCTGTGCCGCGTGCTGATGGAGCGCCTGCCGGCGCAGGTCGAGACCATCTACCTCACCACACCCTCGCTCGGGCGCGACGAGATCCTGTACGCGATCGCGGACGAGCTGCAGCTCGAGTTCTCGCAGGGGCGCATGAGCGTGGCGCTGCGCGAGCTGCAGGAGCACCTGATCCGGCTCTACGCCGAAGGGCGCCGCGTCGTGGTGCTGATCGACGAAGCGCATGCGATGCCGGAGGAAACGCTGGAGCAGGTCCGCCTGCTGTCGAACCTCGAAACCAGCCGCCACAAGCTGCTGCAGATCGTGCTGTTCGGCCAGCCTGAGCTCGACCAGGCGCTCGCGCGGCCGACGCTGCGCCAGCTCAAGGACCGCATCACGCACAGCTTCCGCATGCGCCCGCTGTCCGAGGCTGAGGTCGCGCGCTATCTGTCCTTTCGCATGCGCGCCGCGGGCTACCGCGGCCCCGACGTATTCACGCCCAAAGCGGTGGCGCTCATCGCGCGCGCCTCGGACGGCTTGACGCGGCGCATCAACATCCTGGCCGACAAGTCGCTGCTGTCCGCCTTCAGCGCCGATACGCACGCGATCACCGCGCGCCACGCGCGCGCGGCGATCGCCGATTCCGAGTTCTCGCCCTTGCGCCGCGCCAAGCGCCCGGCGCTCTACCTCGGCGCCGCGCTCGTGGCCGGGATCGTGATCGGCCTCGCGCTGCACTGGGCACCGAGCGCGCCGCCCGCCGCGCCGCCCGCCACGGCGGCCGCCAAGCCGGCCGCGGCCCCTGCCCCGCCCCCGCCCGCCGCGCCCGCGGCCGCGGCCGCACCGACCCCACCCCCGAAGCCGGCGCCGGTCGAAGCTGCAAAGGCCGCGCCGGTCGCGGCCGAAGCGCCGGCGCCCGCAGCGTTGCTGAGTCCCGAGCAGCTGCGGCGCATCGAGCGCTACGACAGCCGCGGCCAGCCCCTGCTGGGCGAGCGCATCGCGGCCGCGCGCGCGCTGCTCGAGCGCGAGCCGGACGCGCGCTACAGCGTCGAGCTGTTCATTACCGACAACACCGACCCGGCGCGCATGGAGCGCTTCCTGTCACGCGCGCGCGATCTGGCGCTGTTGCGGGAGGTGTACGTGATCCCGCTGGCGAGCGGGCGCAGCTACCGCCTGCGCGTGGTCTACGGTGATTTCCCGGACCGCGCGGCGGCCCTCGATGCCGAGCGCAACCTGCCGCCGAAGTATCAGAAGGAGTTCCGCAGCACGCCGCGAAGCTTCGCCGACCTGCGCCGTCCGATGTGAGTTGTCAAAGTGCGGAAAAACTCCGCGCGACAGTCGCTTAGCGGGGTTTCCTAAAGAAGGGATCGTGCTATGCTCCCGGCGCAGGGACGGGCGCCATGAACCGAAGAAATACTGCTGCCTCCGCAATCATCGCCGTGCTGCTCGCCGGCTGCGGACAGATTCCGCTCAAGCCCGCCTCGACCCACCTCAGCGCCGCCGACGTGCCGAGCGCCGAAGGCCAGATCCCGCCCCCGGTGCAGGCGGTGCCGGTGCTGCCCAGGCCGGAGCCGACCACGCCTCCGGAAACCTACAGCGTAGTGGTCAACAACGTCGACGTGCACGATCTGCTGTTTGCGCTCGCGCGCGACGCCAAGGTCAACGTCGACATCGAGCCCGGCATCACCGGCAAGGTGACGCTGAACGCGATCGACCAGACCCTGCCCCAGCTGCTCACGCGAATCGGGCGCCAGGTGGACATGCGCTACGAGCTGCACGGGCCGGACCTGGTCGTCATGCGCGACACGCCCTACCTGCACGTGTACCGCGTCGACTACGTCAACCTGACGCGCGACGCGAAGAGCGTCGCCAATCTGTCGACCCAGGTCAGCGGCAACGCGACCGGCACCGGAGGCGGCGCGGCGAGCTCGGGGGAAAACAACTCGACCTCCACCATCACTTCGGACTCGAACAACAAATTCTGGGACACGCTGATCGCCAACATCAAGGATCTCCTGCGCGAGACCGATAAGGTGCTGCCCACGAGCGCCCCGACCCCTGCGGCGCAGCAGGCGCCGGCCGCCGCGGGCCAGCCGCAGGCGGCAGCCAAGGCTCCGGCGCCCAGCGCAGCACCCGCTACGTTCCGCGAAGCGGCATCGGTTATTGCGAACCCGGAAGCTGGAATTCTCAGCATCCGCGCCACTTCGCGCCAGCACGCCAGGATCCAGGAGTTCCTCGACCAGGTGATGGCGAGCGCGCGGCGCCAGGTGCTGATCGAGGCTACGATCGCGGAGGTCCAGCTCAACAACCAGTACCAGCGGGGAATCGACTGGTCCAAGCTGTCCACAGGTTCGGCGGGATTTACGTTTCGGCAGTCGTCGGCGGCCACGCCGGCTGGTATCAACACTAGCGCGTTCACCGTCGGCTATGCATCGCTCAACAACAGCTTCACTTCGGCGGTGAAGCTGCTCGAGTCCTTCGGCAGCGTGCGCGTGCTGTCGAGCCCGAAGCTAAGCGTGCTGAACAATCAGACCGCGGTGCTGAAGGTGGTCGACAACCTGGTTTACTTCACCATCCAGGCGAATACCACCACGCCGACGCAGGGTCCGGTTCAGACGACCTTCACCACCACGGTCAATTCGGTGCCCGTGGGCTTCATCATGAGCGTCGTGCCCCAGATCAGCGCCGCGGACGCGGTGCTGCTGAACGTGCGGCCGACGATCTCGCGCAAGCTGACCGATGTCGCGGACCCGAATCCCGCGCTCGCCAACCCCTGCGGGGTCGGCGTCAACAATTGCAGCACGCCGTCGATCTCGAGCCTGATCCCGGTGATCCAGACGCGCGAGATGGAATCCGTCCTGCGCGTGCAAAGCGGTCAGATCGCCGTGCTCGGCGGGCTGATGCAGGATACGGTCAACAACATCGAGGATACCGTGCCGGGCCTGAACCGGATCCCGGGAGTCGGCTCGCTGTTCGAGCAGCGCAATGACCTCAACCAGAAGACCGAGCTGGTCATCTTCCTGCGCGCGACGGTGCTGAACGATCCGAGCCTAAGCGGCGACTTGCGCGATTTCCGCAGCCTGCTGCCCGGACCGGACTACTTCAGCAAGCCGAACCCGAGCCGGCCCGCCGTGGGCGAGTGACATGAGCCTGCTGCTCGACGCCCTCAAGAAGGCCGAAAAGGCCAAGCAGGAAGCGCAGCGCCAGGCCGAGGGCGAAGCCGGGGCTTCGCCGCCCGCAGGCGAGCTCAAGATCGCCGACGATGTGCCGCCGGAAGCGCCGGTGCGCACGCGCGATCAGCTGCCCGACATTTCGCAGTCGCTCCGGATCGAGAGCGAGGACATCGAACCCGCCAAGCAGCGCCAGGCCGAAAGCGCCGCGCTCGCGCTCGAGCCCGCAGCGCCCCCGCCGCCGCGCCGGCCGCCGCCGCCGGCCGGGCGCGCCGAAGCGAACAGCGCTCAATCCGCCGAGCGCGCCGCGGCGAAGAAAGTGTTCGAGGCCAAGTTCAAGGAGCCCAATCCGCGCCTGCCGTTCTATATCACCGTGGGCGTTCTGGGCGTGCTGGCGATCGGCACCGCGGGCTATTTCTGGTATCAGCTGCGTCCGCCTCCGGCGCTGGTTAACGCGAACCCGCCGCCGCCCTCGGGCGAGCAGCCGGTTGCCGCGGCCCCGGCGCAGCGGCCCGCGCCGGGCGTCGCGACAACCTCGGTCGCGCCGGCGCAGGCGCAGATTCCGGGGCTGCCCGGGACTCCGGCGAGCGCGCCGGCCGTTCCCGCAGCCGGCTCGCCCGCGCCTACGACTGCGACTGCGTCCGCGGGCGCCAAGCCGGCAAGCCCTGAGCGGCCTGCCGCGCGGGCGCCGCGTGCGAGTGAGCCGCCCGCCCCGCCCGCGGGGACCGAACTGCTGCGGCGCGACAATCAGGTGGCCGTTAAGCGCCCCGCGCCGCAGATCGATCCGCACGTCGCGGCGGGCTATGCCGCCTACCAGGCGGGGGACCTGGCCGCAGCGCGCGAGGCCTACCGGCAGGCGCTGGGCGACGACCCGAGCAATCACGATGCCCTGCTGGGCATGGCCGCGGTGGAAATGCGCAGCGGACGCTTCGACGAGGCGGACAGGCTCTACCGCCGGCTGCTGGAGGCGGATCCGCGCGACCCGAACGCGCAGGCTGGACTGCTCGCGCTGCGCAGCGACCTGATCGACCCGGTGGCGGCCGAAAGCCGGGTCAAGACGCTGCTGGCGGAGGATCCGGGCGCGAATGTGCTGTATTTCACGCTCGGCAACGAGTACGCGCGCCAGGGCCGCTGGGCCGAGGCGCAGCAGGCATATTTCAAGGCCTACGCCGCGGATTCGGACAATCCGGACTTCGCCTACAACGTCGCGGTGAGCCTCGACCACCTGCGCCAGCCGAAGCTCGCGCTCGAGTACTATCGCCGCGCGCTCACGCTGGCTGCCAAGCGCAGCGCGAGCTTCGACCAGACTGCGGTGCGAAAGCGCGCGCAGGCGCTTGGCGGATAACAGAATCTTGCGCCACCGGGGGACGGCGCCCGGGTATCATTGAGCTTGGATGAATTCGCCCACGAATCCCCAGGCCAAGCGCCACATCGGTCAGATCCTGATCGATCAGGGCATCCTCACCGAGGATCAGCTCAGGATCGCGCTGCTCGAGCAGATGAAGTCCCACCTGCCCGTGGGGCGCCTGCTGGTGCAGCTCGGTTTCGTTTCCGAAGCCACGCTGCGCGACGCGCTGTCCGAAAAGCTCGGTCTGCAGTCGGTCGACCTGACCCGGATCATCGTCGACCCCAGCGCGCTCAAGATGCTGCCGCGCGACCTGGCGCGACGCTACCGCATGTTCCCGATCGCGCTCGACCGCCAGGCCAAGAAGTTCATCGTCGCGCTTTCGGACACCAACAATATCGTCGCGATCGACCAGCTGCGCGCCCACCTCAAGGGCAACCTGGAGATCGAGCTGCGGCTGGCGGGCGACTCCGAGATCGAGCGCGCGATCGAGCACTACTACGGCCACGAGTTCTCGATCGACGGCATCCTGCGCGAGATCGAGACCGGCGAAGTGGACTACACCTCGCTGGCCGACGACGACGAATACAGCCAACCGGTCGTGCGGCTGATATCCGCGCTGCTGGCCGACGCGGTCGAGCGCGCCGCCTCCGACATCCACTTTGAGCCCGAGCAGAGCTTCCTTCGCATCCGTTACCGCATCGACGGCGTGCTGCGGCAGATCCGCTCGCTGCACAAGACCTACTGGCCGGCAATGGCGGTACGCCTCAAAGTCATGTCGAAGATGAACATCGCCGAGACCCGCGCGCCGCAGGACGGCCGCCTGTCGGCGACCATGTCCGGGCGCACGATCGACTTCCGCGTCTCGAGCCTGCCCACTACGCACGGCGAGAACCTGGTGCTTCGCATCCTGGACCGTCAGAAGGGCATCGTTCCGCTCGACAAGCTCGGGCTGGAGGACTCGCAGCTCGAGATGCTGAAGCGCATGATCGCGCGACCCGAGGGAATCATCATGGTCACCGGGCCGACCGGCAGCGGCAAGACGACCACGCTCTATTCGGTGCTGAACCACATCAACTCGGACGGGGTCAATATCATGACCCTGGAGGACCCGGTCGAATACCCGATGACGCTCATCCGCCAGACCTCGGTGTCCGAGGCGGCGAAGCTGGACTTCGCCAACGGCATCCGCGCCATGATGCGGCAGGACCCGGACAAGATCCTGGTCGGCGAGGTGCGCGACCGCGACACGGCCGAGATGGCGTTTCGCGCCGCGATGACCGGCCACCAGGTGTATTCGACGCTGCACACCAATTCCGCGGTCGGCGCGATTCCGCGCCTGCTCGACATCGGCATCGTGCCCGACGTGATGGCGGGCAACATCATCGGCGTCATCGCGCAGCGCCTGGTGAGAAAGCTTTGCCGCACCTGCCGCCAGTCCTACGACCCCGACGTCAAGGAGCGGCGCCTGCTCGGGCTGACGCCGACCGAGCCGGCAACGCTGTACCGCGCCGTGGGCTGCGAGCAGTGCGACTACCAGGGCTACCGGGGGCGCGTCGCGATCATGGAAATCCTCAAGGTCGACAGCAGCATCGACGAGCTGATCGCGCGGCGCGCCACGACGCGGGAGATCCTCAATGCCGCGCGCGCCAAGGATTTCAAGACCCTGGCCGAGGACGGCATGCGCCAGGTGCGGGCGGGACTCACCAGCGTCGATGAGCTGATGCGCGTGGTCGACATCACCGACCGCATGGCCTAGCGAAGGCCGCTCCGGCCCCCGTTCCAATGCCGCTCTACACGTATAAGGCGGTCGACGGCGCAGGCAAGAACGTTCTCGGCCGGGCCGAGGCGGTGAACGTGTTCGACCTCGAGCAGCGCCTCGCCCGCATGGGCCTCGACCTGATCAGCGGCGCGCCCTCGAGCCAGAAGAGCCGCTTCATCGGCGGCGCCAAGATCAAGCGCCAGGATCTGATCAACTTCTGCTTCCATCTCGAACAGCTCTCGACCGCGGGGGTGCCCGTGGTCGAGGGCCTGGTCGACCTGCGCGACAGCCTGGAGAACCCGCGCTTTCGCGAGGTCGTCTCGGGAATGATCGAATCGATCGGCGGCGGGCGCAGCCTGTCGCAGGCGATGGCCGAATACCCGGAGGTGTTCGGCCAGGTCTTCGTCAGCCTGGTGCGCTCCGGCGAGCAGACCGGGCGCCTGCCCGAGGTGCTCAAGAGCCTGACCGAGTCGATCAAGTGGGAGGACGAGCTCGCGGCGCAGACCAAGAAGCTGATCATGTACCCGGCGTTCGTCGGCTCGATCGTACTGCTGGTTACGCTGTTCCTCATGATCTACCTCGTGCCGCAGATGACCGGCTTCATCCGCAACATGGGCCAGGAGATTCCGCTCCAGACGCGGATCCTGATCCAGGTCTCGAACTTCTTCGTCAATTACTGGTGGGGCGTGATCGCCGCCCCGTTCGTGATCTGGCTCGGGCTCAAGTTCGCCGCGCGCACCTATCCTTCAGTAGCGTTCGCGATCGACCACTACAAGATCTCGATGCCCCTGGTCGGGCCGATCCTGCGCAAGATCATCCTGTCGCGCTTCGCCTCCAGCTTCGCGTTGATGTACGCCTCGGGCATCACGGTGCTCGACGCCATCCGCAGCACGGAAGAGATCGTCGGCAACAAGCCGCTCGAGAACGCGCTGCGCACCGCCGGGCAGCAGATCGCCGAGGGCAAGAACCTCACCGCGGCGTTCCAGGACGCGGCGCTCTTCCCGCCGCTGGTGATACGCATGCTGAGGATCGGCGAGAACACCGGCGCGCTCGACACCGCCCTGCTCAACGTGAGCTACTTCTACAACCGCGAGGTGCGCGAAGGCATCGCCAAGGTCCAGGCCCTGATCGAACCCGCCCTGACGCTGGTGCTGGGCGCGATCCTGGGCTGGGTGATGCTTTCGGTGCTGGGCCCGGTCTACGACACCATCTCCAAGATGAAGTTCTAGCGCCGACGCGTGTCAGCCAAGTACCTCCTCTACTTCACCGCGACCGATCACTACGTGTATCGCTGGTCGCGCCGTGCGCTCGAGCTGGAGGCCACGTTCACCGCCGACGAGGCCGGCGCGACGGGGTTCCGCGAATTCCTGCGCGGCAAGAAGCGCGCCTTGTTCTATCTGGTCGCGGATCTGGCGGGCGAGGACTTCCACGAGGACCAGATTCCCTACCTGCGCGGCGGCGACCGCCAGGCGGTGATCGACCGGCGCCTGGCGCAACGCTACCGCGACACGCGGCTCGCCGCGGCGCTCTCGCTCGGCTACATCGCGGGCGAGCGGCGCAACGAGCGGCTGCTGCTCGCCTCGTTCACCAACACGCAGCAGTTCACGCCCTGGCTCGACGCGCTGACGGAGTCCGGCACCAAGCTCGCCGGCGTGTTCTCGGTGCCGCTCGCCGCGCCGGCGCTCGCCGCGCGGCTGGGCGCGCGCGCGGGGCGCTGCTTCGTCATCACCGCCGACCGGGCCGGGCTGCGGCAATGCTTCGTGGAAGACGGCAAGCTGCGCTTCGCGCGCCTGGAGCGTACCGCCGACATGGCGCCCGACGACCTGGCGGCGTTCGTGCGCTCCGAGACGGTGCGCCTGGGACAGTACCTGACGACGCTGCGGGCGCTGCCGCGCGAGGGCCCCCCGGTGCAGGTGCTGGTGGTCGCGCCCGCGGGACAGAAGGTCGCCTTCGAGCGCGTGCTGGCGTCCGACGCCAGGTTTGTGTTCCACACTTTCGACCTGGACGAGGCTGCGCGCGCCGCCAAGCTCGGCCAGGCGCCGGCGGAAGCGCTCGCCGAGCGCCTCTACCTGCACCTGACCGTCAAGCAAACGCCGAAGGAGCAGTTCGCGCGCAGGGAGGACCGGCGCGGCTACCTCCTGTGGCAGCTGCAGCGCGGCATCGCCTTCGCCGGCGCGGCCGGCCTGGCCGCCTGCGCGCTGTACGCCGGCGCCCAGTGGCTGCAGGTGATGTCGACCCGCGGCGAGGCCGCGAGCGAGCAGCGCGAGGCGGACCTCGCCGCCGATCGCTATCGCCGCATCACCGCAACCTTTCCGGTGACCCAGACCACCACCGACAACCTCAAGGCGACGGTAATCGAGTTCCGCAAGATCGCCGACCGGACCGCGTGGCCGGAGCCCTCTTTCGTGCACCTGTCCAAGGTGCTGGACGAGTTTCCGCAGATCGAGCTCGAGAGCCTGATCTGGCGCGTCGGGCAGCCGGGCAGCCGCAGCCCGGGCGGGCAGCCGGGCGGTGCGACGGCCTCGGCCGGGCTGCTGCTGGGCAATGAAACCGAGGAACTCGAGATCGGCGGACGCGTGGCGACCACCCAGGGCTCGGACTACCGTGCGATCACGGCGGAAGTGCAGCGCTTCTCCCAGGCGCTAAGCAACGGCTCGCCGTACCAGGTGGCGAACATGCAGCTTCCGTTCGACATCACCTCGCAGGGGACACTGACCGGCGACATCGGTTCGACCGCACGCAACGAAGCGCCGCGCTTCACCATCGTCCTGTCGAGGCCCCTGAAATGATCGTGACGGCCCAGGAAGCCCGCAAGCTCGCGCTGCCCGCGATCGGGTTCGCGCTGATGATGGGCGCCGGCGTGGCGCTGATAGGCTTGGTCGATTCCAGGCTTACGATCGCCAAAGTCGAAATGACGGCCGCCAAGGCGCACCACGCCGAGGCGCGCGAGCGGCTGATGCGAATCGCCGACGAGGAGCGCGAGGTGAACGAGAAGCTGGCGGTCTACCGCAGGCTGCAGCAGCTGCACGTCATCGGCCCGGAGCGGCGCCTGGAGTGGGCCGACGCGATGTCGCGCATCAAGACCAACCGCGAGCTGCTCGACCTGCGCTACCGCGTCGACCGCCAGGCGCTGCTCGTGTCCGTCCCCGGCAAGCCGGGCAACGTCGACTTCTACTCCAGCACCATGAGGGTCGACATCGCCCTGCTGCACACGGGCGATCTGCTGCGCTTCCTCGAAGATCTGCGCGATTCCGGCAACGCCTACTACGCGGTCAGGCGCTGCGAGATCACGCGCACCGGGCAGGCGCCTACCGGCACCTCGATCGTGCCGCGCCTGCATGCCACGTGCGACATCGACCTGATCACGATCCTCGACCGGGCGGCCAAGACGTGAAACGGGCCCTGCCAGCGCTGGCCGGCATCCTGCTCCTCACCACCGCCGCCGCGGCGGCGGCGCAGGAGCTGGGGCGGCTGTTCTTCACCCCCGAGCAGCGCGCCGAGCTCGACGCGCGGCGCAAGGCCCGCGTGCCCGACAAGCCGGCCGCGGTCCTGATCGAATCGCCCAGCACCACCCTTGACGGCTACGTCAAGCGCGCCAACGGCAAGTCGACCGTGTTCCTCAACGGCGAGCCGGTCACCGAAGGCGCGGACGCCAAGCGCGCCCAGGTCGTGCCGTCGCGCGACGACCCGAGCCGCGCGGCGCTCGAGCTGGGCGACGGCGGACGCCGCATCCCGCTCAAGGTCGGCGAGTCGCTCGACCGCGGCACCGGCGAAGTAAGCGACGTCATCGGCAATGGCGAGGTCAAGGTCGAGCGGCCGAAATCCGGGAGGCGCTGAGATGCACGCCCGCCACCTGCACTGCCGACGCCCCGCGGCCCTGGCCCGACAGAGGGGAGTCGCCCTGATCCTGATTATTTCGGTGCTGGTCATCGGCGTCGTCTGGTACACGGTAGGCGCACTCGGCAAGGCCGCTCCCACCACCGCCGAGCGCGAAACGAACACAGGCATCGCGCTGCAGAACGCGAAGCAGGCCCTGCTTGCGTACGTCGCCCT
>DATIZK010000095.1:0-74176 GCA_035517095.1 Burkholderiales bacterium
CGGCAGGCCGGTCGCCGGGTCTCCCACCTGCTCCAGGTACTCCAGGTGCCCGTGCGCGTGGCCCGTCTCGCCTTCGGCGGTCGAGCGGAACAGCGCCGCGACGTCGTTCTGGCCCTCGACGTCGGCCTTGGCGGCGAAGTACAGATACCTGCGGTTCGCCTGGCTCTCGCCGGCGAACGCGTCTTTCAGGTTCTGGTGCGTCTTGGTGCCTTTGAGCTTCATTGCGTGCCTCCTAATGGATTTGCCGTCACTGGTTGTGGCGGGGGAGATTAACCGCCCGCGATCCATCGATCAAATCGATTTTCACAATCCAATCAATTGATAGTTACTATTTCGCAGCGATGTAGGCTAACGGCCGAGAACCGCCTCGATCTCGGCAAAAGTGCGCGCGACCTCGCTCAGCTGCAGCGGCTCGCCCAGCTGGCGCGCGACCTGCGACAGGGACAAGATGCCGCGCACCATGAAACGTCCCGACGGAGCGTCGCTGTCGACCACCAGAGCGTGCTGGCGCCCGGCATGCATGAGTGTCGCCACCACGTGCCCTACTCGCGCGCCGTCGACGTCCGCCAGCGCGATCACTTCGACCCGTTCGGCCGGGGTCATGACGTCCGCGACCAGCAGCTCGTCGCGGCGCAATCCCCGAGCTGTCGCCACGCGCATCGGCCGCTCGCCCAGGATGTCGGTGGCCGAGATTACGCCGAGCACGGCCTCCCGCTCGTCGACTACCAGCAACAGCCGCACGCCGCGCATCATCATGAACCGGTTCGCGGCCTCGATCGGCGCCTCGGGTCCGATCGTTGCGGGACTCACCCGGGTCAGGTCTGTCATCACCGTCAGCGCCGGCGACTCCAACCCGACTTTGGGTTGGCTCGGGCGCCTGAACCCCGCGTTTTCGCCCAGGCTGTGGCTCGGCAATGACAAGAAATTCCGCTTCATGTCGCCTCCTGTTGCTTAAAGGGAGCGCGTAAGCGCCGCAAAGTTCAACCTCAGCTCGAGACAGTCTCCGCGCGGTGTCTGCCGTAGCGGCGATCCGCGCTCAGAAAGCGGTGCAGCTCCGCCAGCGCCTGGCGGTAGACGTCGCGCTTGAACTCGATCACCGCGTCGAGCGGAATCCAGAATTCGTGCCAACGCCAGGCGTCGAATTCCGGATGTCCGCTCGCGCGCAGCCTTACGTCGCAGTCGCGCCCCAACAGCCGCAGCAGGTACCAGATCTGCTTCTGTCCGCGATAAGCCCCACGCCAGTCGCGCCGCACCCACTGCTCGGGCACTTGGTAGCGCAGCCATTCGCGCGTGCGCCCGAGTATCCTGACGTGCCCGGGAAGCAGCCCGATTTCCTCCTCGAGCTCGCGAAACATCGCCTGCGCGGGCGTCTCGCCATGCTTGATCCCGCCCTGCGGAAACTGCCAGGCGTGCTGGTTGATGCGCTTGCCCCAAAATACCTCGTTACGCTGGTTCACGAGGACGATGCCGACATTGGGACGGTAGCCGTCTTTATCGAGCATGGACGCACCGCCTTACGTTAGAATTCGCAACGATTTTTCCACACCCGTCCGGCAAACACAACGATGCCCGGTCGGACCGTGGGGCACGAGCGGCAAATCAACGATGCGCACCTCGAGATTCTTCATCGGCACCATCAAAGAAGCCCCTGCGGAAGCGGAGCTGGCTAGCCACAAGCTCATGCTGCGCGCCGGCCTCATCCGCCGCCTCGGCTCGGGCCTGTACAGCTGGATGCCGCTAGGGCTGCGCGTGCTGCGCAAAGTCGAGACAGTCGTGCGGGACGAGATGAATCGTGCCGGCGCGTTGGAGGTACAGATGCCGTGCGTGATCCCCGCCGAACTGTGGCAGGAAACCGGCCGCTGGGAGGCGTTCGGTCCGCAGCTGTTGAAGATCAAGGACCGGCACCAGCGCGACTTCCTGTTCGGGCCCACGCACGAGGAAGTGATCACCGACATCGCGCGGCGGGAAATTCGCAGCTACCGCCAGTTGCCGGTGCACTTCTACCAAATACACGTCAAGTTCCGCGACGAGATCCGTCCCCGTTTCGGCGTCATGCGCGCGCGCGAGTTCCTGATGAAAGACGGCTATTCATTCCACGCCGACTTCGCCGACCTCGAGCGCGAATATCGCAATATGTACGACACCTACACGCGCATCTTCACGCGGCTCGGCCTGCGCTTTCGCGCGGTCGCGGCCGACCCGGGCGCGATTGGCGGCACCGGCTCGCACGAGTTCCACGTGCTGGCCGACTCGGGCGAGGACGCGATCGCGTATTGCCCGGAATCGGACTACGCGGCGAACATCGAGCTCGCCGAGGCACTCGCGCCTGCGGCGCCGCGCCGGCCCGCCACCGAGGCGATGGTCAGGGTGCCCACGCCCGGCATGACGCGCTGCGAAGAGGTCGCGGCGCTGCTCAAGATCTCGCTTGAGCGCACTGTCAAGGCGATCGCGCTGGTGCGAGAAACGGTGCCTTACGGAAGCAGGGGCTATCTTGCCTTGGCGCTGATCCGCGGCGACCACGACCTGAACGAGGTCAAGACGCAGAAGGTCCTCGGTGCGTTTCGCTTCGCGCGCGACGACGAGATCCAGCAGGAGCTGAACTGCCGCGCTGGCTATATTGGCCCGGTCGGCGTCGGCGACAAGGTGACGGTCTTCGCCGATCGCACGGTCTGGGCGATGAGCGATTTCGTCTGCGGCGCGAACGAGGCCGGACACCATCTGACCGGCGTCAACTGGGAACGCGACCTGCGCGCAGATCCGGGCAGGGTGCAGGATTTGCGCAATGTCGTCGACGGCGACGCGAGCCCCGACGGCAAAGGCAAGCTGAAGATCCTGCGCGGGATCGAGGTCGGCCACATCTTCCAGCTTCGCACCAAGTACTCCGAGCCGATGAAGGCCGTCTTTCTCGACCGCGAGGGCGACTCCAGACCGATGGAAATGGGCTGCTACGGCATCGGCGTCACGCGCATCGTGGCGGCGGCAATCGAGCAGAACCACGACGAGCGCGGGATCGGATTCCCGACCCCGATGGCGCCATTCGAGGCGAGCCTGGTTCCGATCGGCTACCACAAGAACGCCGCAGTACGCGAAGCCGCGGACAAGCTCTACGTCGAGCTCTTGGCCGCCGGCGTGGATACGCTGCTCGACGACCGCGAGGAGCGCCCCGGCGTGCTGTTCGCCGACATGGATCTGATCGGCATTCCCCACCGGCTGGTGCTCTCCGAGCGCGGCCTGGGCGCCGGCGCGGTCGAGTACAAGGCCAGGCGCGATGCGCAGGCGCAGAATGTCCCGCTCGCGGACGCAGTGCCCTTTGTCAAGGAACGACTCGCCGGGGCATGACCAGCCGGGCCGCGCTGCGCCGTCTCTGCCTCGCGCTCGCGCTGCTCGCGCCCCTGCCGGTGCTCGCCGGCGCCCAGATCTACGAGCCGCTCGCGGACAGCGTGCGCGCGACCCTCAGCGCGGCAGTGAGCGACCGTGCGCCCCCGACGCTGAACTTCCGCCGGCCGGAGGACGCGCATCGCTGGCTGTTCGAGATGTCGCGCCGGCTGGCGACGCGCGTCCCGGACCGGGCAGTTCGGCTTCAGCTGCTCAAGGCGGTGCAGTATGAGGCGACCCGCGCAGGCCTCGACCCGCAATTGGTGCTCGGCGTCATCGACGTCGAGAGCGAGTTCCGCAAGTACGCCGTGTCTTCCTCGGGGGCGCGCGGCTACATGCAGGTCATGCCTTTCTGGACCAAGCTGATCGGCCTGCCGCGCGACAACCTGTTTCACCTCAGGACCAACCTGCGCTATGGTTGCGTGATCCTGCGCTACTACCTCGATAGGGAAAAGGGCAACTACTTCCGTGCGCTCGGGCGCTACAACGGCACCCTGGGCCAGGCGCAGTATCCGTCCCTGGTGATCAGGGCCTGGAGGCGGCGCTGGAGTTACGACGCTCCGACCGACTAGGACGCAATTGATCCGCACGCTGCTCGCCAACCCGCGCTTCGCCAACTGGCTCTACGGATTCACTCCACCCGAGCAGGGGGTGGTGATTCTGCGGCATCGCCGCGTGTACATCGTGCCGACCCGCGTGGGGTGGCTGTACGGCGCTACCCTCGGCATCCTGCTGATCGGTTCGATCAACTACGCGCTGTCGCTCGGCTTCGCCCTCACCTTCCTGCTGACCGGATTGGGGCTCGCCGGCATGGTGCACACTGCGCGCAACCTGGCTCGCACCGCGGTGAGCGCCGGGCGCGCGGAGCCGGTCTACGCCGGCGAGGCGGCGCAGTTCCACCTGCTTCTCGATAGCCGCGTACCGTTCGAGCGCCCATCGATCCTGGTGCGTCACGTGGCCAGCGGCGCGCAGCTGGTGATCGATGTGCCAGCGGGCGCGGTGGCAGAGGTCGTGCTCGCGGTGCCCGCGGCGAAGCGCGGCTGGCTGCCGCTCGGGCGCGTAATGCTTGAGACGCGCTTCCCGCTCGGCCTGTTCCGGGCTTGGAGCTACGTCGAGCCCGACACCCGCTGCCTGGTTTACCCGCGGCCGGAGCGCACGCCGCTGCCGCCGACCAGCCCGCATGCACAGAACGGCGCAGCCCGTGCCCAAGCCGCGGGCAGCGACGACTTCTCGGCGCTGCGGGGATACCAGCCATCCGATTCTCCGCGCCACGTGGCATGGAAGGCCGTGGCGCGCTCGGAGGACATGCTGACCAAGCAGTTTTCCGGCGAATCGGCGGGCGAGCTGTGGCTCGACTGGCGCCTGCTGCCGGCCGGGCTTGATCTCGAGCGGCGCCTGTCGTGCCTCGCCGGCTGGGTGCTCGCCGCGCAGCAGTCCGGCGCGCTGTACGGGTTGCGCCTGCCCGGGGAGGAGCTCGTGCCGGCACGTGGCGAGGCGCATCGCGCCGCCTGCCTCAAGGCGCTGGCACTCTACAAGGCATCATGAAGGCCCTGCCTCACCCGCTTGCGCCGGAGCTGCGCTCGGTAGGCGGGCGCGATCTGGCGGCGCTCATGGTGGCGCTGCTGCTGGTGGTGGCGCCGCACGCGGAGCACGTGCCGTGGTGGGTCGCGCTGCTCGTGCTGTCGCTTTATGCCTGGCGAGTCTACCTCGGCGTCGCGCGCGAGCCGCTGCCGCCGCGCTGGCTGCTGCTAGCCCTCACCGGCGCCGCGATGGCCGGCATCTGGGCTCACTACCACACGATCTTCGGCCGCGCGCCGGGCATCGTCCTGCTGTGCCTGTTCTCGGGGCTGAAGCTGCTGGAGATGCGCAGTCACCGCGACGCCACGGTCGTCGCGTTCCTGTGCTTTTTCCTGATCATCACGAATTTCTTTTATTCGCAGAGCATCCCGACTGCGCTCACGATGTGCGTCGCGCTGGTCGCAATTACCACCGCTCTGGTCGGTTTCGCCGCGCCGCAACGGTCGTTGCAGGCCAGCCTGCGCAGTGCGGGTCTGCTGCTCGCGCACGCCGCGCCCGCCGCGCTCGTTCTGTTCCTGCTCTTTCCGCGCGTTCAGGGTCCTCTGTGGGGCGTGCCGCAGGACGTCGACGCGGGAATCAGCGGGCTTTCCGACACGATGTCGCCGGGCAACCTTGCGCGCCTCGCGCTGTCGGACGCAACCGCGTTCCGGGTCGATTTCAAGGGTGAGACGCCGCCGCCGCAGCTGCGCTACTGGCGCGGCCCCGTGCTGTGGGATTTCGACGGCCGCAACTGGCGCATGGGTCCTACGATCCTGTCGGCGTTCAAGCCGCCCAGGGGCGGCGAGCAGACCTATCGCTACAGCATCGTTCTCGAGCCACACAACCGGCAATGGCTGTTCGCGCTGGAAACGGCGGCAAGCCTGCCACCGGGCGCGCGCTATACCGAGGACGGACAGATTCTGGCGCGCCGACCGGTGCGCCTGCGGATCCGCTACGAGCTCGAATCGGTCATCGCCCCGGCGCCAGATACCACGCAGGATCCCGGCGCGCTGAGGCGCGCGCTGCGCCTGCCCGACGGCTTCGACCCGCGCTCGGTCGCGCTCGCGCACCAATGGCGCGACGCCTCACAAAGCGACGCCGCGATCGTCTCCCGCGCGATCGACTTCCTACGCGCGGGACACTACGTCTACACGCTCGAGCCGCCGCGGCTGGGCGTCGATTCGGTCGATGAGTTCCTGTTCGATGCCAGGGCCGGGTTCTGCGAGCACTTCGCCTCCGCGTTCGTGTTCCTGATGCGCGCGGCCGGCGTCCCGGCCCGGGTCGTGACCGGCTACCAGGGAGGCGACGTCAACCCGGTGGACCAGATTGTCACGGTGCGCCAGTCGGACGCGCACGCCTGGGCCGAGGTCTACCTGCGCGGGCGCGGCTGGGTGCGCGTCGATCCGACCGCGGCGGCCGTGCCCGGACGCCTCGCCTCGGGGCTGGCGCGCGCGGTGCCCGAGGGCGAGCCCTTGCCGCTGCTGATGCGCCCCCGGCTGCAATGGCTGCGCTCGCTGCGCTACGAGTGGGAAGCCTTGAGCTACAAGTGGAACATCTGGGTGCTGGGCTACGACCCGCAGCGCCAGCGTGAGCTGATGTCGCTGGTCGGCATGCGCGACGCGGACTGGCGCAAGCTCACCGCGACGCTGTTCACGATCCTCGGCCTGTTCACCGGGCTGCTGCTCGTATGGTCGCTGCGGCGTCTGGTACGGCCGGATCCGGTGCAGAAGGCCTGGCAGGCGTTCTGTCGCAAGCTGGGTGCGCGCGGGATCACGCGCTCTCCGTCCGAGGGGCCGCGCGACTACTCCGAGCGCGCGGCGCGCGGCTTGCCGCAGGCGCAGGGAGCCATCCGCCGAATCGGCGAGCTCTACGTGACGCTGCGCTACGGTGCCGTCGCGCCGACCGCGCGAATAGACGAACTCAAGCGCATGGTGCGAGACTTGCGCCTGACATGAATCGACTGTGCGCCGCCTTTCTCGCGCTCGGCCTCGCCGCCGCGGCGCAGGCTTCGCCGCCGGAATCCGAGCCGGCGCCCTACGCGGGCCGGCCGGAGGTGCGGGCCTTCATCCGGCAGATGGTGAAGCGCCACGCGTTCGACGCGCGCGAGCTGCAGCAGCTGTTCGCGCGCGCCAGGCGCGAACAGGCGGTGCTCGACGCGATTCAGCCGACCGCCTCGGAGGCCGACCAGTCCTGGGAGCTCTACCGCGGCATCTTCGTCAACCCGAAGCGCATCGGCGCCGGGCTCGAGTTCTGGGCCCGCTACGGCGACGTGCTCGCGCGCGCGCAGCGCGTCTACGGCGTGCCGGAGGAGTTCATCGTCGCGATCATCGGCGTCGAAACCTTCTACGGCCGCCACACCGGCCGCTGGCGCGTGGTCGATGCGCTCGCCACGCTTGCCTTCGACTATCCGCCGCGCGCCGAATTCTTCCGCCAGGAGCTGGCGAACTATCTGCTGTATGCACGTAAGTCGGGGATCGACGTGTTCTCGGTCAAAGGCTCTTACGCGGGAGCGATTGGAATTCCCCAGTTCATGCCCGGCAGCTATCTCAAGTACGCAGTCGATTTCGACGGCGATGGCGTGGCCGACCTGAGCAACAGCGCGGCCGACGCCATCGGCAGCGTCGCGAACTTTCTCAAGCAGCACGGCTGGCAGAGCGGCGAAGCGGTCCAGTACGAAGCGCGCATCAGCGGCAGCGGGTTCCGCGCCTTCCTCGATGGCGGGCTGCAGCCGCGCCATCGGCTCGCCGAGCTGGCCAAGGCGGGGGTCGTGCCGGTTGGCTGGTCCGGGCAGCCGAGGGACGACGCGCGCGCCGTACTGGTCGAGCTCGAGAGCCCCGATGCGCAGAGCGAATACCGCCTCGGGCTGCAGAACTTCTACGTCATTACGCGCTACAACAACAGCTTGTTCTACGCCTGCGCGGTAAGCGACCTGGCAGCCGCGCTGCGCGCGGCACACGACGGTCGCTCGCCCTAGCGTTCGCGGGCAATCGCCCGTTCAGGACGCCGGCCGGTCTCCCGGCAGGTACTTCAGCGGATCGACCGGCTTGCCCGACTTGCGAATCTCGAAGTGCAGCTTCGGCTTGTCCGAGTCGGTGTCGCCGAGGATCGCGATGCGCTCGCCACGCTTAACAGACTGTCCTTCCTTCACCAGGATCTGGCTGTTGTGAGCGTACACGCTGTTGAAGCCGTCGTCGTGCTTGATCACGATCAGCTTGCCGTAGCCGCGGATGCCGGTGCCGGTGTACATGACGCGGCCGGGGGCCGCGGCAAAGACCGGGTCGCCGATCTTGCCGCCGATGTCGACGCCCTTGTTGGTCGCCTCGGAAAATCCCGCCACCACCTTTCCGTTGGCCGGCCAGATGAACGCGACGCCGCCCGAAGCCGAAGGTTTTGAGGCGGGCGGGGGGGTCGCCTGGGGCTGCGGCGCCGCAGGGGCCGGCTGCGGGGCCGGCTGCGGGGCCGGCTCGGGCGCGGTCTGGCCGCCCTTGGTCAGCATGGCGAGGTTTTCCTTCGAATACGGCAAGCGCAGGGCCTTGGGGGCGGTCTTGGTGCTGCCGTCACCGCCGCCCTGCTGCACGACCGCCGACGCGCCGAGCGGGTGCGATTCGACCTGTCCCGAACCACGCGCGGCACCCACCGTGACCACCGCGCTGGCGCGCTCCTCGGGGGGCGCGGTGAACAGGGTCTGGCCGACGCTGATCTTGGTCGGGTCGTCGAGCTTGTTCCAGCGCGCGAGATCGTGGTAGTCCACGCCCTGCTCCAGCGCAATGCTGTACAGCGTGTCGCCGGGGCGCACCACGTAAGTGCCGGGCCCGGCGCCGGGGATCGGCGCCAGCTGGGCAACCGGAGCCTTGGGCGCGGGCGCGGCGAGCGGCGCACGGTCGACCACGGGAGCGCCTACCGGCTGATTCGCGCAGCCCGCGGCGGCGAGCGCAGCCAACGCAACGGCGAGCAGGGAGGTCAATCGCATCACGCCTTTCCCATTTCCAGCGGCACGAACCGCACCGGGTCGAGTTCGGTCTCGACGAAACCGCGCGCGCCGCGCTCGATGAGCGAGAGCCGCTGCGCGTCGCGCCCCGCAGAGGGGTTCTTCAGCGGAAGTATCATTCTGCCACCCATGGCGAGCTGTCGTAAGAGGCCTTCCGGCACCTCGGTCGCGGCGGCGGCGACGATGATCGAGTCGAAGGGTGCCGCCCTGGCTAGGCCCTCGTTGCCGTCGCCATGCGCCAGCCTGAGATTGGAGAGCTTCAGCCCGAGAAGGTTCGCCCGTGCGCGCTCGAGCAGGCCGCGGATGCGCTCGATCGAGTACACCTCCTGCGCCAGCTGGGCCAGGACGGCCGCCTGATAGCCGCAGCCGGTGCCCACTTCTAGCACCTTGCCAAGCCCGCGCGGCCCGTCCGTCATCAGGGCCTCGATCATGCGCGCGACGATGTAAGGTTGGGAGATCGTCTGCGAAAATCCGATCGGCAGCGCGCTGTCCTCGTAGGCCCGGCTCGCCAGCGCCTCCTCGACGAACAGGTGGCGCGGCACCGTGCCCATCACCGCCAGTACCCGCTCGTCGCGAATGCCCTTTTCCCGCAGGCGCTCCACCATGCGCACGCGCGTGCGCTGGGAGGTCATGCCGATGCCGGGAATATTCTTCGGGTTGCGCGCGTTCACTTCGCGAGCCAATCGCGCACCATGGCGAGCTGGCCATGGAAGGTCAGATCCACCTGCAGCGGAGTCACCGAGACATGGTCGTTGTCGACCGCGTTAAAGTCGGTTCCCGGACCCGAGTCGGCAGCACCGCCGGCGGCGCCGATCCAGTAGCCGACGTCGCCGCGCGGAGTATCGATTTTCACCACCGGCTCGGCCTTGTGCCGCCTGCCCAGCCGGGTCACCTCGCTGCCGCGCAGTCCCGCGTAGGGGACATCTGGCACGTTGACGTTCAGCAGCACCGGCTGCGCGACGGGAAAGCGCCTGAAGCGCTGCACCATGCCGACCGCGACCTCGGCTGCAGTCGCGTGATGCTTGCCTGCCTTGCCGACCAGCGACACCGCGAGCGACGGAATGCCCAGCAGAAATCCCTCCATCGCGGCGGCGACGGTCCCCGAATAGATCGTGTCGTCGCCCATGTTGGCGCCCAGATTAATGCCCGAGACGACCATGTCGGGAAGGAATTCCAGCAGCCCGGTCACCGCCAGGTGCACGCAGTCGGTCGGGGTTCCGTTCACGAACAGGAAACCGTTCGGAGCGGTGCGAACGCTGAGCGGCCGGTCGAGCGTGAGCGAGTTCGACGCACCGGAGCGGTCGCGCTCGGGCGCAACCACAGTGACCTCTCCGATCGAACGCAGCGCCTCGGCCAGCGCCGTGATGCCGGGAGAGAAATAGCCGTCGTCGTTGGAGATGAGGATGCGCATCGCGGAACTTTCGGATTCTAGCCGAGGCGTCAGCTTCCGGCCGGTTCTTTCATCCTGCCGCGGGCTATACTGAAATTTGGTACGAGCGATTCCCATGCCCGCCTCGAAACGCTACCTCGTGACGCTGGCGTCGTTGGCCCTCGTCGCCGGCTGCGCGTCGTATCCGCCGGCCCCGGCCCCGATGGCAAGCGTGCCCGCACCGCGGCTTTACGCCGGCGAGCGCTGGGTCTACGAGCAGATCAACCCGTACAACGACCTGCGCGTGCGCACGCTTACCGACACGGTCGAGACGGGTTCCGCCGGCTACACAATCGTGCGCCGGAGCGACCGCCCAGGGGACGCGCCCGAGGTCGAGACGCTGGCAGCGCCGTGGCGCGTGGCGGAGGAAAGCACCGGGTCGAGCTGGCATAGCTATTCCCCGCCCCTGACGGAGATCCCCTTCCCGATCGCGCCCGGTACGAGCTGGAAGGAAACGCTTGTCATGACCAACACGCGTGGCTCGAATCGCTGGCAGCAGTGCTGGGGCCGCGCGCTGCGCTGGGAGCGGGTCAGCACGCCGGCGGGCGAGTTCGTCGCGTTGCGCATCGAGTTTGACCGCAATCTGGGCGACCGAACGGGCGATTGGGACTACACCTACACCTACGAAACTCTGTGGTATGCGCCGGCGGTCAAGCGCTGGGTGCGCCGCGAATGGCGCAAGCGTAGGCAGGAGCTGAAAGTCAATCCGCTGGTAGAGGTCGACGCGATCGTCTGGCAGCTGACCGCGTATCGGTAGGCAACATTGCGGCCGGCGGCCGTCACGCGACCGAGCGATTGGCCCCGAAGCAGTACGCGAGGTAGAGCTGCAAGGCGAATCCCGGGACGACGAAAGCCCATTTAAGCGGCGGCTTCGTCGCCGGACCGACCGTGAGTACGAAGCACAGCCAGGACAGCAGAGCGTGGCGCGCGTACGAGCCCCCTTGTCCCATCATCGCCGGAAGGAGCGCGAAACAGATCCAGCTTGCGAGCAGGAACGCGTCCTTGCTGCGGCCCACCCCGAGCGCGATCAGCGCCGGCAGCAGCACACCCGCGTCCGTGTCCGTGAACGCAGCGTGGTCCCAGGCGTGTCCCGATAGAAGTAATAGGTGAGGCCGGCAAGCAGCGCCGCGACGGCGAGCGCCTGCCCGACGGCGAAGACGGTGAGGCCTCGCCTCAGGGCGAGGATGGGGGAAGATGCCGAAGATGGGATTCCATCGAGACTTGGTCGGGGCGGCGAGATTTGAACTCGCGACCACCTGCACCCCATGCAGGTACGCTACCAGGCTGCGCTACGCCCCGAAGGCGCCGATTATATCAGCCGGCCTCAGGCGCCCAGGCTGTCCAGTATCTCTCGCAGCTCGCGCTTGATCGCGCCGAGATCGACCGCGCCGCCTGCGCTCGCGCGGCCTTCGTTGCGCGTGCCCTGCTCGGCGCGCTCGTCCGGCGCAAGGCCGTTGTCGAGGCGGTTGCGCGCCCCGCTGATCGTGAAGCCCTCTTCGTACAGCAGCTCGCGGATGCGGCGGATGAGCAGCACCTCGTGATGCTGGTAGTAGCGCCGGTTGCCGCGCCTCTTGACCGGCTTGAGCTGGGTGAATTCCTGCTCCCAGTAACGCAGGACGTGCGGCTTCACCCCGCACAGCTCGCTGACCTCACCGATCGTGAAGTAGCGCTTGGCGGGGATCGGCGGCAGATCAGTTTTCTTGCGGTTCTGCTCCATGGCGTGCCTTCTCGACCATGGACTTCAATTTCTGGCTGGCGTGGAAGGTGACGACGCGACGCGCGCTGATCGGAATCTCTTCGCCCGTCTTCGGGTTGCGTCCCGGCCGCTGCGGCTTGTCGCGCAGCTGGAAATTGCCGAAGCCCGAGAGCTTGACGCTCTCACCGCGCTCGAGCGCACCGCGAATCTCCTCGAAAAACGCCTCGACCATGTCCTTGGCCTCGCGCTTGTTCAGGCCGACCTTTTCGAACAGCAGGTCGGCCAGTTCGGCCTTGGTCAGAGTCATTGCCACTGCCCGAGCTCCCTCTTGCCGTTTTCTCTTTTAAGAACGCAGGCTTGCCGAGAATTTGCGCGCCAGCAGGGCTACTAGAGCATCCCGCGCAGCATCCGCCTCGGCATCCGTGAGCGTTCGTTCAGTATGTTGCATAACTACCCGAAAAGCAAGGCTTTTTCTGCCATTTGGGAGACTCTTGCCCTGGTAAAGGTCGAAAACCCGGACTTCCTGCACAATTGCCGGTTTGGCGGCCTCGATCGCGTCCAGCAGCGCCTGGGCGGGCAGCGCGGAATCGATCAGAAGGGCGACGTCGCGCACCACCGGCGGGAACTTGGAAGGCACCCGCGGGCGCGGAATCTCGAGCTTTTGCGCCGCGTCTGCATCCAGCTCGAACAGAACCGCCGCCTGCGGCAGCTCGTAGCGCCGCTGCCAGTGCGGATGCAACTCGCCCAGCCAGCCGGCAACTTCCCCGTCGAGCACGATCCGCGCCGAGCGCCCGGGGTGGAACGCCGGATGCGGCGCAGCCTCGTAGCGCGCCACGCGCGGCGCCAGCAGCGCCTCGACGTCGGCCTTGAGATCGAAGAAATCGACCGGGCGCGCGGGCTCGCCCCATTGCTCGTCGACCGCGGTGCCATAGGCCGCTGCGCCCACCCGCATCGGCTGGCGCACGCCGGCGACCGACAGCGGCCCGTCCGCGGCGGCGGGGTCGCGCAGGAATACGCGCCCGACTTCGAACACGCGAATGCGCGGCTGCCTGCGCGCATGGTTGTAGCGCAGGTTGCCGACCAGCGAGCCGATCAGGCTGGTGCGCATCACCGACAGCTGGCTCGCGATCGGGTTGAGCAGCCTGATCGGGTTCGACTCGCCGGCGAAGTCGGTTTCCCATTGCGGCTCGACGAAGCTGAAGTTGATCACTTCCTGGTAGTCGCGCGCGGCGAGCCGCTCGCGCACCGCGTGCAGCGGACGCCGGGTCTCGGGCAGCGCGCTCATCCTGGCCGCGGCGCGCGGCGGGTGCGCCGGGATGCGCTCGAAACCGTGCACCCGCGCGACTTCCTCAATCAGGTCTTCCTCGATCTCGAGGTCGAAGCGGTAGCTCGGCGGCGCGACGACGAAGGCTTCGCCCTGCCATTCGAAGCTCAGGCCAAGTCGTGTGAAGACATCGGCCATCTCTTCGCCGCCGATCGGAATGCCAATCACCTTCTGCGCACGCGCCACCCGCATGGTGACCGGCGGCCTCGCCGGCAGGCGCGCGACGAGATCGTCGGTCGGGCCCGGCTCGCCGCCGCAGATCTCGAGGATCAGCTGCGTCGCGCGCTCGATGCCGTCGACGTTGTTGTCGAAATCAACGCCGCGCTCGAAGCGATGCGAAGCGTCGCTCGCGAAGCCGAAGCGGCGCGCGCGGCCCGCGATCGCTGCCGGCGCGAAGAACGCCGATTCGAGGAAGATGTTCTTGGTTTCGGACTCGGCCTTGGTCGAGTCCCCGCCCATGATCCCGGCCAGGCCGATGACGCCCGAGTCGTCGGTAATGCACAGCACCGATTCGTCGACCTCGACTTCCTGCTCGTTCAGCAGCAGCACCTTCTCGCCCTTCCTGCCGAAACGCACGTCGATCGCGCCGTTCAGCTTGTCGAGGTCATAGACGTGCAGCGGCCGGCCGAGCTCGAGCATGACGTAGTTGGTGACGTCGACCAGCGCCGATATCGACCGCTGGCCGGCGCGTTCCAGGCGCTGGCGCATCCAGTCCGGGGTCCGGGCCCTGGCATCCACGCTGCGGATGACCCTTCCGGTGAAGCGGCCGCAGCCGTCCGGCGCGCTGATTCTCACCGGATGGCGGGCGCCGCCGCGCGCCGGCACCGGCGCAGCGTCGGGCGCATGCAACTTCGAGCGCGTGAGCGCGGCGACCTCGCGCGCAATGCCCAGGATCGACAGGCAGTCGGCGCGGTTCGGCGTCAGCTTGATCGTCAGAACATGGTCGTCGAGCTCAAGCAGCTCGCGCACGTCCGCGCCGGGCGCAGTGCCGGCGGGCAGCTCGAGCAGCCCCGAGTGGTCGTCCGACAACCCCAGCTCGCGCGCCGAGCACAGCATGCCCTGGCTCTGCACGCCGCGCATGGTGGCGAGCTTGATCTCGCGCCCGGACAGCCGCGCGCCGACCTTGGCCAGCGGCGCGAGCATGCCCGAGCGCACGTTCGGCGCGCCGCAAACGATCGACAGGGTCTCGCCTCCGGCGTCCACCTTGCATACGCTCAGCTTGTCGGCGTCAGGGTGCCGAGCCACTTCGAGCACGCGCGCCGCAACCACGCCGTCGAACGGCGGCGCAAGCGGTGCGTATGATTCGACTTCCAGCCCCGACATGGTGAGCAGATGTGCGAGCTCGTGCGTCGTGAGCGACGGATCGACCAGGTGGCGCAGCCAGCTCTCGGGTACGTTCATGGGGCGTCAGGCGAACTGCCTGAGGAATCTCAGATCGCCGTCGAAGAAGAGCCGCAGATCGTCGATGCCGTACCTCAGCATCGTCAGGCGCTCGAGCCCGCTGCCGAAGGCGAAGCCGATGTAGCGCTCGGGGTCGAGGCCGAAGTTGCGCACCACGTTGGGATGCACCTGCCCCGAGCCGGAGATTTCCAGCCAGCGGCCCTTGAGCGGGCCGCTGTCGAACATCATGTCGATCTCCGCCGACGGCTCCGTGAACGGGAAAAACGACGGGCGAAACCGCACTTCCAATGCGTCGGTCTCGAAGAATCGATGCAGGAAGTCGGTGTAAACCCCCTTCAAGTCGGCGAAGCTTATGTCCTCGTCGATCCACAGCCCTTCGACCTGATGGAACATCGGGGAGTGGGTCGCGTCTGAGTCCACGCGATAGGTGCGCCCCGGGGCGATGACCTTGATCGGCGGCCGGTGCATGCGCGCGTAGCGCACCTGCATCGGGCTGGTGTGGGTGCGCAAGAGCAGGTTGAGGCCCTGGGCGTCCTTCAGGTCGACGTAGAACGTGTCCTGCATCGAGCGCGCAGGATGGTTCTCCGGATTGTTGAGCGCGGTGAAGTTGTACCAGTCGGTCTCGATCTCGGGGCCGTCGGCGACGTCGAAGCCGACCGTGCGGAAAATCTGCTCCACCCTCTGCCAGGTGCGCATGATCGGGTGCAGGCCGCCGCCTTCGCGGCCGCGCCCCGGCAACGTGACGTCCAGCGCCTCCTCGGCCAGCCGGTGGTTCAGCACCGCCTCGGCAAGCGAGGCGCGACGCGCTTCGAGCGCCTGCTCCAGGCGCGTCTTGGCTGCGTTGATCGCCTGGCCGGCGCTCTTGCGCTGTTCGGCCGGGAGCCGCCCGAGTGACTTCAGCAGCGCGGTCAGCTCGCCTCCCCTGCCGAGGTAGCGCGCCTTCGCGTTCTCCAGCGCGGGCGTGTCGCGCGCCTGGTCGAATTCGCGCCCGGCGCGCTCGACCAGGCTTTCAAGATCCTCCATGGGCGCGCCCGGGAGGAGTCTAGTGCGCGAGGCTGGCTTTGACCTGACTCGCGATCTTCGCGAACGCCGGCTTATCGAGCACCGCGAGGTCGGCCAGCACCTTGCGGTCGATCTCGATATTGGCGCGCTTCAGGCCCGCCATGAACGTGCTGTAGCTCAAGCCCAGCTCGCGCACCGCGGCGTTGATCCGGGTGATCCACAAAGAGCGGATCTCGCGCTTGCGCTGGCGGCGGTCGCGGTAGGCATACTGCCCCGCCTTCATCACCGCCTGTTTGGCGACGCGGTATACGTTGCCGCGCCGGCCGCGGAATCCCTTCGACTGCTTGAGGACCTTCTTGTGGCGCGCGCGGGAGGTTACGCCTCGTTTGACTCTTGGCATGGCGCGCTCCTCAACCCGCGTACGGCAGCATCTCGCGCACCTGCCGCTTGTTGCTGGCGTGTACCGAACCCGTGCCGCGCAGCTGACGCTTTCGCTTCTGCGACTTCTTGGTCAGGATGTGGCGCATGTAGGCGTGCGAGCGCTTGATGGTACCGCTCGAGCGGACCTTGAACCGCTTCGAAGCGCTCTTTTTCGACTTCATCTTGGGCATTTCTGCTCCTGTCTTTTAGCTTGACGCCGGGTGGCCCGCTGCGCGTGCGCTTGATACCCGGACATCACTTGTGCCGCGGCGCGCTTACCCCGCGCGACGCGGAAAACTACGCTGGCTGCTTCGGTGCTCCCGAGGCGGCGGGTTTCTTCGCCCTGGTCGGAATCACCTTCTTCTTGGGCGCCATCACCATGACCATCTGGCGCCCCTCCATCTTCGGAAACTGCTCTACCACCCCGTGCGGATCGAGATCCGCCTTCACCCGCTCGAGAACGCGGAAGCCGAATTCCTGGTGCGCCATCTCGCGGCCCCGGAAGCGCAGGGTCACCTTGACCTTGTCGCCGTCCTCTAGGAACTCGACCAGCTTGTTGAGCTTGATCTTGTAGTCGCCCTCGTCGGTGCGCGGGCGGAACTTGATCTCCTTGACCTGGATCTGCTTCTGCTTGAGCTTGGCTTCGTGCGCCTTCTTCTGCTCGCGGTAGCGGAACTTACCGTAGTCCATGAGCTTGCAGACCGGAGGCTTGGCGAGCGGCGCGATCTCGACCAGATCGACTTCCTGCTCCTCGGCCATCCGCATTGCTTCGGCGATCGACACGATTCCGAGCTGATCGCCGTTGTCTGCCACCAGGCGCACCTCAGGTACGGTGATCTCCCCGTTGAGACGTTGCGCTTTCTCGAGCGTGATGAGTGCATCCCCTCTTCAGGCGGCTCGTTGCGGTCGCCGCTCTGACCGTGCGAAATCCCGTTTCGCGAAAAATCAGGCCGTGCCCAGCGCTTCCGCCTCGCTTCGGAGGCGGGTGATGAAGGCCTCGAGCGCCATGGCGCCGAGGTCCTCACCGCCGCGCGTGCGCACGGCCACGTTCCCAGCCTGCTTTTCCTTGTCCCCGACGACCAGCTGATAGGGCAGCTTCTGCAAGCTATGTTCGCGAATTTTATAGGAAATTTTTTCGTTCCGCAAATCCGCCACGGCGCGCCAGCCCGCGCCGCGCAGGCGCTCGGCAACGGCCGCGGCGTAGCCCGCCTGGTGCTCGGATATGTTCATCACCACGACCTGCTCGGGCGCGAGCCAAAGCGGAAACGCCCCGGCATGGTGCTCAATCAGGATGCCGAGGAAGCGCTCCATCGAGCCGACGATCGCGCGGTGCAGCATGACCGGGACGTGGCGCGCGTTGTCTTCGCCGACGTACTCGGCGCCCAGCCGCTCGGGCATGAAGAAATCGACCTGGATCGTGCCGCACTGCCAGACGCGGCCGATCGCGTCCTTGAGCGAGTACTCGATCTTCGGGCCGTAGAAAGCGCCTTCGCCCGGCGAGACGTCGAACTCGATCCCCGCACGCCGCAGCGATTCCATCAGCGCCGCCTCGGCCTTGTCCCACAGCGCGTCGGCGCCGATGCGCTTTTCGGGCCGGGTGGCGACCTTGTAGATGATGTCCGGGAAACCGAAGTCGCGGTAGACCTTCTGCAATAGCGCGCTGAACGCCTCGCATTCGCCGAGGATCTGGCTTTCGGTACAGAAAATGTGCCCGTCGTCCTGCACGAAGCCGCGCGCCCGCATCAGCCCGTGCAGCGCGCCCGAGGGCTCGTTACGATGGCAGGTGCCGAATTCGCCGATTCGGTACGGCAGGTCGCGGTAGCTCTTCACCCCCTGGTTGAAGACCAGGACGTGGCCCGGGCAGTTCATCGGCTTGACCGCGTAGTCGCGGTTCTCCGAGGCCGTGGTGAACATGTTCTCGCGGTAGTTCTCCCAGTGGCCGGTGCGCTCCCAGATGCTGCGGTCGAGGATCATCGGACAGCGCACTTCGAGGTAGCCGTTGTCGCGGTACACGCGGCGCATGTACTGCTCGACCTGTTGCCACAGCGTCCAGCCCTTGGCGTGCCAGAACACCAACCCCGGCGCCTCGTCCTGCATATGGAACAGGTCCAGCTGCTTGCCGAGGCGCCGGTGGTCGCGCCTCTCGGCCTCTTCCAGCATCTGCAGGTAGGCGTCCTGGTCCTCCTTCTTCGCCCATGCGGTGCCGTAGACCCGCTGCAGCATCTCGTTGTTCGAATCGCCGCGCCAGTACGCGCCCGCCAGGCGCATCAGTTTGAACACCTTGAGCTTGCCGGTCGAGGGCACGTGCGGCCCGCGGCACAGGTCGACGAAGTCGCCCTGCTGATAGAGCGAGATCTCCTCGCCCGACGGAATCGAGGCGATGATCTCGGCCTTGTACAACTCGCCCTGGTCGCGGAAGAACTTCACCGCGGCGTCGCGCGGCATCAGCTTGCGCACCACCGGCAGGTCGCGCTTGGCGATTTCCCCCATGCGCTTCTCGATCGCGGCCAGGTCCTCGGGCGTGAACGGCCGCTTGTAGGCGAAGTCGTAGTAAAAGCCGTTCTCGATCACCGGGCCGATCGTAACCTGCGCCTCCGGGAACAGCTCCTTGACCGCGTGCGCGAGCAGGTGAGCGGTCGAATGGCGCAGGATCTCGAGCCCCTCGGAGTCGCGCTCGGTGACGATCGAGAGCTCGGCGTCATGGTCGATCGTGAAGTCGGTATCGACCAGCTTGCCGTCTAGCTTGCCCGCCAGCGCCGCGCGCGCCAGCCCGGCGCCGATCGAGCGCGCGACCTCGGCTACCGTGACGGGGCCGGGAAAGCTCTTGTGCGAGCCGTCGGGCAAGCGGATGTTCGGCATCTGTCGTAGCCCCTCGGGAGGCAAAAAAAAGTGCGGTCGCGCCGCACTTTCTTCGACACTCCTTCCGGGCGGAAGCTGGTAGGCGCGATTGGACTCGAACCAACGACCCCTACCATGTCAAGGTAGTGCTCTAACCAGCTGAGCTACGCGCCTGAAAGGAGCGAATTCTAGCGTATCCTGCCTCCCCTATGAAGATGGAGAAATTTGCGTGGACCTGATCCTATGGCGCCATGCCGAAGCGCAGGAAGGCGGGCCCGACCTCGAGCGGCGCCTGACCGCCCGGGGACAGAAGCACGCCGGCCGGGTTGCGGCCTGGCTGCTGCAGCGGCTGCCGTCGACGTTTACCGTAATCGCGAGCCCGGCGCGGCGCGCGCGCCAGACGGCGGAATCGCTCGGCGTCAAGTTCAAGACCTCGACCAGCCTCGCGCCCGGTGCTTCCGCGGCGGAGGTCCTCGCCGCCGCGGAGTGGCCCGAGCGCAAAGGTGCGGTGATCGTAGTCGGACACCAGCCGACCCTCGGCCTCGCGGCGGCCTACCTGGTCTGCGGCGCCAGGGACGAATGGACCATCAAGAAGGGCGGCCTGTGGTGGCTGACCAACCGCGTGCGCGGCGACGAGTCCCAGGTCGTGGTGCGCGCGGTCGTCGCGCCTGACCTGCTCTGATTACGGTGCTCTGACTACGGGCGGCTGAGCACGGCCACCTTCTTCTCCGACAGCCCGCTCACGCTCAGCCGCATACCGACCGCTTGCCAGTAGTCCGCCTCCGACTCGAGCGCGCCTGCGGTGAGCGGGTTCTCGTCCAGCCAAGCCTGCGGCAGCTCGAGGGAAAACCCGCCCGGATCCGCTGCCACGCGCAGCAGGGGTAGCTTGAGATCGGCGCGCCGGCGCAGGATCAGCGAAGCGAGCCGCAGCGCACAGACCAGCGCCCAGTCGGCCGACTCGGGGCCCGCGTCCTCGACCTTGGCCAGCTTGCCGCGATGCGCCAGTACCACGCGCGCAAGGCGCTGCTGTTCCATGCGCGAGAAGCCGGGCATGTCGGCGTTCGACAGCACGTAGGCCGAGTGCTTGTGGTATTGCGCGTGGGCGATGGAGAGTCCGATCTCGGCCAGGCGCGCCGCCCAGTCGAGCAGCATCCGGTCCGGGTCGTCCTCCCGGTCGCGCTCCGCGCCCGCGGTGAGGGCGTCGTAGATCCCGAGCGCGAGATTGCGCACCCGCTCGGCCTGCGCCGCGTCGACGTGGTAGCGGCGCATGAACTGAACGACGGTCGCCTCGCGCATGTCGCCGCGGTGCTGCACGCGGCCGAGCAGGTCGTACAGCACGCCGTGGCGCAGCGCGCCGTCGGATACCCGCATCGCCTCGATGTCGAGCTCCTCCAGCGCGGCGCCGAGGATGGCTACCCCGCCGGGCAGCACGGGGGCGCGGTTCGGTCGCAGGCCCGCGATGCGCTCCGGGTCGGCGCGCTCGTGCTTGATCAGCAGGCTGCGCAGCCGGTCGAGGCCCTCGCGCGTGATGCCGTCCTCGGCGAAGCCGTTCTCGCGCAGGATGCTCTCGATCGAGCGCGCGGTGCCGGACGAGCCCACCGCCTCGTCCCAGCCGTTGCTGCGGTAGGCGCGCACGATGCCGCCCAGCTCCTGGCGCGCCGCCAGCTCGGCGCGCTTCATGCGGCCCTTGTCGATCCGCCCTTCCGGAAAGTGCTTCAGGCTGTAGCTGACGCAGCCCATGTAGAGCGATTCGGTGAGCTGCGGCTCGTAGCCGGTGCCGATGATGAACTCGGTCGAGCCGCCGCCGACGTCAACCACCAGCCGCCGGTGCGCCGCCGCGGGCAGTGCATGCGCCACCCCGACGTAGATCAGGCGCGCTTCCTCGCGCCCCGCGATGACCTCGATTGGAAAACCGAGCACCTGGCGCGCTTCGCGCAGGAACTGCGGCGCGTTCTTCGCCACCCGCAGGGTGTTGGTACCCACCGCGCGCACCGCCTGCCGCGGCAGGCCGCGCAGGCGCTCGCCGAACTTGCGCAGCGCCTCGAGCGCGTGCACCTGCGTGGCGCGGTCGATGCGCTTCTCGGCGGTGAGCCCCGCACCGAGCCGCACCACTTCACGCAGCGAGTCGAGCGGATAGATCTGGCCGCCTTCGACGCGCCCGATCTGCAGGTGAAAGCTGTTCGAGCCGAGATCTACCGCTGCTAGGGTTTCATGGCGCGCCATTGCGGTGGGCAGCTTAGCGCCGCCGGCCGGCGCCCGCAATCGCTACGGCGCCGAGCCCACTTCGCGCTCGATCTCCTCGACCGAGATGTGGCGTACGTCCTTGCCCTTGACGGCGTACACGACGTACTCGGAGATGTTCTTGGCATGGTCGCCGACGCGCTCGAGCGCCTTGGCCACGAACACGATGTCCAGGCAGCCGGAGATGGTGCGCGGATCCTCGATCATGTACGTGATCAGCTGGCGCAGCACGGCGCGGAACGCGTCGTCCACCTCGTCGTCCATGCGCACGATCTGCGCCGTGCGCTCGAGATCGAGCCGCTCGAGCGAGACCAGCGCCGCGCGCAGCATCTCGAGCGCGACGCTCCCCATGTGCCGGATCTCGAGGTAGCGCGGCAGGGGCGGACGGCCTGCCGCGCCGATCTTGCGCGAGCAGAGCGCGATCTTCTTCGCCTCGTCGCCGATGCGCTCGAGATCGGTGGTGGTCTTGATCAGCGCGGTGAGCAGGCGCAGGTCCGAAGCCGCGGGCTGGCGGCGGGCGATGATCTGCCCGACCAGCTCGTCGATCGAGCGCTCGAGCGCGTTGACCACCGCCTCGTGGCGCAGGACCTGGTCGGCCAGCGCATCCGAGCCGGACGCCAGGCAGCGCAGCGCGTCGTCCACCTGGCGCTCGACGCGCGCGCCCATCTCCAGCACCAGGTCCCGCGCCTGGCCGAGTTGCTGATCGAATTCACGCGAGGTGTGCGGGGTCTGGACGGAACTCATGCGGGGGCAATGCTAGCGGCCCAATGTGACAGTCTCGTTGCAGCCCGGTTACGGTCAGGACTTTGGCGGAGCGGTAAACTGACGCCCTCCAGAATGAAGAAGAGCTTTCCCAGCGCCCATTTCCTGAATCGCGAGCTCGGCCTGCTCGCGTTCAACCGGCGCGTGCTCGCCCAGGCGGCGGACGAATCCGCGCCGCCGCTCGAGCGGCTGCGCTTTCTCACCATCGTGTCGTCCAACCTGGACGAGTTCTTCGAGATCCGGGTCGCGGGCCTGAAGGAGCAGATCAAGCTCGACATTCCCGAGCCCGGCCCTGATGGGCGCAGCCCGGCCGAGGTGTTTGCCGACGTCGCGCGCGAGGCGCACGCGCTGGTGGCCGAGCAGTACCGGCTGCTGAACGAGGTCGTGCTGCCCAAGCTGGCGGAGGAAGGCGTGCGCTTTCTGCGCCGCACCGACTGGGGCGCGGGCCAGCGGCAGTGGATCCGGGACTACTTCCTGCGCGAGGTGCTGCCGCTGCTGACCCCGATCGGCCTGGATCCGGCGCACCCCTTTCCGAAAGTGCTGAACAAGAGCCTCAACTTCGCGGTCGAGCTCGAGGGCAAGGACGCGTTCGGGCGCAGCTCGGGTGCCGCGATCGTGCAGGCCCCGCGCGTGCTGCCGCGGGTCATCCGCCTGCCGCGCGAGATCTCGGGCGGCGAATACGACTTCGTGTTCCTGTCCTCGATCCTGCACGCGCACGTCGACGAGCTGTTCGCGGGCATGAAGGTCCAGGGCTGCTACCAGTTCCGCGTGACGCGCAACTCCGACCTGTTCGTCGACGAGGAGGAGATCAAGAACCTGCGCATCGCGCTGCAAGGCGAGCTGCTGCACCGCCACTTCGGCGACGCGGTGCGGCTGGAAGTCGCCGACAACTGCTCGCCCTCGATGGTCGAGTTCCTGCTGCAGCAGTTCGGCCTGGCCGAGCCGGACCTGTACCGCGTCGAGGGACCGGTCAACCTGTACCGGTTGCGCGAGGTGCCGGCGCAGGTCGACCGGCCGGACCTGAACTATGCGCCCTTCCAGCCCGGCATCCCGGCGCCGCTCGACAAGCGCGACAACCTGTTCGAGGTGCTGGCGCGCCAGGACGTGCTGCTGCACCATCCCTATCAGTCGTTCATGCCGGTGATCGACTTCATCCGCGCCACCGCCGCCGACCCGCAGGTGATCGCGATCAAGCAGACCGTGTACCGCACCGGCACCGACTCGGAGCTGATGGAGCTGCTGATCGACGCCGCGCGGCGCGGCAAGGAAGTCACCGTGGTGGTCGAGCTTATGGCGCGCTTCGACGAGGAGGCGAACCTGAACTGGGCCGCCCGCCTGGAGGAGGTCGGCGCGCACGTGGTGTACGGCGTGGTCGGCCACAAGACGCACGCCAAGATGGCGCTCGTGGTGCGGCGCGAGGAGGGCCCGGCCGGCAAGCTGCTCAAGCGCTACGTCCACCTCGCGACCGGCAACTACAACCCGCGCACTGCGCGCCTGTACACCGACTTCGGCCTGATGACGTCCAACGAGGAGCTTTGCAGCGACGTGAACGAGGTGTTCAAGCAGCTCACCGGGCTCGGCCGCGCGAG
This sequence comes from Burkholderiales bacterium, assembly GCA_035517095.1. Taxonomy (GTDB): domain Bacteria; phylum Pseudomonadota; class Gammaproteobacteria; order Burkholderiales; family SG8-39; genus DAHVFK01. The sequence continues at coordinate 23,623 of DATIZK010000095.1, forward strand.
CAGGATGCGCCACGTCTGGCAGTCGCCGTTCACGCTGCACAAGCGCATCGTCGCCGCGATCCGCAACGAGGCCGCGAACGCCGCCCAGGGCAAGCCCGCGCGCATCATCGCCAAGATGAACTCGCTGCTCGAGCCGGCGATCGTCGAGGAGCTGTACGCGGCGTCGCAGGCGGGTGCGAAGATCGACCTCATCGTGCGCAGCGTGTGCGGCCTCAGGCCCGGCATCCCGGGACTGTCGGACAACATCCGCGTGATCTCGATTGTCGGGCGCTTCCTCGAGCACTCGCGCGTATTCTGCTTCCACAACGGCGGCGACGACGACGTCTACCTCGCGAGCGCCGACTGGATGGACCGCAATTTCTTCCGCCGCATCGAGCTGTGCTTTCCGGTGCTCGACCCGGCGCTCAAGCGGCGCGTGATCCGCGAGGGGCTGCAGCCCTACCTGGACGACAACTGCCAGGCCTGGATGATGGACGCCGACGGCGGCTACGAGCGCGTCCGGCCGCGCCGCGGCCGCCGCCGCTCGGCGCAGGAAGAGCTGCTGTTCACTCTGGCCACGCCGAGCTAGGCCCGGGACGCCGCCTCGCGGAGGAAGTGGCGCGCATAGCGCGCCGTGACGCGCGAGAGCGGCAGGAACATGAAGAAATCGGCGCTGTTGAAATACGGATCCCAGGCCGGCTCGCCGCAGACCCAGGCGCCGCAGCGCAGGTAGCCCTTGATCAGCGGCGGCAGATCGATGTCGTCCGGCGCCCCGCATCGGTCGAGCTCGAGCGGCGCGCGCGGGAACACCTGGTACTCGATCGGCGCGAGCGCCATCGCGCGCATGCGCTGGAACGCCGCCGCGGCGGCCCGTCCGCCGTCGCGCAGGCTGATCGACGCGCAGCCTGCGAGGTAGCGGAAGCCGTGCGCGAGCATGTAGCGCGCCACTCCGCTCCAGAGCAGCGCGATCACCGTACCGGCGCGATGGCGCGGATCGACGCATGAGCGCCCGAGCTCGACCATGCGCGGACGCAGCAGCTGCAGCCGGGTGAGGTCGAACTCGGTCTCGGAGTAGTAGCAGCCGACGCGCCGCGCCGCGTGCGGCGGCAGCAGCCGGTAGGTGCCGATCACCTCGCCGCTTTCCTCGTCGCGCACCAGCAGATGCCTGCAGTGCGAATCGAACAGGTCCTCGTCGACGCCCGGTTCCCTGGAGCGCAGCCGCGCGCCCATTTCCTCCACGAACACGCGCCAGCGCAGCCGCTGCGCCTCGCGCCGCTCGGCGTCGCTGTGCGCAAAGGCCAGCGAGTAGCGGCGCCCGCTGCGAACGATCGCGCGGGGCTCGAGCAGCAGGCTGTCGTCGATGCGGTCCATCAGGTCGCTCCCGGGTCTGGTTGGCGCGCGCACTGTATGTCCCCCCCGTGACCCTGCGGTGACGGCGCGGTGACGTTTCCATGACTGCATCTCGTGCTACATTTCCCGGCGCGATGGAGAGCCCGCACAAAGGCAAGACCGGACTGCAGCGCGTGATCAACGCCACGCGCTACTCGCTCTCCGGCCTTGCCGCGGCGGCGCGCCACGAGGATGCATTCCGCCAGGAGCTGATCCTCGCCGCGGTGCTGGTGCCGCTCGGTTTGTGGCTCGGCCACAGCGGGCTTGAGCGCGCGCTGCTCGCGGGCTCGGTGCTCGGCGTGCTCGTGGTCGAGCTCCTGAACTCGGCGATCGAAGCCACCGTGGACCGGGTCTCGCTCGAGAACCACCGCCTCGCCAAGCGCGCCAAGGACATGGGAAGCGCCGCCGTCATGCTCTCGCTGGTGACCACCGGGCTGGTGTGGCTGCTGGTGCTGCTCGGCTGATCGCCGCCCGCGCGCTGTCACAAAGCGATCACATTCCCGTCATCCGGAATTCACACGCGCGCCGCATGCTCACGCCGCGTGAACCGTATCGCGGACATCGACGAGCTCGCGCCCCGCGGCCGCAGCCTGCGCGTGGCGATGGTGACCGAGACCTACCCGCCCGAGGTCAACGGCGTCGCCCGCACCATCGGACTGATGGCTGAGGGCCTGCGCGCGCGGGGACACGCGATCCAGCTCGTGCGACCGCGCCAGCACCGCGACGACCGGGGAGTACAGGAAGCGGAGTTCGAAGAGCTGCTGCGGCCCGGAATTCCGGTGCCGCGCTACACCCAGCTCAAGATGGGCGCGCCGGGCGCGCGCGCCCTGGAGCGCGCCTGGCGGCGCTGGCGTCCCGACTTGGTGCACGTTGCAACCGAAGGCCCCCTGGGCTGGTCGGCGCTTTCCGCCGCGCGCGGCTTGAAGCTGCCGGTTGTCGCCGATTTCCACACCAATTTTCACGCCTACAGCAAGCACTACGGCATCTCCTGGCTGCGGCGGCCGATCGAGGGCTACCTGCGCCATTTCCACAACCGCGCCGACTGCACGCTGGTGCCGACCGCGGAGCTCGCCGCGCAGCTCGGCGCGCGCGGCTTCGAGCGCTTGCGCGTGGTGGGTCGCGGCGTGAGCCCCGAGGTGTTCTCCCCGGCGCGCCGCTCGCGCGCGCTGCGCGCCAGCTGGGGCGCGGGCGACGATACGCTGGTCGCGCTGTGCGTGAGCCGCTTCGCGCCGGAGAAGAACTTCCCGCTGGTGATCGAGGCCTACCAGGCGATGCGGCGCCGGCGCCCCGATACCAAGCTCGTGCTGGTGGGCGACGGGCCGCTGCTCGAGAAGCTGCGCCGCGCGCGTATCGGCTGCGTGATCGCCGGCCGCCTGGTCAACGGCGAGCTCTCGACGCACTACGCCTCGGGCGACGTGTTCCTGTTTCCCAGCATCACCGAGACCTTCGGCAACGTCACGCTCGAGGCGATGGCGAGCGGCCTGGGCGTGGTGGCCTACGACTACGCCGCCGCGCGCCAGCATCTCGAGCACGGCCGCTCCGCGCTGCTCGCGCCGTACGACGACCGCGCAGCGTTCATCGCCCAGGCCGAGCGCATGGCGAGCGAGCCGCAGCTTGCGCGCCAGCTCGGGTGCGCGGCGCGCGCCGTCTCCGAGGGCGTCACCTGGTCGCACATCGTGCGGGATTTCGAGGCGGCCCTGTTCGAGGCGGGCGCCGGCCGGCGGCCGGCGGCGGAGGCAGAGCCTGTCGCGCTTTGACGCAACGCTCGAGCGCATCCAGCGCTGGGACGAGCGGGTCTGCCTGCGCTTCAACCGTGCGCTTCGCTACCGCACCCTGTTGCTGGGGTGCCGTGCGATCAGCTGGCTGGGCAACGGCGTGTTCTGGTACGCGCTCATGCTCGCCCTGCTGCTCTGGCGCCGCGATGCCGCGCTGGCGGTGCTGCACATGGCGGGCGCAGGGGTGGCGTGCACGGTGACCTACAAGCTTCTCAAGCGCGGGACGCTGCGCCCGCGCCCTTACCAGGTCCAGGCCAGCATCGCGCAGGGCGCATCGGTGCTCGACACCTTCAGCTTTCCCTCGGGGCACACGCTCCACGCGGTGGCGTTCTCGGTCGTCGCGCTCGCCTATTATCCCTCGCTCGCGGGGCTGCTCGTCCCGTTCACCCTGCTCACCGCCGTTTCGCGCGTCGTGCTGGGCCTGCACTACCCCAGCGATGTGCTCTCCGGCGCAACGCTCGGGGCCGTGCTCGGCGCGGCTTCGCTTGCGCTCGTCTAGCCTTCGGCCGCTGCGCTGGGCGCGCGCGGCGCTGCGCATCGCCCGCGTCGCGCTGCACCTCGCGCACGGCCTGGCCACGGTGCTCGCGCTGTATCCCCTGCTCGCGCATCGAGGGCGGGCTGCCGTCTCCCGGCGCTGGAGCGCGGCCCTGCTGCAGATCCTGGGCGTTCAGCTTCGGCTGGGAGGCGCGCCGATTCCGAACGGCGCCCTGGTGGTCGCCAATCACGTCTCCTGGCTCGACGTACTGGTTGTGAACTCGGTCTGCCCGGCGACCTTTGTCTCCAAGCACGAGGTTGGCGCCTGGCCGGCGATCGGCCTGCTGCTCGCGCGTACCGGAACCATCCTGCTGCGTCGGGGCTGCGGGCACGCCGCCAAGAAGGCGGTGAACGAGATCGGCGTCCTGCTGGCCGCAGGCCACCGCGTGGCGATATTTCCCGAGGGGACGACCAGCGACGGCTCACAGGTGCTGCCGTTCCGTCCCGCCCTGTTCCAGGCCGCGGTCGACCAGCAGCGAGCGGTTCTGCCGCTGACGCTCAGCTACCACGACGCGCGCGGCGAGCCCTGCCGCGCCGCACCGTTCGTCGGCGAGACGAATCTGCTGCAATCGCTGCGCCGGATCGCCCTCGCGCCGCGCATTGTGGCGCGGGTGAGGATACTGCCTGCGCTGTACCCTCCCCCCGCGCCGGTTCCATTCCCGCGCGGACTCGCGCGACGCCGGCTCGCGGCACGCTGCCGCGATCTGGTCCTAGAGCAGCTTCGCGGGCAGCAGCAGCCTGCCGCGGCGCCAGAACTCGCGCCGCGAGGCGTCGCGCGCCGGCTCGGCATCCCAGGCCGGCTCGGCGCCGTTCAGCACCTCGTCGAGCTGGCCGAGCCTGGCCGAAGTCTCGCGCACGTAGGCTTCGAAGCGGGGAACGACACCACGGTCGAACAGCGCCAGAGCGCGTCGGCATAGACCCGGCAGCGCCGAGGCGCGCAGCGCGCTGTCGGCGCGGCCTAGCACTTCGACCGCACGCCGCGCCAGCGCCGTGCCGCAGCGGAATCGGCTGCCGACGAAGTCGGCCAGCGCGGCGCGCTCCCCGACGAGCAGCTCCACCGCCGCGGCGCATACCCACGGCCGCAGGAAATCGTCCATCGCCCACTCGCAGGCCGCATGCGTGAGGTGCTCGACGCGGGCAATGCGCCGCTCGTGCTCGGGCACGAAATAGTTGTGCGCAACGACGTCCGCCAGCAGGTGGCTTGCATAGCCGAGCACGATCGCGCGGTCCTCGTCGCACAGCGGAACGGCGGCGATCCTGCGCAGCGTCGCCCAGCGGTGGCAACGGCGAAACGCTGGCGTGCCGATAACCGGCCCGACAAGGGCCAGGTCCGGCAGACACGCCCCGGCGAGCACCAGGCGCGGCAAGCGTGCGGCCGCGCGCCGAAGCCGCGGATCCGCAAGCGGAGCCGTCATGAGCGCGTACTGTGCGAAGAAGAGGTGCGTCTGCAGGCCCCAGGCAAGGGCGTCCGGGGCGAACAGCGCGAGCGGCAGCGCGTAGAGCAGAATCCGCATCCTCACGGGCGCCGATCATCGCGCGCCCGCGTGACGCTGCGATGAAAATCAGCCGCGCGCTGCGCGGATGACGCCCGGCACTTCCTTGACCACCGCAAAGGCGCGCTTGAGCTGCGCCAGGTCGCCGACGTTGAAGGAAAAGCGCATGAAGGCCAGCTCGTCGCGGCTCTGGGTGCGTACCGCGGTGACGTTGATGCGCTCGCGCGCCAGCGCGTCGCCGATGTCGCGCAAGAGGCCCGGCCGGTCGCTCGCCGTCACCACCATGTCGACCGCGTAGGCCCCGCCCGCGCTGGCGTCCCATTGCGCCTCGATCAGGCGCTCGGGATGGCGCTCGGCGAGCCGCTTCAGGCTCGGGCAGTCCTCGCGGTGGATCGACACCCCCTTGCCGCGCGTGACGAAGCCGCGCACGGGGTCGGGCGGCACCGGCTTGCAGCATTTGGACAGCTGGGTCAGCAGCCGGTCGACGCCGACCACCAGCACCCCGCCCTTGCCCGAGGCCAGGCGCGCGCGCCGCTGCGGCTGCGCCGGCGGCGGCGCCGGGGCCGCGGCGCCCATGCCGCGCAGCGCGGACTGCAGCTGGCGCAGGTTCACCTCGTCGCGCGCGACCGCGGCGAACAGATCGTCCGGGCGCGAGAAACCGAGCCGCGCGGCGAGCGTCTCGAGCTTGGCCTGGCTCGCGCCCTCGCGCTTGAGCTCCTTTTCCACCGCCGCGCGGCCGGCGGCGACGGTCTCGGACAGTGCCTGGCTGTTGAACCACTGCCGGATCTTCTGCCGCGCGCGCGGGCTCCTGACGAAGCCGCGCTCGGCGCTCAGCCAGTCGCGCGAGGGCCCGCCGCTCTTGGCGGCCGTGATCTCGACCCGCTGCCCGCTCTTGAGCGGGGTTTCGAGCGGGACGATCTGCCCGTCGACCTTGGCCCCGCGGCAGCGGTGCCCGAGGTCGCTGTGCAGCGCGTAGGCGAAGTCCACCGGCGTCGAACCCGCCGGCAGGTCGACCACCTTGCCCTGCGGCGTAACCACGTAGACCGTGTCGTCGAGCGCCGCCTGGCGCGTCTTCTCGGCCCACTTCGAGCCGTCGGTCACCTCGTCGCGCCACGCCAGCAGCTGGCGCAGCCAGGCGATCTTGTCCTCGAACCTGCCCTGGGCCTTGGTCGCCGCGCCGGCCTCCTTGTAGCGCCAGTGCGCCGCGACGCCGAACTCGGCGTGGCGGTGCATCTCGGCGGTGCGGATCTGCACCTCGAGCGTCCTGCCGCCGGGGCCGATCACCGCAGTGTGCAGCGACTGGTAGTCGTTGCCCTTGGGGCGCGAGATGTAGTCGTCGAACTCCTTCGCAATCGGCTGCCACAGGTCGTGCACCACCCCGAGCGCGGCATAGCAATCCTTTGCCGAGCCGACGATCACGCGCAGCGCCCGCACGTCGTACAGCTCGGAGAAATCGAGCCCCTTGCTGCGCATCTTGTTCCAGATCGAATAGATGTGCTTGGGGCGGCCGGCGATCGCCGCCTCGACCCCCGCGGCGCGCAGCTCGCGCGCGAGCAGCGCCATCGCGTCCTGGATGTAGTGCTCGCGTTCGGCGCGCTTTTCGTCCAGCATCTGCGCGATCTTCTTGTAGGTTTCGGGCTCGAGGAAGCGGAACGAGAGGTCCTCCAGCTCCCACTTGAGCTGCCACACCCCGAGCCGGTTGGCGAGCGGGGCGTAGATGTCGAGCGTCTCGCGCGCGTAGCTCGCCCGGTCCGGCGCCGGGTTCCTCGCGTACCAGCGCAGGGTCTGGGTGCGGCTCGCCAGGCGGATGAGAACCATGCGGATGTCCTCCACCATGCCTAGCACCATCTGGCGCAGCACCTCGATCTGCTGCTGCGGCGTGCCGCGCGTGAGCACGCGCAGCTGGTAGAGCTTCTCCACCCCCGCCGCGAGCGCGGCCACGTCGTCGCCGAACTTCTCGCGCAGCACGTCCACCGCGCCCGCGTACTTGGGCGCGGCGAACAGCACCCCGGCCGCGCGCCCGGGCGGGTCGAGCCCGATCGCGGCCAGGCTCGCCGCGAGACCGAGCGCGTGCGACCAGACCGGCTCGCCGGTCGAGAGCACCTGCCCGGCGTACAGCGGCTGCGCGAACTCGAGCGCCCGGCCGATCAAGCCGCGCTCCTCGCCGTCCAGTCCCGCCGCGATCGGCTCGAGCGCGGCGGCGCTGTTTTGCGGGCGGAGCTGGACGACCGACACCATGCTGATATTGTAGCGGGCCTGCATGCCAGACTCGCGCCCCGCGGCGAAAGTTTCCCCCCACCTGCTCCTCGCGCTCACCGCGCTGTTCTGGGCCGGACACTGGGTTGTCGCGCGCGCGGTGCACCTGGAAGTCACGCCGGTGTCGCTCTCGTTCTGGCGCTGGACCACTGCGATCGCAGTCTTGCTGCCGCTTGCCGGCCGGCAGCTCGCGCGCGACTGGCCGGTGGTGCGCGCGCACTGGAAGGCGATCGCTTTCTTCAGCCTGACCGGCAACGCGCTCTACAACATGGTCGGCTACTACGGCATCCGCGAGACCACCGCCACCAACGCGCTGCTGATCCAGTCGGTCACGCCGGCCCTGATCCCGCTGTTCGCGCTCGCGCTCTTTCGCGAGCGCATCGGCGTGCGCGCCGCGCTCGGGGTTGCGGTCTCGTTTTGCGGCGTGCTGGCGATCGTCAGCCGGCTCGACCCGCAGCGGCTCGCCACGCTGCAGGTCAACCACGGCGACCTGTTTCTGCTTGCCACCGTCGCGCTATGGGCGCTGTACACGGTGTGCCTGCGCTTCAAGCCGCCCGCGCTGTCGCAGCTCAGCTTCCTGCTCGCCTGCTCGCTCGCCGGCATGCTGCCGATGCTGCCGCTGTACGCCGCCGACCTCGCCGCCGGCGGACGCATCGCGCTCGGCTGGGGCCCGGTGCTGACGATCCTCTATCTCGGCATCTTTCCCTCGGTTGCCTGCTTCGCGATGTGGGGCAAGGGCGTGCACGCGATCGGCCCCGGGCCGGCGGGCGCCTACCTCTACCTGATCCCGCCGTTCGGGATCCTGATGGCGGTCGCCTTCCTGGGCGAGCGGCTGCACCTGTACCACGCCGTGGGCATGGTGCTGATCTTTGCCGGCGTGTGGCTCGCCGCGCGCCGCGCGCGGCGCTGACATGGGCTGGCGGCCATGGGCTGGGTGAAGCGCTGGCGCCGCCGGCGGGTGCTGGCGAGGCACCGCATCGACCCGGCGCTGTGGCGCCGTGTGAGCGCGAAGCTGCCGTTCCTGCGCGGGCTCGACGCCGGCCAGACCCGGCGGCTGCAGGAGCTGGCGCTGCTGTTCCTGGCCGAGAAGCGGTTCACCGGGGTGCGCGGCCAGGCGCTGGACGACGCGCTGCGGCTATCGGTCGCCTTGCAGGCCTGCCTGCCGATCCTCGAACTGGGGCTGGACTGGTACGAGGGCTGGAGCGAGATCGTGATCTACCCGGGCGACTTCCGCGTCAGGCGCAGCGAAGTGGACGAAGGCGGCGTGGTGCACGAATGGGACGACGAGCTGGCGGGCGAGTCCTGGCCGGGCGGCCCGGTGATCCTGTCCTGGGACGCGGCGCAGCACGACGAGGGCGCCAACGTCGTGATCCACGAGTTCGCGCACAAGCTCGACATGCTTAGCGGCGAGGCCGACGGCGTGCCGCCGCTGCCGCCGGAGATGGACCGCATGGCCTGGCGCGCGGCGCTCGAGCGCGCCTACGAGGCGTTCCGCGGCGAGCTGGAGCGGGGCCGGGACACCTGGCTCGACCCCTACGCCGCCGAGCACCCGGCGGAATTCTTCGCCGTGCTGACCGAGGCCTTCTTCGAGACGCCGAACGAGACCCGCCGCCGCTACCCGGAGATGTACGATCAGCTGCGGCGCTTCTACCGCCAGGACCCGGCGACCAGGCTCAGAGCGTGAAAACGCTGCTCATCGTCTACCACAGCGGCGGGGTGAAGACCGCGCAGATGGCGCAGGCCGTCGAGCGCGGCGCGAGGAGCGAGCCCGGCGTGCGCGTGGTGCTGAAGCGCTGCGCCGAGGCCGGGCCCGAGGACGTGCTCGCCGCGGACGGCCTGATCCTCGGCACGCCGGAGAACTTCGGCTACATGTCGGGCATGATGAAAGACTTCCTCGAGCGCGTGTTCTACCCCTGCGAAGGCAAGGTCGCGGGCCGGCCCTGGGCGCTGTTCGTCGGCGCCGGCCAGGACGGCAGCGGCGCGGTGAGCTCGGTCGAGCGCATCGTCACCGGGCTGCGGCTGAAGCAGGTGGGCGAGCCGCTGGTGGTGGTCAAGGAGCTCAAGCCCGAGCAGGTCGCGGCGCTCGAGGAGCTCGGCGCGACCTTCGCCGCCGGGCTCGCGCTCGGCGTGCTGTAACAATGCCGTAACACGCGCGTGCCAGAACAATGGCCGTGAGCAACGCCCGCAATGCCGAGGCGCGCGAGCTCCGGCGTCTGGCGCGCGACGTCGCGCAGCTCGCCGTCGAGCTGCGCCTGGCCGAACGCAAGGCGCGCGCCCGGATCGACGCCGTGGACCCGACGTTCGAGCTGAGCGCCCGCAACCTGGTGCGCTATCTTGCGCTGCGGCGCCACGACCGGCGCGCGCTGCAGCGCAGCCTCGCCGAGCGCGGGCTGTCCTCCCTCGGGCGCGCCGAACAGTGGGTCGCCGCGACCGTCGAGCTGGTCGCGCGCGCGGTGCGCGGGCTCGCCGCCAAGCCGGCGACCACGCACCGCGGCGAGCTGCCGCCGCCCGACATGGATCTCGGCGCCGAGCTGCTCGAGCGCAATACGCGTGTCCTGCTCGGCGCTCCGCCCGCGAAGCGCGAGGTGCGCATCATGGTCACCATGCCGTCCGAGGCCGCAGACGACTACGCGCTGGTGCGCGATTTGCTGGCGGGAGGAATGGACGTCATGCGCATCAATTGCGCGCACGACGACGAGGCGCGCTGGCGCAGGATGATCGGCCACCTGCGCCGCGCCGAAAAGGCGCTCGGCAGGCGCTGCCGAGTGCTGATGGATCTCGCCGGCCCGAAGCTGCGCACCGGGCCGGTCGAGCCCGGCCCGGCGGTGCTGCGGGTGCGGCCCAAGCGCGACGCGTTCGGCGCGGTGCTCGCGCCGGCGCGCATCTGGCTCACCGCCCAGGAAGACCCGCGCGAGCCGCCCGCGCCGGCCGACGCGGTGCTGCGCGTGCCCGCGCGCTGGCTCGCGGCGCTGAAGGCGGGAGATCGGGTCGCGCTAGAGGACGCGCGCCGGGCGCGCCGCACATGGAAGCTGGTCGATTGCAGCGACGAGGGAGCGTGGGCCGAGGCGACGAAGACCGCCTACCTGGTTCCGGGCACGCTGCTCTCGCGCGAGCGCAAGGGCCCGACGCCCAGCGCCAGGATCGGCGCCGTGCCGGGCAGGGAAGGCTCGATCCTGCTTTGCGAGGGCGACCGCATCGTGCTCACCCGGTCCCTGCGCCCGGGAAGCCCGGCCAGGCTCGACCGCCACGACAAGGTGCTGCGCCCCGCAACCATCGGCTGCACTCTGCCCGGCGTGTTCCGCGACGCGCGCCCCGGCGAGCGCATCTATTTCGACGACGGCAAGATCGGCGGGATCATCGACAAGGCCGGCGCCGACCGGCTGCTGGTGCGCGTGGTGCGCGCGCGCCCAGGCGGCGTGGCGCTGCGCGCCGACAAGGGCATCAACCTGCCGGACACCGCGTTGCGCACCCGCGCGCTGTCGGACAGGGACCGGCGCGACCTGGAGTTCGTCGGGCCGCACGCCGACATGGTCGGGCTGTCGTTCGTCGACACGGTCGGCGACGTGCGCTCCTTGCGCACCGCGCTTGCCCGCCTCGGTCCTCGCCCGCCGGCAATCGTGCTCAAGGTCGAGACGCGGCGCGGCTTCGAGAACCTGCCCGCGATGCTGCTCGAGGCAATGCGCGCGCGCTCCTGCGGGGTGATGATCGCGCGCGGCGACCTCGCGGTCGAATGCGGCTTCGAGCGCCTGGCGGAAGTCCAGGAGGAAATTCTCTGGGTGTGCGAGGCGGCGCACGTGCCGGTGGTGTGGGCGACCGAAGTGCTGGACACCCTCGCCAAGCGCGGCGCGCCGACCCGGGCCGAGATCACCGACGCGGCGATGTCGATGCGCGCCGAGTGCGTGATGCTGAACAAGGGGCCCTACATCCGCGAAGCCCTGCGCTCGCTGGACGACATCCTGCGCCGCATGAGCTCGCACCAGAGCAAGAAACGCGCGATGCTGCGCGAGCTCAGGATCGCGCGCGGGCTATAGCCCTCAGAGCGTCACCCGCGGCGCGCCGGGCGCGCCGGGCGCGACCCGGCCGTCGTCGAGCGGCTCGCCCGGCACCTGGCGGATCGGCACCACGCCCGCCCAGATCGGCAGCGCGTAGTCGGCTTCGTCGTCTATAGGAGGGCCGCTGCGCACCTTGGCCACCGCCTCTTCGATGTGCAGGCCGAACACGCTCATCGCCTTGAGCTCCTGCTTCGTCACCGGGCGCAGCTGCGCCCAGCGCCCGGGATAGAGGCGCTCGACGAAGCGCTCCATCTTCGCCAGCTTTTCCTCGGGCTCGACGATCTTGTACGGCCTGCCCAGCAGCATCGCCGAGCGGTAGTTGATCGACTTGTGAAAGCCCGAGCGCGCCACCACCAGGCCGTCCAGGTGCATCACGGTCAGGCAGATGCGCGGCGCCTTCTCCAGCGCGAGCAGCATCCTGCTCTTGGACGAGCCGTGCCAGTACACCGCGTCGCCCTCGCGCCAGTAGGCGGTCGGCGTCGCGTACGGCTGGCGGTCGATGACGTAGGCGATATGGCACACGAAGCCGGCGTCGAGGATCGCGTAGACCGTCTGCCTGTCGTAGTGGCCGCGCTTGGGCAGGCGCTTGATCCTGGTGCGTGCGGTCGGGGTGAAGGCGCTCACTGTGGCTCTCCCGGATGGAGCGCGGATATTATCAGCAGCTCGCCTATACTCGCGCCCATGCCTGCCGAGCTGATTTTCGAACAACGCGCAATCGCCTGGGCCGAACTCGAGCACGCGGTGCTGCGCGCCGCGAGCCGGCTCGAGCGGCTCGGCGTGGGCGAGGACGACGTGGTCTGCCTGATGCTGAAGAACGACCCGGCGTTCCTCGCCGCCGCGTTCGCCGCGCTGCGCCTGGGCGCCTACTCCTGCCCGATCAACTGGCACTACAAGGCCGACGAGGCGGGCTGGATCCTGGCCGACAGCGGCGCCAAGGCGCTGGTGGCGCACGCGGACCTCCTGCCTCAGATCGAGGGCGCGCTGCCCGCCGCGGTCGGGCTGCTGGTGGTCGAGCCGCGGGACTGGAGCGGCTGGCTGCGCGATGCGCCGCGCTGGAGCGGCGCGCCGCGGCGCCTGCGCGGCAACATGCCCTACACCTCCGGCACCACCGGGCGGCCCAAGGGCGTGCGCCGCGCGCCGATGCCGCTCGAGGGCGCCGACAAGATGGCCGAGCTCGCGCGCGAGACGCGCTACAAGGGCTTCGGCATCGAGCCCGGCATGCGCGCGCTGCTGCCCGGGCCGCTCTACCACAGCGCGCCGAACCTGTACGCGATCCAGACCCTGCAGCAGGAGGACGCGCTGCTCGTGCTCGAGCCGAGGTTCGACGCCGAGCGCACGCTCGCGCTGATCGAGCGCCACCGCCTGAGCCACGCCTACCTGGTGCCGACCATGTTCGTGCGCATGCTGAAGCTGCCGGACGCGGTCAAGCGGCGCTACGACCTGTCGTCGCTGCGCTTCGTCGCCAGCACCGGCTCGCCCTGCGCGCCGGCCCTGAAGCGCGCCATGATCGACTGGTGGGGCCCGGTGCTGCACGAGTGCTACGCCTCGAGCGAAGCGGGCGTCGTCACCTCGATCGACTCGCACGAGGCGCTGAAGAAACCCGGCTCGGCCGGGCGGCCGGTGGGCGTCGGCGCGCTCAAGATCCTCGATGAGCGGGGGCGCGAGCTGCCCCCTGGCGAGGTGGGCCTGATCTACGCCCGCCAGCCGGCCTACCCCGACTTCTCCTACAACAACAACCCGGCCGCGCGCGCGGCGCTCGAGCGCGAGGGCCTGTGGACCCTGGGCGACATGGGCTACGTCGACGAGGACGGGTACCTCTACATCTGCGACCGCGCCACCGACATGGTGATCTCGGGCGGGGTCAACATCTACCCGGCCGAGATCGAGGCCGCGCTGCACGCCATGCCCGGGGTGCACGACTGCGCCGTGTTCGGCATCCCGAGCGAGGAGTTCGGCGAGGCGCTCGCCGCCGCGATCCAGCCCGAGCCCGGCGCGACGCTCGACGCCGCGTCGGTGCAAGCCTGGCTCACCGATCGCATCGCAGGCTACAAGGTGCCGCACACGGTCGAGTTCCACGCCGCGCTGCCGCGCGAGGACAGCGGCAAGATCTTCAAGCGCAAGCTGCGCGCGCCGTACTGGGTGGGCGTGGGCCGAAGAATTTAGCGCTCAGTGCGCGCCGGCGTCGGCGGGCGCGCGGTGCGAGATGTTGGCCGGCTTGGCGATCCACACCAGCGCGGTGAGCGCGATGAAGAGAATGCCCGAGAGCCAGAACAGGTCCACCGTGCTCAGCATGCGCGCCTGCTGGTCGATCAGGCGGTCCATCAGGCCGAGCGCCTGGTCGGGGCTCAGGCCATGGGCGTGCATCACGGCGAGCGCGCCCGTCGCGTCCGGATTGTAGGCCGTGACGTGCTCGACCAGGTGCGCGCGGTGCAGCGCGGCGCGGTCGTTCCACAGCGTGACCGAGACCGAGGCGCCGAAGGCGCCGGCGGTGAAGCGGGCGAAGTTGCTCAAGCCCGTCGCCGCAGGGATGCGCTCCGGCGGAAGCCCGGCGAGCAGCAGCGCCGTGAGCGGCAGGAAGAACGACACGGTCGCCGCGCCCTGGATCACGGTCGGCAGCACGATCGACCAGAAGTCGGTCTGCAGGTCGAAGCGCGCGCGCATGAACATGACCAGCGCGAACACCAGGAACGCGGAGCTCGCGATCTTGCGTGCGTCCAGCCGCGCGAGGTTGCGGCCCAGGATCGGCGCGATGATCAGCGACAGGATCCCGATCGGCGCCACCGTGAGCCCCGACAAGAAGGCGGTGTAGCCCATGATCGTCTGCAGCCAGAGCGGGATGATCACCGTGATGCCGAAGAACACCGCGTAGCCGACCGCGATCGCGAGCGTGCCGCTGGTGAAGTTGCGACTCTTGAACAGAGACAGGTCGACGATCGGGTGCTCGTTGTCGACCAGCTCCCAGACCAGGAACAGCGTGAAGCCGACCGCGGCGACGCAGGCCAGGGTCACGATCTGGGCCGAGTTGAACCAGTCGAGCTCGTTGCCCTTGTCGAGCATGATCTGCAGCGCCGCGACCCAGGTGATCAGCAATCCGAGGCCGACGTAGTCGACCGGCACCTTGCGCGTGGCCGAATCGCGCGTGCGGTAGAGCTGCCAGGTGACCGCGGCGGAAAACAGGCCCACCGGCACGTTGATGTAGAAGATCCACGGCCAGGTCGCGTTGTCCGAGATCCAGCCGCCCAGCAGCGGACCCGAGATCGGCGCCAGCAGCGCGGTCATCGACCACAGCGCGAGCGCAAGCCCCGCCTTCTCGCGCGGGAAGGTGGAGAGCAGCATCGATTGCGACAGCGGCACCATCGGACCGGCGACCGTGCCCTGCAGCACGCGGAACACGATCAGCGTCTCGAGGTTCGGCGCCAGGCCGCACAGCCAGGACGCGGTGCTGAACAGCAGCACCGAGGTGACGAACAGCCTCACCTGGCCGAAGCGCACCACCAGCCAGCCGGTGAGCGGCACCGCGATCGCGGTCGAGACCGCGAACGAGGTGATGACCCAGGTGCCCTGGCTCGGGCTCACGCCGAGGTCGCCGGCGATGGTCGGGATCGACACGTTGGCGATCGTGGTGTCGAGCACGGTCATGAATACCGCGAGCGAGAGCACGAACGCGCCGACCGCGCGCTCCATGCCCTCGAGCGGCGCCGGTGCCGACGCGGCCGGAGGCGCTGCGCTCACTGGCCTCGCCCGAGATTGGCGGCAATGATCTCGCGCACGCGGGCGTCGGCCGCGGCGGCCTGCTCGTCGAACGCCCGGGTCGCGTACACCGGCCCCTTGACCGGCGCCGTGGCGAGCTGCGGCCCGCTCGCGTCGCGCACGTCGACGTCGACTTCCATCGACAGCCCGATGCGCAGCGGATGCTCGGCGAGCTGCTTCCTGTCGAGCGCGATGCGCACCGGCAGGCGCTGCACCACCTTGATCCAGTTGCCGGTCGCGTTCTGCGGCGGCAGCAGCGCGAACGCGCCGCCGGTGCCGGCGGCGAGGCCGGCCACGTGCCCGACGTACTCGACCCGGCTGCCGTACAGGTCGGCGGTCAGCCGCGCCGGCTGCCCGATGCGCATCTCGCGCAGCTGCACTTCCTTGAAGTTCGCCTCGACCCAGACGTCGTCCAGCGGCACCACCGCCATCAGCGGCTCGCCGGGCGCCACGCGCTGGCCCACCTGGACGCTGCGCTTGGCGACGTAGCCGCGCACCGGGGCCGGGATCTCGTCCCGCTGCAGCGTGAGGAACGCCTCGCGCACCCGCGCTGCTGCGCGCAGCACGCTGGGCTGCGTCTCGACCTTGGTTCCCTCGGTCAAGGCACGGCTCGCCGCAAGCTGCTCGCGGGCCGTGGTGAGCGCCGCGCGCGCCGCGGCGACCGCATCGCGCGCGTGCTGCAGGTCCTCCTGCGAGACCGCGCCGCTCGCCAGCAGCGGGGCGCGGCGCGCGAGGTCCTGCTCGGCGCGCGCAAGGTCCACCTGGCGCTGCGCCGCGGCCGCCGCCAGCGTGATGTCCTCGGCGTACAGAGTCCGCGCCTCGCGCACCGCCTGGGCGAGCTGCGCCTCGGCCTGCGCCAGCGCCACCCTGGCGTCGGCCGGGTCGAGCCGCACCAGCGGCTGGCCCGCCTCGACCAGGTCGGTGTCGTCGGCTCCGATCGCCACCACGGTGCCTGACACGCGCGGCGTGACCTGCACCAGGTTGCCCACGACGTAGGCGTTGTCGGTGGTCTCGTGGCCGCGCGACTCGATGTACCACCAGGTGATCCAGCCGAGTCCCACCAGCACGAAGGCGACGAGGACAAAGCTCAGCGCGCGGCGGCGGCGCGCTCCCTGGGTCGGCACTTGCGGCAATTCACTCATTTCATGCTCCGGTGTTCGGTCGTGATCGGCGCGCGATCCTGGTAGCCGCCACCGAGCGCGCGGTCCAGCGCGACGTCGGCCTGCAGGGTGCGCACGTGCAGGTCGGCCATCGCGCGCCGCTGGGCGAACAGCGCGCTCTGGGCGTCGAGCACGCTCAGGAAGTCAGCCAGTCCGCCGCGGTAGCGCTCGAAGGCGAGGTCGTAGGCGCGCTGCACGGCGGCGAGCGCCACGCGGCGCTCGCGCGCCTCGTTCGCCAGCGCACGCAGAGTCTGGACCTGGTCGGCGACCTCGCGCACCGCGTCGATCAGCAGCGCGTTGTACTGCTCGACCGCCAGGTCGTACTCGGCCTCGCTGCCACGCAGTCCGGCGCGTAGCACGCCGGCGGAAAACAGAGGCAGGCGCACCGCCGGCCCGACGCCCCAGATGGTGCTGCCGGATTGCAGCAGGTTGTTCAACCCGAGCGAGGACAGGCCGGCGAACGCAGTCAGGTCGACGTTCGGCATGAACTGGGCCTGGGCGTAGTCGATCCGGCGCGCCGCCGCCGCGGCACGCCAGCGCGCCGCGGCCAGGTCCGGCCGGCGCCCGAGCAGGTCTAGCGGCAGCGTCGCGGGCACGCCGCCGGCGACATTGCGCGGCTCGGCCGGCGCGAGCGACAGTCCCCGGTCCGGGCCTTTGCCCGCCAGCGCGGCGAGCTGGTTGCGCGCCAGCGCGATGGCGGCGTCGAGCTGGGCGATCTGGGCCCGCAGCGCCGGCGGCAGGGCGCGCGCGCGCGCGAGCGGCAGCTTCGTCTCGAGCCCCGCGGCGACGCGCTGGCGCACAAGCGTCTGCAGCTGCTCGCGCTGTGCGAGCTCGTCCCGGTCCACGTCGCGCTGGGCGAACAGCCCCTGCAGCTGGAAATAGGCGCGCGCGATGCCCGAGGCGAGCGCAAGGCGCGCCGCGTAGGCATCGGCGCCGGTGGCGAAGGCTTGCGCGTGCGCGGCGGCGATCGCGGCGTCGTTGCGATGCGCGAAGTCGATCTCGTAGTCGAAGTTGACCGCCAGCTGCGCGACGGTCCAGCTGGCGCCGCCGAGCGGCGGCGGATAGATGCCGGTGGCGGTGAAGCGCTGCCGCGAGAGGTCGAATTCTCCCTCGGTGCCCGGGGCCGCGCGCGCCACCGCGGCATCGAGCTGCGCCTGCGCCTGGCGCATGCGCGCCGCGGCGACGGCAAGCGTCGGGCTGCCCGCGAGCGCCTCGTCGATCAGCGAATCGAGCTGCGTATCGCCGAACGCGCTCCACCAGCGCTCGCTCGGCCACTCGCCGGCGGGTGCGCCCGCGAGGCTGCGCTCCGCCTCGAGCGTGCCGCCCGCCAGCTGCTGTGCCGGCGGCACGACCCGCTCGCCCTGTGAGGCGCAGGCTGCAAGCAGCAGGCCGAGGATTATCGTGAGTGCGGCACGCACGGTCGATTCAGGCGGCGTTGGCGAGCATGCGGCGCAGCAGCGACTTGAGCTGCTCGAGCTCCGCGTCGCCGAAGCCGCGCAGGTGGTGGTTTAGCACCTTGACCGCGACCGCGGGCAGCCTGCGCGCCAGCCTGCGCCCGGCTTCGGTCAGCTCGAGGCGCACCACGCGCCGGTCCTTCGCGTCGCGCGCGCGGCGCAGCAGGCCCTTGCGCACCAGGCGATCGATCATGCGCGTCATCGAGCCGGTGTCGGTGCTTTGCTCGCGCGCCAGGTCCGCGGCGCACGAGGCACGCGCCTGGGCGACGTTCATCAGGATGACGAACTGGGCCGCCGAGACGCCGAGCGGCGCCATTTCCCGATCGACCGCGGCGAACAGCGAGGCGCGCACGCGCGCCACGAGGTAGCCGACGCTTTCGTCGGGGCTGTAGCTTGCGACGCTGTAAGGGGTGATCGCTGCGACCATGGATAACTGCCTAGGCAGCGAAGTTTACTGCCTAGGCAGCTATTGTCAAGCGCTAGCGCTGGTCGTAGTCGAGCACCAGGGTCGGCGTGACCGGATGCGACTGGCAGCTGAGCCGGAAGCCGCGCGCGACCTCGTCGGCTTCCAGGGCGTAATTGGCGTCCATGCGCACCTCGCCTTCGACCAGCCTGGCGCGGCAGGTGCAGCACACCCCGGCCTTGCAGGCGTAGGGCAGGTCGGCGCCCGCCTTGAGCGCCGCCTCGAGCACGCTCGGGCCGTCCGGCGCCAGCTCGAAGCGGTAGCGCAGGCCGTCGGCGATCACCGTCACCTCGCAGGCATCGGCCGCAATGCGCCTGGTCGTCTCGGGTCTTTTTGCAGCTCTCGTCGCCGGGACCCCGAAGCGCTCGACGTGAATGCGCTCGCGCGCCAGCCCGTGCGCGGCGAGCTCGGCCTGGACCGCGGCCATCATCGGGTCCGGGCCGCAGACGAAAGCCTCGTCGATCGATCCGGGCGGAATCAGCGTTCGCAGGAACTGCGCCACCTTGGCGCGGTCGAGGCGCCCGTTGAACAGCTCGATTTCCTGCGGCTCGCGCGAGAAGACATGGTAGAGCGCAAGCCGCGCCAGATACCTGTCTTTCAGGTCCTCGAGCGCCTCGTTGAAGATCACCGATTCGAGCGCGCGGTTGCCGTACACCAGCGTGAAGCGCGAGCGCGGCTCGCGCGCGAGGGTGGTCTTGACCAGCGACAGCACCGGGGTGATGCCGCTGCCGGCGGCGAAGGCGACATAGTGCCTGGCGTTGGCGGGGTCGAGCGGCACGAAAAAGCGCCCCTCGGGCGGCATGGCCTCGAGCGTGTCGCCGGCTTTGAGGTCGCTGTTGGCCCAGGTCGAGAATCGGCCCTCGGGCACCGCCTTGACCGCAATGCGCAGCTCGCCCTCGTCGGGTGCGGAGCAGATCGAGTACGAGCGGCGCAGTTCCTCGCCGGCGAGGCGCGTGCGCACGTTCAGGTACTGCCCCTGGATGTGGCGAAAGCGCTGCGCGAGCGCGACCGGCACCTCGAGCCCGAGCGAGACGCACTCAGCGGTCTCGCGCCGCACGTCCTTCACCGTCAGCGCATGAAAGTGCGCCGTGGTCACAGCGGCTTGAAGTAATCGAACGGCTCCAGGCACTCCAGGCAGCGGTAGTGCGCCTTGCACGCGGTCGAGCCGAACTCGGACACGCGCTCGGTGCGCGCCGCGCCGCAGCGCGGGCAGGTGACGCTGCGGGGATAGAGGTTCACTCGGCCCGGCGGCGCAATGCCGTAAGCCGTCAGCTTGTCGCGCGCCGCGGGCGCGATCCAGTCGGTGCTCCAGGCCGGCGCGAGCACCGTGCGCACCCTGACCTCGGCGTAGCCCGCCTGCGTAAGGCGCTCGACGATTTCCTGTTCGATGACATGCATCGCGGGGCAGCCGGAATAGGTCGGCGTGATCGCCACCTCCAACGCGTTCGCCGCCTGCGTGACCTCGCGCACGATGCCGAGCTCGGTGATCGAGATCACCGGGATCTCGGGGTCGGTGATGCCGGCCAGGATCCGCCAGGCGTCTACCATTTGGCTCCGGGGTAGGCGCGCTGCAGGAACTGCATCTCGGCCAGCACATAGCCCAGGTGCTCGCTGTGCAGCCCGCGCTTGCCGGTTGAAATGAACTTCGTCTCGGCCGGGATCGCGAGGGTCGCTTCCTTCAGCAGCGGCTCGACCAGCGCGAGCCACGGGCCGCGCAGCGAGTCTGCTTCGGGATCGACCGGGTCCGGCACGAACAGCTCGCGCGTATAGCCCCACAGCCGATCGAGCGCGCCTTGCGCGCGGCGGTGCGACTCGTCGGTGCCGTCGCCGAAGCGCAGCGTCCAGTCGGCGCTGTGGCGCCAGTGATAGTCGGCTTCCTTCTTCGACTTGGCCGCGATGGCCGCGATCTCTGCCTGCGCACCGCCCGCCAGGCGCCCCAGCAGCACGCGCTGGTAGGCGTCGAACAGCATGCGGCGCACGATGGTGAAGGCGTAATCGCCGTTGGGCAGCTCGACCAGGGTGCAGTTGCGGAATTCATGCTGCGCGCGGGCATACGCCAGCGCGTCCTCGTCGCGCCCCCTGCCCTCGAGCCGGCCGGCGAGCGAAAGCCACAGTCGCGCCTGGCCGACCAGGTCGAGCGCGATGTTGGCCGAGGCGATGTCCTCCTCCAGCTGCGGGCCGTGGCCGAGCCACTCGCCCAGGCGCTGGCCGAGGATCAGCGCGTTGTCGCCCATCCTGAGGGCGAATTCACATGTGCTCGAGCTCATCGGGCAGCTGGTAGAAGGTCGGGTGGCGGTAGATCTTGGCGGCCATCGGCTCGACGAAGCTCTCGTGGTCGTCCGGGTCGGAGGCCGCGATCGCGGCCGAGGGCACGACCCAGATCGAGACGCCCTCGTTCCTGCGCGTATAGACGTCGCGCGCCATCTGGATCGCCATCTTGGCGTCCGGCGCGTGCAGGCTGCCGCAGTGCTTGTGGTCCAGCCCCTGCTTGGAGCGGATGAACACCTCCCACAACGGCCATTCCTTTTCGCTCATGCCGCCTCCCTGCGATATTTCCTGTGCGAGTAGGCGAGCGCCGCTTCGCGCACCCAGCGGCCCTCCTCCCAGGCCGCCACGCGCGCGGCGAGCCGCTCGCGGTTGCACGGGCCGTCGCCGTTGACCACGCGCCAGAACTCGTCCCAGTCGATCGGGCCGAAGTCGTAGTGCCCGCGCTGTTCATTCCACTTCAACTCCGGATCGGGGATCCTGAGCCCGAGGATCTCGGCCTGCGGCACCGTGACGTCGACGAACTTCTGCCGCAGCTCGTCGTTCGAGACGCGCTTGATCTTCCACTTCATCGACTGCGCCGAGTGGGTGCTGTCCTGGTCCGGCGGGCCGAACATCATCAGGCAGGGCCACCACCAGCGCTCGAGCGCGTCCTGCGCCATCGCGATCTGCTCCGGCGTGCCGCGCGCGAGCGAAAGCATGATGTCGAAGCCCTGGCGCTGGTGGAACGACTCCTCCTTGCAGATGCGGATCATAGCGCGCGCGTAGGGGCCGTAGGAGCAGCGGCAGATCGGGATCTGGTTCATGATCGCGGCGCCGTCGACCAGCCAGCCGATCGCGCCGACGTCGGCCCAGGTGAGGCTCGGGTAGTTGAAGATCGACGAGTACTTCGCCTTGCCCGAGTTGAGCGCCGCCATCATCTCGCCGCGCGACTGGCCGAGTGTCTCGGCCGCCGAATACAGGTACAACCCGTGCCCGGCCTCGTCCTGCACCTTGGCGATCAGGATCGCCTTGCGCTTCAGGCTCGGCGCGCGCGTGATCCAGTTGCCCTCCGGGTACATGCCGACGATCTCGGAATGGGCGTGCTGCGAGATCTGCCGCAGGAGCGTCCTGCGGTAGGCCTCGGGCATCCAGTCGCGCGGCTCGATCTTGGCGTCGGCGTCGACCCTGGCCTGGAAACGCCGCTCCTCGGGCGAGTCGCCCGCGAGCTGCACCTGGCCTGGCAAGTCCATCGATTGGGTGTACATCCGCGCCCTCCGGCGGAAATGATACAGTTTTATTGCCTCGCGTCAACTTTTCTGTATCATTTCCACATGCCCGCCGCCGTCCGCCGCAGCGCGCCTCCGCGCGCAGTCCCGCTCATCGTCACGGTGTTCGGCGATGCGGTGCTGCCCTTCGGCGGACGGATCTGGCTCGGCTCGCTGATCCGGCTGCTCGCCCCGCTCGGGGTGTCGCAGCGCCTGGTGCGCACCGCGGTATACCGGCTCGCGCGCGAGCACTGGCTGCGCGCCGAGGCGCTCGGGCGCCGCAGCGACTACCTGCTGACCGATTTCGGGCGGCGCCAGTTCGAGGCCGCCGAACGCCATATCTACGCCAGCGGGCACGCGAGCTGGGACGGGCGCTGGCGCATGCTGGTGATGCTGCCGGGAAAATGGCACGCGGCCGAGCGCGAGCACCTGCGCCGCAGCCTGGCCTGGCAGGGCTTCGGCCGGATCGAGGCAAACGTGTACCTGCACCCGAGCGCGCCGCTGGAGGAGTCGCTCGCCGCGCTCGACACCGAGGATTTCCCGCGCCTGCGCGAGAAGATCCTTGCGCTCACCGGCACCGGGCCCGGCGAGCGGCACGCCATCGTGCGCGCGGCCTGGGACCTCGCGGAGCTCTCGCGCGCCTACGGCGCCTTCGTTCGCCGCCACGGCGCGCTTTCGCCCGCCGCGGCGGCGAAGCTCGAGCCCGAGCGCGCCTTCGTCGAGCGCACGCTGCTGATCCACGAGTACCGGCGGCTCCTGCTGCGCGATCCCGGCCTGCCCGGCGAACTGCTGCCCGCCGACTGGCACGGGCGCGAAGCGCGGGCACTATGCGCCAGGCTCTACCGCGCGCTCGCCGCGCCCTCGCAGGCGCATCTCGCCGAAGTGCTGCGCACCGCCGACGGCGCGCGGCCGGCGCTCGCGCGCAGCTTCGCGCTGCGCTTCAGCGCCGGCTAGCGCGACGCGTTAGACTCGGGCTGCGACCGCTCGCGAAGGGGGTTCGATTGGCCAAGCCAAACTATCAGTTCGAGAAGCGCCAGCGCGATCTGGCGAAGAAGAGGAAGCAGGAGGAGAAGCGCCTGCGCAAGCAGCAGCAAAAGGCGGCCGCCGCCGAGAGCGCGCCCGCCGCGAAGGAAGACGACCCGGCCAAGCCCTAGTCAGCGCAGCAGGAAATCGCGCACCAGGGCGATCTGGTCCGCGTGCAGCAGGGTCGGCGCGTGGCCGACGCCGGGGATTTCGACCACCTTCGCCTTCGGCCCGCGGGCGGCCATCCGGTCGCAGGTTTCGCGCGTGAGCAGGTCCGACAGCGCACCGCGCAGCACCAGGGTCGGGCAGCGCACCGCTTCGTAGAGCGGCCACAGCTCCAGGTCCTTGTCCGGCATCTGCGCGCGGAACGGTTCGCCCAGGCGCGGGTCGTAGTGCATGCGGTAGCCGCCGTCGGCGTAGCGGCGCAGCACCACTTCGGTCAGAAAGCGCCATTCGGCGTCGCTGTGGGGGCCGAACGGGGCCGAGACCGCGCGCACGTACTGCTCCGCCGCCTTGAAGTCGGCGAAGGTCGGCGCCAGCCCGACGTAGGTCGCGATGCGCTCGAGCGAGACCCTGGTCACGACCGGCCCGGCGTCGTTCAGCACCAGCTTCGCCACCGGCGTGTCGCGCTGCGCCGCGAGCGCCATCCCGATCAGCCCGCCCATCGAGGTGCCGACCCAGTGCACCGACTCGACGTCCAGGCGCGCGATCAGGGTCACGACGTCGGCGACGTACTGCGGCAGGACGTAGAGCATCGGATCGGCCAGCCAGTCCGAATCGCCGCGGCCCGCCATGTCCGGGCAGATCACGCGGTAGTGCTCGGCCAGCGCGCCGGCGAGCGCGTCGAAGTCGCGCGCGCAGCGCGTCAGGCCATGCACGCACACCAGCACGCGCTTGTTGCCCGGATCGCCCCACTCCAGGTAGGCGATGCGGTGCAGGTTCTGGCCCGAGACGCAGCGCACGCTGCGCCGGCGCGCGAGCGGGCTCACGCCTTGCGCGCCCACGCCCCGCGCAGCCGCTGCGCGAGCGGCCGCGCCTCCGGCGGCAGGGTGCTGAAGAGCTGCCCGAGGCCGATCCGCAGCAGCTGCTCGGATCTGAGGTTCGCGCCCGCCACCGTCCAGCCGTGGTCGGCGTAGTGCTTGCGCTCGAGCGCGCTCGCGGGCGTGGCGTCCTCGTCGTACCAGAGCCAGTCGCCGGCGAAGCGAAACGCGATCTCCTCCAGCCGCTCGAGCAGCGCGGGCTCGATCTCCCCGCCGCCCGGCCCGCTCCAGCGCCCGCTCGCGTTCTCGTCCAGGCGCAGCTCGCCCGCCTGGTCGAGCCGGAAATACGCGTGCCGCTCGGCGCTCGCGCAGTAGCCAAGCCAGGCCGCGCCGTCGCGCACGCAGGCCAGGCCGAACACGAGCTCGCCGTGCGCGCCGCACTCGATCTCGAGCGCGAGCAGGCCGCGGTCGATCGGCGCGGTTTCCTGGTCGAGCAGCCGGCCGCCCTGGATGACCGCCCGGCCGCGCACGCCCTGCGCGGTATTGCGCCAATCGGCCTCGACGCGCAGCTCGGGAAACTCCTCCGAGGCGTTGGCGAAGGCGGCGAACGGCACGCCCTTCTTCAGCTCGAAGCGGTACTCGAGCGCGTCGCCGGCGTGGTGCTCGGTGTAGTTTTCGGCGTCGACGTCCCGCACCATGAGCCAGCGCAACTGCTCGCGGAACTCGTCCAGCCGCCCGGGACCGGCCACGCGCACGATCGCGGTGAACTCGGACCCGGGTTGCGCCATGCCTCAGGAGCCGTACTTGAACGACAGCGACAGGCGCGTACGGAACGCGACCACCTTGCCGTTCTCGACCTTGACGTCCAGCTTGGTGACTTCGGCGATGCGCAGGTCGCGCAGCGATTTCGACGCCGTCTTGACCGCGTTGCGCGCCGCGTCCTCCCACGACTGGCTGCTGGTGCCGATCACCTCGGTCACGCGATATACCGCTTCTGCCCCCTTCTTGGCCATGTCCGCCTCCTCGCGATTTCGGTGCGGAGGATTCCGCGCGACGATTATATGCCGCGCCAGTAGCGCGCCCGCCGCGCACGCTCGGCCTCGACCGCGACGCCGGCGGGACCGAGCCGCAGGCTCACCGCGCCGTCGCGGTCGGTGCGCAGCGCCCGGGCGCCGGCGGCCCGGTGGCGCGCAAGCAGCGCCTTGCCCGGCTGGCGCAGCCGGTTGCGGTAGCCGACCGAGAACACCACCCAGCCCGGCGCCTGCGCCGCCTCGGGCCCGCGCCCGCCGGCGCCCGGCAGCAGCACCGCGTGCGCGCCCGAGCTGACGCGCAGCGCGCAGCCCGCGCCGAGCACTTCGAAATTCACGCCGTCCCACTCCCAGGCGTCGCCCGGCGCGCAGCGCCGCGGCGCCGCGGCGAGCGCGTGCGCCGGATGGCGCGCGGGCAGCGCGCTGAGCAGCGCGCCGGTCGGTACGTTTTCCATCACCGACAGCGCGCCGCCGACGTGGTCGGGATCGTCGCGCGACAGCACCATGGCGTCCAGGCGCGCCACGCCGCTCGCGAGCAGCAGCGGCACGACGGTGCGCTCGCCCGCATCGCCCTCGCCCGCGAACGCCGGCCCGGCGTCGTACAGCAGCGCGTGCTGCGTGGTGCGCACCAGCACCGCCAGGCCCTGGCCGACGTCGAGCGTGGTGATCCACGCCTCGCCCGGCGCCGGGGCGCTCGCCGGCAGCGCGAACGCGGGCAGCATCAGCGCCAGCCCGCTCGCGCGCCACGGCAGTCCGCGCGGCGCGAGCAGCCAGGCCACCCCCGCAAGCGCGAGCACCACCGACCACGGCGGCGGCACGCGGGCCTGCCAGATCGCGAGCGGCAGTGCGGCGCAGGCCTCGAGAAACTCCAGCAGCCGCTCGGCGAGCCAGGCCGCGAGCAGCAGGATCGCGTCCAGCGGCAGCACCGCACCCAACAGCGCGAGCGGCGTCACCACCGCCGACACGAGCGGGATCGCGATCGCATTCGCGAGCGGGCCGACCAGCGACACCTGGCCGAACAGCAGCAGCGCCGCCGGCGCGAGCCCGAGCGTCACCGCCCACTGGATGCGCGCCCACTGCAGGACTCTCGGCTCGGCGCCGGTCCAGCCCGCGGCGACGTAGAAGATGAGCGCCACCGCGCCGAACGAGAGCCAGAAGCCGGGCGCGAGCGGCGCCCAGGGATCGGCCAGCACCACCGCCCCGAGCGCGAGCGCCAGGGCGCGCGCGGGCGAGACCACGCGTCCCGACCACAGCGCGAGCGCGACCACGCACACCATCAGCAGGGTGCGCTGGGCGGGCACGCCGAAGCCGGCCAGCAGGGTGTAGCCGAGCGCCGCCGCGACCGCGGCCGCGGCCGCCGCCTTGCGCGCCGGCAGCGCAAGGCAAAGGCGCGGCACCCGCCGCCAGCCGAAGCCGACCAGCCAGGCGACCAGGCCCGAGACCAGCGTCACGTGCAGGCCCGAAATGCTCATCAGGTGGGTCACCCCGGTGCGGCGGAACAGGCGCCACTCCTCGCTCGAGATCGCGCGCTGGTCCCCGATCGCGAGCGCGGCGAGGATCCCCGCCGCCGGGGTGGCGCCGAGCACGCGCAGGAAGCGCTCGCGCACCGCCTCGCGCGCCTGCTCGATGCGCTCGAGCGCGCCGTTGCGCGCGCCCAGGCGCAGCGGCGGCGGGAACGCGCGCACGTAGCCGGTCGCGCCGATGTCGCGCTCGAGCAGCCAGGCCTCGTAATCGAAACCGTGCGGATTGACCTCGCCGTGCGGACGGCGCAGGCGCAGCGTGAAGCGCCAGCGCTCGCCCGGGTGCGCCTCGGGCGCAGGCGCCGGCGGCGCCGGCGCGTACCACGTCAGGCGCAGCTTGCGCGGCAGCCGCTCGCCGGGCGGGGCGGACTCGGGCTCGAAGTCGAAGCGCAGCGCACGATCGCCGCGGGCGGGCAGGCCGGATACCACCCCCGCCACCTGCAGCTCGCGCCCTTCCAGCCCGGGCGCCAGCCGGTCCGCGATGCGCAGCTGCGCCCAGCCCGCGGCCCACAGGAAGCCGGCGGCGAAGGCGGCCGCCAGGCGCAGCCCCGGGCGCCAGGCGCCGAGCGCGAGGCAGGCCGGCAGGCCCCACAGCCAGGCCGCGGCCGGAAGCGCGCCCTGCAGCTGCAACAGCAGCACCCCGGCCACGAAAGCAAGCACTCCCGCGGTCATCTACAATGCAACGGCCGGGCAGCGCGCCGGATGACCATGCCGCGAAAGTATTTCCGCAAATACCTGCCCGACGCCGCGCAGCTCCGCTCCCACCGCATGCTGCGGATGTTCGGTTCGCTGCTGCAGCACCCCAACCTGTGGCACCTGAACCGCGAGTCGGTGGCGGGCGGGGTGGCGATCGGGCTGTTCGCCGGCCTGGTGCCGGGGCCTTTCCAGATGCTCGTCGCCGCGCTGCTCGCGGTCCCGCTGCACCGCAACCTGCCGGTGGCGCTGCTCACCACCCTGTATACCAATCCGTTCACCATCGTGCCGCTGTACGTGCTGGCCTACGAATACGGCAAGCTGCTGCTCGGCGCCGGCGGCGGCGCGCCGAGCGCCGGGCCGCCGGAGCTCGACTGGACGCAGCTCGGCGCGTCGCTGCGCACGCTCGTGCACTGGTCGCTGTCGCTCGGCAAGCCGCTCGCGCTGGGCCTGTTCGCGCTCGCCTGCACGCTCGCGGCACTGGGCTACTTCGGCGTGCACCTCGCCTGGCGCGCATACGTCGTGCTCGCCTGGCGCGCGCGCCGGCGCGCGCGCCGCAAGGGGCCCCGGAGATGAAGCGCAGCCCGCGTTTCATGGTGCGCGATGCGCAGCCCGCCGACCGGACGCGGCTGGTCACGTTCGTCGCCGCGCTGCAGGACCTCGAGCGCACCCTGCACGCGGGGCGGGCCGAAGGCCGCCGCATCGCCGCGGCCCACCTCGTTCACCTCCAGCGCGCGGCGCGCGAGCGCGGCGGGCGGGTGCTGGTCGCGGCGCGCGGCGACGAGCGGCTGGGCTTCCTGGTCGGCTGGGTCGAGGAGGAGGAGCCGGGCTCGCACCACGTGCGCCCCGGAGAGCGGCGCTACGGCGTGGTCACCGAACTGTACGTCGCGCCGGGCGCCCGCGCGCGCGGCATCGCCGTGGCGCTGCTCGAGGAGGCGGCGCGCCACTTCGGCGCGCTCGGCCTGGCTCGCCTGCGGGTGAGGACGCTCGCCGCCAACCAGGCCGCGCTGCGCTTTTACCGCGCGCTCGGCTACGCGCCCTACGAGCTCACGCTGGAGCGCGAGCTGCCCCATGCAGCACGCCGTCGCGCAGCTCGTAGATCCGCTCGGCGCGCGCCGCGAGCGCGGGGTCGTGGGTGACGATGACGAACGCGGTGGCGTGGGTCGCCGAGAGTCGCACCATGGCCTCGAACACCTCGTCCGCGGTGCGCAGGTCGAGGTTGCCGGTCGGCTCGTCGGCCAGCACGCAGGCCGGCTCGGTGACCAGCGCGCGCGCAAACGCGCAGCGCTGACGCTCGCCGCCCGAGAGCTCGCCGGGCTGGTGCTCGAGGCGCTCGCCCAAGCCCACCTCGCGCAGCACCCCGGCGGCCCGCGCATGCGCGTCGGCGCGCGCCATGCGGCGGATGAGCAGCGGCATGGCGACGTTCTCCAGCGCGCTGAACTCCGGCAGCAGGTGGTGGAACTGGTAGACGAAGCCCAGCGTCGCGTTGCGCACGCGGCCGCGCTCGGCTTCGCCCATCTCGCTGAACGCGCGGCCCTGCACGCTCACGCTGCCGGCGCTGGGCACGTCGAGCCCGCCGAGCAGGTGCAGCAGCGTGCTCTTGCCGGATCCCGAGCGCCCCATGATTGCGACCCGCTCGCCCACCTTCACGTCCAGGTCCACGCCGCGCAGCACCGGCACCTCGGTCGGGCCGCGGTAGGTCTTGCGCAGCGCGCGGCAGGCGAGCACGTCACTCATAGCGCAGTGCCTCGGCAGGGTTGACGCGCGAGGCGCGCCAGCTGGGATAGAGCGTGGCGATGAACGAGAGCACGAGCGACACCAGGCCGATGATGACCACGTCGCGCAAGTGCACGTCCGAAGGCAGCTCGGGAATGAGGTATACGCTCTTGGACAGGAACTGGACGTTGAATGCGTGCTCGATCGCCGGCACCAGGGTGGGTATATTGAGCGCGAGCAGCACTCCGCCCGCCACGCCCACCAGGGTGCCGATCACGCCGATCACCGCGCCCTGCACCATGAAGATCTGCATCACCGAGGCGGGCGCGGCGCCCAGCGTGCGCAGAATCGCGATGTCGGCCTGCTTGTCGGTCACCAGCATCACCAGCGCCGAGACCACGTTGAACGCCGCCACCGCCACGATCAGCAGCAGGATGATGAACATGACCCGCTTCTCGATCTCGACCGCGCGGAAAAAGTTCGCATGGCTGCGCGTCCAGTCGCTGGCGTAGACGTCCGGGCCGAGGCGCGCCGTCAGCTCGCGCGCGACCTCGGGCGCGGCGAACAGGTCGTCGAGCCTGAGTCGCACGCCGCTCACCGCGTCGCCCATCTGGTACAGCTTCTGCGCGTCCTGCAGGTTGATCAGCGCGAGCCCGGCGTCCGCCTCGACGAAGCCGATATCGAAGATTCCCACGACGGTGAACTGCTTCAGGCGCGGGATCACTCCGGCGGGAGTCACCAGGCCCTGCGGCGCGATCAGCGCCACTTTGTCGCCGGGCAGCACGCCGAGCGCGCGCGCGAGGTCAACGCCGAGCACGATGCCGAAGCGTCCGGGTTGCAGCGCGTCCAGGCTGCCGGCGCGCATGTGCGCGCCGAACTGGGCCACCCGCTCCTCGTCGCGCGGCAGGATGCCGCGCACCACGGCGCCGCGCACCGCCTGGCCGAAGGTGAGCATGCCCTGGGCGCTGACGAACGGCGCGACCGCCACCACGTGCGGATTGCGCGCCGCCTCGGCCGCCGTCTGCTGCCAGTGCTCCAGGCGGTTGTCCGCCCCGAGCACCTGCACGTGCGACACCACGCCCAGGATGCGCGCGCGCAGCTCCTGCTGGAAGCCGTTCATCACCGACAGCACGACGATCAGCGCGGCGACGCCGAGCGCGATGCCCGCCATCGAGATGAGCGAGATGAAGCTGATGAAGTGGTTGCGGCGCTTGGCGCGCGTGTAGCGCAGGCCGATGAGGAATTCGTAACGCACGGTGGCGCGAGAATACTACAATGGGCTTCATGGACGCTGACGCATCCGCCTTGCTCGCGCGGCTGATCCGGAGCGTGCGCGTCGCGGCGCTCGGCACGCTGCGCCAGGGCGCGCCGCTGGTGTCGATGGTGGCGTTCCTGCCCGAGGCCGACTTCGGCGCCGTGTCCTTGCGCCTGAGCCGGCTCGCGTGGCACACGCAGGACATGCTCGCCGACCCGCGCGTCTCGCTCGCGATCGTCGAGCCCGACGACGGGCGCGCCGACCCCCAGACGCTGGCGCGCGTCACCCTGCGCGGCGAGGCGCAGCCGCTCGCCGGCGAAGGCGAGCCGTTCGAGCGCCTCAAGGCCGCCTGGCTCGAGCGCTTTGCGGCCTCGGCGGTGACTTTCGCGCTGGCCGATTTCGGCTTCTGGCGCCTCGTGCCGCGCGATGCGCGCTTCGTCGCCGGTCTCGGGCGCACCTACAACCTGTCCGCCGCAGCCCTGCGCCGCGCGGCGATTTAGCCGACGATCACGTGAGCCCGAGCTCGAGCGCCCGCCACACGGCGACGCGCATTGAGCGATTGCCACGGGCGGAGCACAATGTCCGGCATTCCTAATTCTCGCTTCAATTCAAAAGGGAGACGCATCAATGGCGAACGAGGGCTACCACGAGCCGGTCGGCGAGATGTCGGACCAAACACGCGACATGCACCGCGCGATCATCTCGCTGATGGAGGAGCTGGAGGCGATCGACTGGTACAACCAGCGCGTCGACGCCTGCAAGGACAAGGTGCTCAAGGCGATCCTGGCACACAACCGGGACGAGGAGAAGGAGCACGCGTCGATGGTGCTGGAGTGGATCCGGCGCAGGGACCCGAGCTTCGACAAGGAGCTGAAGGACTACCTGTTCACGACCAAGCCGCTGACGCACGACTAGCCGTCCCTCGATGCGCGTCATCGGCGTCGATTTCACCTCGGCGCCGCGCAAGGCCAAGCCGATCACGGTCGCTCACGCCGAGCTGCGCGCCGGCGCGCTGCGCGTGCTCGCGCTCGAGGCGCTGCTCGACTTCCCCGCCTTCGAAGCGCTGCTCGCGCGCCCGGGGCCGTGGACCGGGGGCTTCGACTTTCCGTTCGGGCTGCCAGGGGAGCTGGTGCGCGACCTCGGCTGGCCGCGCGGCTGGCGGCCGCTGGTCAGGCATTGCGCGCAGCTGACGCGCGCCGAGCTGCGCGCGGCGCTGGATGCCTACCGCGCGGCGCGCCCGGCGGGAAACAAGTACGCGCACCGCGCTACCGACCGTCCCGCCGGCTCGTCCAGCCCGATGAAGCTGGTCAATCCGCCGGTCGCGCTCATGTTCCACGAGGGCGCGCCGCGCCTCGCGGCGGCAGGCGTGCACGTTCCCGGCCTCGCTGCCGGCGACCGCGCGCGGGTCGCGCTCGAAGCCTACCCGGGCATGCTGGCGCGAACGATCGTGCGCGCTTCCTACAAGAACGACGCGCGCGCGCTGCAGACGCCGGCGCGCCGGGCGGCGAGGCGACGCATCCTCGCTGCGCTGGTGCGCGGCGATCATCCGCTTCGATTGAAAGTGTCGCTTAAAACCGATTCGATGAAGCAAATCCTGCTCGAAGACGCATCGGGCGACTCGCTGGACGCGGTGCTGTGCGCGGTGCAGGCGGCGTGGGCGGCGGCGCGCCCCGGCTGGGGCCTGCCGCGCCGCCTGCCGCGCGGCGAGGGCTGGATCGTGTCCGCCGGCGCGTAGAATTGCCGTCCGTGGAAGCCATCACCGGATTCGCCGAGGAAGCGAAGGAGCACCTGCTGCGCGAGGACCGGCGCCTGCTCGGGCGCCTGCTGGGCGATGCGATCCGCGAGCAGGTGGGCGAGGAGATGCTGCACCGGGTCGAGCTCATCCGCCAGACCGCGGTCGCGTTCAGGCGCACCGAGTCCGGCGCGCAGGAGGCGAAATCCGAGCTCGAGGGGCTGCTGAACGCGCTCGACATAGAGCAGACGCTGCACGTGGTGCGCGCCTTCAGCTTCTTTTCGCACCTGCTCAACATCGCCGAGGACACGCAGCAGAACCGGCGCCGGCGCGCGCACGCCGAGGCCGGATCGGCGCCGCGCCCGGGCAGCGTCGCCTATGCGCTGCAGCGTCTTCGGGACGAGGGTCTGCGCGGCGAGGAGCTGCTGGCCTGGTTCGGCCGCGCGCGGGTGAGCCCGGTGCTGACCGCGCACCCGACCGAGGTCCAGCGCCAGAGCATCCTCGACTGCGAGCGCGAGATCGCGCGCCTGCTCGCGGCGCCGCGGGACGCGGCGCGCGACGAGCGGCTGCGGCGCGAGGTGCTGCGGCTGTGGCTCACCTCGATGCTGCGCCTGACCAAGCTCGAGGTCGCGGACGAGATCGCCAACGGTCTGGCCTACTTTCGCATGACTTTCCTGTCCGAGCTGCCGCGGCTGTACGAGGAGATCGAGGCCGGCCTGCAGCAGTCCTTCGGGCTGTCGCAGGCGCCGTGGCTCGCGCCCTTCCTCACGATCGGCAGCTGGATCGGCGGCGACCGCGACGGCAACCCGAACGTGAGCGCGCAGACGCTTTCGGCGGCGCTCGCGCAGCAGGCGCAGCTCATCCTCGAGCTCTACCTCGAGCAGGTGAACCTGCTCGGCAAGGAGCTCTCGATCTCGACCCGAATCAGACAGGTGCCCGCGGCGCTGCTCGCGCTCGCGGAGTGCTCGGGCGACGACTCGCCCTACCGGCGCGACGAGCCCTACCGGCGCGCGCTGTCCGGGATCTACGCGCGCCTTGCGGCGAGCGAGCAGGCGCTCACCGGCCGGCACGCGGCACTGCAGCCGAGCGCGCAGCGCCCGTACTATGCCCGCGCCGAGGAGCTCGCCGCGGAGCTGGACACCGTGGCGCAGGCGCTCGCCGAGCAAGGCGCCGGGCGGCTGGCCGAAGGCAGGCTCGCGCGCCTGCGCCGGCAGGTGAGCCTGTTCGGCTTTCATCTCGCGCCGATCGACCTGCGGCAAAGCTCCGACGAGCACGAGGCCGCGGTGGCGGAGCTGCTCGCGCGCGCGGGCGTCGAGGCGAACTATGCCGCGCTCGAGGAAGAAGCGCGCATCGCCCTGCTCGCGCGCGAGCTGGCGGGGCCGCGGCCGCTGCGCTCGCCGCACCTCGAGTACTCGCCGCGCGTGCAGCGCGAGCTGGCGGTGCTGGCCGCGGCGGCCGAGGGCTGCGGGCGCCTGGGCGCGCGCGCCGTGCCGCACTACGTGATCTCGCACTGCGAATCGGTGTCCGACCTGCTCGAAGTCGGCGTGCTGCTGCGCGAGGCGGGGCTGCTGCGGCCGGGCGCCGTGACGCAGCTCGAGATGGACATCATCCCGCTGTTCGAGTCGATCGCCGACCTGGAGCGCAGCGGCGCGATCATCGACCGCGCGCTCAAGCTGCCGCTGTACCGCGCCTGGGTCGAGGCGCGCGGCGGCGAGCAGGAAGTGATGCTCGGCTACTCCGACAGCAACAAGGACGGCGGCTACCTCGCCTCGAGCTGGTCGCTGCACGAAGCCTCGACCGAGCTGGTGCGCGTGTGTCACGCGCACGGGGTGCGCCTGCGCCTGTTCCACGGCCGCGGCGGGACCGTAGGCCGCGGCGGCGGGCCGAGCTACGAAGCGATCCTGGCCCAGCCGCCGGGCAGCGTCGAGGGCGCGCTGCGCCTGACCGAGCAGGGCGAGGTGATCGCGAGCAAGTACGCCGATCCCGACAGCGGGCGGCACAACCTCGAGACGCTCGCCGCGGCGACGCTCGAGGCGAGCCTGGGCGAGCGGCCGCGCAGCGACGCCGAACGCGAGCGCCACGCCAGGGCGATGGGCGAGCTTTCCTCGATCGCCTTTGCGGCCTACCGCGCGCTGGTGAAGGACACGCCCGGCTTCCTCGAGTACTTCCGCGCCTCCACGCCGATCGCCGAGATCGCCGACCTGAACATCGGCAGCCGCCCAGCGGCGCGGCGCCATTCGGCGCGGCTCGAGGACCTGCGCGCGATCCCCTGGGTGTTCAGCTGGAGCCAGTGCCGGCTCATGCTGCCGGGCTGGTACGGCTTCGGCGCCGCGGTCGAGCAGTGGCTCGCGCGGCCCGGCGCCGCGCTCGAGGAGCTGCGCGCGATGCACCGGAGCTGGGCGTTCTTCAGGAGCGTGCTGTCCAACCTCGACATGGTGCTCGCCAAGACCGACCTGGCGATCGCCTCGCGCTACGCCGAGCTGGTGCCGGATGCCCGGCTGCGCGCGCGCGTGTTCGGCGCCATCGCGGCCGAATGGCATCGCACCCGGCACTGGCTGAGCGAGATCACGGGCCGCGCCGAGCTGCTGGCGGACAACCCGACGCTCGCGCGCTCGATCCGCAGCCGCTTTCCCTACCTCGATCCGCTAAACCACCTGCAGGTCGAGCTGCTCAGGCGCTACCGCGCCGGCGACACCGACGCGCGCACCAAGCGCGCCATCCACCTCACGATCAACGGCGTCGCCGCCGGGCTGCGCAACAGCGGCTGAACGAACCGGCATATGTACGTCGTCTACGGCAACTCCGATTCCGGCAACTGCTACAAGGTGAAGCTGGCGCTGGCGCAGCTCCCCGTTCCGCACCGCTGGGTTGAGATAGACAGCGTCGCCGGAGCGACGCGCACCCCGGGGTTCCTGGCGAGGAACCCGAACGGCAAGGTGCCGCTGCTCGAGCTCGATGACGGCAGCTTCCTGCCGGAATCGAACGCGATCCTGTGGTACCTGGCCGAGGACACGGTGCTTGCGCCGGCAGGACGGCTCGGGCGCGCGCGCACGCTGCAATGGATGTTCTTCGAGCAGTACAGCCACGAGCCCTACGTCGCGGTGGCGCGCTCGATCATGCGCTACCTCCCCGCGGACTCTGCGCGCCGCGCGGAGCTGCCGCGGCTGCACGAACGCGGCCACCAGGCGCTCGCCGTCATGGAGCAGCACCTGGCACGCGAGCCGTACTTCGTCGACGGCGTCTATTCGATCGCCGACATCTCGCTGTTCGCCTACACGCATTGCGCCGAGGACGGCGGCTTCCCGCTCGCGCCCTACCCGGCGATTCGCGCCTGGCTCAAGCGCGTGCGCATGCAGCCGCGCTTCGTCCCCATGCGATGACGGCGCTGTTCCTGAAGGGCCTCGCATTCGGCTTCGTGCTCGCCGCCACGGTCGGTCCGATGTGGATGCTCTGCTTCCGGCGCACCATCGCGGCAGGCGCGCTGGCGGGCTTCGTCTCGGGCATGGGCATCGCGGTCGCCGACGGCATCTACGGCGCGATCGCGGCGTTCGGTCTCACCGCGGTGTCCGGCTTCCTGCTCGCGCAGCACTTCTGGCTCGGGCTCGCGGGCGGCGCGTTTCTGGTCTATCTCGGGATCCGCGCGCTGCTCGCGAACCCCGCCGCGGCCGGCGACGCCACGCCCGCGAATCGAGGGCTGCTGCGCGCCTTCGCCTCGACGCTCGGCCTCACCCTGGCCAATCCGCCGACCATCCTCGCCTTCGCCGCGATCTTCGCCGGCCTGGGCCTCGGCGCCAATGCGAGCTACGCCGCCGCGGCGCTGGTGGTGCTGGGCGTGTTTCTAGGCTCCGCCTCGTGGTGGGTCATCCTCGCGCTCGGCGCCGCGCGGCTGCGCGCGCGCCTCGGCAGCGGCCTGCTGCGCGGATTGAACCTCGTCTCCGGCCTGGTCATTCTCGCGTTCGCACTGTGGCAGCTCGCGCAGCTGGTCTGATATCCTGCGAACTGGACGGATATCCACTATGCAGCTTCTCGACGCGCCGCTCGCCATCGTCGATCTCGAGACCACGGGCGCGAACGCAAGCTGGGACCGGATCACCGAAATCGCGCTGATCGAGGTCGAAGGCGACGAGATCTCGGGCGAGTGGTCGACCCTGGTCAACCCCGAGAGCGCCATCCCGCCCGCGATCCAGGCGCTCACCGGCATCACCGACGACATGGTGGCGGGCGCGCCCACCTTCGCCGAGCTCGCGCGCGCGCTGCACGCGCGGCTCGCCGGGCGCGTCCTGGTGGCGCACAACGCGCGCTTCGACTACGGCTTCCTGCGCCAGGCGTTCGAGCGCGCGGGGTTGCGCTACGCGGCGCGCACGCTGTGCACCGTCAAGCTCTCGCGCGAGCTCTACCCGGGGCACGCGCGCCACAACCTCGACAGCCTGATCGCGCGCCACGGCCTGCGCTGCCGCGCGCGCCACCGTGCGCTCGGCGACGCCGACGCGGTATGGCAGTTCCTGCGCGTCGCCGCGGCCGAGCACGGTGCCGAGGCGCTCGCGCACAGCGCGCGCCTGGTGGCGAAGCAGCCCGGCCCGCCGCCGCACATCGAGCGCGCGGCGATCGACGCCGTCCCGGAAGCGCCGGGCGTGTACCTGTTCTACGGCGAAGGCGACGCGCCGCTGTACGTCGGCAAGAGCGTCAGCATGCGCAGCCGGGTGCTGGCGCACTTCGCCGACGACCTGCGCTCGTCGCGCGAAATGCAGCTCGCGCGCGAGGTGCGGCGCATCGACTGGCAGCGCACCGCGGGCGAGCTGGGCGCCCTGCTGCGCCAAGCCGAGCTGGTCAAGTCGCTCGCGCCCGCCTTCAACCGGCGCTCGCGGCGCGCGCGCGGCGAACCCGTCGCCTGGCCCTGGCACGGGCCGGTCGGCGTGGTCGAGCAGGACCGCGAGCGCGAGGCAAGCGAGGTGCACGTGGTGCGCGACTGGTGCTACCTCGGCACCGCGCAATCGGAATCCGAGCTCGCCGAGCTGCTCGAGGGCGGCTCGCGCCCGCGCTTCGACCTCGACCAATACAAGATCCTGTCACGCCACCTGCTCAAGGGGCGCGCGCGCGTGGTCGAGCTCTCGGCCTGAGCATGCACTGCGAGCTGCTGGTTCCGGCGCTGTTTCCGACCCGCGAGCCGGCGCGCCGGGCGCTCGGCGCGCTGCGCCTGCCCGCGCTCGAGCTGCTGCTGGCGCGCGGGCGCGCGGTCGGCGAGGCGCCGCTGGCGCCCGAGCGCTGGCTGGCCGAGGCCTTCGGCGGCGAAGACGCGCCGCTCGCCGCCGGCGCGCTCACCGTGCTGGCCGAAGGCGGCGAGCCGGGCGAGGACCCCTGGCTGCGCGCCGACCCCGTGCACCTGCGCCTCGGGCGAGATGCGCCGGCGCTCATTCCGAGCGCCGCGTTCGAGGTCTCGCGCGAGGAGGCCGAGGCGCTGTGCGAGGCGCTGAACGTGCACTTCGCCGGCGCGCCGGTCTTCTACCCGCTCGCGCCCGGGCGCTGGTGCGCGCGCCTGGCCGAGGAAGTCTGCGCGCCGGCCGAGTCGCCGCTCGAGCTCGCGGGCGAGGACGCCAGCCGGCGCCTGTCGGCCGCGCCAGCCGCGCGCGGCTGGCATGCGCTGCTGACCGAGATCCAGATGGTGCTGCACCCGCACCCGGTAAATGTGGCACGCGAGCGCCGCGGCGCGCCCGTGCTGAACAGCCTGTGGCTGTGGGGCGCGGGCCGCGCGCCGCGCGACGCCGCCGGGCCGTGGCGCTCGGTCTGCGCCGACGAGCCGCTCGCCCTCGGGCTGGCGCGGCTCGCGGGCATGGCGCGGCGCGGTCTTCCGGCCACGGCCGAAGAATGGCTCGCGCGCGCCCCAGCGGACGGCCGGCACCTGCTGGTGCTCGATGCGCTGCGCGCGGCGCACGCGCTGGACGAGCCCGAGGCCTACGCGGCGCGCCTGCGCGCGCTCGAGGCGCGCTGGTTCGCGCCGCTGCTCGAGGCGCTGCGCGCCGGGCGCATCGGCATGGTCACGCTGCACGTGCCCGACGCGGCGGACGCGCGCTCGTTCGAGACCATCCGCGCCGACCTGCGGCGCATCTGGCGCCGGCCGCAGGCGCTCGAGCGCTACGCATGAAGCTCGTCGAGCGCAGCTATGCGGAGGCGGACCGGCGCGCGCTCGAGCGCGCCGGCGTTCACCCGGTGCTCGCGCGCGTGTTCGCCGCCAGGCGCATCCGCTCGGCCGCTGAGCTCGACTACGACGCTTCGCGCCTGCTCGCGCCGGAGCTGCTCGCCAACGCCGAGCAGGCGGCGGCGCTGCTCTCCGACGCGATCGCCGGCCAACGGCGCATCCTGATCGTCGCCGACTACGACGCGGACGGCGCCACCGCCTGCGCGCTCGGCGTGCGCGCGCTGCGCGCTCTGGGCGCCGAGGTCCAGTACCTGGTGCCGGACCGCTTCGTGCTCGGCTACGGCCTGTCGCCCGAGCTGGTCGACCTCGCCGCCGGCCTGCGTCCCGAGCTGCTGGTCACGGTCGACAACGGCATCGCGAGCGTCGAGGGCGTGGCGCGGGCGCGCGCGCTCGGCATCGCCACCCTCGTCACCGATCACCACCTGCCGGGCCCCGAGCTGCCGGCGGCGGAGTGCATCGTCAACCCGAACCAGCCCGGCTGCGGCTTCCCGTCCAAGGCCCTGGCCGGGGTCGGCGTCATGTTCTACGTCATGCTCGCGCTGCGCGCCGAGCTGCGCCGGCGCGGCGCCTTCGCCGCGCGGGCCGAGCCCAACCTGGGCGCGCTCGCGGACCTGGTTGCGCTCGGCACCGTCGCCGACGTGGTGCCGCTGGACGCCAACAACCGCATCCTGGTGGCGCAGGGCCTGAAGCGGCTGCGCGCCGGGCGCGCCTCGCCCGGGCTGAACGCGCTGCTGCGCGTTGGCGGGCGCATGCCGGCGCAGGCGAGCGGCTTCGACCTGGGCTTTGTCGCCGGGCCGCGCCTGAACGCGGCCGGGCGCCTGGCCGACATGAGCCTGGGCATCGAGTGCCTGATCACCGACGACGAGGCCCGCGCCGCCGACATCGCGCAGCAGCTCGAGCAGCTCAACCGCGAGCGGCGCAGGATAGAAGGCGAGATGCTCGACGAGGCGCTGCTCGCCGCCGCCGGCATCCAGGCGGCACCGGGCGCCGCGGCGGCGCTGTTCGAGCCGGGCTGGCACCAGGGCGTGGTCGGCATCCTCGCCTCGCGCCTGCGCGAGCGCCTGCACCGCCCGGTGGTGTGCTTCGCGCGCGCGGGGGACGGCGCCAACGCCGGGCTGCTGCGCGGCTCGGGGCGCTCGATCGCGGGGCTGCACCTGCGCGACTGCCTCGACCTGGTGGCCAAGCGCGAGCCGGGGCTGATCCTGCGCTTCGGCGGCCACGCGCAGGCCGCCGGCCTGACGCTGCGCGAGCGGGACTTCGAGCGCTTCGCCGCCTCGTTCGAGCGCGCCGCGGCCGACACGATGCCGCCCGAGGCGCTCTCGCCGGTGATCGAGACCGACGGCGCGCTCGATGCGGCGCACGCCACGCTCGGCGTGGCGCAGCTGCTGCAAGAGCAGATCTGGGGCCAGGGCTTTCCGCAGCCGCTGTTCTGCGATACATTTTCCGTGGAGAGCCAGCGCGTGGTGGGCGAGCGGCACCTGAAGCTGCGCCTGGTGAAGGACGGGCGGCGCTTCGATGCGATCCGGTTCAACGCCGTGGACCCGCGCGCGGCGCAGCCCGGCGGCGGCATCGGCTCGAGCATACGCGCCGCCTACCGGCTCACGGTAAACGAGTTCAACGGCCTGAAGAACGTCCAGCTCAATGTCGAGCACATCGAAGCCTAGCGCCAGGCTGCGCATCCGCGCCGGCCGCACCGAGCTCGAGGTCGCGCTCGAGGACACGCCCACGGTCGCGGCCCTGCTCGAGGCGCTGCCGTTCGAGTCGACGGCCCGGACCTGGGGCGAGGAGGTCTACTTCGACGCCCCGATCTCGGTCGACCTCGAGCCGCACGCGCGCCAGATCGTCGAGCCCGGCACGGTGTGCTTCTGGGTCGAGGGCTCTGCGCTCGCGCTGCCCTTCGGCCCGACGCCGATCTCGACCGACGCCCGCCCCAAGCTCGCCAGCCGCTGCAACGTGCTCGGCCGCGTGCTGGGCGACGCGCGCGCATTGGCGAAGGTGCGCGCGGGCGACAAGGTCAAGGTGGACAAGGCCTGACATGCAGCGCAAGCGCGTCAATTCGTCCAAGATCCGCTCGGTCGGCTACGACGAGCAAAGCCAGACGCTCGAGGTCGAGCTGTCCAATGGGCGCGTGTTCCAGTACCCGAAGGTGTCGCCCGAGGTGCACCGGCGCTTCATGGCGGCGCCCAACCCCACCAGCTTCTTCGAGGACCGCATCGAGGAGGACTACACCGGCAGGGAGATCCGATGAGCCTCGCAGCCGAGATCCAGGAGCGTCTGAAGGGCATCTTTCCCGAGCTGCTCGGGATCCGCCTGACCGAGGTCACGCCGGAGCGCGTGCTGGCCGAGCTCACGGTGCGCGCCGAGATCTGCACCACCGGCGGCGTGATGCACGGCGGCGCCTTCATGGCCTTCGCCGACACGCTGGGCGCGGTCGGAACCTTCGCCAACCTGCCGCCGGGCGCGCGCACCACCACGATCGAATCCAAGACCAACTTCATCGGCGCGGCGCCGGTCGGTTCCCGCGTGATCGGCGAGTCCACCCCCGTGCACCGCGGCAGGACAACCATGGTGTGGCAGACGCGCGTGAGCTCGGAGAGCGGCAAGCTGCTCGCGCTGGTGACGCAAACTCAGATGGTGCTGCCCGCGCCTGTATAATCCGCCCTTTCCGCGCAGCACCCCCCCCATGGAAGCAGAACGCATCAACCAGATCGCCTCGTCGCTCGACGACCTGCGCCAGCGCATCGCCGAGCTGCGGAGGTATCTTTGACTTCGACGGCAAGCAGAAGCGCCTCGAAGACCTGAACCGCGAGCTCGAAGACCCCAAGCTGTGGGACAGGCCGCAGCGCGCGCAGGAGCTCGGCAAGGAGAAGAAATCGCTCGAAGCCGTGGTGCTGACGCTGCAGCGCGCCGATGCCGGCGTCGCCGACGCGAAGGAGCTGTTCGCGCTCGCGCGCGCGGACGGCGACGAGGCCACGCTGGAGCAGATCGGGCGCGAGGCGGCCAAGCTGGAGAAGGAAGTGGCGGGGGTCGAGTTCCGCCGCATGTTCTCCCACCCGCTCGATGCGGGGAATTGCTTCGTCGACATCCAGGCCGGCTCGGGCGGCACCGAGGCGCAGGACTGGGCCGCGATGCTCGAGCGCATGTACCTCAAGTACTGCGACCGCAAGGGCTTCAAGGTGGAGATCCTCGAGCATACCGACGGCGAGGTGGCGGGGATCAAGAGCGCCGCGCTCAAGGTCGTCGGCGACCACGCCTACGGCACGCTGCGCACCGAGATCGGGGTGCACCGGCTGGTGCGCAAGAGCCCGTTCGACTCCAACGCGCGCCGCCACACCTCGTTCGCGAGCGTGTTCGTGTACCCGGAAGTCGACGAGTCGATCCAGGTCGAGATCAACCCGGCCGACCTCAAGATCGACACCTACCGGGCCTCCGGCGCCGGCGGCCAGCACGTCAACCGCACCGACAGCGCGGTGCGCATCACGCACCTGCCCACCAACACGGTGGTGCAGTGCCAGAACGACCGCTCGCAGCACCGCAACCGCGCCGAGGCGATGGCGATGCTCAAATCCAAGCTCTACGAGCTCGAGCTGCGCAAGCGCCAGGCCGAGCGCGACAAGCTCGAGGAATCCAAGTCCGACATCGGCTGGGGACACCAGATCCGCTCCTACGTGCTGGACCAGTCGCGCATCAAGGACCTGCGCACCGGGGTCGAAGTCGGCAACACGCAGGCGGTGCTCGACGGCGACCTCGACCCGTTCATCAGCGCGAGCCTCAAGCAGGGAGTGTGAAATGAAGCAGACCGACAAGCCCGAGGCGCAGCCCGACGAGAACCAGATCATCGCCGAGCGCCGGGCCAAGCTCGCCAGGCTGCGCGAAGACGGTGCGGCCTACCCGAACGACTTCGCGCGCGAGGACATGGCTGCGCGCCTGCTCGAGCGCTACGGCGCGCTGCCGGCCGAGGAGCTGGAGGGCAAGCCGGTGCAGGCCGCGATCGCGGGCCGCCTGATGCTAAAGCGCGTGATGGGCAAGGCGAGCTTCGGCGTGCTGCAGGACCAGAGCGGGCGGCTGCAGATCTACGTCTCGGACGACAACATGGGCAAGGAGGGCCACGCGGCCTTCAAGCACCACGACATCGGCGACATCCTCGGCGTGAGCGGAATCCTGTTCAAGACCCGCACCGGCGAGCTGACGCTGCGCGCGCAGGCGCTGCGGCTGCTGGCGAAATCGCTGCGCCCGCTGCCGGAGAAATTCCACGGCCTGACCGACCAGGAGCAGCGCTACCGCCAGCGCTACGTCGACCTGCTGGTGAACGAGCGCTCGCGCTGGGTGTTCCAGGTGCGCTCGCGCGTGGTGCGCGCGATGCGCGAGTACATGGCGCGCGCCGACTACCTCGAGGTCGAGACGCCGATGCTGCAGCCAATCCCGGGCGGCGCGGCGGCGCGCCCGTTCCGTACCCACCACAATGCGCTCGACATGGAGCTGTACCTGCGCATCGCGCCGGAGCTCTACCTGAAGCGGCTGGTGGTCGGCGGCATCGAGCGGGTGTACGAGATCAACCGCAATTTCAGGAACGAAGGCATCTCGACCCGCCACAACCCGGAATTCACCATGCTGGAGGCGTACTGCGCCTACACCGACCATCGCTACATGATGTCGCTCACCGAGGAGCTGATCCGGCACGCCGCCGAATCGACCCTGGGCGCCGCCAAGCTCGCATACCAGGGGCGCGAGATCGACTTCGGCAAGCCGTTCGCGCGCCTGACGATGGCGCAGGCGATCCAGAACCACGCGCCCGAGCTTTGGAGCGCGGCGCAGCTGCGCGAGCGCGCCTTCCTGGCCGGCAAGCTGCGCGCGCTCGGCGTCGAGTTCGGCGAGGAGCAGGGCTGGGGCTCGCTGCAGCTCATGCTGTTCGAGGCGCTGGCGGAAAAGCGGCTGATAGAGCCGACGTTCGTTCTCGACTTCCCGGCCGAGGTCTCGCCGCTCGCGCGGCGCAAGGACGGCGACCCGGAGCTGACCGAGCGCTTCGAGCTGTTCGTCGACGCGAAAGAGATCGCGAACGGCTTTTCCGAGCTTAACGACCCCGAGGACCAGGCCGAGCGCTTTCTCGAGCAGGCCAGGAAGAAGGAGGCCGGCGACCAGGAGGCGATGTACTACGACGCGGACTATATCCGCGCGCTCGAATACGGCCTGCCGCCCACTTCGGGCGCCGGAATCGGCATCGACCGCCTGGTGATGCTGCTCACCGACAGCCCGTCGATCCGCGACGTGATCCTGTTCCCGCAAATGCGCCCGCAGGCCTGAGCGCTAGAGCCGCAGCACGACCAGGCCGGCGAGCACGGTCGCGGTGGCGCCGGCGCGCCGCAGCGTGAAGCGCTCGCCGAGGAACAGCGCGCCGAGGGCGGCGGCGAACACCACCGAGGTTTCGCGCACCGCCGCCACCAGCGCAACCGGCGCGCGCGCCATGGCCCACAGCGCGATGCCGTAGGAGCCGAGCGTGAAGGCGCCGCCCACCGCCGCGCGCAGCCAGTGGCGCCGCAGGTAGGCCGGAACCTCGCGCCCGCGCCCCGCCATGCCGAGCGCGATCTGCACCGCGCTGTTGGCGACGAAGAACCACAGCGCATAGCTCACCGCCGCGCCCGAGAGGCGCACCCCGTGCGCATCGATCAGAGTGTAGGTCGCGATGACCGCGGCGTTGCCGAGCGCGAACAGCATCGCCCGCCGCGCGGCCTGCGCCTCGCCGCGCGGGCCGCCGGCGAAGGCGAGGATCCCGGCGCTGATCAGCGCCACCGCCGCCGCCTGGCGCCAGGAAAGCACCTCGCCGAACAGCGCGGCGCTCGCCAGCGCGACCAGCACCGGCGCGCCGCCGCGCATCACCGGGTAGGCGAACGACAGGTCGCCCCAGCGGTAAGCCCCTGCCAGGGCCCAGAAGTAGGCCACGTGCACCAGCACCGAAGCCCCGATCCAGGACCAGGACGCGGGCGCCGGCAGGGGCAGCCAGGGCACGCAGGCGAGCGCGAGCGCGCCGCGGCTCACTGCCAGCGCGACGTTCTCCAGCGCCTTGTCCGGGCTCGACTTGAACAGCGCGTTCCAGCCCGCGTGCAGCAGCGCCGCACCGAGCATGGCGAGCGTGAGCGGTAGCGTGAGCTCCATGCCTGCAACTGTAGCAAGCTTCGGCGCTTGACCGGATTTGAGCGATCGCTCAGAATTCGTGAGCGCTTGCTCAATTCATGACTCGTTCCCCTGCAGGATCCGAAGTCGGCGGTACCCGCGAGCGGCTGATTGCCGCCACCACGCGCCTGATGTGCG
Source organism: Burkholderiales bacterium (assembly GCA_035517095.1). Classification (GTDB taxonomy): domain Bacteria; phylum Pseudomonadota; class Gammaproteobacteria; order Burkholderiales; family SG8-39; genus DAHVFK01. Next base: position 67,886 of record DATIZK010000095.1, read on the forward strand.
AGCGCGGGCTGGTGCACACCAGCACGCGCGACATCGCGCGCGCGGCCGGCGTGGCCGAAGGCGCGCTCTACCACCACTTCGCCGACAAGGCCGAGCTGCTGCTGGCGGTGATCCAGGCCGGCATGGGCGAGTTCAAGCAGGTCGTGGAAAACCTGGCGTTGCAGGTCGGCCGGCGCAGCGTGCGCGCCAACCTGGAGCAGGTCGCCGGCGCCGCGCTCGAGTTCCACCTCAGGGTGGCGCCGATGGTCTGCTCGCTGTACTCCGATCGCGCTCTGTTGCTGCGCGTGCGCCAGATCCTGGACCGGCAGAAGATCGGACCGGGTGATTCGGCCGTGGCGCTCGCCGCCTACCTCGAAGCCGAGCAGCGCCTCGGGCGCGTCGCGCCCGCAACGAATGCGCGCGCCGCGGCGGAGCTGCTGCTCGCGGGTTGCTTCCAGGCCGCGATGCGCGAGCACTTCAGCTGCCACGCCGTGCCGCTCAAGCACGGCGTGCGAGACATGGTGGGCGCGCTGCTCGAGGGCCTCGCGCCGCACGCCGTGGTGGAGAGCCGCGCGTGAGCGTGCGCTCGATCCGGCTCGGCCTGCTCGCCGCGGCGTGCGCGGCGCTGGCGGCATGCGCGGTCGGACCCGATTTCCGCCGGCCGCAGCCGCCCGCCGGGTCCGGCTACGCCGCCGGGCCGCTGCCGGCGCAAACCGCCTCGGCGCCGGTCGCCGGCGGCGCCGAGCAGCAGTTCCTCTACGGGCGCGACATCCCGGCCGAGTGGTGGCAGCTGTATCGCTCGCCCGCCCTCGACCAGCTGATCCGCACGGCGCTCGCCGACAGCCCGAGCCTTGAGGCGGCGCAGGCCGCGCTGCGCGTGTCGCAGGAGAACCTCCGGGCCGCGACCGCCGTGCTCTATCCCAAGGTCGACGCCCAGCTGGGCGCCCAGCGCGAGAAGATCTCGGGCGCCTCGCAGGACGAGCCGCAGGTGTCGATTCCCGCGTTCAACCTGTACAACGCCTCGGTGAGCGTGTCCTACTCGCTCGACGTCGCCGGCGGCGCGCGGCGCGAGCTCGAATCGCTCGAGGCGCAGATCGACTACCAGCGCTATCAGATCGCGGCGACCTACCTGACCCTCACCGCAAACATCGTGACGACCGCGGTGAGCGAAGCTTCGCTGCGGGCGCAGATCGGCGCCACGCGCGACATCGTCGATGCCGAGCAGCGCGCGCTCGCGCTGGTCGAACAGCAGCTCGCGCTGGGCGCCGTCTCGCGCGCCGAGCTGCTCGCGCAGCGCGCGCAGCTGGCGCAGACCCGTGCCGCGCTGCCGCCGCTGGAGAAGGCGCTGGCTCAGACGCGCAACGCGCTCGCGACGCTGATAGGCAAGACGGCGGCCACCGCGCAGCTGCCGAAGTTCGAGCTCGCGGCACTCGAGCTGCCGCGCGAGCTGCCCGTCAGCCTGCCCTCGGCGCTGCTGCACCAGCGGCCCGACGTCCAGGCCGCGGAGGCGCTGCTGCACCAGGCGAGCGCCCAGATCGGGGTCGCCACCGCCGCCGAGTATCCGCAGTTCAATCTGAGCGCCAGCTACGGTTCGCTGGCGACCACTACCGGCACCCTGTTCGGCTCCAACAGCATGGTCTGGAACGTGGGTGCCGGGCTGCTGCAGCCGGTCTTCCACGGCGGCGCGCTCAAGGCGCAGGAGCGCGCCGCGGTTGCCGCGTACGACCAGGCGCAGGCGCAGTACCGCCGCACGGTACTGGGCGCCTTCCAGGACGTGGCCGACGCGCTGCGCGCGCTCGAGAGCGACGCGCAAGCCCTCGCGGCGCAGGCTGAGGCCGCCGCCGCGGCGCGCGCGAGCCTCGAGCTGGCGCGGCAGCAATTCGAACTGGGCGCGGTCAACTACCTGGTGCTGCTCAACGCCGATCGCCAGTACCAGCAGGCGCGCCTGAGCCTGATCGCGGCGCAGGCGGCGCGCCTCGCCGATACGGCTGCGCTGTTCCAGGCGCTCGGCGGCGGCTGGTGGCATGACGCTGCGGCCCGCGCGCCCAAACCCGACACTGCAGGGAGTCGCAATTAATGACCAAGCGCATGGTAATCATGCTGGTGTTCGTCGCCTTGCTGTTCGGCGGCATCTTCGGCTTTCAGGCCTTCAAGGGCCGCATGATCAAGAAGTTCATGAGCTCGCGCGGCGTTCCCGCGCAGACGGTCTCCACGGTGAAGGCGGCCTACAGCGAATGGCAACCCAGCATTGCCGCGGTCGGCACCCTGCGCGCGGTCCGCGGCGCCGACCTCGCGCCGGAGGTGGCCGGAATCGTGAACGCGATCCATTTCAAGTCGGGCGACGAGGTCAAGGCCGGCGCGCCGCTGGTCGATCTCAACACCGCCCAGGAAGCCGCGCAGCTGCAGGCGCTCCAAGCGGCGGCGCAGCTGGCCGAGATCAACTACGCGCGCGACTCTCAGCAGCTCAAGGTCAAGGCGGTGAGCCAGGCCGTGGTCGACGCAGACGCGGCGAACCTCAAGGCGGCCCTAGCCCAGGTCGCCCAGCAGCGGGCGCTGATCGACAAGAAGCTGATTCGCGCACCGTTCGCGGGGCGGCTCGGGATCCGCGCGGTCGACCTCGGGCAATACCTGAGCCCCGGCACCAAGCTGGTGACGCTGCAGGCGCTCGACCCGATCCTGGTCGATTTCACCGTTCCGCAGAGCATGCTCGAGCAAATCTCGGTAGGGCAGGAGGTAGCGGCGAAGAGCGACGCGTTTCCCGGCGAGCAGTTCGGCGGCAAGATTTCGGCGATCGACGCCAAGGTCGACAGCGCCACGCGCAACGTCACCGTGCGCGCCGCGCTCAGCAACCCGAAGCACCGCCTGCTGCCAGGCATGTTCGCGACCGTGCAGGTCGCCTCCGGCGCCGCGCAGCGCCGGCTCACGCTGCCGCAGACCGCGATCTCCTACAACCCCTATGGCGACGTCGTGTACGTGGTCGAGGAGCAGGGCAAGGGACCCGACGGCAAGCCCAAGCTGGTCGCGCAGCAGCGTTTCGTCACAACCGGCGCGACGCGCGGCGACCAGGTCGCCGTGCTCTCGGGCGTCAAGGAAGGCGATCAGGTGGTGAGCGCCGGCCAGATCAAGCTGCACAACGGCAGCCCGGTGTTGATCAACAACGCGGTACAGCCGACCGACAACCCGGCGCCGCAGCCGAAGGACGAGTGAGCCGGGACGAACGATGAAGTTCACCGACATCTTCATTCGCCGGCCGGTGCTCGCCACGGTCGTCAGCCTGCTGCTGCTGGTGCTCGGCCTGCGCTCAATCCAGCTGCTGCCGGTGCTGCAGTTTCCGCGCACCCAGAACGCCGTCGTCACCGTGAGCACGGTCTACACCGGCGCGGATCCGGACCTGGTGGCCGGCTTCATCACCACGCCGCTGGAGAATTCGATCGCCCAGGCGCAGGGCATCGACTACATGACCTCCAGCAGCAGCCAGAGCGTCAGCACGATTACCGCTAACCTGCGCCTGAACTACGACACCGACAAGGCGCTGACCGAGATCAACACCAAGGTAAACGCGGTGCTCAACCAGCTGCCGCCGGGCTCGCAGCAACCGGTCATCACGATACAGGTCGGGCAGACGATCGACGCCATGTATATCGGCTTCTCGAGCGACGTGCTGCCGGCGAACAAGATCACCGATTACCTGATCCGGGTGGTGCAGCCCAAGCTGCAGGCGGTGGACGGCGTGCAGACCGCTGAGATTCTCGGCCAGAAGCTGTTCGCGCTGCGCGCCTGGCTCGACCCGCGCAAGCTCGCCGCGTACAGCCTGACCGCCGCGGACGTGCAGACCGCGCTCGCCGCCAACGACTACCTGGCCGCCATCGGCAGCACCAAGGGGCAGATGGTGCAGGTCAACCTGACCGCCTCGACCGGCCTGCACTCGCTGGACGAGTTCCGCAACCTGATCGTCAAGCAGCAGAACGGCGCGATCGTGCGCCTGCGGGACGTCGCCAACGTCACGCTCGGCGCCGAGGACTACGAGTCGGCGGTCGCCTTCGACGGCAAGCAGGCCGTGTACATCGGCATTCAGGTCGCGCCCGCCGCCAACCTGCTCGACGTGGTCAAGCGGGTGCAAACAGTGCTCCCTGGCATCCAGGCGCAGCTGCCGCGCGGGCTGAACGGGCGCATCGTGTACGACTCGACCAAGTTCGTGAACAGCTCGATCAACGAGGTGATCAAAACACTGATCGAGGCGCTGATCATCGTCACGCTGGTGGTGTTCGCGTTCCTCGGCTCCGTGCGCTCGGTGCTCATTCCCACGGTGGCCATCCCGCTGTCGCTTATCGGCACCTTCACCGTGATGCTGATGTTCGGCTTCAGCATCAACCTGCTGACGCTGCTCGCGCTGGTGCTGGCGATCGGGCTGGTGGTGGACGACGCGATCATCGTGGTCGAGAACGTCAACCGCCACCTCGAGCAGGGCATGAAACCGATGCAGGCCGCGTTCGTCGCGGCGCGCGAGCTGGGCGCGCCGATCATCGCCATGACCGTGGTGCTGGTCGCGGTGTACGTGCCGATCGGGTTCCTGAGCGGGCTGACTGGCGCCTTGTTCACCGAGTTCGCGTTTACGCTGGTGGGCACGGTGACGGTGTCCGCGATCGTCGCGCTCACGCTCTCGCCGATGATGTGCTCGCGCATGCTGCGGCCGCACGACCCGTCGCGGCGCGGCTGGGAAGACCGCCTGGTGCTGCTGCTCGACCGCGCCTTCGACGCCCTGCACCGCCGCTACCAGGCGCTGCTGCACGGCGCCCTCAACTACGTCCCGGTGACCGCCGTGTTCGCCCTGGTCGTGCTCGGTAGCATCTATTTCCTGTACGCCGGGGCGAAGTCCGAGCTTGCGCCGCAGGAAGACCAGGGCGTGGTCATCGTCTCTTCCACGGCGGCGCCCAACGCCACCCTGCAGCAACGGCTGCTGTACTCGCACCAGGTCTACGAGACCTTCGCCAAACACCCGGAAACCGACCACGTATTTCAGCTCGACATGCCGGGGCTCTCGATCGCCGGCATGGTGCTCAAACCCTGGGACGAGCGCGCCAAAACCGCCGAGCAGCTGCAGCCGGCGGTGCAGAACGAGATCAACCGGATCGCCGGCGTGCGCGCGGTGGCCTTCCAGCCGCCGCCGCTGCCGGGCAGCCGCGGGCTGCCGATCCAGTTCGTGATCCAGACCACCGAGCCGTTCGAGCGCCTGAACGAAGTCGCGCAGAAGTTCCTGCAGGAGGCGCAGGCTAGCGGCAGGTTCATCTTCGTCGACAGCGACCTCAAGATCGACCTCCCGCAGTCGACTGTGGTCGTCGACCGCGAGCTCGCCGCGCAGCTCGGACTGTCGATGCGCGACGTCGGCGGTGCGCTGTCGGCGATGCTGGGCGGCGGCTACGTCAACTACTTCAGCTACTACAGCCGCTCCTACAAGGTCATCCCGCAGGTGCAGCAGGTCGACCGCCTCAACACCGACCAGCTGCGCAATTACTACATCCGCACCGCGGGCGGCGACCCGATTCCCCTCTCGACCGTCGCGCACATCGAGACCAAGACGGTGCCCGAGACGCTGAACCACTTCCAGCAGCAGAACTCCGCCACAATTTCCGGGGTGCCGTTTCCGGGCGTCACGCAGGGCGAGGCGCTCGACTACCTGAAGGGCCTCGCCGCGCGCACCTTGCCTCAGGGCTATTCGATCGACTACGCCGGGCAGTCGCGCCAGTTCGTGCAGGAATCGAGTGCGCTGCTGGTGACCTTCTTCTTCGCCCTGATCATCATCTTCCTGTCGCTCGCGGCGCTGTTCGAGAGTTTCCGCGACCCGGTGATCATCCTGGTGTCGGTGCCGATGTCGATCTGCGGCGCGCTGATCTTCATCAGCCTGGGGGTCGGCGGGGCGAGTCTCAACATCTATACCGAAGTCGGCCTGGTGACGCTGATCGGACTGATCAGCAAGCACGGCATCCTGATCGTGGAGTTCGCCAATAACCTGCAGAAGGAGGGCCGCTCCAAGCGCGAGGCGGTCGAAATGGCGGCAGCGATTCGGCTGCGCCCGATCCTGATGACCACCGCGGCGATGGTGCTAGGCGTGGTGCCGCTGATCACTGCGAGCGGTGCCGGCGCGGTGAGCCGCTACAACATGGGTCTGGTGATCGCGTCCGGCATTGCGATCGGCACCTTGTTCACGCTGTTCGTGGTGCCCGCGATGTACATGCTGCTCGCCACCGAGCACGGCGCGCGGCCGGCCGAGGAACCGTTGCCGGGCGAAGCCGGCTAGGATGCGCGCGGCCGCCG